>NZ_JBNDLA010000013.1:0-168052 GCF_050435825.1 Bradyrhizobium sp. I1.14.4 | reverse complement strand
GGATGCAAGCGATCCGATCTACTCAAAAAGCTCTTGTGCCACGGGGGCCGTCCACATATGGGTCCCGGGTCGCGCTCCGCTTGCCCGGGACGACGTGAGTGGGCGATCGATGAATCTGCGAGTCTGGCAAAACCCCTGGCGCCTGATGCTGGCCGTCAATGCGGCCGTGCTGGTCGGGGTGTTCCTGCACAAGATCGCGCTGCCGCCCTTTGTCCCCTACATCCACCTGCTGGTCGACTATCACTACGGCTTCACCAAGCGCGCGCTGATCGGCGCGATCGTGTCGCTGTTCACCGACAAGGTGCCGGTGTGGCTGGTATTCGCGCTGGCCGGCGCCATCTGGCTGGTCACGCTCGGACTGTTCGTCAAACTGTTTCACCGGACATTCGGCTTCGACGACGCGCATTGGCCGCTGTTCGTCTTCACCGCGGGATCGCCGTTCTTCCTGAAGAATTTCATGCACACGCTCGGCCATTTCGACATCTATGGCTGTGCGCTGGCTATCGTGCTGCTGCTGATCCCGGCGCGCTCGGTCGTGTTCGTGCTGATTGCAGCGCTGTTCTCGATCGTGCTGATTCTGGTCCATCACATCAACGTGCTGATGTATGTGCCGACCATCGCGGCGATCGTGGTGCTGCGCTTCTATCTGGTGCAGGGCGTGACATTGCGGAACGCCGTCTTCGGCATCGCGGCGCTCGGCGCAGTCGGCATCCTCTTCCTGGTCGCGCAGTTCGCGGGCACGGTCGACGTGCCCTATGACGAGTTCATCCGTCATCTGCAAAGCCGGATGGCCGATCCGTCACGGACCGACCTGCTGGCTTTCGGCTACATCTGGTACCAGCCGCTGTCGAAGGAGTTCGCCGACACCTGGGCGCGCATGCCCTCGAACATCCTGGGCGTGCCGGCGTTTGCGCTGCTGATCTGGCTGCACATGCCGCTGTGGCGCTATTTCGCGCGGCTGACCGGCGCGCTCGCGAGTGAGTTGCATCGGCGGATCGTCGTCGCGACGCTTGTCATGATCAGCGCCGGCTATCTCGTGATGTTCGTGACGGTGTTCGACTATTCGCGCTGGATCTCGAACTGGGCGGTCTGCATGTTCCTGATCCTGCACGCCGTGAAGATGCTGCCGGCGTCGAAGGAGGCGCCGCTGATCTCGTCAGACGATCGCAAGACGACGATCCTCGGCTGGATCGTGACGCTGATCCCGCGCGTCGGGATCGTCAGACCGTTTTAGGTTCAGCGCGCGCGCCGGATGCGCACATAGAGGGCGCCCTTGCCGCCATGGCCGATATGCGCTTCCTCGAAACCGACGACCAGCGAGCGGAATTCCGGCAGGCTGAGCCATTCCGGCACCTGGCGGCGCAACACGCCGCGCTCGGAATCGAGGTCACCGACCTTGCCCTTGCCGGTGATCACGAGCACGAAGGTAAGCCCGTCGCTGTGCGCGCGTTGCAGGAAGGCGAACAGCACACGATGCGCGCGCGTCTGCGTCATGCCGTGCAGATCGAGCCGCGCATCGATCTCCTGCCGGCCGCGCGACAGTTTTGCGCGCTCGCGGCGGCCAATCGGCGCCAGGGGCGGCACCTGCGGGCGCGGCGCCGGCGCGGCCTTGGCCGCGGTGACCGCCTTGACCGGGATGGGTTTGGCCGCGGCGTGACGGGTGGCCTGATCAGAGGCGCCGGCGTGGGCTTTCGCAGCGGCCGGTCGCTTGCGCAGCGGCTTGACTTGCTTGGCCACGCTTTCCCAGAGCGCACGCTCCTCTTCGCTCAGCGCACGCTTGCGCCGCGATGGAGCGGACAGATCGGGGACCGGCGCGGGACGTTTCATTGATAGCGGTGTTGGCGATAGCGCCGGGTGCGCCGCTTCTCCGGTTGCGGAATGTCAGGCCGGGCTGCCGGCAACGGCACTGGTTCTGCCACGGGTGCGGCCTGCGCAACAGGGGTTGTTGCTGCTTGCATCGCGGGCGATGCATCCTTCGCGGGCGGGCTCTTGGCGACACTATTGCGCGCGTCTTTCCCCGTGCCCTTGGCGACGGTCGCTGTCGGCAGATCCGCCGGCTTGGCCTTCTGCGGATCGGTCTGCGGAAACAGCTTGGCGATCTTGGCCGACGGCCGCTCGTCCGGAATCGGCAGCTTGTGGCCGCGCGCGACGGGGTCGAGACCCTTCGGCACCAGCATCACGAACTGCATATTGTGCCGCAGCCGCCCCGAGACCTTTCCGGCGTCTGCGCCGGCGCCGAAATAGAGATCGGCGCGCGCCGGGCCGACGATCGCCGATCCGGTGTCCTGCGCGATCATCAGCCGGTGGAACGGCGTCCTGGACTGCTCGGATTCAATCGGCAGCTCGCCCGCGATGAAGAACGGCGTGCCATAGACATGCAGCGCCTTGTCGACCGCGATCGAGCGGCCCGGCGTTAGCGGCACGCCCTGCGCGCCGACGGCCTCGTCCTTGTCGGACAGCGGAACCTCTCGGAAGAACACGTAAGCGCGGTTCTGGCGCCGCAGTTCCTTGGCGCCGTCGGGGTTCTGTTCCATCCACTCCCTGATCTTCTGCATCGACATCTGGTCCTTCGGGATGATGCCGCGGTCGATCAGGACGCGTCCAACCGGCGTATAGGGATAGCCATTATGCGCGTCGTAATTGATGCGCAGCGTGGTGCCGTCATCGAGCTTGATCCGCGCCGAGCCCTGGATCTGCGCGAACAGCAGATCGGTCTGGCTTTTCAGCCAGCAGATCTCGAGCCCGCGGCCGGCGATTGCGCCGTCCTCGATCTGGCCGCGGTCGTAATAGGGCACGAGCTTGCGCCGGCCGATCTTGCGATACACGGGACCGCTGTTGGGCAGGCCGACCGAATTCTGCGTCTTGCCGCGCACGAACAGGTTGGACGGGCGGCGATAGACCGGAACGTTGTAGACGTCGGTCTGGGTCCGCGAGCCATCGAGCACAGGCTCGTAATAGCCGGTGACGAAACCGGCGTCCTCGCCGAGCCGGGAGATGCGCAGCGGCACAAAATTCTGCTCGAAGAATTCCCTCGCCCTGTCATTTCCCTTGGCACCGTCGCCGAGATCGAGTCCCTTGGCGATCCGGCAGGGATCGCGCAGCGAACTGCCGAGCGCTTTCGAATCCGCCGGCGCACCCTGCTGGGCCGCGATCGGCTTGCAGCTCGTGCGAAACGCCTTGTAGGCGGCGAGATGATCGTCATCGTTCCAGCCGGAGACGTTGGCCCAGGCGAGCGGCTCATACTGGCTGCCGCTGAGCTGCAGCGGCAATTCCAGATCGGGATAGGGGATCGGGTGGGTATGCTCGTGTCGCGGCGGAGGGTGCCGGCTCGACCTGTAGCGCGCGGCGATCGCCGCCGTGGAGCACAGCACCGCGAGCGCGCAGCACGCGACCGCGAGGCGCCCGTAGCTAAGATGTTTAGTGAGCGCTTCCAGTACCAACCAGCTTCCAGTTCGGATCGCGGGAAGTCGAGTCGCGGGCGAATGTCCAGATGTCGGTGATGTCGGCGACCTTGTCCGGGCTGCCGTCGACAATGGTGCCCGTCTTGTCGCGCGTGACCGAGATCATCTGCGACACGAAGCGGACGGTAAGCTGGGTCGAACGATCGCGCGTCTCCGCGCTGACGATCTCGGCCTTGTCGATCGAGACGAACCGCGTCTCGGTCTTCTGCTCGTGCTTCTCGCGATCCTTGATCGCGGCCTCGAAGCTCTCATAGACCTCACTCGACAGCAGGTCCCGCAGCGCGCGGCGATCGCCGTTGGCGAAGGCCAGCACGATCATTTCATAGGCCGAGCGAGCACCTGAGAGGAAATGCCGCGGATCGAACGAGGAATCCTGGGCAACCACCGTGTCGAGACCCTGCGCCAGCGGCGTGCCGGGTTCGGCGATGCCCTTCCAGCGTTCCGTCGGTTCGACCGGCTCGGCGGGCGCGGCCGAGGCCGGCTGGTCGATCACCGATCCCGGGATCGGAACGACGTTGTTATCCTGACCGCGCTGCACGACGTTGGGGGCAGCACGATCATACGGTGGCCGCTCGCTTCCCGTGCGCTGACCGAGAACGCTGCGCAGGCGCAGGAAGATGAACACGGCCAGCGCCAGGAAGATGATGGTGTAGATATCCACGTCGAATTCGCTTTCTGGTCTCTGCCGGCAACGGGCCGGGCATCAAAGCGTTCCCGGTCGGGAACGGCAGAGATTGCATCGCCGATCGAGTCCGCAGCATGTAGGCACGAAACTATGCCCGGCCAATGGCGCTTTTTGGCACGGGCAAGTGTAGCGCGTTTTGACCCCGGGGGGAAACCCGTTCCTGCCTGGAAATCGCGCATCTTCAATAATTTAGGAAGCCGTTAAGAGATTGGGCGGGGTTGCGCTCACCACCCCATCGCCGGGAGATTTGGTCGCAGGCCGCCGGGATGCGCCCGCTCGTCGTCCTTGTGGACCGAGCCGGGCGTATGATAGCCACTCGCCGGCATCGGCATTCCCAACACCTTAACGCGTGCCGTCGGACATTCTGTTCCGAGCGCCGCTCCAGGAGACATTTTCATGACCAATGGCAACGGCGCCCCCGTCGAACAGGCCGCTCCCCAGCTCAACGTGCTGGCGCAGTACACCAAGGATCTGTCGTTCGAGAACCCGAATGCGCCGGCTTCGCTCGGCCAGCAGCAGCAACAGCCGGCGATCAACATCCAGATCAACGTCTCCGCCAACAACCTATCGGAAAATGAGTACGAGGTGATCCTCTCTGTCGAGGGCAAGGCCGAGACGGCAGGCAAGGTGATGTTCAGCTTCGATCTCGCCTATGCCGGCGTCTTCCGGATCGTGAATGTGCCGCAGGAGAACCTGCACCCGCTGGTTATGATCGAGTGCCCGCGGCTGCTGTTCCCGTTCGCGCGCGAGATCGTCGCGACCTCGGTTCGCGACGGCGGCTTCCCGCCCCTGCTGCTCGACCCCGTCGATTTCGTCGGTCTCTACCGCCAGAACATGGAGCGGCAGGCGGCCGCCCAAGCCGCCTCCGGCGTCAAGCCGAGCTGATCCGGAAAGCTTTGAGCCCTACGCCGCCGGTGCTTCAGCAGGCGCTGGCGGCGGCAGGTAATCGTTCCAGATCGGCTTGTCGCCGAGCGTGGCGACGAAGGCCCTGTGGGCTTCTCGATCCGCGTCGCTGACCCGCGCAAGCAGCGGGGTCTCGCGCTGACGCCGCGGCGTATCGCCATGGCTGCCCGCGCGCGCATTCGACGTTTCCGACGCCAGAATGAGCTGCGACTGCCGCGCGCCGATCAGGTCGATATAGACCTCGGCCAGCAGCTCGGCGTCGAGCAAGGCGCCGTGCTTGGTGCGGCGGGAATTGTCGATCTGATAGCGCGAGCAGAGATCGTCGAGCCGATTCGACACGCCGGGATGCTTGCGTCGCGCCAGCAGCAGCGTATCGACCAGCCGGTCCTTCGGGATCACCTGACGCTTGATGCGGTCGAGCTCGGCGTTGATGAAGCTGATATCGAACGACGCGTTGTGGATCACCAGCGGGGTATCGCCGACGAAGGCCAGGAACTCGTCGACCACTTCATGGAACAGCGGCTTGCTGGCCAGGAACTCGGTCGACAGCCCGTGCACGGCGAACGCTTCCGCCGGCATGTCGCGTTCGGGATTGATGTAGACGTGGTAAGTCTGCCCCGTCGGCATGCGGTTGAAGATCTCGACGCAGCCGATCTCGACCAGCCGGTCACCGCGCAGCGGATCGAGGCCTGTGGTTTCGGTATCGAGAACGATTTCGCGCACGTGAGGGAATCCGAAAAAGCGGGCGAATCAGGCGCGCCGCTTCGGCATCTTAGCAACCTCGGCCAGAATGTCGCGGATGCGCGCCCGCACCGGATCAAGTCCGTGCGAGGTATCCACTATGAAATCCGCGCGTTTGCGCTTCTCGGCGTCGGGCATCTGCTTGGCAATGATGGCGTCGAGCCTGGCCGCATCCATGGTGCCCCGCGCCAGCACGCGCTCGCGCTGCAGTTCCGGCGAGGTGGTGACAACGACGACGGCATCCACGCGCTTCTCGCCGCCGGTCTCGAACAGCAGCGGCACGTCGACGACGACGATCGGCGCACCTGCGGCTTCCGCATCGGCAAAGAATTTCTGGCGCGACGCGCCGAGCATCGGATGCACGATTTGCTCGAGCTGTTTCATCGCCGCGGCGTCATGGACCACGCGCGCCGACAGCTTTGCACGATCGACCTTGCCATCGGCGGTCGTACCGGGAAAGGCGGCCTCGATCGCCGGCGCGGCTTCGCCTTCGTAGAGCTGATGCACGGCCGCATCGGCGTCGTACACCGGCACGCCGGCCTCCATGAATAGCTTGGCGGTGGTGGATTTCCCCATCCCGATCGAGCCGGTCAGTCCCAGAATCAGCATTGGATCAACATCGGTTCAGCATCTCTCCGTCGCCATGCCTCGGCACCTCATACCGCGAGCAGCGTCTCACGGCGCAGGAATGCAAGCAGCGACAATAGCGGCAGGCCGAGAATGGTGAAATGGTCGCCTTCGATCCGCTCGAACAGATGCACGCCGAGGCCCTCGAGCTGGTAGGCGCCGACGCTGGTCGTTACCGCCTCCCCGGCCTGATCGAGATAGGTCTCGATCTCGCCGGCAGCGAGCCGCCGCATCGTCATCCGGGCCACGCTCACATCGTCAAACAGGGCTTTGCCATCGCGCGCGACTGAGACGGCGGAATGCAGCTCGTGGGTCTGTCCGGCAAGCAGGCCCAACTGCTCGGCAGCCTGCGCACGGCCGGCAGGCTTACTGAACATCCGCGGCCCCAGCGCCAGCGTCTGATCGGCGCCGACGACATATTGGCCGGGTTTCTGCCTAGAAATGAACAGCGCCTTCTCGCGCGCCAGGAGCGATGCAATCTCGCCCGGCGCCGAAAGGCCGGAATTTTTCTGCACAGCGCGTTCGTCGATATCGGCCGGCAGCGCATCGAAATCGAGCCCGGCGTTTTCGAGCAGCATCTTCCGCGCGCGGCTTTGCGACGCAAGGATCAGTTTTTGTGGCCCGCGCCAGATGCTCATGACCTAGTGCTCAAGACTTGATGCTCAAGATTTGGCGATCATTCCGACGGCCGCGCGCGCTGGCGGTCGTTATAGAGCTTCATGATCGCAGCGGCCGTCTCCTCGATCGAGCGACGCGTCACGTCGAGCAATGCCCAATTGAATTTCGCGCTCAGGCGCCGCGCAAACGCCACCTCGTCGGCCACCGCCTGCTTGTCGATATAAGTGTCGTTGTCGCGGTCGCCCATGGTGAGCAGGCGATTCTGCCGGACCTGGATCAAGCGCTCCGGCGTCGCATGCAGGCTGACCACCAGCGGCTTCTTCAAGGTCTCGAGCTGGTGCGGCAGCGGAATGCCCGGCACCAGCGGCACATTCGCGGTGCGGATGCCGCGGTTGGCAAGATAGATCGAGGTCGGGGTCTTCGATGTGCGGGACACGCCGACCAGAACGACATCAGCCTCCTCGAGGCCTTCGACGTGCTGACCATCGTCATGGATCATCGTGTAATTCAGCGCGTCGATCCGGCTGAAATATTCCGCGTTTAGCACATGCTGCGCACCGACACGCCCGGTCGTCGCAGCCCCCAGATACGCCTCGAACAATTGCATCACCGGCCCGATGATCGACAGGCTTGGAACATTGATTTCCTTGCACTTGCCCTCGAGCCGGCCGACCAGGTCCTTCTCCAGCAGCGTGAACAGGACGATCCCTGGCGATTCCTCGATCTCGTCGAGCACGCGATCGAGTTGCTTCTGGCTGCGCACCAGCGGATAGACATGCTCGACCGCGGTCACGTTGGCGTATTGCGCGGCGACCGCGCGCGCCACGGTGATCAGCGTCTCGCCGGTCGAGTCCGACACCAGATGCAGGTGGAAATAATTGGAAGTCGTCGGCACCGGAACCCCTGTCTATCCTGTGAATCCATGTGGAGGTCGAGGAGGAGAATCCGGGTCCGCCGCCAGGCTCCTGTATATCTCGCCCCTTTCTTCACAGCACTCCGCAAAAGGATAATTCGACGTCGTGGGCCCGAATGATAGTGAACCAGTGTGGATTTGTCTCTTCATAAGCTGGCCACAGACCAGCGCAAGCAATTGAGTTGAGCGACGGATTCCCGACATCCGGCCCTGCCGGCAGGAATGTTGAGAGATGTGAACAAGCCCGCAAGAACGACTGGATCGTTTTGCATGAGTCAAATTCACGGCCAATAAGACTCAAACCTTAGATTCTAAACTTAATTAAGTTTAGGAAAGCCGTGTGTGCGGATATGTATCGGTCCCTCACTTGCAGGGCTTTGCTCGCAACGCTGAGACCGGCCGAGCTATCTTCCCTGAAAGGCAACCCCGCGATGTATGACTGGATCAAGGCGCTGCACATCATTGCCGTCATCTCGTGGATGGCCGGAATGCTCTATTTGCCGCGGTTGTTCGTCTATCATTGCGAAGCTGAAGCCGGATCGAAGCAGTCCGAGACTTTCAAGGTCATGGAGCGGCGGCTTTTGAAGGCGATTATCAACCCCGCGATGATCGTGACCTGGCTGGCGGGGCTTTATCTGGTCTGGGCCGGACACTGGTACCTATCGGGCTGGTTTCACGTCAAATTTACGCTGGTGGTCATCATGTCGGGTATCCACGGCTTTTTGTCCCGCTGCGTGAAGGATTTCGCCGCGGACCGGAATCAGCGAAGCCAGAAATTCTACCGCATTATCAACGAGGTGCCGACGCTTTTGATGATCCTGATCGTGATCATGGTCGTCGTGAAGCCGTTCTAGACATTGCAATGCTCAAGACGCATGCTTCAGTCCTTCTTGCGAAGGACGGATCGATTTTCTATATAGGCTTTATCCCACCCCACGCAGGCGGATGTGGTCGCGTTCCGGTTCTTTTCGGACCGGCGCCGCATCAGGTTTGAAAGCCCAAACGGCACCTTTCCTGGCTGAGACCTGCGGACCTTCCCTTTGGCGTCCGCTTTTTCCAAAGCCACCTCGCACCCCTTCCCTACTTACTTCCTCACAGGACTACCCCAATGCGGGAAATCAAACTCCAGGACCTCAAATCGAAAACGCCGGCCGAGCTCGTCTCGTTTGCGGAAGAGAATGGGGTCGAGAATGCCAGCACCATGCGCAAGCAGGAGCTGATGTTCGCAATTCTCAAGCAGCTCGCGATCGCCGAGACCGACATTATCGGTGAAGGCGTTGTCGAGGTGCTGTCCGACGGCTTCGGCTTCCTTCGTTCGCCTGATGCGAACTACCTGCCCGGCCCCGACGACATCTACGTTTCGCCGTCGCAGATCCGCCGTTTCGGCCTGCGCACCGGGGACACGATTGAAGGCCATATTCGCAGCCCGAAGGAAGGCGAACGCTATTTCGCGCTGCTGAAGGTCAACACCCTCAATTTCGAAGACCCGGAAAAGTCGAAGCACAAGGTCAATTTCGACAACCTCACGCCGCTGTTTCCCAATCAGCGTTTCCGCATGGAGCTTGAGGATTCCACCAAGAAAGACCTGTCTGCCCGCGTGATCGATATCGTCGCGCCGATCGGCAAGGGCCAGCGCGCGCTGATCGTGGCGCCACCGCGCACCGGCAAAACGGTGCTGATGCAGAACATCGCGCACTCCATCACCGCCAATCATCCCGACTGCTATCTGATCGTGCTTCTGATCGACGAACGTCCGGAAGAAGTCACGGACATGCAGCGCTCGGTGAAGGGCGAGGTGGTGTCGTCGACCTTCGACGAACCCGCCGTGCGTCACGTCCAGGTCGCCGAGATGGTGATCGAGAAGGCCAAGCGGCTCGTCGAGCACGGCCGCGACGTCGTGATCCTGCTCGATTCGATCACGCGCCTTGGCCGCGCCTACAACACCGTTGTGCCGTCATCCGGCAAGGTGCTGACCGGCGGTGTCGATGCCAATGCGTTGCAGCGCCCGAAGCGATTCTTCGGTGCGGCGCGCAACATCGAGGAGGGCGGTTCGCTGACCATCATCGCGACCGCGCTGGTCGATACCGGCAGCCGCATGGACGAAGTCATTTTCGAAGAGTTCAAGGGCACCGGCAACTCCGAACTGATCCTCGACCGCAAGGTCTCGGACAAGCGGACGTTCCCGGCGATCGACATCGCGCGCTCCGGCACCCGTAAGGAGGAACTCATCACCGATCCGCAGGTGCTGAAGAAGATGTACGTTCTGCGCCGCATCCTCAATCCGATGGGCACCATGGACGCGATCGACTTCCTGCTCGACAAACTCCGGAACACGAAGAGCAACTCGGAATTCTTCGATTCCATGAACACCTGAGGCCACGGCCTAAAAGGAGAGGGCGCTCCGCACAAGCGGGGCGCTTTTTTCATGCTGCGGATTTGCTGCAGCAGAGTACAGCATGAATAAAAATGGTTGGGCTTACGAATATTCACATAACTATCTGATGTAGCTTATATTTGTATCTTAGGGCTGCGTCCCAGGACGACATTGGTGCAACAAAATTGCTGCGCGGTTGCCGCAACGAAACTCGGTTATGCTGCGCCGCAGCATTTTACGGTATGGCGCGATACCGAAGCAGCATTGCCTTTGCCGATTTGCTGGGAAGAAATAGGCGATGCATCCGCGCGACCAAACCATCTTCGCGTTGTCCTCAGGACGGCCACCAAGTGCGATCGCCATCGTCAGGCTGTCTGGCCCAATGGCCGAGTCGGTCGTCTCGAGCCTGACCGGCAAGACGCCGGTGCCGCGGATGGCGACCCTGGCGTTGCTCCACGACTCGAACCACCAGCCAATCGATGACGCGGTTGTGCTGTGGCTTCCAGGCCCGGCAAGTGCGACCGGCGAGGACGTCGCTGAATTTCATGTCCATGGCGGGCGCGCGGTGCTGTCGGCGATGTTCGATGCGATCGCGGCGTTCGACGATGTGCGGCCGGCCGAACCCGGCGAATTCACGCGGCGGGCATTCGAGAACGGCAAGCTCGACCTGACCGAGGCCGAGGGCCTCGACGATCTGATCCATGCCGATACCGACCGCCAGCGGCGCCAGGCGCTGCGCCAACTGAAGGGGTTGCTCGGCGATCGTGCGCGTGACTGGCGCGAGCGGATCATCGCGGCGTCGGCGTTGATCGAGGCCGGCATCGATTTCTCGGATGAAGGCGATGTACCGGCAGAGCTGATGGTGCCGGCGCTCGAGCGGATCCGGGCGCTGCATGACGAGATCAAGGAAGTCCTAGCGGGGCAGGGCCAAAGTGAACGGCTGCGTGACGGCCTGGTGGTCGCGATCGCGGGTCCGCCGAATGTCGGCAAATCGACCCTGATCAATCAGCTTGCCAAGCGCGAGGTCGCGATCGTCTCGCCGCACGCCGGCACGACACGCGACGTGATCGAGGTGCAGCTCGATCTCGACGGTTATCCCGTCACGGTCATCGATACCGCCGGCATCCGCGAGACCGACGACCCGGTCGAGAAGGAAGGCGTCCGCCGCGCCCGGGCTCGCGCCGCGGAGGCCGACCTCGTGCTGTGGCTGGCCGACAGCGGCGAGGCAAAAGCCGGACATGGTGGTGCGACGCCAACCTGGCTGGTTCGGAATAAGATCGATCTCGTCAGAACGCCGGCGGGTGAGGGCGGCAGTCATCCCGAATTCAGGATCTCGGCGGCCCGCGGCGACGGCCTCTCCGAGCTGATCGCGGCACTGGTCGGTTTCGCTCACGACTATTTTGGAACCAGCGAAGGCGGCTTGATCAGCCGGACCCGGCAACGCGGTCTGCTGCAGGAGACCGTTGAATCCCTTCAGCGCAGCCTCGATGTGGTCGCGCAGGGCGAGGAACTGGCGGCGGAGGAACTGCGCAGGGCGGCCTACGCACTTGGCCGTCTGCTCGGTCGGGTCGATGTCGAGGACATCCTGGACGTCATCTTCCGCGAATTCTGCGTCGGGAAGTAGCCAGATCCGGATTTCATCTGTTTCACGTGAAACATGGTTTCGAGCTGGTTAAGACCCGGGCCGTTTCACGTGAAACAGTTGGTGCCGCGCGACAGCGTTGTTTCACGTGAAGCAGCTGTCATTGCGAGCGAAGCCAGGCGATCCATATCTCGCTTGGCTGGTTGGGTTTCAGACAGTCGATCGCAACTTCGTTCTTCCGGCCTTCATCACTCCGCGATAGAAGTCCCGCCATGACTTCCAAGGCAGACTCTTTTGACGTCATCGTCATCGGCGGCGGCCACGCCGGCTGCGAGGCCGCGAGCGCGGCTGCGCGGATTGGCGCAAGGACGGCCTTGGTGACCCATCGTTTCGCGACCATCGGCGCGATGTCGTGCAATCCCGCCATCGGCGGGCTCGGCAAGGGCCATCTGGTCCGCGAAGTCGACGCGTTGGACGGTTTGATGGGTCGAGTTGCCGACGCGGGCGGCATCCAGTTTCGGATGCTCAATCGCCGGAAGGGCCCGGCGGTCCGTGGCCCCCGTGCCCAGGCCGACCGCAAGCTCTATGCGACGGCTGTGCAGGCCGCGATCACCGAGACCGCGAACCTTAGCGTCATCGAAGGTGAGGCGGACGAGTTGATCGTCATTGATGGGCGCGTGACCGGCATTCGCCTCGGCAATGGCCGCCGTGAGCTCGCTGCTGGTGCAGTTGTGATCACGACCGGGACCTTTCTGCGCGGTTTGATCCATCTCGGCGAGAAGAACTGGCCGGCCGGCAGGGTCGGCGAAGCGCCGGCCATGGGATTGTCTGCCTCGTTCGAGCGGGCAGGTTTTGTGCTCGGCCGGCTCAAGACCGGGACGCCACCTCGCATCGACGGCAACACGATCGACTGGTCGGCTGTCGAAATGCAGCCCGGAGATGATCCACCGGAGCCGTTTTCGGTCATGACGGACCGGATCACGATCCCGCAGATCCAGTGCGGGATTACCCGGACCACACCGGCGACCCATGAGGTGATCCGGGCCAATGTGCATCGCTCGCCGATGTATTCCGGCCAGATCAAGAGCTCCGGACCGCGCTATTGCCCCTCGATCGAGGACAAGATCGTCCGCTTTGGCGACCGCGACGGCCATCAGATCTTCTTGGAGCCGGAAGGGCTCGATGACAGCACGGTCTATCCCAACGGCATCTCCACCTCGCTGCCGGAAGAAGTCCAGCTGGCGATCCTTGCCAGTATCCCTGGTCTCGAGCGGGTGAAGATGGTCCGGCCGGGCTATGCGATCGAGTATGACCACGTCGATCCGCGGGAGCTCGATCCGACCTTGCAGACCAAGCGCCTGCGCGGGCTTTTCCTGGCCGGCCAGATCAATGGCACCACCGGCTACGAAGAAGCCGCGGGGCAGGGCATTGTTGCCGGGCTTAATGCCGCTCTTGCTGCCAGCGGTGCCGACCCGATCGTATTCGACCGCGCCGATGGTTATCTCGGGGTGATGATCGATGACCTCGTGACCCGCGGGATCACCGAGCCCTATCGCATGTTCACCTCGCGCGCCGAGTATCGACTGACGCTACGGGCTGATAATGCCGACCAGCGGCTGACCGACAAGGGGATTGCGCTCGGATGCGTCGGAACGGCGCGCGTGGCGCGCCATCGGACCAAGATGGCGGCGTTGGACGCAGCCAAGACCCTGGCGAAGTCGCTTGCGATCACGCCGAATGAGGCCGCCAAGCACGGGCTCGCGCTCAATCGCGACGGTCATCGCCGCTCCGCCTTCGAGCTGCTGGCCTATCCGGAGATCGAGTGGTCGGCGGTCCGGGCGATCTGGCCGGAGCTATCGGCCATTGACCCTGTTATCGCCGTGCATCTCGAGATCGATGCCAAATACGACGTCTATCTGAAGCGCCAGACCGCCGATGTCGACGCCTTCCGACGCGATGAGGGCCTGGTCCTGACTGATGTCGACTATGCCGATGTGCCCGGTCTCTCGAATGAAGCGCGCGTCAAGCTGCAGAGGGCGCAGCCGCGGACGGTCGGGCAGGCCGGCCGGATCGATGGCATGACGCCGGCGGCATTGGGTATCCTGGCCGCCTATCTGCGGCGTGAGGCGCGGCGGAAATCGGCCAAGGCGAGCGCCTGACGTTTCACGTGAAACGCGAGGGCTGAGCGCCTATCTTTTGCGAGGCGGAAGCGACCAGCAAATCTCTTCGCTGCCGGACTTCGCCACGGTTACTTCCCATCGTCAGACGGCACGACCTCGCACCCAAATGGCTCCAGCTCCCCAATCCGCCGAACTCAACGTTTCCGCCAAGGACAAGTCCGCCGCGCTCGCGCTGACCTCTGTTTCACGTGAAACAGAGGCGCGACTCGATCGCTACGTCGCCCTCCTCCTGGAGTGGCAGGCCAAAACCAACCTCGTCGCGCCATCCACGTTGCCGAACCTTTGGACGCGCCATGTCTCAGACTCGCTGCAACTTCTGAGCCTCGCGTCGACGGCGAAGTCTTGGGTCGATCTCGGCAGCGGCGGCGGTTTTCCGGGCGTCGTGCTGGCCTGCGCACTGGCCGAGACGCCCGGCGCACAGATCCATCTGGTTGAACGAATCGCCAAGAAGGCCGCATTCTTGCGCGAGGCGATTCGGGTGACGGCGTCTCCCGGGACGGTACATCTGGCTGATATCGGGGATATTGTGGATAGAATCGCAGGCCCCATCGATTGCGTCACCGCGCGGGCGCTGGCTCCGCTACATCAACTGATCGGCTTTGCGGAGCCGTGGGTCAAAAAGGGCGCCAAAGCGCTGTTTTTGAAGGGCCAAGATGTAGAGGCTGAATTGACCGAGGCCACTAAATATTGGAATATTGAACCAAAGTTGCATTCCAGCCGGACCGGCGGACAGGGCTGGATCGTCGAACTCGGGTCAATCGAGCGGCGTTAGAGCATTCCGCGAGAGCAAATGGTATTTTGGTATGACTGTGATGGACGAGGTTTATCAAGAGGATAAGGCGTCCCAGCCGCCTGGCCATCCGCGCATCCTGTCGCTCGCCAATCAGAAGGGCGGCGTCGGCAAGACCACCACAGCGATCAATCTTGGCACCGCGCTCGCTGCGATTGGCGAGCGTGTCTTGATCGTCGATCTCGATCCGCAGGGCAACGCCTCGACCGGGCTCGGCATTGATCGCCGCAACCGCAGCTGCTCGACCTACGACGTCCTGATCGGCGAAGCGCCGCTGCGTGATGCCGTGGTCGCGACCGCCGTGCCGCGGCTGCATATCGCAGCCTCCACCATGGACCTCTCCGGCCTCGAACTCGAGCTTGGCACCACGCCGGGCCGCGCGTTCCGGCTGCGCGACGCGATCGCTGGGTTGAACAACAACGTCTCGCCGGAAGCCGACTACACCTATGTGCTGATCGACTGCCCGCCCTCGCTCAATCTGCTCACCGTGAATGCGATGGCGGCGTCGGACGCGATCCTGGTGCCGCTGCAATGCGAGTTCTTCGCGCTCGAAGGTCTGTCGCAGTTGCTGCAGACCGTGGAGCAGGTGCGCTCGACGCTCAATCCGACCCTGTCGATCCACGGCATCGTGCTGACCATGTTCGACTCGCGCAACAATCTCTCCAACCAGGTCGTTGCCGACGTACGCCAGTTCATGGGCAACAAGGTGTACGACACCATGATCCCGCGCAACGTGCGCATCTCGGAAGCGCCGTCCTACGGCAAGCCGGTCTTGGTCTACGATCTCAAATGCGCCGGCAGCGATGCGTATCTCAAGCTCGCCACCGAAGTGATCCAGCGCGAGCGCGAGCTGCGCACGCCTTGACGATGCGGTCGATGGGTGGAGCGAAGCGAACCCCGTCGCGGCACGCAACGAGAGTGATGGGTTTCGCTGCGCGCGACCCATCCGACGATTCTGAAATTCAAGTCTGGAGTACTGCGTGTGAATCCAAGGGAGCTCGCAACTATGGCCGATGAAGCGCGTTCGCGACTGGGGCGCGGGCTGGCAAGCCTGATCGGAGATGTCGGCGGCGAGGCTGCCGCGCATGTCGAGCGGCCGCGCACGCAGCGCAAGGTGCCGATCGAATTCCTCAAGGCCAACCCGCGCAATCCGCGACGCAGCTTCGCCGATACCGAGCTCAGCGAGCTTGCCGATTCGATTCGGCAGCGCGGCGTGATCCAACCGATCGTGGTACGCGCGATCAAGGGCGCGCAGGACCGCTACGAGATCATCGCCGGCGAGCGCCGCTGGCGTGCCTCGCAACTCGCCGGGCTGCACGAAGTGCCGATCGTGCCGGTCGAGGTCAGCGATTCCGACGCGCTCGAGATCATGATCATCGAGAACGTCCAGCGCGAAGACCTCAACGCGATGGAAGAGGCGCTGGGCTATCACGCGCTCGCCGATGAGTTCAAACGCAGCCAGGAAGACATCGCCAAGACCGTCGGCAAGAGCCGCAGCCACGTCGCCAACATGATGCGGTTGACCAGACTGCCTGCCGAGGTGCAGGCGCTGATCTCGAAGGGTGATCTCTCCGCCGGCCACGCCCGCGCGCTGATCGGCGTGCCGGATCCGCTTGCCGCGGCCAAGCGCATCGTCGCCGAAGGCCTCAACGTCCGCCAGACGGAGGCGCTGGCGCATGAGGAGGGCGTGCCGGAGCGCAAGCCGCAGAAGGCGCGCAGTGGCAGCGCCGCCAAGGTCGACAAGGATGCCGATACGCTGGCGCTGGAGAAGCGCGTCAGCGATGCGCTCGGTCTTGCCGTCACCGTCAGCCATCGCGATCCCGGCGGCACCGTCCAGATCAGCTATCGCAACCTCGAGCAGCTCGACGAGGTGGTGCGGCGGCTGGAAGGCGGTTAGTTCTTCAGACATCTCTCCACGTCATTGCGAGCGTAAGCGAAGCAATCCATCTCTCTGCATGCGCGGAGCGATGGATTGCTTCGTCGCGTCAGCGCAAAATCTGCTTTGCAATTTTGTCGCGAGCTCCTCGCAATGACGATCGCTCCAATGTTTCGTCTCACCCCCGCCGCTTCGCATTCGCCGCGATCGAGAGCAGCGCGCGCTGTGCGATCACGGCGGCGAGCGAGGCCTGCTTGCGCATGTCGAGCGCGGCGGTCGCGAGCTGCTCGATCACGTTCACCAGCCGCGGCGGAGTGAAATTGCGCAGCGCGATCTCGACGGCAGGTTTGCGCGAGAAATGCAGCCGCGGAAATCCGCCTTCGAGCACGGCTGAGGCCGGCGTGCCGTCGGCGATCGCCAGCGCCGATTTGTGCAGCCACGCCGCCTGGCGCTGCGCAGCTGAGATGATCACGCCAGGATAGGTGCCGGCGACCATTGCTTTAGTGAACTCGCTTTCCACCAGCGCGGCGTTGCCGGCGAAGGCGCCGTCGATGATCGGATCGAGCTTCAGCTCTGAGGCGTCGGAGACCACGGTCATCACGTCGTCGAGCGTGATCTCGCCCTTGCCATGCGCGAACAGTGCAAGCTTGCGCAGCTCGTTGCGCGAGGCCATGCGGTCGCCGCCGAGCAGCGACATCAGCACCGCGCGCGCGTCGCCGGCCAGCCGTAGGTTGGAAACCCGCAGTTCGTCCTCGATCAGTTTTGCGAGGTCGCGTTCGGTGTCCGGATAGCAGCCGATCGCCACCGCATTTTTCGCGCGCTCGCAGATCTTGCGCAGCGGCGATTCCGGCCTGAGCTCGCCGGCCTCGATCACGATGCGGCAATCCTTCAGCGCGGCGGTCTCGGTCAGCGTCTCGACGCCGCTTGCGAAATTGCGCGAGCCGGCACGGACGCGGATGGCACGGCGGCCGCCGAACAGCGGCACCGTCATGGCTTCATCGACCAGCCGCGACGGTTCGGCAGCGAGCTCGTCGCCATCGAGCCGCACCAGTGAGAACGGATCGTTGGGATCGTCGACGGCGGATGCCATCAGGGCGTCGGCGCGCTCGCGCACCAGACCCAGGTCCGGGCCGTAAAGCAAGATGATCGGGCGACCGGCGTCAGGCCGGGCGAGGAAGCTGTCGATCTCTTTTCCGCGAAGTGCGACCAATGCGGCGATCAGGTTCCAGCAGAGAAGAAGGAGGCGAGCCGGGTCTGGATGTTGTCGGCGATCTCCTGCGCGGCACGGTCCTCGGCGTCGCGGAGGGCGCGGGTACGGGCGAAGCGCTGGTAGGAGCCCGGCATGTCATAGGACACGCGCGAGAAGGTGGTGCCGGTCATGACAGACTTGTTCGAGGCGATCTCGACCAGGTTGAACTGGGCGTCGATGCCGTAGTTCTCGCTGGTCGGCAACGCCGTGGTCGGATCAATCATCAGCGAGGAGCGGCTGGTATTGAAGCGCAGCACCAGCCGGTGCGTCGGCGGTGCGCCGGTGGCGGTGCCGTAGAGCTTGAAGGCCAGCGCGTTGCGGACCTCGACGCCGACCCGGGCCTCGCGGGAAGCATTCGCCTTGTCGACCGGCGGAACCTCGACGCCCATCAGCTTTTCGCGCAAGGCCGACGATGAGCCGTCGAGGGTGCGCTCGGCATACATCGGCTGGAAGCATCCGGCCGTCAGCGCGGCCAAGGCAGCCACGGCCACGAGCCGGGCGGCGATCCTGATCCTAGCCGACAACATTGACGATCCTCATGGGCACCACGATCACCTTGCGGACGGGTTTGCCGCCCAAGGCGGCTTTTACCGCATCGAGCGTCAAAACGGCAGCCTCTATATCCGCATTTTGCGCCGTCCGTGGCACGGTAACATCACCTCGTTTTTTACCGTTGACCTGGACGACCAGGGTCACGCTGTCTTCGACCAGCAAATCGCGTTCGATTTGCGGCCAATCGGCCTCGGAAACCAGGCCTTCCCGGCCCAGAACCACCCAGCACTCCTCGGCCAGGTGCGGCATCATCGGCGAGAACAGCTGGACCAGGATGGTCGCGGCCTCCTTGACGGTCCAGGCGACATCGGGCGCCGGGTTGTCGCCTTTGGCCAGCACCTCGGACAGCGCATTGGCGAACTCGCGGATATGGGCGAGGCAGACGTTGAAATGCAGCCGCTCGATCCCGGACGACACCTTGTCGAGCGCGCCATGGGCCGCCTTGCGCAGCGCCAGCGCCTCGGGACCGAAATTGGCCGGCCGGGGCGCCGGCGCCACCTTGGCAATCTCGGCCGATTCGTTCACCAGCCGCCACAGCCGCTGCACGAAGCGCGAGGCGCCCTGCACGCGCTCGTCGCTCCAGATCACGTCGCGATCCGGCGGCGAGTCCGACAGCATGAACCAGCGCGCGACGTCGGCGCCGTAGCTCGCGATGATATCGTCGGGGTCGACGGTGTTCTTCTTCGACTTCGACATTTTCTCGATCGGGCCGATCGCGACGTCTTCGCCGGTCGCCATCAGCACCGCGCGGCGGCTGTTGCCGCCGACCTCGATCTTCACTTCGGCCGGCGTCACCCAGGAGCCGTCGGCCTTCTGGTAGGTCTCGTGCACCACCATGCCCTGGGTGAACATGCCGGCGAACGGCTCACTCATGTCGATGTGGCCGGTCGCCTGCATCGCGCGGGTGAAGAAGCGGCTGTAGAGCAGATGCAGGATCGCGTGCTCGACGCCGCCGATATACTGGTCGACCGGCATCATCCGGTTGGCGACCGCGGGCGTGGTCGGCGCGGTCTTGTTCCATGGATCGGTGAAACGCGCGAAATACCAGGACGAGTCCACGAAGGTGTCCATCGTGTCGGTTTCGCGCACCGCCTTGCCGCCGCATTGCGGGCAGGTGACGTGCTTCCAGGTTGGATGATGGTCGAGCGCGTTGCCCGGTCTGTCGAAGCTGACATCCTCCGGCAGCGTCACCGGCAGCTGGTCGTCGGGCACCGGCACCACGTCGCATGTGGGGCAGTGGATCACCGGGATTGGGCAGCCCCAATAGCGCTGGCGCGAAATGCCCCAGTCGCGCAGCCGGAAGTTCACCTGCCGTTCGCCGACCGGAGTGTTGCCGCGCAATTCGCTCTCGAGGCGCTTGGCAACGTCTTCCTTCGCCTCTTCGATCGTCATGCCGTCCAGGAAGCGCGAATTGATCATGCGGCCGTCGCCGTCATAGGCGGTGTCGGTGATGACGAACGTCTTCGGGTCCTGGCCCTCGGGGCAGACCACCGGCGTGTTGCCGAGATTGTACTTGTTGACGAAGTCGAGGTCGCGCTGGTCATGCGCCGGGCAGCCGAAGATCGCGCCGGTGCCGTATTCCATCAGCACGAAGTTCGCGACATAGACCGGCAGCTTCCAGTTCGGATCGAACGGATGCACCGCCTTGATGCCGGTGTCGAAACCCTGCTTTTCGGCGGTGTCGATGATCGACTGCGCGGTGCCGATCTTCTTGATGTCGGCGATGAACTCGGCGAGATCAGGGTTCTTCGCGGCAGCCGCCTGCGCCAGCGGATGATCCGCCGAGATCGCCATGAACTTAGCGCCGAACAGCGTGTCCGGCCGCGTGGTGAAGATCTTCAACTCGCTCTCGCCGGCCGGCGTGGTCGCCGGATCAAGCGCAAAGCGGATCAACAAGCCTTCGGAGCGGCCGATCCAGTTGCGCTGCATCAACCGCACCTTGTCGGGCCAGCGGTCCAGACCGTCCAGCGCCTCCAGCAGCTCCTGCGCGTATTTCGTGATTTTGAAGACCCACTGGCTCATTTCCCGCTGCTCGACGACAGCGCCCGAGCGCCAGCCGCGGCCGTCGATCACCTGCTCGTTGGCGAGCACGGTCATGTCGACCGGGTCCCAGTTCAGCTTGCGCTTTTCGCGCTCGGCGAGACCGGCGCGCAGCATGTCCAGGAACATCTTCTGCTGATGCTTGTAGTAGCTGGGGTCGCAGGTCGCGAATTCGCGTGCCCAGTCGAGCGACAGCCCGATCGACTTGAGCTGCTTCTTCATCGCGGCGATGTTGTCGTAGGTCCAGGCCTTGGGCGCCACCTTGCGCTCGATTGCGGCATTCTCCGCCGGCAGGCCGAACGCGTCCCAACCCATCGGATGCAGCACGTTGTAGCCCCTGGCGCGCATGAAGCGGGCCAGCACGTCGCCGAGCGTGTAGTTGCGGACATGGCCGATATGGATGCGCCCGGACGGATAGGGGAACATCTCGAGCACGTAGTATTTCGGTCGCGGATCGTCGTTCTTGGAGGCGAAGATCGCCTTTTCGTCCCACAGGCGTTGCCAGCGGGGTTCAGATTCACGGGCGTTGTAGCGTTCGGCGGTCATGAAATCGCAAGAATTCTGGGTGGCTTTTGGGTGATTTTCGGGTCCCGTTCGGGGACGGCGGACTAGGCCACAAAAGCGCCTGCGGGGTCAACGGCTTGGGGCCTGCCAAATGGTCATGGCCTACCGCTGCTGAAGGTGAGGGAAGGGGCGGGCCGACGGTCACAGCGGGCACCCGGTCCGGAACCCGACCGGTGTCGTCACCCGCGAAAGCGGGTGACCCAGTACGCCGCGGCCCATCGGCTCAATAGCGGCTCCTCTGGAATACTGGGTCGCCCCGTCACGCCGGGCGATGACAGCGTCATATGGAGCACGATTTCGCGTTCTCGCGACATGATTTTGTCCGAGTCTTGCCTGTCGTTTCGCCGCTCTCTCCTCCCGTCATTCCGGGCTCGTGCTACACACGCCCCGGAATGACGCCGGATGGAGCCGGTCGCTCCCTCACACCGGCAGCTTCAGCTCCATCAGATCCTTGGCCACCACGATCCGGCCCTTGAAATTCGTCTTCACGTCCCGGGTCCAGTCATCGTCGGTGACGGTGGGGTCGTCGCCGGGCACGAAGTGGCTCAGCACCAGCGTCTTCACGCCGGCGGCAGCTGCGATGCGGCCGACGTCTTCGGTCGAGGTATGGCTGTCGAGCAGATGCTTCTTCAGCGTCGCGCCGTTCTTGGTCTTGGCAACCAGGCGATCGACCGCGGGAATGTAGAGGCATTCGTGCACCAGCACGTCGGCGCCCTTGGCGAACTCGGCGAGCTTCGGATTGTAGGCGGTGTCGCTGGAGAACACGATCGTGCCATCCGGCGTCTCGAACTTGTAGGCAAAGTTGTCCGTGATCGGCGGATGCGGCGTGCGGAACGCGGTGACAGTGACATCAGGCGTCTTCAGCACCACGCCGTCGTCGGTGATGTCTTTCGCAATCAGCAGCTTGCGCGGATCGGGCCGACCTTCGTCCTCGATCCGGGTCTCGACGTCGAACTTGTTCAGCTCCCAATATTCTTTTGTCATCGCCTCGATGCCCTTCGGACCGAACGAATGGATCGGCGTCGAGAGGCCCGCCGCCCACGCGTTGTAGAACAAATTGCCGTATTCCAGATTGTGATCGGAATGATGGTGGCTGATGAAGATGTACTTCACCGACGGGATCGGCACGCCGGCGTTGACCAGCTGCCGGCTGACGCCCATGCCGCAATCGATCACGAACGGCGTGTCGTTGACGACGACGAGATTAGCGGGGTTGGAGGCGCCGTTGCCGACGCGCGGGCCGCCCTTGGTGCCGAGGAATACGATGCGCGTGCGCGGCTTGGTGCCCTGCGCGCGCACTGTCGGCGCCGCGAGCATGGCAGCGCTGCCGAGCGCCAGTTTCAATGCATTGCGGCGATCGATCATGGTGTTCCTCCAGCGGTCTTCTTCTGAACCTTCGCGACCCTACCCGCCGCGCAAAATGCCATCAAGCGCCGGCAGGCCGACGATGACGGCAGCGGCGATCAGCGCGTAGCAGATCGCGCGAAATACCTGCTCGCTTGCCTTGCCGAACAGCGAGGCGCCGAACCAGACGCCGATGCCGTAGACCGGGCCGACGATCAGCGAGAACTTGACCGACTCGATCGTGATCAATCCGGTGAACCAGTAGCTGACCAGCGAGAAGAAATCCGAGGCGCCGAAGAACAGCACGATGTTGGCGCGCGAGACCACCGACGAGATCGGGCGTCCCAGCCAATAGGCGACGATCGGCGGGCCGCCGGTCTGGGCGAGGCCGCTGCAGAAGCCGGACAGGCCGCCGACGCCGATCGAGAGCGCGGCGTGATCCTTGCCGTGGTAGCGCCAGCCCGACAGCAGCAGTGCGAGTAGCGCCGCGACGAAGCAGGAGATGGTCCAGCGCGTGGTCACGGGCTCGAGCACGGTGAGGAAATAGGTGCCGATGGGAACGCCGACCAGCGCGCCGGCGACCATCACCGCGGTGGCCTTGCGGTCGGCGTGGGTCCAGGCGTTCGGCAGCAGCGGTGCCGCGGCGGCGAAGTCGATGATGAGCAAGAGCGCCGCCACCAGCCGCGGTCCCGCGACGCTGCTCGCGAGCGGCATGAAGATCAGCGCCGAGCCGAACCCGGAAAAGCCGCGCGCCGTGCCCGACACGAAAGCGATCGCGCAGATCGCAAGCGCGATACTGGTCGAGATGTCGGAGGGAATCAGCGAGAGGGAGGTCATGGGAGGCGTCTCTTACCTCGCCCCGCCTGCGGAGAGAGGTCGAAATTCAAGCACAGCTTGAATTTCGGGTGAGGGGGAGTCTCCGCAAAGCAACTATCACCGTACACGTGGAGAAAGCCCCTCACCCCAACCCTCTCCCCGTAAGAACGGGGCGAGGGAGCAATCCATCGTCTGCGTCGGCATCACGCCCGCAGCGTGCCGCCGGTCTTCTTGGTCACCTCGGCGACGACCTTGGCAGCCACGGCGTCGATCTCCTGGTCGGTCATGGTCTTCTCGCGCGGCTGGATCGTCACCGCGATCGCGATCGACTTCTTGTCGGGATCGATGCCCTTGCCCTCGTAGACGTCGAACACGGTCACGTCAGTGATCAGCTTCTTGTCGGCACTCTGCGCTGCGCGAACGAGATCGCCGGCCTTGACGCTGCGGTCGACGATGAAGGCGAAATCGCGTGACACCGGCTGGAACGCCGAGAGCTCCAGCACCGGCTTGGCGCGGGTCGCCCTCTGCTTGCCTTGCGGGATGCGCTCGAGGATCACCTCGAACACGATCATCGGACCATCGGCGCCGAGCGCCTCGGCGGCACGCGGATGCAGCTCGCCGAAGTATCCGAGCACGTTCTGCGGGCCGATCTGGATGGTCCCGGAGCGCCCCGGATGCAGCCACGCCGGACCGCCAGGGACGATCTGCAGCGCCTGCATTGGCGCGCCGGCGGCTGCCAGCACAGCAAAGGCGTCGGCCTTGGCATCCATCGCATCCGCCGTCGTCGAGCCGGTCCAGTGCCGCCCGATCCCCTGCGATGAGGCGTAGCCGTGGCGCACGCCGGAGGCGGCCACCAGCTGGTCCTCCGGGCGATCGCCGCGGAACACCTGGCCGACCTCGAACAGTGCGACATCGGGAGTGCCACGGTTGATGTTGGCCTGGGCGGCCGCGACGAGGCCGGGCAGCAGGCTCGGCCGCATGTCGGAGAGATCGGCCGCGATCGGGTTGGCGAGCACGAGCTCGCTCTGGCCGCCGCCGAACAGTTTTGCCGCGTCGTTGGTGATGAACGACCAGGTCACGGCCTCCACCATGCCGCGCGCGCCGAGCGCGCGCTTGGCGCGGCGGGTGCGCAGCTGCATCGACGTCAGCACCGGCTTACGCGGTTCCTCGCCGCGCTCGAACGGCGTCATCGGCACCTTGTCGACGCCGACGATGCGCACGATCTCCTCGACGATGTCGGCCTTGCCCTGCACGTCGGTGCGCCAAGACGGGACTGCGACCTTCACCACAGGGCCGTTGCCGGCCAGCATGAAGCCGAGCCGGGTCAGGATCAGCTTCACCTCGACCAGCGGCACCTCGATGCCGGCGAGGCGCTTGACCTCGCTGAGCGGGAAATCGATGACGCGGTCCTCGCCGAACTGCTTGCCGACTACGACGTTCTCGGACGGCGTGCCGCCGCATAGCTCCAGCACCAGCTTGGTCGCGAGCTCGAGCCCGGGCACCATGAAGGCCGGATCGACGCCGCGCTCGAAGCGGTAGCGCGCATCCGAATTGATGCCGAGCTTGCGGCCGGTCTGCGCGATGTTGATCTCGTTCCACAGCGCCGATTCGATCAGCACGTCGGTGGTGTTGTCGTCGCAGCCCGAGGCCTCGCCGCCCATGATGCCGGCGAGCGATTCGACGCCATGCTCATCGGCGATGACGCAGATGTTGCTGTCGAGCGTATAAGTGCGTCCGTCGAGCGCGAGCAGCGTCTCGCCATCTTTCGCGCGGCGTACGCTGAGGTTACCGTTCACCTTCCCGGCGTCGAACACGTGCAGCGGGCGCGCGCGGTCGTAGGTCATGAAGTTGGTGATGTCGACCAGCGCGTTGATCGGACGCAGGCCGATCGAGGTCAACCGCTTCTGCAGCCATTCCGGCGACGGGCCGTTCTTCACCCCGCGCACCAGCCGCAGCGCGAAGCCCGGGCACAGCGTGGCGTCTTCCACCTTGACCTGGACCGGGCAGGGGAATTCGCCCTTGATCGGCTTGATGCCGGGGTCCTTGAACTTGCCCATGTCGGCGGCGGAAAGGTCGCGCGCGATGCCATGCACGCCCGTGCAGTCCTGCCGGTTCGGCGTCAAATTGATCTCGATGGTGGGATCGCCGAGCCCGGCCCAGTCGGCATAGCCCTTGCCGAGCGGTGCGTCGGCCGGCAGCTCCATGATGCCGTCGTGGTCTTCGGAGATCTGCAATTCGGCCGCCGAGCACAGCATGCCGCGGCTCTCGACGCCGCGGATGGTGCCGACGCCGAGGGTGATGTCCTTGCCGGGAATGTAGGTGCCAGGCGGTGAGAACACGCTGATCAGCCCGGCGCGCGCATTCGGCGCGCCGCACACCACTTGCACCGGCGCGCCGCCGTCGCCGGTGTCGACCATGCAGACGCGCAGGCGGTCGGCATTCGGATGCTGCTCGGCCGAGATCACGCGCGCGATGGTGAACGGCGCCAGCGCCTTCGCCTTGTCCTCGATGTTCTCGACCTCGAGCCCGATCATGGTGAGCTTGTCGGCCAGCTTTTCCAGCGGCTCGTCGGTCTCGAGATGTTCCTTCAGCCAGGAGAGGGTGAACTTCACGGCCGCATGCCTCGGTTCTTGTTGGTGTTGACTAGATTATCTTGGTCGGTCTCTCCGTTCCCTCCCCGCTTGTGGGGGAGGGAACGGAGAGAGTCCCCGCGTGTGCTTATTCAAGTGCGTACATCACGTACTCAATCCTCCCGCAATCGTCGGGATGTCGAGCGGCTTGAAGCCGTAGTGGTTGAGCCAGCGGATGTCGTTCTCGAACAGCTGCCTGAGATCGGCGATGCCGTATTTCAGCATCGCGATGCGGTCGATGCCCATGCCCCAGGCGAAACCCTGGTAGACGTCGGGATCGATGCCGCAGGCGCGTAGCACGTTCGGGTGCACCATGCCGCAGCCGAGAATCTCCATCCAGTCCTCGCCCTCGCCGAAGCGGATCTCGCCCTTGTCGCGGCGGCATTGGATATCGACTTCGAGCGACGGCTCGGTGAACGGGAAGAACGACGGCCGGAACCGCATGTTGATGTGGTCGACCTCGAAGAACGCTTTGCAGAACTCGTGCAGGATCCATTTGAGGTGACCAAGATGCGAGCCCTTGTCGATCACGAGGCCCTCGACCTGGTGGAATTGCGGCGTGTGGGTCGCATCGGAGTCGATGCGATAGGTGCGGCCCGGGCAGATCACGCGGATCGGCGGCTTCTGGGTCAGCATCGTGCGCACCTGCACCGGCGAGGTGTGGGTGCGCAGCAGCATGCGCGAGCCATCCTCCTTCGGGTTGAAGAAGAAGGTGTCGTGCATCTCGCGGGCGGGATGGCCGATCGGGAAATTCAGCTTGGTGAAATTGTAGTCGTCGGTCTCGATATCGGGGCCTTCGGCGACTGCAAAACCCATGTCGGCGAAGATCGTGGTGAGCTCGTCCCACGCCTGGCTCAGCGGATGGATGCGGCCGGTCTCCGCCGGAGTCTCGCGCAGCGGCAGCGTGACGTCGATGGTCTCGGCGGCGAGGCGCGCATCGAGCGCGGCCTGCTTGAGCAGGTCGCGCTTTGCCGCGTGCGCCTGCGTCACCGCGTCCTTGGCGAGGTTGATCTTCGCGCCCTCGGTCTTGCGCTCCTCCGGCGACATCTTGCCGAGGGTGGCGAGCAAGGCCGAGATCGAGCCCTTCTTGCCGAGGGCTGAGACGCGCACCGCCTCGAGGGCGGCTTCGTCACCCGCTGAGGCGATCTGGTCGAGGATGGATTGTTCGAGCGTTGCGAGGTCGGACACGGTCAATTCCTGCGCTTGAGCGGAGCATGATCTGGTGGGAAAGACCGGTACGCGAACCGGTGCTCGCTCTTTCCGGACCATGCGCCAAAATTCGGCTGGGTTGTCGCCGCCCGAAGGCCGTAACGTCAAGCAAAAAGCCGGTCATTTCGGGCGCATGGCCGGCTGCATTGAACCCCACGCGGAGGCCGGGTTACCCAAGTGGAATAGGAGACTGTGCGATGCCCTTGCGATCCTGCCTGGCCGCCTTGGCCGCCATTGTGTCGATCACCGCCTCCCCGGCGCTGTCGGCCGTTTGCATGGACAAGTCCATGACGCAGGACGAGATCATCGACGCCATCAACGCCCAGAGCGGCTGCGGGGGCGCGATGAAGGTCTTTAGGGATTGCGAGTTCGGGGCGAGCGGCGACGTTCTGCTTGGCGCCGCCGTCGAGAAGAAGTGCGAGGCGGACTTCCTGTCTGGCCTCGGAGCATCGCAAAAGAAGGTCTATGCCGGCCAGCTCAAGCGCTGTGACGGCAAATACCGCAACGAGAGCGGCACGATGTACCGCTCGTTCACGGCGTTCTGCCGGGCGGAGGTCTCGCAGCGCTATTCGCAGAAGGCGCTGAAAGCGGGCCCGAAAGCCCGCTAGGATCGCCCGGCGGGATCAGGCAGCCAGCGCGGCCTTGGCCTTCTCGGCGATCGCCTGGAACGCAGCCGGCTCGGCGATGGCAAGATCCGACAGCACCTTGCGGTCGACGACGATGCCCGACTTGGAGAGGCCGTTGATAAACACGCTGTAGGTCATGCCGAACGGACGGACCGCGGCGTTGATGCGCTGGATCCAGAGCGCGCGGAAGGTGCGCTTCTTGCGCTTGCGGTCGCGGAAGGCGTACTGGCCGGCCTTTTCGACGGCCTGCTTGGCGGCGCGGATCGTGTTCTTGCGGCGGCCGTAATAGCCCTTGGCGGCCTTGTAGACTTTCTTGTGCTTGGCGTGAGAGGTCACACCGCGTTTGACGCGAGACATGACTGAAATCCTTGAGATCTAGAAGAGGTGACGGGCGGCCTCGCTTTGGTCGCGGGCCAGGTTCAAGCAGGTTTCGCGATCAGGCGTTCGGCAAGAAGTACTTCTTGACGTTGTCGCCGTCGGTCTTGAACAGCACCCGGGTGCCGCGGAGCTGACGGATCTGCTTCTTCGTCCGCTTGATCATGCCGTGGCGCTTGCCGCGCTGGGCGTGCATGACTTTGCCAGTGGCAGTCACCTTGAAGCGCTTTTTAGCGCCCGACTTGGTCTTCAACTTGGGCATTTAGCTCTCCTGTCGCACAGCACGAATATCGCCCGCAGAGGCGTTCGGCCGGCTAAAATGCTCGTTAGAGCGTTGAAAGTGCTGTGGTTTTTCCCGAATTGAAAGAACCTGCACTAAACGTCGCCACGGCAGCCCTTGATCAGCCGGGCGACGAAGGCCCGGCTTATGACAGAGGATCGGCGGTTTTGCAACGTTTGAAGCGGCAAATCGGGGCAGCGCACGGCTCAAATGCGAAACGGCCCGCCAGAGGTTCTGACGGGCTGTTCCATTTCAACAAAGCGACAAATTCGAACTCAAGCATGACCCGGAAAAGTGCAATGCGGTTTTCCGAAAAGGGTCATGCTCAAATAAGAAGCTAAAGCGCGTTCAAGCGCCTTAGCGCGGCGCCAGCACCATCACGACCTGGCGACCCTCGAACCTCGCGTCCTGCTCGACCTTGGCGAACTCGGCAACGTCGGCCTTCACCTTGTCCAAGAGCTTGGTGCCGATCTCCTGGTGCGCCATCTCACGACCGCGGTAGCGCAAGGTGATCTTGACCTTGTCGCCTTCCTCGAAGAAGCGCTGCATCGCGCGCATCTTCACGTCATAGTCGTGATCGTCGATCATCGGGCGGAGCTTGATCTCCTTGATCTCGACGACCTTCTGCTTCTTGCGGGCTTCGGCGGCCTTCTTCTGCGCGGAATATTTGTACTTGCCGTAGTCCATGATCTTGCAGACCGGAGGACTGACGTTCGGCGAAATTTCGACGAGGTCCATGCCGGCTTCCATGGCCATCTTGATGGCCACCATGGTTTCGACGGTGCCCTGGTTGACACCATCTGAATCAATCAGCTGGATCTGCGCGTTGCGAATCTCATCATTGGTGCGCGGCCCGTCTTTTGCGACTGTCGGCGGGGCTCTATTGGGACGGCGAATGGGTAACTCTCCAAAGTTGTGAAAGGGAAGGCGGATATTTTGAAGCAAGACGCTGCAACGGGCAAGCGAACTCGCCTTCTAAGCGGCAAAACCGCCAATTGCGAGGCATTTTGGCCACGCCCGGCACATATAGCGGGCGCATCGGCTCCGCAAGGCGGGACTTGCCGCCGTTGACCGGTGCCGTGCGACGATTGAAAAGCAGATGTCTGACACGCGAGTGACCGAACCATGAGCCAAACCCCCGCATCCGAGCCGGAACCCGCCTTCATCGAGGTCGGCGAGGTCAGTGGGGTTCGCCGGATCGCGGTGCGCGCCCGTGCCGGCGGTGGTCCGGGCAGCGCAAGTGGCGCGCCGGGCCTGTTCTGGCTCGGCGGCTTCAAGTCCGACATGGCCGGCACCAAGGCGATCGCGCTCCATGCGTGGGCTGCCGAGCATGGCCGCAGCTCGGTCAGGTTCGACTATTCCGGCCACGGCGAATCCGGCGGCGAATTCGCCGACGGCACGATCGGCCGCTGGCTCGAGGAGAGCGTCGCGGTGTTCTCGCAGTTCTGCAGCGGGCCGCAGGTCGTGATCGGCTCCTCGATGGGCGGTTGGATGGCGCTGCTTTTGGCGCGCGAGCTCGCCAGACGTGGCAGTGCTGGCGGGAACGGCAAAGCACAGCTCGCCGGCCTCGTGCTGATCGCGCCGGCGCCCGACTTCACCGAGGAATTGATGTGGAAGTCCTTCTCGCCGGAGATCCGCGCCGAGATCGAAACCAAAGGCATGTGGCTGCGACCATCAGACTATGGCGACGGCTCGCCCTATCCGATCACCCGCAATCTGATCGAGGAGGGCCGCAACCACCTCCTGCTCGGAAGCAAGATCGACGTCGGCTGCCCGGTGCGCATCCTGCAGGGCGCGCAGGATCCCGACGTGCCGTGGAAGCACGCGTTCGCGCTGGTGCACCGGCTGCCGGCCGACGACGTGGTGCTGACCATGATCCAGGACGGCGATCACCGGCTGTCGCGGCCACAGGACATCGCACGGATCATCGCCGCGGTAGCGGAGATCGGCTAAGGTTTCCCACCTTGCATGATGTCATCATCCGCGAAAGCGGATGATCCAGTACGCCGCGGCCTCTCGATTCAAGGCAATTGCTCTGGAATACTGGATGCCCCGCATGCGCGGGGCATGACAGAAGCGGTTGGGAGAGACGCCGATGGATACGACAACGATGCTGCGCGCGTTCTGCGACGCGGTCGAAGCGCGCGACGGCAAGGCCTTTGCAAGCCTCTTCACCGAGGACGGCGTCTACCACGATGTGTTCTACGGCGCGTTCGAGGGCCACACTGGGATCACCGAGATGATCGACGACTGGTTCTACCGGACCGCGACCGATTTCCGTTGGGTGATGCACGATCCCGTCAGCGACGGCGCAACGCTCTACGCGCGCTACACGTTCAGCTACCGCTCGACCTTGCCGGAAGCCAAAGGCGTCCGCGCGATGTTCGAGGGCGTCGCGATCATGCGGCTGCGCGACGGCAAGATCACCGAGTACCACGAGGTCGCCAACACCGCGCCGGCGTTCGTCGATTTGAACTTCGCGCCGGAGCGGATCGCCAAGATCGTCGGCAAGCAGGGCGCTGCGCTGAGGGCGCGGCCGGAGATGAAGCGGCATCTGGCCGAGTAATACGCCATCATTGCGAGGAGCGAAGCGACGAAGCAATCCATGCCGCCGCAAATCAGAAGATGGATTGCTTCGCTTCGCTCGCAATGACAACGGAGAGAACTTACGGCGGCGGCGGACTGGTCATCGGCTTGCGCTGTGCGAGCGCCGCCACGGTGGACGTGCCGATCGGGCCCTTCTCGTCATAGAGCCAGCATTCGCCGATCGCGATGCCGTCGGTGGCGTGATGGTTGACGACCTCGAAGCCGATCCAGTTGGTCACCGGCAAGCGGTGCAGATAGATCGTGACGTCGCTGTTGATGTAGCCGAGGCCCTGGTCGCCGGCGTTGGCGAAGGGGCTCGCGAAATCCGCGCCGGTCGCGACATGGACGAACGGCGTCATCTTCGCGCCCGCGACGAGCTCGCGCACCTCGCTCATCCAGAGCCGGCGCTCGCCGAGCGAACCCATGTGACCGACGATCGGTCGCGTCTCCCATTTGCCGTTCATGCCGAGCCTGGGATCGGCCGGCTTCGGAATGTCCACAGGCCGAGGCACCTGCCAGTTCGGCGGCGACCACACATTGCCCGGCGCATTTTCCGTTCTGCGTAACATCTGGCAGGAGGCACGCGCCATGCTGGTGCCGCCGGAGAAAAACTCGGCCTCGATCATCTTGATGCGGAGCCCCATCGCGCACCAGCCTCGTCGTCACCTCGATCGGTGTCGTGATGTTGGGCAGCCGAAACATGTCGACCGTCAGCCGCGCGGGGACGAAATCGTCGGAGCCGTGGCGCTCCTCGATGACGAAGGCGAGCAGGCCGATCACGACGCGGCCGTGCATCGATTCCGGGCTCCACGGTCCGTTCGCAACAGCCGTCGGCATGAAGCCGTCGCCGTGCCTGGTGAAGAAGGGCTGGTTTGTCATGGCCCGCGACCATGACGGGAACGGCGCGCTGAAATCAAGAGGCCGCCGCGCGCCACTCCTGCTGCACGCTGACGTCGGGCTCGCCGCCGGCGCGTGACGCCAGCGCCGCGAACACGTCGCGGGCGATCAGTTGCGACAGCGCCCACACTGCGGCGCCGCGCACCAGCGGGCTTGCATCATCGAGCAGCCGCCGGGCTTCGCCGGCGAGGTTTGCATCGCCGGAATTGCCGATCGCGATCAGCACATTGCGGATGAAGCGGTCGCGGCCGATGCGCTTGACCGGTGATTTCGTGAACAGCGCGCGAAACGCGGCATCGTCGAGCCGTGCCAGCTCGCCGAGATCAGGCACGCGCAACGCATCGCGTGCGGCGAGCTTCTGCTCGCGTCCTTCCTGCGCGAACTTGTTCCACGGGCACACCGCGAGGCAATCGTCGCAGCCATAGATGCGGTTGCCGATGCTCTTGCGGAATTCATGCGGGATCGGGCCCTTGTTCTCGATCGTCAGATACGAGATGCAGCGCCGCGCATCGAGCTTGTAGGGTGCGGGAAACGCCGCCGTCGGACAGATGTCCTGACAGGCGCGACAGCTGCCGCAATGATCGGCTTCGCCGGCATCGCGCGGCAGCTCGGTGGCGGAATAGATCGCGCCGAGAAACAGCCACGAGCCGAATTCGCGCGACACCAGATTGGTGTGCTTGCCTTGCCAGCCGATGCCTGCGGCCTGCGCCAACGGCTTCTCCATCACGGCGGCGGTATCGACGAACACCTTCACCTCGTCGCCGGTCATGGCCGCGAGCCAGCGCGCCAGAATCTTCAGCCGCTTCTTGATCACGTCGTGATAGTCGTCGCCCTGCGCATAGACCGAGATCGCGCCATGCGATCGACGCGCGAGAATTTTGAGCGGATTGTCGTCGGGCCCGTAATTGACGCCGAGCATGATGATCGAGCGCACGCCACCCCACAGCACGCGCGGCTCAGTGCGCCGCTCCGGATTGGCCGCGAGCCAGTCCATGTCGCCGTAGCCGCCGGAGCCGAGGAATTCGAGGAAATATTTTCCGGCCTCGCTGGTCGCATCAGGACCGGTGAAGCCGATGGCGTCGAAGCCGAGCGCGCGCGCCTCGCGCCCAAGTGCCGCCTTGAGATCGGACGGAGAGAGCGTGGCCGCCTGGTTCAGAAGTCGAGGTCCACATAGGTCCGCGACGCCGGCACCCCTGCCAGCCATTCGCTGAGCAACGGGCGGAACGACGGGCGGGATTTCACCCGCGCGTACCACGCCTTTGCCGCGTCGTCCTCGCTCCATGGCACGTCGCCCAGATAGTCGATCGCCGAAAGATGCGCCGCGGCGGCGAGATCCGCGTAGGTCAGGCGGTCACCGGCGAGATAGTTCCGCGTCTTCGCCAGCCAGCCGATATAGCTCAGATGATAGCGCACATTGACCTTGGCGGCGCGCATGATGTCGGGCGCCGGCGGACCGCCGCCATTGTCCTCGCTCATGAAGCGCTTGTAGATCCGCTCGGTCACCAGCGGGTTGGAGGCTTCCTCGAAGAATTTTTCGTTGAACCACGCCATCAGCCGGCGCACCTCGACGCGCTCGGCCGTCGACGTCGGCAGCAGCCGACGTTCGCCGGCATCGAGGCCGTGCGTCTCGTCGACATATTCGGCGATCACAGGCGCCCCCGGGATCGGCGGAAAGCCCTCGGCGATCAGGACCGGCGTGTTTGCCGCCGGGTTGAGCGCCAGGAACGCCTCGCGCCGCTCCCAGACCCGTTCCTCCACCAGGCGCAGATCGAGGCCATACTCGCCGAGCACGAGGCGAATGAAGCGCGAATGCGGACAAAACGGATGGTGATACAGCGTATACATGAAGCCCTTGGTAGTTTCGCGGCGCTTAAGAAACCATCAACCTGTGCGACCTGACCTGTGAATTGGCCGGACCAGTTCCGCTCGTCTCTATGTCGCGTCGGCGCGCAAACCGGTAGCCACCCCCGCAGATGGTGCGGGTCACAAAAACGCTATAGCCCAGCAAATCGGCCGGGTAACCCATTGTTTGACGATTCTTTGCGATTGCGGCCTATGTGCGAATAAGCGAGAAGAATTCGGTTTTCCACACAGGGCAGATCAGATCATGATGACGGATATGCTGCGGGCGGTGATTCTCGGCATCGTCGAGGGCGTCACCGAGTTCCTGCCGGTCTCTTCGACAGGCCACCTGCTGCTCGCAAAACGGTTCTTCGGTCTCGGTGAAGGAGATTTCTGGGATAGCTTCATCGTGCTGATCCAGCTCGGCGCGATCCTCGCAATCGTCGTGATCTACTTCACCAAACTGTGGCGCGTGGCGCTCGGCATGTTCTCCAATCCCGACGACCGCCGCTTCGTGATCGGCGTGCTGGTGGCGTTCCTGCCCGCTGTGGCGATCGGCTTGTTCGCCGGCAAATATATTAAGGAAGCGCTTTTCAATCCGTGGATAGTCTGCTTCACGCTGATCGTCGGTGGCGCCGTTCTGCTCTGGATCGATCAGCTCGATCTCAAAGTGTACGAGGACGATGCGACCCGGTTCCCGCTATTGATGTATTTCTGGATCGGCGTCGCGCAGTGCCTGGCGATGATCCCCGGCGTGTCGCGCTCCGGCGCCAGCATCGTGGCCGCGATGCTGCTCGGCGCCGACAAGCGCTCGGCGGCGGAGTTCTCGTTCTTCCTCGCGATCCCGACCATGGTCGGCGCGTTCGCCTATGATTTCTACAAGAACCGCGCCGAAATGACGACCGACCATCTGAGTATCGTCGCGGTCGGCTTCGTGGTGTCGTTCATCACGGCGATGATCGTGGTGCGGGCATTCCTCAATTTCGTGACCCGCCGCGGCTTCACCTTCTTTGCCTGGTGGCGCGTGATCGTCGGCACGCTCGGCCTGATCGCGCTGGCGATGGGAAGGTAGCAACACAGCGCGGCTGTCGTCCCTGCGAAAGCAGGGACCCATAACCACAATTCTCCCAGTGGCGCAGGGCTGTAGCCACAACTCCTCACACCTCGGACATTCGTGGTTATGGCTCCCGGCTCGCGCTTCGCTTGGCCGGGACGACAAGTGGAGAGAGCGCTTACGCGCTCTTCTTCTGGAACTGCCCGGCGGCGCGGAACCGCCAGAGATATTGCGGGGCGATCGCTTCCATCGAATCGGGCGTGATGCCGAGGCCCGCGAAGGTCAGGCCGGCAGCCTTGGCGGCGTCGGACACCACATTGTCCGAGCGCAGCATCGCGACCTGGTCCGGGGTCAGCGTGAACGGCCCCGGCGCGAACTGCAGGACATACGACTGCAGCTTGGCGAGGCCGAACGGCAGCGGCACCAGCATGCGATCGCGCTGGGTGATCTTGAGGATGATCTGCATCACCTCGCGCATGGTCAGCACTTCCGGGCCGCCGAGCTCGTAAGTTCCGCCCGGGTTCGCCTTGCCGTCGACGGCATCGGCCACGGCGTCGGCGACGTCGCCGACATAGGCCGGCTGCAACCTGTTCACGCCGCCGCCGACGAGCGGCAACACGGGCGACATCCGCGCCAGCGACGCAAAGCGGTTGGTGAACTGATCCTCGGGCCCGAACAGCAGCGACGGCCGCATGATGGTGGCCTCTGGCAGGGCCGCCTGCACCGCCTTCTCGCCTTCCGCCTTGGCACGGTAATAACCCGACAACGAATCCGCGTCGGCCCCGATCGCCGAGACGTGGACCATCCGCGCGCCGGCTGTGGCCGCCGCCTTGGCGATGGTCTCGGCGCCCTTCACCTGCACGGCGTCAAAACTCTGCCCGCCGCCCTCGGCCAGAATGCCGACCAGGTTGATGGCGATATGCGAATCACGCATCGCCGCCTCGACCGAGGCCGGATAGCGCACATTGGCCTGGACCGCATGAATCTGCCCGACGCGGCCGAGCGGCTGCAGATGGCCGGCCAGTTCAGGCCGCCGCACCGCGACGCGGATGCGGTAATCGCGCTTGCACAGCGCCCGGACCACGTTCCGTCCCAGAAAACCCGATCCGCCGAAGACCGTGACGAGCGTGTCCAGGTTCGATGCCATGGGGGTGATTCCTGTGGGATTCGAGAGCTATTGACGTGGGTTAGGCGTCTGGCGATACGCCATCAGCCCAATCCTGTACAGGCTATTTGAATTTCCAATCGCGAATTTGACAAGCGCGTAACCGATCCTTACTAAGCCGCTCCACATGCCCAGGTGGCGGAATTGGTAGACGCGCTGGCTTCAGGTGCCAGTGGCTTAACGGCCGTGAAGGTTCGAGTCCTTTCCTGGGCACCACCCCCTTTTCAAGCGATTGAAATCGCTCAACATCCGCAGGGTGGGTGCGGCGAAGCCGTAACCCGCCGAGGGTGGGCAAAACGGCGATTATACCGTTGGCTCCTCCACGACCTCGCCGACTTCGAGTTCGACCAGATCTCCTTTGAGATCGACGACTGGAAAATGCCGGCCAGTGTACTTCATCAATAGCGCCCGCGTCTCCGTGTCATCCGGTAGCGCATCCGGAATCGCCACGACTTCGACGCTGTCTCCGATCTTCATTCTGGCCGCTCCCAGCGCCTGCCGTCACACCACGCGCCGTCCAGCCCGCCGCGCGATCGGCCGCTGCACGAAATACATCGCGATCAGCGAGATCATGGTTGTTGCGACGACGACATAGCCGAGCCGATCGAAATGCAGCAGCGAACCGTCCGGGTTCTCCGCGATGATCGCCGCCGCGAACACCGAGCCCAGCCCGCCCGACAGCTGCTGCACGGATGCTGAGACCGCGCTGAACGAGCCGCGCTGGCTGGCGTCGGGGATCGCCGACATCAGCGCCTGCGACGGGATCATGCGCGAGAAGATGCCGACGAACATCACCACATTGACCACGATCGCGGTCAGCAGCGAGACGTGGCCGAGATTGGTGTAGATCAGCACCATGATGACGGACACCACGCAGCCAAAGGCAAAGGTCGGATATTTGCCGAACGCATCGCTGGCGCGGCCGACCAGCGGTCCCATCAGGATGCTGAACAGGCCGGAGACGAGATAGATCGTCGGCAGATGGACGATGTCGATGCCGAGATTGTGCACGGTGAAGGCGCTGCCGAACGGCATCAGCATGAAGCCGCCGGTCGCCAGCAGCGTCGTCACCAGGAAGGCAAGCGTGTAGCGTGGTTGCGCGACGGTTGCGATCAGGTGCTGGAACGGGTTGCTGTCGTGCTGCAGCTTGAGATGCCCGTCGACCGGCTCCATCACCAGTGCGATGGTGGCGATCGCAGCGACCGACAGGCCGACGATCGCCACGAAGCAGATGTGCCAGTTCCAGTGATTGGCCAAGAAAAGTCCGGCGGGCACGCCGAGCACCTGGCTCGCGGCGAACGCGGTCTGAATGAAGCCCATCACCCGGCCGCGCAGATGCAGCGGGAACAGGTCGGTGACGATCGCGAGCACGACTGAGCCGATCACGCCGCCGAACAGGCCGGTGACGATGCGGCCGAGCAGCAGCACGTGGAAATCCTGCGCCAGCGCGCAGAGCACGGTGCCGAAGGTGAAGCCGACATAGAAGAACAGCAATAGCCGCTTGCGGTCGAAGCGATCGGCAAAGCCCGCGGCGAGGATGCCGGAAATGCCGGCTGCGAACGCGTAGGCCGAGACCGCGACGCCGAACTGCCCGGCCGTGATGTCGAGCGATGGCATCAGGATGGCGCCGAGCGGCGACATGATGATGAAGTCGAGGATCAGGGTGAATTGCGTGAACGCAAGCAGCGCGATCAGGAACGATTGATAGCGCGAAAAGCCGCGTTCCTGCGGCTCGTCGATCGGCGCGGCGATGGTCTGTTCCGACATGAGGCTCATTTCACAGAAGGGGGTGCGGGCCGGCAACAGATAGGGAGGGCGCGCAAGGATTTCATGGGGCGCAGGGGCAACAGTTCCGCCGAAATTGAACGCGTACCGGTAATGACTTGGCCGCGCACCCCACGTCGAACTCGGCGAGAAAATGGGGCAGCGGCGCATCCGACACGCCAGGGCGATTGTTTCCGGTTGTGTCGATCGATAACTGCAACGGGTGAGTGGTGTACTTCACAACCTCGCAAGCGTACGCACGTCAAGGGTGTGAATCATGCTGATGCATCTCATGGTTCCGTCTGTGGCGATCGCGCAACAAGTCGCTGCAAATCGTTTCAAGCTTGAATGGAGCGGATCAGCCGAAGCTGACAGCGGGGCGGGGGTAGCAGGTGGCGCGAGGCCGGGGGCTCGGGCTCACGCCGATGGTGGAGATGGGCATGGTTTCCTCGCGGCTCGCGGCGATCCTGTCGTGCACTCTGGGTGGCGGCTGTCTGTTGTCGGCTTCGCAAGCGTTTGCAGCGTGCGATAGTCTCGCGCCGGCGAGCGGTCAGACGGTGACTTGCTCGACGACGCCACCGAATCCCTCGACGGCAGGCGTGCAGGCCGCTGCCGGCAGCTCGAACGTCACCGTGAACGTGTTGCAAGGCGCCGGCATCACGCCCGGCGCCGGCGCGACCGCGATCGGCCTTGTCGCCGGCAGCACTGCCACCAACAACGGCACGCTGACCGTCAGCGGCGGCGGCACGGGAATCTTCGGCAGCGGCGACGGCAATGTCTTTACCAATGGTACGTCGGGCGTGATCACGACCACAGGCGCCGGCAGCAATGCGATCGCCGCCAGCAGCAACGGCAACACGCTGATCAACAACGGCACCATCACGACGCAGAACGGCACCTCGCGCGGGCTTGCCATCACCGGTCTCACGCAGCACAACAACAACACGCTGATCAACACCGGAACGATCACCACCCAGGGCCCGCAGTCACACGGCCTCTATGTGCAGACCGGCGACAGCAACACCTTCACCAATAGCGGCACCATCACCACGGCGGGGGCGGGCGCGCGTGCGATCTTCTCCGCCGGACAGTTCGTGACCATCACCAACACCGGCACGCTGCTGACAACCGGCGGCGATGCCGGCGGCACCGCCAACAACACCGTCTTCATGCAGGGCAATGCGGGCGTGCTGCGCAACAGCGGCACGATCGAGGCCCGTGGCGTCAACGCCGATGGCGTGTTCTCCAACACCGCGGGATCGTCGTTCACCGCCCGCATCGAGAACCTCGCCAGCGGCAAGATCATCAGCCAGTCCGGGCCTGCGATCCGCACGCTCAACGGCGCCACCACCATCGTCAATGCCGGTCTGATCGCCGGCAACGGCGGCACGGCGCTCGCCGGCGGCGGCGGTGCCGTGACCATGATCCTGCAAACCGGCTCGCAGATCGTTGGTCTTGCCGACGGCGGCGGCGGCAACAACCAGGTGCGGCTGCAAGGCAGCGGCACGGCCGACAATGCCTTCGCGCGATTTCAGACGCTGACGATGGAGGGAGCCGACTGGACCTGGGCCGGCACCGGCACCTTCGCCAATACCTTCATCAACAGCGGTTCGCTGACGCTGCAGACCTCGCTGACCGGCAATGTGTCGATTGCAGCCGGAACCAGCCTGCTGGCCGGCAACGGTGCGAATCCGTCGATCACGCCGTTTCCGGGCGGACCGCCGATCACCGTCACCAATGCCGGCGTGATCAACCTGACCAATGGCGGCGCCACCGCAGCGAACAGCCTGACGATTGCCGGCAACTATGTCGGCAATGGCGGGGGCCTCTATCTGCGCACCGTGCTCGGCGGCGACGGCTCGCCGTCGGATCGTCTTGTCATCTCCAGCGGCAACGCATCGGGCTCGACCGCCGTGACCGTCACCAATGCCGGTGGCGCGGGCGCGCTCACCACGGCCGACGGCATCATGGTGGTGCAGGCCGTCAATGGCGGCACCACGGCCGCAGGCGCATTCGGCCTTTCCAACGCCGTCGTGGCAGGCGCACACGAATATCTGCTGTTCCGCGGCGGCGTCTCCGCCGGCAGCGCCGACAACTGGTATCTGCGCTCGACGCTGTTGCCCGGCACAGCGTCGCCTGCGCCCCCGGCTACGCCCGCACCGGCGCCGCCTTCATCGCCCAGCGTGGTGCCGCCGCCCCCGGGGCTGCCTGCGGAGGATTTGTCGTCGCTGACGGCGCCGCCGGCGGGCGCCGCGCCAGTCCAGCTCTATCGCGAGGAAGTCGCGGTCTATTCGGCGCTGCCGCAGGTGGCGCAGAAACTCGGGCTGGCGACGCTCGGCACCTTCCATCAACGCCAGGGCGATCAGGCCTTGCTGACCAGCGGTGGCGAACAGCCAGCGGCGTGGGCGCGCGCCTATGGTTCGCACAGCTCGCAGAGCTGGGCCGGCACGGTCAGTCCCTCCTTCGACGGCACCATGGCCGGCGTACAGGTCGGCGTCGACATCCTGCGCTTCCAGTCCGCGCCCGAGCATCATGATCGCGCCGGCTTCTTCTACGCGTATGGCTGGGCCAGCGGCACCATCAACGGCTTCGCGCTCGGCATGAACAACATCCGCACCGGCACGCTTTCGATCGACAGTCAGAATATCGGCGGCTACTGGACCCATATCGGCCCGTCGGGCTGGTACGTCGACGCCGTGCTGATGGGCAGCTTCTACGGTGCAAGTCCGCAGTCGGATCGTCAGGTCGGCGCGCGGGTGTCGGGCACCGGCGTCGCAGCGTCGCTGGAAGCCGGCGTGCCGATTCCACTGAACCGCTTCCTCGCGATCGAGCCGCAGGCGCAATTGATCTGGCAGCGGCAGTCGTTCGACAGCTTCAACGACATCTTCTCCAGTGTCGCACCCGGTAGCGCCGATACGCTGACTGGCCGGCTGGGTGTGCGCGTTCCCGCGACCTTCATTGTCGGCACGGCCGAACTGCGTCCCTATCTCGAGGCCAATCTCTGGCACACCGCCGCGAACGATCGCAGCATCGCCTTCGCGACGACCGACCTGATCGGCGTGCAGAGCCGCGGCACCGCCGTCGAGATCGGTGCCGGCGTCGCCGCGCAGCTCAATCGCACGATCAGCGCCTATGCGAGCGCCGGCTACACGACCTCGGTGGACAGCCTCCATCGCGAGGACATCACCGGCCGGTTCGGCCTTCGCGTCAGCTGGCAATAACGCCGCGCGCATGGACGCGGTGGGCTACCCAAGCCATTGTCTCGGCTGCACAATAGCGCTACACCCTGAACCATCTGTGCCGGCGGAATAGAGGTGGCGTTGGGCCGTTCAGGTCTGATGCCGAGACTCAACCCAAAGCTTGATGCACGCTCGCCTGTCGGGACATTGGGCGATAGCCTGTCCCGACAGCGATTCGACGAGGTTTTTGACAGCATGACCATCCGCCTGCATCGCGGCGACCTGCCCGATCTGTCCCGCTACACCGATTCAGCGGCGATCGACACCGAGACCATGGGACTGCATCCGCATCGCGACCGGCTCTGCGTGGTGCAGATGTCGAACGGCGACGGCACCGCTGACGTGATCCAGATTCCGAAAGGGCACACCGATTCGCCGAACCTGAAGGCGCTGCTCGCCAACCCGAAGATCACCAAGATCTTCCATTTCGCACGGTTCGACGTCGCGGTGCTCTACAACACCTTCGGCGTGATGCCGGCACCGGTCTATTGCACCAAGATCGCCTCGCGCCTGTCGCGCACCTACACCGATCGCCATGGCCTGAAGGATCTGGTGCGCGAAGTTTTGAACGTCGAACTGTCGAAGCAGCAGCAGTCGAGCGACTGGGGCGCGCAAGGCCTCAGCGAGGCCCAGCTCGCCTACGCCGCTTCCGACGTGCTGCATTTGCATGCGCTGCGCGACAAGTTGAATGTGATGCTCGCGCGCGAAGGACGCACTGATCTCGCCCAGGCGTGCTTCGATTTCCTGCCGACCCGTGCCAAGCTCGATCTCGACGGCTGGGAGGCCGAGGATATTTTCGCCCATTCATGATTTCGCCCATTCATGATGGGCGCCGAATTCGTCGCGTCGGGGGCGGTTCCGCCCCGTTTCGGCCAAACTGTTCACGCGTGGTCCGGGTTGAAGTCGGCTTGGGGGGCGCGACGCGAGGTCCGGGCTGCATATTTGGGCGGCTCCGGCTAGAATAGGGGCAATTTCGCGCCTCTGGAGCTCAGGTGAATTCGGTTCAGAATCCAGCCTATGTCACGGGCCTCGAGGCGCGCTTTGCCGCCGCCGCGCGGCACAGCCGCATGGTGCGGATCATGCGCGTCGCCGTGCCTGCGGTGGTTGGGCTGGCGATGGCCTCGATCATCTTCGTCTCGGTCTACAATCCATTCCGCGAATTGATCCCCAAGCTGCCGGTCGAGATGGATAATCTCGTGGTGTCAGGCACCAGGATCACGATGGAATCGCCGCATATCGCCGGCTTCTCGGCCGACGGACGGCCTTACGAAATGTGGGCCAAGGCGGCGATCCAGGACGTCACCGATCCTGACCATGTCGAGCTGAAGACGATTCGCGCCAAGGTGGCGCAGCAGGATCAGTCGACCGTGACGATGGATGCGCGCACCGGCTTCTTCGACAACAAGAAGCAGTTGCTCGACCTGCGCCAGGATATCTTCCTGCAGTCGTCCACCGGCTATGAAGCCAAGCTGACGCAGGCCTTCGTCGACATCAACAAGGGCAACGTGTCGTCGGACGAGCACGTCGACGTCAAGCTGCTCGACGGCACGCTGACCGCCGACAGGCTCAGGATCTACAACAGCGGCGAGCTCGTGCGGTTCGAAGGCAATGTCGTGATGAATCTCGACAAGCTCGGCGACAACAATGCGAGCCCGCCCGCCGAGCCCGCTCCACCGCCGCCACCGAAGGCGCGCAAATCCGCTAACCCGAAATGATTTTAATGATGAGACGTTTTCCGTACGGCATGGCGATTGCGGCCCTTCTGATCGCGCTGTTCGCGGCGAGTGCTGCGAACGCGCAGGGCTCGATGAGCGGCGTTCCCAACGCCATGCAGGGCTTTTCGCAGAACCGTGACCAGCCGATCCAGATCGAGGCGGCCTCGCTCGAGATGCGCGACAAGAAGAAGGAGGCGACCTTCGCCGGCAATGTGAAGGTCGTGCAGGGCGACACCACCATGACGTCGAAGACGCTGGTGGTGTTCTACGAGGATAAGTCGACCCAGACGCCGGCGCCTGCTCCGACCGGCACCAAGGGTGCGGCCGCCAAAGGCGCGCCGATGCAATCGGCGACGCCCGGCCCTGGCGGCGCGTCCTCGATCAAGCGGCTGGAGGCGAAGGGCAATGTCGTCGTGACCCAGAAGGACCAGGTCGTCACCGGCGAGACCGCCATCTTCGACACCAAGACCAACCTGATCACCATGCTCGGCGGCGGCGGCGGCCAGGTGGTGCTGACCCAGTGCCAGAACGTGCTGCGTGGCGACCGCCTGCTGGTCGACATGACCACCGGCGTCTCGCGCGTGGAATCCGACAACGGCAAGGTGCAGGGCCTGTTCATCCAGTCGCAGGGCGGACAGAACGGCAAATGCGGGACTCCGGTCGCTCCAGGGTCGGCCCCGGCCCCGTCGCCACTTCAGCTCATTCCGGGAAAGCCCAAGTAAGCTTCACGTAAGGGCGAGTAAAATCAACCGGTTAGATAATATTTTGCGGCCGCGAGGTTGAAGCGTGCGGGGCAAGACTGTATCTACTGCAGCGGCCCGGCCGAACGATGCGCCTCGAGGGGGAATATGTTGGCCGGGACAGGGGCATCCATTCATTCAAGGCGCGGGTGATCGCGCTTTGCCGTGTTGTTTGAGCATGATCTCCGCGCAAACGCGTCCGCATTTGTCGCGAGGGAAAGCCGATATCCGGTTTTCCGGTTCATGCTTGCGGGTTCGCATGCGAATCGATCGGTCCGCAGGCAAAGTCGCGGGATCACCGTGAAAGGCTGAAGCGAAGCGGGGATGGTGGATTTTCTCGGCATGTTCCGGCGGCGCCCTGCGAAACGCAGTTCCGGCTTTGCGCGCTCGCATGACGACATCACGGCGCTCGACGACCAGTTCGGCGAGATGCTGACGAGCGCGGTGCGCGACGCGCCGCCGATGGCGCGCGCCGCCCCCGTTCCGGGCGTCGAGCTGCCGCAGCCGGCTCCCGCGCCGGCGCGGGCGAGGCCTGCCAGGAACAAGGCTGCGGCTGCGCCGCAGCTCATCAAGCGGCCGGGCTATCTTGCTGTGCATAGCGTGGAAAAGAGTTTTGGCAGCCGCCAGGTCGTGCGCGGCGTCAGCATCTATGTGCGCCGCGGCGAGGCGGTCGGCCTGCTCGGGCCCAACGGCGCCGGCAAGACCACCGTGTTCTACATGATCACCGGCCTGATCAAAGCCGATCGCGGTGCGATCGAGCTCGATGGCCACGACGTCACCAAGCTGCCGATGTATCAGCGCGCGCGCCTCGGCATCGGCTATCTGCCCCAGGAAGCCTCGATCTTCCGCGGCCTGACGGTCGAGCAGAACATCCGCGCCGTGCTCGAGGTCGTCGAGCCCTCGAAGAAGAAGCGCGAGCACGAGCTGGATTCGCTGCTCGACGAGTTCAACATCACGCGGCTGCGCAAGAGCCCGTCGATCGCACTGTCCGGCGGCGAGCGCCGCCGCGTCGAGATTGCGCGCGCGCTGGCGACGCGCCCCAATTACATGCTGCTCGACGAACCGTTCGCCGGCATCGATCCGATTGCGGTCGGTGACATCCAGGATCTCGTGCGCCATCTCACCAACCGCGGCATCGGCGTGCTCATCACCGACCACAATGTCCGCGAAACGCTCGGCCTGACCGACCGCGCCTACATCGTTTATGCCGGTGAGATCTTGACTGAGGGAAGCCCGGAGGAGATCGTTAATGATCCCGACGTACGTCGGCTTTACCTTGGCGAGGAATTCCGCCTGTAGCCCCAAAATTGCATCCGTCAAGCCGTATACAAGCTTCACGGACTAAGCTAAGCAAGAATCGAGCCAACTTTTAAGGTCGATCTTGCCTCCATGGCACTGACGCAAAGACTAGAGTTCCGCCAGTCGCAGTCGCTGGTGATGACGCCGCAGCTGATGCAGGCGATCAAGCTGCTGCAACTGTCGAACCTGGATCTGTCGGCCTTTGTCGAAGAAGAGCTGGAGCGCAACCCGCTGCTCGAGCGGGCAGCCGACGGGCCGGAGACGCCGGTGGCGGGCGAGCCGGCGATGGAGCGGCCGGACTACGGCGATTCCGATGCCTCCGGCAGCTACGGGGACGAGGGTGGCGCGTCCGATATGGCCGCAGGTTCGGGCGGCGAGGCCGCTTTCGAACCCGGCCAGGAGGAATGGCTGAACCGCGACCTCGGCACCCGCGCCGAGATCGAGCAGACGCTCGATACAGGCCTCGACAACGTGTTTTCCGAGGAGCCCGCCGAAGCGGCCGCGCGCGCCGCGCAGGACGCGCCGCCATCCGTCTACACCGAATGGGGCGGCGGCGCCTCCAGCGACGACGCGTACAATCTCGAAGCGTTCGTGGCCGCCGAGCTGACGCTCGCCGACCACCTCGCCGAACAGCTCGCGGTGGCGTTCTCGGCCCCGGCGCAACGCATGATCGGGCAGTATCTGATCGACCTGGTCGACGACGCCGGCTACCTGCCGGCCGATCTCGGCCAGGCCGCCGAGCGGCTCGGTGCGTCGCAGCAAGCGGTCGACGAGGTCGTCGATGTGCTGCAGAAATTCGATCCGCCGGGCGTGTGCGCGCGAAACCTGAGCGAGTGCCTGGCGATCCAGCTGCGCGAGCTCGATCGCTACGATCCGGCGATGCAGGCGCTGGTCGAGCATCTCGATCTGCTTGCCAAGCGCGACATCGCGGCGTTGCGAAAGCTGTGCAGCGTCGACGACGAAGACATCACCGACATGATCGCGGAGATCCGCCGGCTTGATCCGAAGCCCGGCCTGAAATTCGGCACCGCGCGGACGCAAACCATGGTGCCCGACGTCTACGTGCGTCCCGGTCCCGACGGCGGTTGGCATGTCGAGCTCAACAGCGACACTCTGCCGCGCGTCCTGGTCAACCAGACCTATTACTCTGAGCTGTCGAAGACGATCCGCAAGGACGGTGACAAGTCGTACTTCACCGACTGCCTGCAGAACGCGACCTGGCTGGTGCGCGCACTCGATCAGCGCGCCCGCACCATCCTGAAGGTCGCGACCGAAATCGTCCGCCAGCAGGACGGTTTCTTCACCTATGGCGTCGCGCATCTGCGGCCGCTCAATCTGAAAGCGGTGGCGGATGCGATCCAGATGCACGAATCGACGGTGTCGCGCGTAACAGCCAACAAATACATGGCGACCAATCGCGGCAGTTTTGAATTGAAGTATTTTTTCACCGCGTCGATCGCGTCCGCCGACGGCGGAGAGGCGCATTCGGCCGAAGCGGTGCGTCACCATATCAAGCAATTGATCGACGGCGAGGCGCCGTCGGCGATCCTGTCCGACGACACGATCGTGGAACGTTTGCGCGCTTCGGGCATTGATATCGCCCGCCGCACCGTTGCGAAGTACCGTGAGGCGATGCGGATACCATCCTCGGTGCAGCGCCGCCGTGACAAACAGAGCATGCTTGGTAATGCCCTTTCGGCTCCTGCCTCCTCGTCCGACCGATCGCGCGATACGGCCCCCGCTTAGGTTACTTTTTGAGCATGACCCCGTCCGAGTACGGAGCGGGCCAAGCGCTCGTTGCGTTCGCGTCAAATCGCGATAGTCTCAATCTTTCCTGGTGAAGCGTCGTCCAGAAGGGGAGGTAACCGGAAGCCAGCAAGCACCATGCTCCTGCAAGAGTGATCGAGGCATCCAGCAATTGAGGCATCAAATGACCCTTCGAATCTCGGGAAAGAGCATCAGCATCGGCGAGGCGCTTCGGGCGCGCGTCAGCGAGCGCACCGACGAGGTCCTGCGAAAGTATTTTGATGGCAACTATTCCGGTCACATCACACTAAGCAAGGATGGCTTCGGCTTCCGAACCGACTGCGCGCTGCATCTGGATTCCGGCATCACGCTGGAAGCCGAATCCAACGCCACCGACGCCTATGCGAGCGCGGATGCCGCGCTTCTGATGATCGAGAAGCGCCTGCGCCGCTACAAGAGCCGGCTCAAGGACCGCTCGGCCCGCAAGACCTACGCCGCGAACGCTGCGCTTGCCGAATTGAACGGCGTCGGGCTCGACGCGCCGAGCTACGTCATCGAGGCGCCCGAGAACGAGGACGAAGTCACCGAATACAGCCCCGTGATCATTGCCGAGGCAACTACCGCGCTGAAGCGGCTGTCGGTCAGCGAGGCCGTGATGGAGCTCGATCTGACCGGCGCCTCCTGCCTGGTGTTCCAGCATGGCGGCAGCGGCCGGTTGAACATCATTTACCGCCGTACGGACGGCAATGTCGGCTGGGTCGATCCGCCGGCGGTGAGCCCCTGAGGATAGTTGGCAGATGGCATTGACGTCCGAAGCCAGCCCTGCTTATGGTCCGCCGCCTCCAGGAACAAGGGGGCGGAACAGGGTTCGCAGGTGTTGGCACCGCCGATACGTTGGAGTAGAAGCCCTGCCAACCGGACCCGGGCTAAGCCCGCATCCCACCTCATCTTCTTGACGCCGCCGCTGTAAAGCCTATTTCGCAACCTGACGGTTCATTCACCTCGGAACGTCCCAATGCCGATTACCGATCTGGTCGCACCCGAGGCGATTCTCCCGGCTTTGAAAGTCATCAGCAAGAAGCAGGCGCTGCAGGAACTCGCCGCGCGCGCTTCGGCTTTGACCGGGCAGAACGAACGCGCGGTCTTTGAGGTGCTGCTGCAGCGCGAGAAGCTCGGCACCACGGCGGTCGGCTATGGCGTCGCCATTCCGCACGGCAAGCTGCCCAAGCTGGAAAAGCTGTTCGGCTTCTTCGCCCGCCTCGAGCGCCCGATCGATTTCGAGGCGATGGACGGCCAGCCGGTCGACCTGATCTTCCTGTTGCTGGCACCCGAAGGCGCCGGCGCCGATCACCTCAAGGCGCTGGCGCGGATCGCCCGCCTGCTGCGCGATCAGGATGTTGCCAAGAAGCTGCGTGCCTCGCGCGACGCACAGGCGATCTACTCGGTGCTCGCCCTGCCGCCGGCCAGCGCGGCGTAACACGGGTTCTGGCCACCTGCCGCGAGAGTTTTGGGCCGGCTACGACGCGGACGCCAGCGCGTCGCCGCGTTCAACGGCAGGGCCATCCGGGGAGCCCGGCGACAGACCCTGCGCCGCGTCGATGCTTGGTTCAGTGCTGACGATCACGCAGTTTCTGCCAGCTGCCTTGGCTTGATAGAGTGCGCGGTCAGCGCGGTCCATTGCCGGCTTCAGCGCTGTCGCCTGACGCATGAACAGAGCGATGCCGATGCTCACGCTAAACCTGACACTCGCCGCTTCCAGAGGCAGGCTTAGCAAAGCGATGTCCTGCCGAATTCGCTCTGCGGCAATCTCGGCGCCCGCCAGGTCCGTCTCGGCTAGAATAACGGCGAACTCTTCGCCACCGATGCGTCCGAGAATGTCCGAGGGACGAATATGCGCTTGAAGGTGAGCCACGAGTTCCCTCAGCACGGCGTCGCCGCCGCTGTGACCGTAGGTGTCATTGATCGATTTGAAGCGATCGATGTCGATCATGAGGATCGACGTTGCCCTGTCGTAGCGCCTGGCACGTTCCAGCTCTGCCAGACCGCGTTCGGTAAAGCTGCGCCGGTTCAATCCGCCCGTCAGCGGGTCCGTCGTCGCCATGCGAACCAATTCCCTTGTGTATCGCACGATGCGAGCCACCATCGGACGGAATATTCCAAGGGCTTCCGCCAGCAGAGTGATGAGAACCACGACAAGCGAGCCGATCTGGATTCGCGCAAGAGTCTCAAGCTGCCGCTCGCTGGTCTGCTGGTGAGCGCTGACGACCTCGTTGAGCTTTGCCAGCAGCGGCGATCTTGCGGCCGCGAACAGCCGGCCGAGCGCAGGGTTCGATCTCAGTTCGTCAGGCTTCATGGCCGCCAACGTCCGGGCATCCGCAACATAGGCGCGAACGAATTCGTCCAGCGAGGGAGAGCCGGTGAAATAGAGGTCGTATAGTTTGGTCGATGTCGGTGCTGGCAGCTTTTAGGCGTCGTCTCCGCTACGAAGCCGCTGGTGCGCGGCCTCGAACTGATCGATCGCCGCCGCCAGATCGGTTCGCGCGGTGACATCGCCGAGCGCATATTGCGCGGCCAGGCTCGAAATCCTCTGCGACAACATGCGCTGCCGTCCACTGACGTTGACGACCGAAGCTGCGCCTTCGTGCGCTCTTAACACGCCGTTCAAGGTCCAGTGCGAGGCGAATGTCATGCTGGCGATCACGCACAAAGCGATCGTATAGGCAGCGGTAAGAGACCGGGCGGAAAGGTTGTTCATCTCGCAAGCCTCGTTGCAAGCCGCACACTACGGGCCTTGTTCTGCAATGGTTACAGGCCTGCCTGTGAAGCGTCGAAGACAATTTTCGCACGGTTAACGAGCGATGAAGGACGAGAGCGCGGGAGAAGATCAAGCGCTTCTCGCAGCGGTCTCCGGGAACGCCGAGCGGGATGCGATTTCCGACAACGCGGCCTTGCAAGCCACTTGCGTGGCAGCGAGGATTCTCGCCAGGTCAGGCGAGTTGTCGTGAACGGCGGCTTCGAGTTCTGCACACGTGCCTGAAAGCGCGGTGAAGCCAAGCATTCCGGCCGAGGAAGTCAACTTGTGGGCCTCCCGCGCGACTTCCGCCCACTGCTCGTCGGTTTCGGGATTGTCGGGAAACTGGTTCGCCAACCGGGTGCGCAATTTGCCGAGCAGTTCGTTGACTTTTTGGTTTCCCAGCAGATCGGACACCGCGGCGAAAGCTTCGGCGTCCAGCACCACAGCCGAATGGCCCGGATCCGGCTGCGCTGCAAGAGCGGGGGACATTCTCTGCGAGACAGCCCGGTCTACTGCCGCAAGCAGTTCATCCCGCCTGAGCGGCTTGCCGACGTGTCCGTTCATGCCGGCGGCACGAAACGATTCGATTTGCTGAGGGAGCACATTTGCGGTCATCGCGACGATCGGGACTTGCCCCGCCAGTTCGCCAAGCGAACGAATGTGCTTCGTTGCCGTTACGCCATCCATGCCGGCCATTTGAATGTCCATCAGCACGACGTCGTATGTGCAAGCCTCGACGGCCGAGATCGCCTCAGACCCATCCGACACCACATCGACATGGTGTCCCGAGGCTGCGAGCATCGACCGAACGATTTCCTGATTCACGTCCAGATCCTCGACAACGAGGATGCGACAAGGCCGCATAACGGGCGACCGGCCTTGACGGGGAGCGCGCGCCGCGCCGACCCCAGTGGCGGGCGAAAGGGGTACGGCAAACCAGAAGATCGAGCCCTTTCCGACAGTGCTTTCGACCCCGATTTCGCCGCCCATCAGCCCGATGAGACGCTTGCAAATCGCAAGCCCCAACCCTGTCCCGCCATATTCGCGGCTGGTCGAGCCGTCGACCTGGCTGAACCTTTGAAACAGGCGATGCAGCTTGTCGTCCGGAATGCCAATGCCGGTGTCGGACACGGTAAACCGCAGTCGTTCTCCGTCGCTCCGAGATTCGATGTGTTCGACCGTAAGCGCCACATGACCTGACGGGGTGAACTTGATTGCGTTGTTGAGCAGGTTGAGCAGCACCTGCCGCAGCCGGCTTTCATCCCCGCAGACAAATTGGGGGATACGTCGGTCCGTCTCGACGGTCAGCTCAAGGTGCTTCTTGGATGCGGCGTCTCGCAGGACCGATATGCTGCCGTCGATCAGCGACGTCAGCGAGAATTCGGTCGACACCAGCTCGAGCTTGCCTTCCTCGATCTTGGAGAAATCGAGAACATCATTGACCGCCGTCAGCAGAAACGCGCCGGCTGTCTGAATAAGCCCAACCTGTCGCCGCACTTCCGGATCGAGGTCGTTCCGATCAAGAATGATATCGGCGAAACCAAGCACGCTGTTGAGCGGTGTGCGCAATTCATGACTCATGGTGGCCAAAAACTGTCCCTGAGCCGCGGCCGCTTGTTCGGCGAGCTTTCGTGCTGCAATCGCTTCGTCTTCCGCAGCCTTGCGGGCGGACACATCCCTCAGGGCGCCCAGGATTCCGCCTGGCCGGCCATCCTGGTCACGCACCAGGCGCAGTTCGGCCTCGACCCACACCCAGTGCCCGTCGCGGTGCCGGATGCGGTTCGTGACCGACGCTCGTTCCCGGCCATTCAGGACAGCCTGATAGGTTTCCTCGACGTCCTGGGCGTCGTCGGGGTGGATCATATTGAGCGGCTTGCGATCGATGAGTTCTTCGGCCGCGTAGCCGAGTATCTCGTAGCTGGCGGGCGAGACATATCGACGGATGAGGTCGAGGTCGAGGCGGAAGATCATGTCGGTGGAACTGTCGGCGAGAAGCCGATACCGCGTTTCGCTGTCCTTCAGCGCCGCTTCCGCCGCGCGTTGCGCCGTGACGTCGGTATAGGTTCGAACCACGCCACCGTTGGCAAACGGGACCGTCTGGATCTCGAGGATCGTGCCGTTCGGACGTTTTCTCTCATAGACGTTGCGCGATTCGCTGAAGATCCGTGGCAGAAGCCGCCTCTTGACGTCCTCCGGAAGATTGGCGAACTCGCCCTGCCTGGTTTGATACGCGATCAGGTCGTCCGCGTTCGGATTCGAGCCCATGAGACTGGGTGGCAGATCGAGCAGCTCCATCGCGCGGCGATTGCAAACCGGCAGCGTACCTTTGTTGTCGACGACGATCAGGCCCTGTTCCATGTTCTCGAGCGCCGCCTGAAGCAACGCAGCCTGCCGCGCGATTGCGCGGTCCTGCCTCAGCAGGTGCGCACCCCCCAACACCACAAGCACGATCAGCGCTGTCGCTACCGGGGCAATGGCGCGAACGTGCTCGTATACCGGACCCAACGCGAGCGTTCGGGCCGAGGTGACGATCAGGACCAGAGGAAAGCCCGGAACGGCCTTGAATGCGATCAGCCGACTGATCCCGTCGATCTGGCTAACGGCCGCGATCGTGCCCGAATCCATCTTCGACAGATATTTCAGAATCGGGCTGTCGCTCTTGAACGATGTCTGCATCGCGATGTCGACGAAAGGCTCTCTCGTCAGGACGACACCGTCGCGGTCCATGAGCACGACCGAGCCGTTGCTTTCCGGCTTGAGCGCCTTGAAGACGGGAGCGAAATACGACAGGTCGAGCGTGGTGGATATGATACCGGCGAAGCTGCCATCGGCATTGCTCAACCGCCTCGAGACCGAGGTGCTCCATTGGCCGGTCTCAACCGAGCGGATGGGCCGATCGATCAGGAAGCGTTCGCCCTTCCCGTTGCGTTGCGCTTCGAAATACGGCCTGCCGGCAAGGCTCGGGCGTGCCGGATCGCCGTCAAAGGAGTGGACAAGGACGTCGCCTTCGGCGTTGGTCCATTCGATCCCCGTCACCAGCGGATTACTGCTCCGCAACAACCGTAGCGCGCGGTACGCCATTGCCATGGGATAAAGACCCGCCGAGGAGTTGGTGCGAACCAGCTCCGCTGCGGTCAAGGTACGGTCCAGAGCCTCGAAGGTGCTGCTCGCCTGTTCGGCCAGCACGTCCGCAAGCCGCGCATTCGATCGCTCGGCATCGGTGATCGCGGATGAATAGCGGCTATGCAGATCACCGAGGAATAGCAGGATGCCAATGGTGACGAGGCCGATCAGCGCCGGCAAACCGTAGCGCGTGCGATCGTTCAGTTTCCGATGCATCATACTTCACCGCATCTTTGCGTCGTCGGAGGCCAGCCCGATCCCGGGGCCGTGATGCCACAGCGGACCGGGCTGTCGCCGAACACGGTCAGCTTGATCGTGCTGGATTTCATGTCACGCTTGAGACCGGCTCTCGTGAACGGTGACGTTTTCGAGCCCGGCCTTTGTCGGTCCGTCTGGCAGTTCTCTCGGAAATCTTGCCACTGCGTCGTTAAGGAATGCCATCGATTGGCTGCCCTTGCGTCGGGATGAGCCGGCGCGAAGCGTCAGCTGCGCAATGGAATGACGTTTCATCAATCATTAACCACGTCGCGATCGTAGTGGGCGGCTCGTAGATCATTCCTAACCATCACCTGCGAGGAGAGTTGATGCGACGGAGCTGTGCCTGCTGCGCGGCGCCGGTCTAGCGGTTCAGGGACTCCAGACCAGACGCCGGGAATTCCAGTTTAGCGCCGGAGAACGCCCCGCAGCTGATCCTAAGCAAGAACGAGAATCATATAAAAAAGTACCGACATGAGCACTCCCTCGCACGAGCATCTCGGCATAGCCCTCGTAGATGACGATGACGTCTACAGGAGCTACCTGTCGGCGCTCGTATCGAAGAACACCAGTTTTGCCGTCTTCGAAGCATCCTCGGGGGAAGAGCTGTGTCGAATTCTCGACAGCCAGAGAATCGATTGCATCATCCTCGACTACAATCTCGGAACCGAAAGCGGCTTCGCCGTCAGGGATCGCCTGGGCGAACGCTACCACGCTGTTCCACCGATCGTCATGCTGACGGGAGACGGCCGCGAAAGCACCGTCATCAAGGCTCTTCGCCTTGGCTTCAACGACTATCTGGCAAAGCGCGAGTTGACCCCAGGTGCCTTGATCTCCGCGATCGGCCGCGTCGTGCAACGGGACCGGGATGAACAGCGAGCAAAAGCCGAACATGAGCGTCTTGCCAACATGTCCGGCGTGGATCTTGTCACCGGGCTGATCGGGCGAGCGAAGCTCGACGGGCGGCTCGCGCAACTCGCGGCAATGGGCCACGGCGCCCGATCGGCATACGCGTTCATTCTCGTCGAAATGAATGAGCTGCATACCGTCAACGAGAGTTTTGGGCTGAAAGCCGGCGATCAGGCGCTGCGAGCTTTCGGGGAACGGCTGTCGAAGGCCGCCAGGTCGAGCGATATCTGTGGGCGCTATTCCGGAAGCAGCTTTCTGATTGTTATCGATGTGAGATCGGATCCTGGCCAGCTCCAGAGCTTCTGCGAGAGATTGGCCGGCGAGCTTGCTTTCCGAATCGATCTGAATACGGCGAGTCTTGATTTGTCCGCGTGCATCGGTGCGACATTGGGCGCCGAAAGTGCGAGCGGCGGCACGGCCGGTGCGGATTTGATAAGACCTGCGCAAGACGCGCTGAACGCCGCCAGAGCGGCCGGATCAAGGTTCAAGATATCGGACCGGCGATCGTCCGCACCGTCGTCTGGCAATGCAACGTCGACGGAGCCAGTCCCGGCAGACGCCGGCGTTCGTCCGGCCGCAGATCAGTTACGAATGTCGGATCGCCGACGGGAGCCGCGCCAAAGGGTTTTCAAGCGCGGACAAATCTTCCTTGCGGGTTTGGGGGCGACGATCGACTGCACCGTGAGGAATCAGTCCAGGCACGGAGCGGGAATTCGCATCGACGCGCCGTTCGCGGTCCCGAAGGAGTTCGAGCTCCTGATCACCGGAGAGGGCGTCAGGAAACGGGTTCAGGTCCGATGGCAGATCGGTACCGATCTCGGCGTCGAGTATATCGCCTGACGAGCGGGCCGGGGGCCTCGCAAACGTTTCAGCAGATTGTCGGCAGCAGGCGGCGGACTTCGTCGAGCAGATCTGGGATTGCCTTCTCGTCATTGGCGAGGTGCCTGAGCAGTGCGCTCTGGAACAGGCCGTCGAACAGCGCGTAGAGCGCCGCCGGAGACGAGGCCGGCTTCCTGTTGCCGAGTTCGGCGTAGCGCGTGGCGATGCGCCAGATCATCGCTTCCAGGCTCTTGTCGATCTCGAGCACGTCCTTGCGAAACGCGGCCTCGAACATCGCCTGCGAACGCAGATCGTACCAAAGCCGATGCATGCGTGCTTCGTTCTCGAGCGTCGCGGCGAGCTTGGCGAGGAAGCCTTCGGTCAATTCGTCGCGGCTTCGTGCTGTCGTCACCACCTCGTCGTATCGCGTCACGCATTTCGCCTTGTAGTGACGGACGCAGCAGCAGATCAGGTCGAGCTTGTCGCTGAAGTAGTAATGAAACACGCCGTGCGTGAAAGCGGAGTTCTGTGCGATCTCGCGCAGGCTGGTGCGCGCGAAGCCGAGCTCGCCAAGCGTTTCCAGCGCGGCTTCCGCAAGCTCGACGCGCCGTGCGTTGAACTTCTCGTCGCGCAGCGCCTCGGCCGCCACAGCCACGCGTTGGGCCGCTCCTGTCGCTTGCCGCGCCATCTCGTGCCTTTCCTCTACTTCTTCTGTCAGCGACTTATACCGCGGCGACCGCGAAGCGCTCCATCCTTTCACAATCACTCTCTTTGACGCTTGTCAAATTCACGCTTGACAAGTGTCAAGTTCTTGGACGAGGGTTGACGAAATAATTTGGACAACCGTCAAGACGGCTGACCAATCGACAAGCAGGAGGAAATGCCCGCCGGGGCGCGCCAGCGCTGCGCCCTGCCGACGCCGGCTGCGACCACAATGCGCACAGAACCGCGCGTCCGGCCCCGTACCGCCGATCTCCGTAGCACCATCAATCACCAAGCAAAGGGAGGACTACGTCATGAGTGGGAAGAGCCTTGAAGGCAGGAAAGCCCTGGTCACCGGCGGCGCCCGGGGGATTGGCGCGGCGATCGCACAGGCACTGGCGCGGTCCGGCGCCGCGGTCATGATCGGAGACATTCTCGATGATGCGGGCAAGGCCAGCGCCGCCGAGATCGCCAACGCCGGGGTGAAAACCGGCTTCGTCAAGCTCGACGTCACCGACGATGCGCAATGGGAGAGGGCCGTCGCTGCGACAGTCGAAACCCTCGGTGGCTACGACATCCTGATCAACAATGCCGGCATCGAGATCACCTCGCTGGTCGCAGAGATCAAGGCCGAGGATGCGCGCCGCATGTGCGACGTCAACATCGTCGGCACTGTGCTTGGCATGAAGCACGCATTCCGCGCGATGCGGCCGGGCGGATCCGCGGGCAAAGGCGGCGCGGTCGTCAACATCGCCTCGGTCGCGGCGACGATCGCCTTTCCGAGCATTGCCGTCTACTCCGGCACCAAATCCGCGGTCGACCGCATGACGCGCGTCGGCGCGATGGAGGCTGGCAAGCTCGGCTATGGCGTGCGCGTCAACTGCATCTATCCCGGGCTGATTCCGACCGACATGGGCCTGCAGCTCGCCAATGACATCGTCAAGATCGGTCTCGCGCCCGACGTCAATGCCGCCGTCGGCTCGGTGGTGGAGCAGACGCCGCTCGGCAAGCTCGCGGAAGTCTCCGACATCGCCGACGCCGCGGTGTTCCTGTGTTCGAACGATGCGCGCTTCATCACCGGCATCGGCCTGCCGGTCGACGGCGGCATGGGCATGTAGCAACAAAGCCGACAACAAGCATTTCGGAGGAACGCAATGAGCGAGAAGAAGCCCGTCATCGTCTATGGCGCTTCCGGCTACACCGGCCGGCTGGTCTGCGAATATCTGCGCGAGTACAACATCCCCTTCATCGCCGCCGGGCGCAGCGCCGAGAAGCTCAGCGCCGCGATGAAGTCGAACGTGGCCGGCATCGAGACCGCCGACTACGAGGTGGTGGCGGTGCCGCACACCGTGGCCGCGCTGACCGAATTGTTCAAGGGCGCCTCGGTGGTGCTCAACACCGTGGGCCCGTTCGCCAAGTTCGGCGGCGAGGTGGTGCAGGCCTGCCTGGCTTCCAGGTGCCACTATACCGACACCACCGGCGAGCAGGACTGGCTGATCACGCTCGAACAGGAGTTTGGCACCAAGTTCGCCAATGCCGGTCTGCTGCTGGCGCCGGGCATCGCGCAGATGTACACCACCGGCGAGATCGCCGCGCAGCTGTGCCTGGAGACGCCCGGCCTCGACACGCTTGATATCGCCGTGTTCTGGGGCGGGAGCCCGACCATCGCCTCGACGCAGACCATCCTGGTCAACGCCGCGATGGCCAAGGCCTACTACCTGGAGCAGAACAAGTACGTCGAGCATCAGCCCGATGCCGGCCTCTACAACCTCGCCATCCCCGGCCAGCACGAGCTGGCGCTGGCGCTGCCCTGGGGCGGTACCTCGCACCCGGTGTGGTTCAAGCACGATCCGCGCGTGGCCAACGTGAAGGTGCTGGGCGGCGTGTTCAACCGCGCGCTGATGCTAGGCGTGCCGCAGATCGTCGCCGCCGCGCTGGAGGCGACCAAGGACATGAACCCCGACGACCGCTACGCCGCGTTGGCGCAGACCGCTGCCGGCGTGATGAACACCATGCCTCCGCGCGAGAACCCGCGTGTCAACAAGTCGATGGATTCGGTGCATGCCTCCGGCCCGCTCGGGCGCGCACACTGCGTCATCTACGGCAACAGCAACTACAAGCAGACCGGCATGCTGCAGGCCTATGCAGCGTTCGCGCTGTTGCAGCAGCCGCCGAAACGCGCCGGCTTCGCGTCAGGATGCCAGGCGTTCGGCCACCGCGAGCTGCTTGGGCAACTGCGCAGCTTCGGACTGGTCAGCAAGCCGATCCTGACCGTGCATGACTAAACAAAGCGCGGGTGACGCCGTCGCGCGTCACCCGCCTTTTGCGCGAGGCCCGCCATGCGCTTCATCGATTATCTCGACAAGGGCGCCTCGCTCGGCGCCGACGCGCCGTGCCTCACCATGGACGGGCGCGACCTCAGCTATGGCGAGGTGCAGCGGCTGAGCTACCGGATTGCGCGCGGGCTCGATCGATCCGGCATCGCTCCGGGCGAGAAGGTCGCGATCCTGTCTGGCAACGATCCGCTCGCTTTCGCCTGCGTGTTCGGCATCTCGCGCGCTGCCGCTGTGTGGTGCCCGATCAATCCGCGCAATGAGGCGGCCGAGAACAAGTTCATCCTCGACCAGTTCGATTGCAGTCTGCTGCTGTTTCATTCCAGCTTCGCCCCGATGGTCGAGGCGGTCAGGCAGGATCTGCCCAAGCTGCGTGGGCTGGTCTGCCTCGATGTCGAATTGCCGTTCGCGCCGTCGTTCGACCGCTGGCTCAGCGGTCTCGCCGATGATGTCTATCAGCGCGACACGATCGATGATCTCGCAATGATTCCGGGCACCGGCGGCACCACCGGCAAGCCCAAGGGCGTGATGCTCTCGGGCCGCAACATCGAGACGATGACTGCGCTGACCCTGATGGGCTACCCGTTCAAGGGCCGTCCGGTCTATCTCGCACTGGCGCCGCTGACGCATGCCGCAGGCGTGCTTTGTTTTCCGATCATGACGCTCGGCGGCCGCGTCGTGATCATGCACCATCCCGATATCGGCGAGTTCCTGGCGCTGATCGAGCGCTATCGCGTCACCCACACCTTCCTGCCGCCGACCGTGATCTACATGCTGCTCGATCATCCCAAGCTCGATGCAGCCGATCTCAGCTCGCTGCAATGCTTCTGGTATGGCGCGGCGCCGATCTCGGCTGCGCGGCTCGCGGAAGCGTTGAAGCGGATCGGACCGATGGCGCAGCTGTTCGGCCAGACCGAGGCGCCGATGATGATCTCGATGATGGCGCCTGCGGATCATTACAATCCGGATGGCTCGATCGCAATGGAGCGCCTTGCCTCGGCGGGGCGGATCGGCCCGCTGGTGCAGGCCGGCATCATGGATGGCGATGGCAAGCTGCTGCCCGCGGGGTCGCGCGGCGAGATCGTGGTGCGCGGCTCGCTGGTGATGGATGGCTACTACAAGAACCCGGAGGCCACGCGCGAAGCCTCGGCGCACGGCTGGCACCACACCGGCGATATCGGCTACATCGACGGCGACGGTTATCTCTACATCGTCGATCGTGCCAAGGACATGATCATCACCGGCGGCTTCAACGTCTACTCGATCGAAGTCGAGAACGCGTTGCGAGCCCACGAAGCGGTGCAGGATTGTGCGGTGATCGGGCTGCCCGACGACAAATGGGGCGAGCGGATCGTCGCGGTGGTGCAGCCGCGCGCCGGCCACACGGTCGATGCAACAGCGCTGGCGGCCTTCGTCAAGCAGCAGATCGGCAGCATCAAGACGCCGAAGCAGATCGAGGTCTGGGATGATCTTCCGCGTTCCAAGGTCGGCAAGGTGCTGAAGCCGGATATTCGCGCGCGGCTGGCGGAGCGTTCAGGCAGCTAGGGGCTCTGGACACTGATGGATCCGGGTTGATGCGCACGCCGTTTTAACGCTCGCTATTCGGTGGGTGCCAGCGTAGGGTCGCGTCATCACCGCCCTTCCCACGGCGTCCATCGGTGACTGAGGGCAACGAAGCGCTCCCGCCGGAAGTGGAGGAGTGCACGTGTCTCGATTTCGCCTGGCCGATTGGATCGTGCCGCCGGTGATCGTCCCGTTGTTTCTTCTGCTGCTGGTGGCTGCTGCGGCCGTCCTGCGTGGATAGGACGACGCAGCTCCAATACTTGGTCAGCGGAAACCACCAGTTCGGCCGCGTCAACCTTGGCCGCACTCTGATGGCTGCTGCCTTGTCGAAGGCGAGGGAGCTTCTGCAGGACAGCTATATGGACGTGCGGATATGCACGCCACGAGGTCGGGTCCTGATGCCTGACGAGTTCGATCAGCTCGAAACGCGAAGAACGCCGGCGTTCCTCAATGGCTGCGTCGATAGCCCGCCGGAGCACGGCTCGACCGAAGGCGAGCAAAAGGAAAGATGATGGCATGTCCAGTCTGACTATTGCCCGGAAGGGTACCTGCATGAGGGCGCTTGTCCTCGCTTTGGCGCTTGGCAGCTTTGCGCAAGGCGCTCTCGCCGCAGAACCGAACTGTCGCGCGATCGAAAGCACGGGCGCGCGCCTCACCTGCTACGACGCGGCGTTTCCGCCGAAGCCGAAGGAGCCTCCGACGATCGACAACCGCGCGCCGCAAACTGAATACAAGGATCCGATGATTGCGGAAGACGCTCGAATCGCGGCCAAGCTAAAGAATATCTGTCGCGGCTGCTGAGGGGACTGCGACAAGGCAAGCACGGGAGCGGGAGGCAACGAGGGCGGCCGGTCGTTTTGCGAAATGCGGTGTCCGACACCTTTTCCGGCTTCGCAACGATCACGATTTCCGCGCCCGCAGAGGCGATCAAGCGCTACGCGCGACGTCTGCGGTCGCTGGCGTCTACCACGTCTCTTGGCAGCACAAAGGAGCCTTCATGGCCCGCGAAACGACCTACGTCGTGCAGGCATTCAACGCCGGCAAGGGCGGGCATCTGAAGCCCGACTCTCCGATCGTATGCAAGACGGCAAATGGCGCACTGCGAACGGCGGAGAGACTGGCGTTGAGCAAGCTCGCCGTCGTTGCATTCTCGTCCACCGGCGATCCCGAAATAGAGGACTATGATGATGAGCCTATGGTCTTCTTCCGGAAGGGTGAGCTTCCGGCAAACTTCGGTTGAGCCCTTGGTTAGGAATGAGAACGTAGGTACGGGAGAAAGATGAGCGAGCGACTTGAAGCGCTGAAGAAGGCCCGTGATCGCATGATCGAAGAGAGAGATACGCATGCGAAAGTGCTGGCCGCTCCCTTTGATCGCGACAAGGCAGAGCGGGCACGCAGCAAGTTCGTCGAGGTTCAAGCGTTGATCGAAGCTCTGGACCGCGCCATAAGCGCAGAGAACCCAGCTTCAACGAGAAGCTGAAGCCGGACATCCGCGCGGCTAACGGAGCGTTAGCTCGCGCGATCCGAGATTCACCGCTTGCCGTACTCGGTGAATACGTAGTCGCGGTTCTGCACCACCGTGTGGCACACGTAGCCGCACTTCGCGTCGTTTTCCTGCGGCGGATTGTCCGCCGCGGTGGCCGGCCTGAACATATCCGACGCCGCGTCATACTCGAACGCGCCGTATCCCCATCCGCCACTGTCTGCGAACCGCTTGCCGTCCTTCACCATGAAATCGACGTCGTGTTGGGCGCCCGGCACCGTTGGCTGACCGGGATACGCCTCTTGCTTTTTCGGGATCCAATGAATTTTCGCCATCCTGGCGCCATCCGGGAACGGCTTGCCATTGCCGGGCGCGCCGTCCCGGTAGGCGCCGATCATTGCCGGATTCCCCAGGATCACGGCGATGACGCCTTCGTTCTCGCTGATCGCGATCACCGGCCAGTCCTCGTATCCCCTGAACTCGGAGAACGCGAGCCCGTTCGGCACTTGTAGGCTGTACTTGTCCTGCGCGGAAATCGCGACACCAGTCGCGAGGACGGAAATCGACACCGAAGCAACGAGATTGATCAGCGAGCTCTTCTGCATGGTCGCATCTCCTTCATTCGATTTGGCGGCGGATAAATCTTGCTTTGAAATCCTCTTATCGCATTGCCTTCTGTGAGGTCATGACTGCGCGAACCGTAGCGGGAACCAATTACAGCACGGAATTGCGCGGAGCGAAATCAGGCCCGCGTCCTTGGAGTAATCGAAGCGCGAGCGCCTATTGACATCCGGCGGATGACGCCAGAAGAGGGGCGTGCCCAACATTTGCGTGTGCGAACCAGGGATGACTGATGTCCCGCGATTTTCGCCTTGATCGCATTCCCGTCGACGTTCTCGCTTACGAGCTCGCCGAGGAGAAGGCCTCCGCGCTCGGACGCATTGGCCGCGCGCTGGAACAGGCCCTCGTCAAGCTGCAGGAGTTCGACGCCGCCCATCCGCGCTCTGACGCACCGGCGTTCGCACAACAGGCGCGACGCATCCTGGTGCGGGAAGCCGGCCATGCGCTCTGGATGTTCGTGGTGCAGCGGGAGGCCTGCGGATTGCGCAACAACCGCATGCTGATGCGCGACTACAACGTTCCGGGCGAGGTGCAGCTCAGCATGGCGCCGCTGCTCGCCACACCGACGGCGTCGTCCCAATAAAAATGCGCGGGCCGCCTCGGTATCGAGGCATGCCCGCGCATTGAACTCGCGGAGGTCTTGCTCGGCCCTGCGTCAGTGGACGCTGACGGCCTGCAGTTCGTTGCTCCAGGCGTTCGCGACCGCGGCTTCGCGGCTGTCGGTCAGCATGATCGGGGTGCCGTCGGCGGCGTGCAGCACGAACAGCTTGAGGCCCGGCGCAACCTTGGGTGCCTCCGGAAACAATCCCGGCACGTCCTCGGAGCGGACCTGCTTTACATAGGCGATATGACCCTCGCCCAGATGGGCCAGCGCTTCTGGCGTCACGCTGCTGGATTCGATGGTGGTGGTACTCAATTCACTCATGGTCTCGACTCCTCAGTCAGATAAGCGGTCGAGTCCGCTCCTTGTTTCTATTATTCGTGCTCACTGATAGCGATTGTCTTAACGACCCGTTCAGGTTCCGGCCTGGCCAGGTCGATCGACAACAGCCCGTTCTTCAGATCCGCGCCCAGCACCTGCATCCCCTCCGCCAGCACGAAGGTGCGCTGGAAGTGGCGCGCGGCGATGCCACGATGGATGTATTGCCGAGCCTTGTCGTCCTGCTGGCGGCCGCGGATGACGAGCTGATTTTCCTCAATAGTTACATCGAGTTGGTCGCGGGTGAAGCCCGCCACCGCAAGCGTGATGCGGAGCCGCTCGGGCTGGCCGTTGGTACGGTCGCACCGCTCGATGTTATAAGGAGGATAGCCGTCGGCGCCCTTTACGACGCGGTCGAGCGCACGCTCGATCTCGTCGAATCCCAGAAGGAACGGGCTGGACAACGATGGAACACGAGACATTACAAAGTCCTCTCGAAGCGACTTTGAGGGGCCCTTGCGGCACCCCATGCAACCGGCGGGCCGTCTGGCCTCCGGTCAGTGAGGGATATGGGGGCGATCTGGATAGCGTTCAAGCAGCCCCGAAACCAGCCTAAACGCCCGCAACATGGGGGCAAATTCTTCCTGATCGGTTACCCCGCGACCCGTTTGCGGCCGTCAGCGGTAAAAAGATGCAGTTTGTCCCGCGGGGCGAGCGCCCGGATCCGCTCGCCGATCGCGGGACCGGTGGCGCCGGGAACCCGGACGATCACCTCGCCGGGCGGCAGCTCGCCCGGATTGGCGGCAACGCCCTGCTCCTCGCGCTGGCGGCTGCCGTAGACGAAGGTCTCGGCACCGACATGCTCGATCGCCTCGACCGTCAGGTCGAGCGTCACGCCGCCGGACGTCGTTTGGTCGGAGATCACGAAATCCTCCGGCCGGATCCCGACAATGCCGGCGCCGTCGGCGCCCGTGATCTCGGATTTCAGCACCTGGGATTTCAGCTCGTCCGAATGCAGCAGCATCAGGTTCATCGGCGGGGCGCCGATGAAGGAAGCGACGAAGGTGGTCGCCGGCTTCTGATAGATCTCCAGCGGATTGCCGATCTGCTCGACCTGGCCGCCGTTCATGACCACCAGGATGTCGGCCAGCGTCATCGCCTCGAGCTGGTCGTGGGTGACATAGATCGAGGTGGTGCTGAGCCGGCGCTGCAGCTTGCGGATCTCGACCCGCATCGCGATGCGCAGCTTGGCGTCGAGATTCGACAGCGGTTCGTCGAACAGGAACACTTTCGGCTGGCGCACGATGGCGCGGCCCATCGCGACGCGCTGGCGCTGGCCGCCGGAGAGCTGGCGCGGCTTGCGCTCCAGCATCGACGAGAGCTCGAGGACGCGGGCGGCTTCCTCGACGCGGGTCTTGATCTCGGCTTCGGCCATGCCGCGGTTGCGCAGGCCGTAGGCCATGTTGTTATAGACGCTCATATGCGGATAGAGCGCGTAGTTCTGGAACACCATCGCGATGTCGCGATCGGCGGGCTCGACCTGGTTGACGACGCGGCCGCCGATGTCGATCTCGCCGCCGGTGATGGTCTCGAGCCCCGCCACCATGCGCAGCAGCGTGGACTTGCCGCAGCCGCTCGGACCGACCAGCACGCAGAACTGGCCGTCGCCGACGTCGACATCGACGCCCTTGATGGCCTCGAAGCCGCCGGGATACGTCTTGCGGACGTTGCGCAGGGTGACGTTAGCCATGAATCACTTTTCCGTCTCCACCAATCCGCGCACGAACAGTTTCTGCATCACGACGACGACGAACACCGGCGGCAGCATCGCGAGGAGCGCGGTCGCCATCACCACCGGCCATTCGGTCAGCGCATCGGTCGTGGTGATCATCTTGCGGATGCCGACCTGAATGGTCTGCATGTCGTCGCGCGTGGTGATCAAAAGCGGCCAGAGATATTGATTCCAGCCGAGGATGAACAGGATCACGAACAGCGCCGCCATGTTGGTGCGCGACAGCGGCAGCAGCGTATCCCAGAAGAATCGGAACGGGCCCGCGCCGTCGATGCGCGAGGCCTCCAGCAATTCATCCGGCACGGTCATGAAGAATTGCCGGAACAGCAGCGTCGCGGTGGCCGAGGCAATCAGCGGCAGCGACAGCCCAGCATAGCTGTCGAGCAGATGCAGATCGGCGACGATCTTGTAGGTCGGATAGATGCGCACCTCGACCGGCAGCATCAAGGTGATGAAGATGGTCCAGAAGATCGCCATCCGGAAGGGAAATCGGAAATAGACGATCGCGTAGGCCGAGATGATCGAGATCGCGATTTTGCCGACCGCGATCAGGAGCGCCATGATCAGCGAGTTCAGCATCATGTTGAGCACCGGCTCGCGGGTCGAGCCGCTCGTGCCGACAAACAGCGTCTGGTAGTAGGTATCGAGGAAATGGCCGCCGGGCAGCAGCGACATCTGGCCGTTGGCGATGACGGCATTGTCCTGGGTCGAGGCAACGATCGCCAGATAAACCGGGAAGGCGACGATGGCGATCCCGATCCACAGGATGGCGTGAGCCAGATAGCGCTGGAAGCCCTCTTCCTCGACCATCAGTAGGTCACCTTGCGCTCGACGAAGCGGAACTGGATCGCCGTCAGCATGACGACGATGACCATCAGGATGACCGACTGCGCGGCCGAGGAGCCGAGATTGCCGCCGAGCAGGCCGTCCGTATAGACCTTGTAGACCAGCGTTTCGGTCGCCTTGCCGGGACCGCCGCGGGTCATGGTGTCGATGATGCCGAAGGTGTCGAAGAAGGCGTAGACGATGTTGATGACCAGCAGGAAGAAGATAGTTGGCGACAGCAGCGGGAAGATCACGGTCCAGAACCGCCGCATCGGGCGGGCGCCGTCGATCGCGGCGGCCTCGATCACGCTCTTCGGGATGCTCTGCAGCCCCGCGAGGAAGAACAGGAAATTGTAGGAGATCTGCTTCCAGGCCGCGGCGAGGATGATCAGGGCCGCCGCCTGATCGCCGTCGAGCAGCGGATTCCAGTCAATGCCCATGCCGCGCAGATAGCGCGACAGCACGCCGAGCGAGGGGTGCAGCATGAACACCCAGAGCACGCCGACCACCGGCGGGGCGACGGCGTAGGGCCAGATCAGCAGCGTGCGGTAGAGCGTCGAGCCGCGCAGCGGCTTGTCGGCCATCACCGCGAGCAGTAGCGCAAACGACAGCGAGGACACCGCGATCGCGAATGAGAACGCGAAGGTCCTGATGATCGCGGCAAAATAGGCCGGCTCCTTGAACAGATCGAGATAGTTCTCGAACCAGACGAAGGTGGTGGAAAGGCCGAAAGCGTCCTGCAGCAGGAAGGATTGGATCACCGCCTGCACGGCCGGCCAGTAGAAAAAGATCAGGACGACCGCGAGTTGCGGGGCAACCAGCGCGTAAGGCAACAGCTTTGATTGAAAAGTCGCTTGCTTTTGCATGATCTGAGAAAAGTGGCAGGCCGCTTGTCGCGGCCAGCCGGTTGATGGCCCTAAAGCGCGATGAGATTAGGTTGAATCGTCATCGCGCTTTGGCTCGTTGTTTGGGCATGATCTTTTCGGAAAACCGCGGCGCACTTTTCCGGATCATGCCCGAAGGCATCATGTCAGCGGACGGCGGTCTTTTCAAACTGCCGGAGCATCTGGTTGCCGCGCTCGACGGCCGAGTCGAGCGCCTGCTTCGCGGTCTTCTTGCCGGCCAGTGCCTGTTCGATCTCCTCCGACCACATGTCGCGCAGCTGCACCATGTTGCCGAGGCGCAGACCACGGGAATTCTCGGTCGGCTCCTTGTTGGTGAGCTCGAGCAGCGGGGTCTCCAGATAGGGCTGGTCCTTGTAGAAGCCTTCCGCCTTGGCCTTGGCGTAGGCCGCCTTGGTGATCGGCAGATAGCCCGAGGCCTTGTGGATCCAGATCTGGCGGTCGGTGTCCGAGAGGAAGGTCAGGAACTTGGCCACGCCCTTGTATTCGTCGGCCGACTTGCCGCCCATCACCCAGAGCGAGGCGCCGCCGATGATCGAGTTCTGCGGCGCACCCTTGACGTCGGGATAATAGGGCATCGGCGCGGCGGTGAAGTTGAACTTGGCCTGCGCCTTGACGTTGCCGAAGAAGGCCGACGAGGTCAGGTAGATCGGGCACTCGCCCGAGGTGAAGCGGCCTTCGCCGGTGTTGGTGCGGCCGGCGTAGTCGTAGGTCTTGTCCTTCTGCAACTCGACCAGGTTCTCGAGATGCTTGACCTGCAGCGGGCCGTTGAACTCGAGCACGGTGTCGAAGCTGTCGAGGCCGTTAGCCTTGCTGGCCAGCGGCACGTTGTGCCAGGCCGAGAGCTGCTCGAGATTGACCCAGGTGACCCAGGAGCCGGAGAAGCCGCAGGTGGTGTAGCCGGCCGTCTTCAGCTTCTTGGCGTCCTCGAACACCTGCGGCCAGGTCTTCGGGATCTCCGTGATGTTGGCTTTCTTCAGCGCGTCGAGATTGACCCACATCACGGTGGACGACGAGTTGAAGGGGAATGACAGCATCTCGCCCTTCGTGGTCGAGTAGTAGCCGGTGATCGCGGGCAGATAGACGCTCGGATCGAACTTCTCGCCGGCGTCGGCCATCAGCTTGTAGACTGGTTTGACGGCGCCGGTGGCGGCCATCATCGTCGCGGTGCCGACCTCAAACACTTGCATGATGTGCGGCGCGTTGCCGGCGCGGAATGCGGCGATGCCGGCGTTCATGGTGTCGGCGTAGCCGCCCTTGTAGGTCGGGATCACCTTGTAGTCGGACTGCGAGGCGTTGAAGTCGCTGGCCAGCTTGACGATGACGTCATTGTTGGCGCCGGTCATCGCGTGCCACCACTGAATCTCCGTCACCGCAAACGCAGGCGACGCGAATACAAGTGTGGCAGCGGCTGCCGCAGCAGCGCCGAGTCGTCGAAAAATCATCAAAAGCCCCTCCCGGTTGGAACATCGTCTTTCGTTGCGCGCGTTAACAGCGCCGGATGACGTTCAAATGACCGTATAATCGAAAGTCATGGTAGGGGGGAAGTCGAGGCAAAGGGAAGCGGTAAAAAAGGCGGAGATCGTAGCCGCGTCCGTGCGGTGCAACGCCGGACGCGACGTTGCACCGCAGTGTCGATGGCTGGTCGCGCTGCGTTGACGCGACCCGGTGCCCGATTCGCTCGAAACGATCTAGCGCTTGCGCTGGGGACCGCAGACCACGCCCTTTTCAACCAGGCTGTTGATCTCGTCCCTGGAGTAGCCGAACTCGCCCAGCACTTCCGCGGCGTGCTGGCTGAACTTCGGCGGCGTGCGGCGCAGGCTCGGCTTGGTGCGCTCGAGGCGGATCGGCGAGGCGACGCCCTTGTACCAATCCTTTTCGATGACGTCGCCGCGATGGATGGTGTGCGGGTTGGTCAGCGCCTGGTCGATCTTCTGCACCGGGCCTGCCGGCAGGCCGGCGGCGAGCAGCCGGTTGCAGAGCGGTTCGGCCTCGTGCTGGCTGAACACCGCGGCAAGCTCGAGGCGCAGCGCATCGCGGTTGGCGATGCGATCCTTGTTGCGGGCAAAGCGCGGATCGGTGCCGAGCTCGGGCTTGCTGATCTCCTTGGCGAGCTTGCGGAAGGTGCCGTCATTGCCGACGCCGATGAAGATGTTGTCGGTCCTGGTCGGGAAGATCGCGTAGGGCACGAGGTTGGGATGCTCGTTGCCGGTGAGCGACGGCGGCTTGCCATGCATGAAATAGTTCGCGGCGTGCGGATGCATGATCGCAAGCCCGGTCTCGTACAGCGTCGTCTCGATGAACTGGCCGAGCCCCGAGCGCTGCCGCTCCGACAGCGCCATCAGGATGCCGATCGCCGCGTAGAGCCCGGTGGTGATGTCAACCAATGGCACGCCGATGCGCATCGGGCCGCTCTCCGGCGAGCCGGTGGCCGCGATCATGCCGGTCATCGCCTGGATGATCGCGTCATAGCCGGGATTGCCGCCGCGCGGGCCGTCGGCGCCGAAGCCGGAGATCCGGCAATGCACGAGGTGCGGAAATTTCGCGCGCAGCACGTCGTTGCCGATGCCCCATTTGTCGAGTGTGCCCGGCTTGAAGTTCTCGATCAGCACGTCGGCCGTCTCGAGCATCTTCATCAGCACCACGCGGCCGCCCTCGGAGGCGAGGTCGAGGCCGATCGAGCGCTTGTTGCGGTTGATGCCGACGAAATAGGCCGCGTCTTCCTCGTGGAAGGGAGGGCCCCAGTCGCGCACCTCGTCGCCGGCGGGCGGCTCGACCTTGATCACGTCGGCGCCGTGGTCGGCGAGAATCTGGGTGCAATACGGGCCGCCGAGCACGCGCGTCAGATCGATCACGCGCAGTCCGGTCATCGCGCCCGTAGCCGCTGGGGTATTCATGGAAACAACCTTCGCTCAGTTGGGTTCGAAAACGAGGTCCCAGAGCTAACGGTCTTCAGGCGAGGCAGCAATGCTTCCGTCGGCGCAGGCCCATGCAGCGGGCCGCGCGTGCGTTCGCCAAGCGAACCGGCATCTGAAATGCAGTGGTTCGTCGACAACGTAATAGTCCGCCACGCCGATGTGGCGGACTATTGGCGCAAGGTGAATTAGACGACGCTTAGCTTGACGTCGACATTGCCGCGGGTCGCGTTGGAATAGGGGCACACGTGGTGGGCCTTTTCGACCAGTGCTTCGGCCTCAGTGCGGGAAAGGCCGGGCAGCGAGACGACGAGGTCGACCGCGAGGCCAAAGCCGCCTTCCGAGCGCGGGCCGATGCCGACGGTCGAGGTGACCGAGGCGTCGGCGGGAACCTTCGGTCCGCCCTGCGAGGCCACGAACTTCATGGCGCCGATGAAGCAGGCGGCATAGCCGGCCGCGAACAGCTGCTCTGGATTGTTGCCGGCGCCACCGCCGCCACCGAGCTCCTTCGGGGTCGTGAGCTTGACGTCGAGCGCGCCGTCGAGCGTTGCCGCATGGCCGTCGCGGCCGCCGGTTGCCTTGGCGCTGGTCTTGTAGAGCACGTTCACAGACATCGTGGTCTCCCTTTGGGTTTGGACTTCGCTTTGAATTCGACGCTTTGTGTATTGCACGCAAATAGATTGTGCACAATATAAAATATGCGGCCTCACATTTAATTGTTCGCAATTGAATCCGCGGTCCCGTGAGCCCAGAATGACCCGGAAACGAGATGGCTTCGATGGGAATCATGGTCAGGAAACAGACGGCGGCGGATCAGGCGCTGCGGCTCGATAACCAGATCTGCTTTGCGGTCTATTCGACCGCACACGCCTTCAACCGCGTTTACAAGCCGCTGCTCGACCGGCTCGGGCTGACCTATCCGCAGTATCTCGTGATGCTGGCGCTATGGGAGCGCGACGACGTGCCGGTGAAAGACCTCGGCGAGCGCCTGTTTCTGGATTCCGGCACGCTGACGCCGCTGCTGAAGCGGCTGGAGGCGGCGGAGCTGGTCAAGCGGACCCGCAGCACCGAAGACGAGCGGGTGGTGCTGATCGCGCTGACGCCACAGGGCCAGGCGCTGCGCGAAAAGGCGAAGGCCGTCCCGCAGTCGATCCTCGCGGCCTCGGCCTGCTCGGTCGGCGAATTGCTGGCGATGAAGGATGAGATCGTGGCGCTGCGCGACCGGCTGAATGCGGTGCTGGGCGATTAGGGGGCGCGGCGACTTGCGGGTCAGAAATGCTTCTTTGCGAATGCCCGTCCCGAGCCGGACTTTAGATAGCGTTCGAATGCAATGGCGAGCCGTTCGTCGCTGAAAGCGATATAGGTTCTCAGCCGCCAGGGCCCATACTTCGAGGTATGCGGGACCTCCCTCGCGTTATGCTTTGCCAGACGAGCGTGCACGTCGTCGGTTATGCCGACGTAGAAATGCTCGGCATCGAGACTTTCGAGAATGTAGACATATTTCATGGCGTATCCCTCCGTAGAAAGGATACATCAGCAATCGGAACTCGCAGAAAACGCCGTGCCTCAGCCCGCCGTCGCCTTCGGGCTATGGCGGGGCAGCCTTCGTTCGCTTCGCTACGAGGGACTTCCCGGGCTTGCCCGGCCGAAGCTCGCGAAGCGAGCGAGTTTCTGCGGAACAATGCATCGGTAATCGGAAGTAGTAGAAGCAGCTTGCTTCGGCCCGCCGTCGCCCTTTGGGCTATGGCGGGGCAGCCTTCGCTCACTTCGCTACGATGGACTTCCCGGGCTTGCCCAGCCGAAGCTCGCGAAGCGAGCGAAGGCTGGTGGAGCCAGGCGGGATCGAACCGCCGACCTCTTGCATGCCATGCAAGCGCTCTCCCAGCTGAGCTATGGCCCCTTATCCAGTTGGGATGATCCTGGGGGATCAATCCTGGCCCGCGCGGCCTGGACGACTCGCGCGGCAGCACCGTTGATCATAGATCGGCGCCGATCTCAAGTCTCTTCGTCGCCGCCGACGTCACCAATGATGTCGGTCACGTCCTCATCGCCCTCTTCCTCGTCGGCGATGAAGGTGGAATCGTCGTCGTCGTCGTCGTCGATGGTTTCGTCGACCTCAATGTCGTCCTCGGATTCGGGAACCACGGCCTTGACTTTCCCGGTGTTCTCCTCGGCATCGGCTTCCTCGAGCGAGACCAACTCTTCGGTCTCGGCTGCCTCGGGCATCTCGGCGGCGGTCGCAGGCGAACTGACGGGGGCGCCACGACCCCGCGGCGGGGCCACGGGCGCGATCGGCACGACCTCGCCGGTGTAGGGCGAAATCACCGGGTTCTTGTTGAGGTCATAGAATTTCTTGCCCGTGGTTGGGCAAATGCGCTTGGTTCCGAGCTCGGACTTGGCCACGTGGTAATCCCAGAATTTTGCTGAAAAACGGAGCTTCACTTGGCTAGTTGAGGAGCCGCTGTCAATAGCGGTTTGCACGCAAGTGACGGGCGCGTGACGCGGTGTTGCCTATGTGATACCTGCGCCGGCGCGAGAGGACACAATCTTGGCCCATTCTGACACCCCGACCCCGCTGGAAGCGCGCGCCTGCGGCCCCCTGGCCGGCAAGGTCCGCGTTCCCGGCGACAAATCGATCTCCCACCGCGCCCTGATCCTGGGGGCGCTTTCGGTCGGAGAAACCCGCATTTCCGGCCTTCTGGAAGGCGAGGACGTGCTCAATACGGCCAAATCCATGCGGGCGCTGGGCGCGAAAGTGGAGCGGACGGCGCCATTTACCTGGTCGGTCTCCGGCGTCGGGGTCGGCGGCTTCGCCCAACCTTCCGTCCCGCTCGATTTCGGCAATTCCGGCACCGGCTGCCGGCTGGTGATGGGGGCCGTCGCCGGCTGTCCGATCGCGGCCGTCTTCGATGGCGACGCCTCGCTGCGCTCGCGGCCGATGCGTCGCATTCTCGACCCGTTGGAACTGATGGGGGCCCGGACCAGTGACATCCGGGAGGGCGGCAGGCTGCCGCTGACGCTGCACGGCGCCCGCTATCCGGTGCCGATCGTCTACAAGACGCCGGTCGCCTCGGCCCAGATCAAGTCCGCGGTGCTGCTGGCGGGCCTGTCCGCGCCTGGCATCACCACGGTCATCGAGCAGGAGGCGAGCCGTGATCATACCGAGCTGATGCTGAAGCATTTCGGCGCCGAGATCTCCTCGGAAAAGGAAGGCGGCCACGGCCGCAGGATCTCGCTGAACGGCGAGCCCGAGCTGCACGGTGCAGACGTCGTGGTGCCCGCCGATCCGTCTTCGGCGTCGTTCCCGATCGTGGCGGCGCTGATCGTCGACGGGTCCGACGTCGTGTTCTCCGACGTGATGACCAATCCGCTGCGCACCGGGCTGTTCACCACGCTGCGCGAAATGGGCGCCTCGATCGAGGAGAGCGGCGTGCGCGGCGATGCCGGCGAGCCGATGGCGCAGTTGCGCGTGCGCGCCTCGAAGCTTAAGGGCGTCGAGGTTCCGCCGGAGCGCGCGCCATCGATGATCGACGAATATCTGGTGCTGGCGGTTGCGGCTGCGTTTGCCGAGGGCACCACGATCATGCGCGGCCTGCAGGAGTTGCGCGTCAAGGAATCCGACCGTCTCGAAGCCACCGCGGACATGCTGCGCGTCAACGGCGTCGAGGTCGAGGTGTCCGGCGACGATCTGATCGTCGAGGGCCGCGGCCATGTTCCGGGCGGCGGCCTCGTTGCCACCCATATGGATCACCGCATCGCGATGTCGGCGCTGGTGATGGGCTGCGCGTCCGATCGGCCGGTGAAGATCGACGACACCGCGTTCATCGCCACCAGTTTTCCGGATTTCATTCCGATGATGCGCGCGCTCGGAGCTGATTTCACATGATCATCGCCATCGACGGACCCGCCGCCTCAGGCAAGGGCACGCTCGGCAAGCGGCTCGCCCACCACTACGGCTACCGCCATCTCGACACCGGCGTGATCTACCGCGCGGTGGCCTATTCGATGATTCAGGCCGGTGCCGACCTCAGCAATAAGGTGCTGGCGGTGGCCGCGGCACTGGAGCTCGATCCCGAAAAGTTCGGCAATCCGATCCTGAAGACCCAGAAGGTCGGCGATGCCGCCTCGGTGGTGTCGGCGATTCCGGAGGTTCGCGAGGTGCTGGTGAACTTCCAGCGCCAGTTCGCCGCCGATCCGCCCGGTGCGGTGCTGGATGGACGCGACATCGGCACCGTGATTTGCCCGGATGCGGATGTGAAGATCTTCGTGATCGCCGATCCCCGCATACGCGCGCGCCGACGCACCCTTGAAGCCCGCGCCCGCGGCGAGGACGCCGACGAGGAAGCGGTGCTCGCCGACATCGTCAAACGCGACGAGCGGGACAAGAACCGGGCGATTGCGCCCTTGCGGCCGGCTCCGGATGCCCACACGCTGGACAATTCCAACCTCGACATCGAGGCCGGCGTCCAAGCCGCCATTGCCATCGTCGAGGCCGCGCGCGCCAGGCGCTAGAATCGCAGGCAACGGCGGCGGTTTCGGCCCGAAAACCCAGCAAAATTGGGCATTTCCTGCTTGCTGAAAGCGGCTTACAGGGCTATATCAGCGCCGTTCGGAGCGCCATCGACGATGTCGAGGCCGTGTCTGAGCGGGCCGGCGCCGGGTTTGAGCCCTCGCCGCATCTGGAGGAACGCCCGCTCCCAGGTCCTTGAAGTCGATATTTTCGTTTCAGGCTCCGGATCATTCAAACGTACCGAACGTGCAGTTTTGCTGCCGGCCCGCTGTTGCACCTCCTGCAATGAGCGGTCGTCAGGGTTTGCGGAACCCTGACACTTCACGCGCGGTGCGCCCATCAACCCGAACGGCCGGCAAGATCCCGCATTTGGAGAACAAATGGCTTCGAATACTGTGTCTTCCTATACCCCGACCCGCGACGACTTCGCGGCGATGCTTGATGAATCCTTTGCCGGCGGCAATTTGCAGGAAAGCTCTGTCATCAAGGGCAAGGTGGTTGCAATTGAGAAGGACATGGCCGTCATCGACGTCGGCCTGAAGACTGAGGGCCGCGTCGCGCTGCGCGAATTCGCTGGCCCCGGCCGTGAAAGCGATCTGAAGGTTGGTGACGAAGTCGAGGTGTTTCTCGACCGGATCGAGAATGCGCTCGGCGAAGCCGTGCTGTCGCGCGACAAGGCGCGCCGCGAGGAAAGCTGGGGCAAGCTCGAGAAGGCGTTCCAGAACAACGAAAAGGTCAACGGCGTTATCTTCAACCAGGTCAAGGGCGGCTTCACGGTCGACCTCGACGGTGCGGTGGCCTTCCTGCCGCGCTCGCAGGTCGACATTCGTCCGATCCGCGACGTCGCGCCGCTGATGAACAATTCGCAGCCGTTCCAGATCCTCAAGATGGACCGCCGCCGCGGCAACATCGTGGTGTCGCGCCGCACGGTTCTCGAAGAGACCCGCGCCGAGCAGCGCCAGGAGCTGGTGCAGAACCTCGAAGAGGGTCAGGTGATCGACGGCGTGGTCAAGAACATCACCGATTACGGTGCGTTCGTTGATCTCGGCGGCATCGACGGCCTGCTGCACGTGACCGATATCGCCTGGCGCCGCGTCAATCACCCGACCGAGGTGCTGACCATCGGCCAGACGGTGAAGGTCAAGATCATCAAGATCAACCACGAGACGCACCGCATCTCGCTCGGCATGAAGCAGCTGCTTGATGATCCGTGGCAGGGCATTGAAGCCAAGTACCCGCTGGGTGCCCGCTTCACCGGCCGCGTCACCAACATCACCGACTACGGCGCGTTCGTCGAGCTCGAGCCGGGCATCGAAGGCCTGATCCACGTCTCCGAGATGTCGTGGACCAAGAAGAACATGCACCCCGGCAAGATCGTGTCGACCTCGCAGGAAGTCGAAGTGCAGGTGCTGGAAGTGGATTCGGTCAAACGCCGCATCTCCCTCGGTCTCAAGCAGACCATGCGCAATCCCTGGGAAGTCTTCGTCGAGAAGTTCCCGGTCGGCTCGACCGTCGAAGGCGAGGTCAAGAACAAGACCGAATTCGGTCTGTTCCTTGGTCTCGACGGCGATGTCGACGGCATGGTCCACCTCTCCGACCTCGACTGGAAGCTTCCGGGCGAGCAGGTCATCGACAACTTCAAGAAGGGTGACGTGGTCAAGGCCGTGGTGCTCGATGTCGATGTCGAAAAGGAGCGCATTTCCCTCGGCGTCAAGCAACTTGAAGGCGACCCCTTCGCCGAACCGGGCGACGTCAAGAAGGGCGCGGTCGTGACCTGCGAAGTGCTCGAAGTGAAGGAAAGCGGCATCGAGGTCCGGATCTCCGGCACCGAGTTCACCACCTTCATCAAGCGGTCAGAGCTGGCCCGCGACCGCAACGACCAGCGCGCCGAGCGCTTCGCCGTCGGCGAGAAGGTCGATGCCCGCGTCATCCAGTTCGACAAGAAGGCCCGCAAGGTGCAGGTCTCGATCAAGGCGCTGGAAGTCGCCGAAGAGAAGGAAGCCATCGCGCAGTACGGCTCCTCCGATTCGGGTGCGACGCTTGGCGACATCCTCGGCACCGCGCTGAAGAACCGCGGTACCGACAAGTAAGCATTCGCTCGATTCAGGCGAACAATCGGGCCCCGGCGCAAGCCGGGGCCCTTTTGTTTGCCGAACTACGGGCCTTGTTTTCTTCATATTGCATCGCAATTGATGTATTTGGCTAAGCTGATAGTGACGCTGCGACTGCAAAACGCGCGGGTTGTGCGCTGACCATTTCTGGAGAGATCTGATGTCGCTGGATTCGGACGTGATCGTCGACCGCCGCCGTATCAGACGCAAGCTGACGTTCTGGCGCGTGGCCGCTGCGGTCATCGCAATCGCGGCCGTAGTGGGCGTGGGCGTGGTCGCCGCCGGCGGACGCGGCACCTTTTCGACGTCGAACACGATCGCGCGGATCAATATCGAGGGATTGATCCGCAGCGACCAGGAGCGCGTCGAGGCGCTGGAGCGGCTCGGCAAGTCGAGCTATGCGGCCGTTGTCGTGCACATCAATTCGCCCGGCGGTACCACCGCGGGCTCCGAGCAGCTCTACGACTCGCTGATGCAGTTGAAGGCGAAGAAGCCGCTCGTCGTCGTGGTCGAGGGCTTGGCCGCCTCGGGCGGCTACATCACGGCTGTCGCCTCCGACCATATTGTCGCCCAGCAGACCTCGCTGGTCGGCTCGATCGGCGTGCTCTTCCAGTTTCCGAACGTTTCGGAATTGCTCAAGACCGTCGGCGTGAAGATGGAGGAGATCAAATCCTCGCCGTTGAAGGCAGCGCCCAACGGCTTTGAGCCGACCAGCCCCGAGGCCCGCGCCGCGATCGACGGTCTGGTCAAGGACTCCTATGCATGGTTCCGTGGATTGGTGAAGGAGCGGCGCGGCATGGACGACGCTCTGCTGGACAAAGTCGCTGATGGCCGCGTCTTTACCGGTCGGCAGGCGGTCGATCTCAAGCTGATCGATCAACTAGGAGATGAAAAGACCGCGATCGCTTGGCTGGTTGCGGAGAAGAACGTCAAAAGCGACCTGCCGGTGCGCACTTACAAGCTTAACCCGCGACTCAGCGACCTGACCTTCCTGCGCACCGCGGCGTCCATGACGCTCGATGCGCTCGGCCTTGGCGCCATCGCGCGGCGGATCGAGCAGGGTGGCGTGGCCCAGGCGGTCGACCGGTTCGGGCTCGACGGCATGCTGGCGCTGTGGACCCCGGGAGGAACCGACTAGTCGGCTGCGAAAGGCGTGCTGATCAGGGTATTCTCGCTCTGCGGGAATCGCCGCATGCCCCAATTGGGCTATTTGTCACGTGATTTCACGACGGCCTAAATCGATTTAGCGTCTTGACAGTGCACGGCATTTTCACGGAAATGGACTTCCGCAAGAGCCCGGATCCCACTTTCGATGATTAAATCCGAACTTGTTCAGCGTATCGCCGAGCACAACCCGCACCTCTATCAGCGGGATGTCGAGAATATTGTGAATGCGATTCTCGATGAAATCGTCGCGGCGCTGGCGCGTGGCGACCGCGTCGAGCTGCGCGGTTTTGGCGCATTCTCGGTGAAGCATCGCCCGGCTCGCGCCGGCCGCAATCCGCGCACCGGCGAGCATGTGCCGGTCGATCAGAAGAGCGTGCCGTTCTTCAAGACCGGCAAGGAGATGCGCGAGCGTCTCAACCGCGACGTGACCGAGGTGGGAGCCTCCAAGATCGACGCGCCCAAGGCTGACGCCTAACAAGGCTGACGCCTGGGGCGCGACGACAGGCGTTGCCGTGCTGCGGGCGATGTGTCCGCACTTTCTCCAGCGCTGCGAGAGATGGTCATGCGAAGGTTTTTCACGGCAGTGGTCGTCATTCCGCTCGGACTGATCTTCATCATTTTTGCAGTCGCCAACCGTCACTGGGTGACGGTGTCGTTTGATCCCTTCAACTCCGTGACGCCGACGGTCGCGGTCACACTGCCGCTGTTCGTCGTCATCATCGCCTCCGCGATATCAGGCGTGATCGCGGGCGGCATCGCGACCTGGTTCCGGCAGGGGCGTTGGCGCCGCGCCGCCCGGCAGCACGAGGCCGACGTCCGCCACGTCCGCGCCGAGCTCGCCGACCTCAGGGCCGCCGCCTCCCGGGGCGACGCGCAGCGTCGTTCGGCCCCGGCCCAACTCGGCTTTTACGGGCCCAATGGGCGAGACAAGCAGGGCGCGACGTTGTAGAACCCGCCCCGTCGGACCGGGCCCAGCCCTGTTCCGGCCGCCCGAAAACCCGTTTTCAGAGACCCGTTTCGAGACCATGCCCCTGCTCGTCAAAATCTGCGGCCTGTCCACGCGCGAGACGCTCGACGTCGCGCTTGAGGGCGGTGCTGACATGGTGGGGTTCGTGTTCTTCTCCCCGTCGCCGCGCCATATCAGCCTCGAGACCGCGCGCGAGCTCGGCAAGCAGGCTACCGGCCGCGCCGTCAAGGTCGCGCTATCAGTCGATGCCGACGACGCGACCCTGGAAAACATCATCGAGACGCTCCGGCCGGATATCCTGCAATTGCACGGCAAGGAGACCACGGCGCGACTGCGCGACATCAAGCAGAAGTTCGGCCTGCCGCTGATGAAGGCGCTGCCTGTCGAGACATCAGCCGACCTCGCCCCGTTGCCGGGCTATGCCGGCGTCGCCGACCGCATCCTGTTCGATGCCCACGCGCCGAAGGATGCCACGCGGCCGGGCGGTCTCGGCGCGCCCTTCGATTGGCACGTGCTGGAAAATCTCGATCTCGCGCTGCCCTTTATGGTCTCCGGCGGGCTCAACGCCGGTAACGTCGCCGAGGCTGTCCGCGTCACCCGGGCCGGCGGCGTCGACGTGTCGTCGGGCGTCGAGCGCACGCCCGGCGTCAAGGATCCCGAGCTGATCCGCGCCTTCATCCGCGCCGCACGCGCAACCGATCCCACTTCACCTCTCCCCGTTTACGGGGAGAGGTCGGATCGCGTTGGCGATCCGGGTGAGGGGCAGCCTCCGCGGTCACAACTCTCAACCAATTTGAGGCGAGAGCCCCTCACCCCGACCCTCTCCCCGCAAGGGCGGGGCGAGGGAGACGAGGCGACGTCGCTCAACGACATAAAGAACTGATAGTTCGATGAATCAAAACCTCCGCAATTCCTTCCGCAGCGGCCCCGACGAGCGCGGGCATTTCGGCATTTTCGGCGGACGCTTCGTCGCGGAAACGCTGATGCCGCTGATCCTCGATCTCGAGAAGGCCTATGCCGACGCCAAGGCCGATCCGGCGTTCCAGGCCGAGATGAACGTCTACCTGAAGGACTATGTCGGCCGGCCCTCGCCGCTCTATTTCGCAGAACGGCTCACCGAGCATCTCGGCGGCGCCAAGATCTATCTAAAGCGCGAGGAGCTCAACCACACCGGTTCGCACAAGGTCAACAACGTGCTCGGCCAGATCATGGTCGCGCGCCGCATGGGCAAGAAGCGCATCATCGCCGAGACCGGCGCCGGCCAGCATGGCGTGGCGACGGCGACGCTGTGCGCGCGCTTCGGGCTCGAATGCGTGGTCTACATGGGCGCGGTCGACGTCGAGCGGCAGCAGCCGAACGTAATCCGCATGGAGATGCTGGGCGCCAAGGTCATCCCGGTGCAGTCGGGCGCGCGCACGCTGAAGGACGCCATGAACGACGCGCTGCGCGATTGGGTCACCAACGTGCACAACACCTTCTATTGCATCGGCACGGTGGCGGGCCCGCATCCCTATCCGATGATGGTGCGCGACTTCCAGTCGATCATCGGCCACGAGACGCGCAAGCAGATGCAGGAGGCCGAGGGCCGGCTACCGGACTCGCTGATCGCCTGCATCGGCGGCGGCTCCAATGCGATGGGTCTGTTCCATCCGTTCCTCGACGATCCCTCGGTCGAGATCTTCGGTGTCGAAGCGGCCGGTCACGGGCTGACGCAGCTGCATGCCGCCTCGCTCGCCGGCGGGCGTCCCGGCGTGCTGCACGGTAACCGCACCTATCTTTTGATGGACGCCGACGGACAGATCGAGGAAGCGCATTCGATCTCGGCGGGCCTCGACTATCCCGGGATCGGCCCCGAGCACGCCTGGCTGCACGAGACCGGCCGCGTGAAATATCTCTCGGCGACCGACGAGGAGGCACTGGCCGCATTCCAGCTGCTGTCGCGGCTGGAGGGCATCATCCCGGCGCTGGAATCCGCACACGCCATCGCGAAATTATCCGAACTCGCGCCGCAGCGGCCGAAGGATCACCTGATGGTGGTCAACCTCTCGGGCCGCGGCGACAAGGACGTGCCGCAGGTCGGCGACATCTTGAAGGGCAGGAAGAAGTGAGCACCCGTATCGACGCACGTTTCGCCGAGCTGAGACAGCAGGGCCGCTCCGCCTTCGTCACCTTCGTGATGGCCGGCGATCCCGACGCTAGGACGTCGCTCGACATCCTCAAGGCGCTGCCCAAGGCCGGCGCCGACGTTATCGAGATCGGCATGCCCTTCACCGATCCGATGGCCGACGGCCCGTCGATCCAGGCCGCGGGCCTGCGCGCGCTCAAGGGCGGCATGACGCTGCGAAAGACGCTGGCGATGGTCGGCGACTTCCGCAAGGACGACAATGCCACGCCGATCGTGCTGATGGGCTACTACAATCCGATCTACATCTATGGCGTCGACACCTTCCTGGCCGACGCCAAGACGGCCGGCGTCGACGGCCTGATCATCGTCGACCTGCCACCGGAGGAAGACACCGAGCTCTGCATCCCCGCGATGAAGGCCGGGCTGAACTTCATCCGGCTGGCGACACCGACCACCGATGACAAGCGCCTGCCGGCGGTGCTCGCGAACACCTCGGGCTTTGTCTACTACGTCTCGATCACCGGCATCACCGGCAGCGCGGCGGCCGACTCGGACGCGGTTGCGGAAGCGGTCGCCCGCATCAAGCGGCACACCAAGCTGCCGGTCTGCGTCGGCTTCGGCATCCGCACCCCGGAGGCGGCGCGCGCGATCGCCGAAAGCGCCAACGGCGCCGTGGTCGGCACCGCGATCGTCGATGCGGTGCGCGCGAATCTCGATGCCGGGGGCCGCGCGACGCCGAAGACCGTGAGCGCGGTGGCGGACCTGGTGTCCGCGCTGGCGCAGGGGGTCCGGGGCGCCAAGCAGGCCGCTGAATAAGCCACATTTTGCGGCAACAAGGCCGCCGACGGCGGCTTGCCGGGTTCGTCCGGCCCGCCATATATCCAGCTGGTGCGGGACCGACCCGCATTTCGGAGCGAACCATGAACTGGCTCACCAACGTCGTCCGGCCGAAGATCCGCAACATCCTGCGTCGCGAGACGCCGGAAAACCTCTGGATCAAGTGCCCGGATTCCGGGCAGCTCGTGTTCTACAAGGACGTCGAGGCCAACCAGTTCGTGATCCCCGGCTCGAACTACCACATGCGGATGGGCGCGGTGGCGCGGCTGAAGTCGATCTTCGACAACGAGACCTGGTTCGACGTTGCGTTGCCCGAGGTGACGCCCGACCCGCTGAAGTTCCGCGACGAGCGCAAATATGTCGACCGCATCAAGGACGCCCGCACCAAGACCGGGCTGAACGATGCGATCAAGGTCGGCTACGGCAAGCTCGAAGGCGCCGGCGTCGTGGTCGCGGTGCAGGATTTCGATTTCATGGGCGGCTCGCTCGGCATGGCCGCCGGTGAAGCGATGGTGCGCGGGCTTGAGCTCGCGGTCGAGAAGAAGTCGCCCTTCATCGTGTTCGCCGCATCCGGCGGCGCGCGGATGCAGGAAGGCATTCTGTCACTGATGCAGATGCCGCGTACCACCGTCGGCGTGCAGATGCTGCGCGAGGCACGCCAGCCCTATATCGTGGTGCTGACCAATCCGACGACCGGCGGCGTCACCGCATCCTATGCGATGCTCGGCGATATCCAGATCGCCGAGCCCGGTGCGCTGATCGGCTTTGCCGGCGCGCGCGTGATCGAGCAGACTATCCGCGAGAAGCTGCCCGACGGTTTTCAGCGTGCCGAATATCTGCGCGAGCACGGCATGGTCGACATGGTCGTGCATCGCCACGACATGAGGGCCACACTGGCGCGGCTGTGCCGCCTGCTGACCAAGGCACCGGCGCTTGAAACCGCATCGAAGCCCACCGCCCCGGTCACCGAGCCGGCCCAGATCGTCACGGCCCCGGAGACGGTGCCGGCCGCGCCGCACGCGTGACCGGAAGCGCCGCCCCATCACAACCCTCGTTCGAGGCGTTGATCGCGCGGATATCGGCGCTGCATCCCAAGCGCATCGATCTCAGCCTCGATCGGATGCGCGGCCTGATGGAGCGGCTCGATCATCCCGAGCGCAAGCTGCCGCCGGTGATCCATGTCGCCGGCACCAACGGCAAGGGCTCGACCATCGCCTATCTGCGCGCGATCCTGGAAGCATCAGGCCTGCGCGTGCACGTCTTCACCTCGCCCTACCTGGTGCGGATCAACGAATGCTACCGGCTGGGCGCGACCGGCGGCGGCAAGCTCGTCGGCGATGATGAGCTGCGCGCGACGTTCGAATATTGCGAACGTATCAACGCCGGCAACCCCATCACCATCTTCGAGATGGAAACGGCGGTGGCGTTCTGCCTGTTCGCGAAGCATCCGGCCGACGTCGCGCTGCTCGAGGTCGGCCTCGGCGGCCGGCTTGATTCCACCAATGTGGTCGAGACGCCGCTCGCCTCGGTGATCGCGCCGGTCAGCATGGACCACATGGAATTCCTCGGTGACACACTGACGGCGATCGCCGGCGAGAAGGCCGCGATCATCAAGCGCAAGGTGCCGGTGGTCTGCGCCGAGCAGGCGCCGGACGCGATGGCGGTAATCGAGGCGGAGGCGAACCGCATGCGCGCGCCGCTGCATGCCGCCGGCCAGCAATGGCATGTCGGCGTCGAGCGCGGCCGGCTGGTCTATCAGGACGAGCGCGGCTTGCTGGATCTCGCCGCGCCAAAGCTGTTCGGCCGGCACCAATTCGACAATGCGGGCCTTGCGATTGCAACGTTGCGGGCGATCGACACGTTCAAGCTCAACATCGCGGCCTATGAGGCCGGCATCGTCAATGCGGAATGGCCGGCGCGAATGCAGCGTCTGGTCTCCGGCGCGCTGGTCTGCCAGGGGCCGCAGGGCTCAGAGGTCTGGCTCGATGGCGGCCACAATGCCGAGGGCGGCCGCGTTGCGGCCGCGGCGCTCGGCGATCTCGAGGAGCGCGTGTCGCGGCCGCTGGTCGTGATAACAGGCATGATGGCCAACAAGGACGCCGATGCTTTCCTTGCCAATTTCGCCGGGCTGACGCGCCACATCATCGCAGTCCCGGTGCCCGGCCGCGACAACGGCATGCCACCCGACCGGGTGGCGGACGCGGCGCGTGCGCTCGGCATGCGGGTCGAGATCGCGAGCGGCGTCGACGCCGCGTTGCAGCGGCTTGCCACGCTGGCCTACGAGGTGCCGCCGCGCATCCTGATCACCGGCTCGCTGTATCTTGCCGGTCCCGTGCTTGCGGCCAACGGCACGCCTCCTGCATAAGTGGTCCCGCGTCCCGGATGCGGTGCGCACCAGAGCCATTTCCGCTCCGATTGAATCGGAACGGAAAGGGCTCCGGATCTTTGTTTGACGCGTTTTCTTCACGCGAACCGGTACCCACTTCGCTCAAAAACGCTGCTGGGAGGACGAGACACCATGCGTTTTGCAGCGATCGCCGACGTGCACGGCAACCATCTCGCGCTTGAAGCCGTGCTGTCAGACATTCGTGCGCAGGGCATTTCCGACATCGTCGATCTCGGAGATATGGTGAGCGGGCCGCTCGACGCGCGGCCGACGATCGACACGCTGATGGAGCTCGATGCGGTCCATCTGCTCGGCAATCACGACCGCTACCTGATCGACCGCCCGCACGGGAAAATGGGCTCCTGGGAGCGGCTGACCTACACCCAGCTTGAACCGCGGCATCTCGACTGGCTGCGCACGCTGCCGGCGAATTCGGTCTATCGCGATGAGGTTTTCCTCTGTCACGCAACGCCCAATGATGACGAAACCTACTGGCTCGAGACGGTGCTGCCGAGCGGCGAGGTCTGCATGTCCACTCTGGAAGCGATCGAGGCGAAGGCGGCCGGCGTGACGCAATCACTGATCCTCTGCGCGCATACCCACATCGCCCGCGCAGTGCGGCTGCGCGACGGCCGGCTGATCGTCAATCCCGGCAGCGTCGGCTCTCCCGGCTATCGCGCCGGCAAGCCGCATCCGCATGTCGTCGAGGCCGGTTCGCCCGATGCGCGCTATGCGATCCTCGAACGGGTCGATGGTGACTGGGACGTGACCTTCCGCCACATCCCGTACGATCACGAGGCGATGCCGGCGCTGGCGCGGCGCAATGGCCAGCCGGAGCTGGCGTCGGCGCTCGCAACGGGATGGATCAGGTAATCCGCCCATCGTGCAGCTTTCGTCACACGCGGGCTTGACCCGTGTGTCCATCAATCTTCGCAAGAACCTCTTTTCCAAAGCGGATGGATGGCCGGGTCAAGCCCGGCCACGACGAGCCAGAATCAATCGGCTCACGCAAAAACAAACGGCCAGCTTTCGCCGGCCGTTTCACAAATCAGCTAATTCGAAGCGGATCAGACCGCAGCGGTGATCCACTGCTGCAACTTCGCCTTCGGAGCGGCACCGACCTGACGGGACGCCATCTCGCCGCCCTTGAAGATCATCAGGGTCGGGATCGACATCACGCCATACTTCGATGCGGTCTTCGGGCTCTCGTCGACGTTGAGCTTCACGATCTTGACCTTATCGCCCATCGCGCCGGAAATCTCATCGAGAGCGGGCGCAATCATGCGGCAGGGGCCGCACCACTCGGCCCAGAAGTCGACGACCACTGGCCCGGTCGCCTTGAGCACTTCGGCTTCGAAATCGGCGTCAGAAACCTTGCCAACGGCCATGTGAGTACCTCGTTCGGTTGAGACAAAAGGGCGCGGTGGAGAATCGCGCCCGGGAGCATGGGGCAAACGTATGAACGCCCCCTTGCCGGGTCAAGCTTGCTCACGCCGACATGACCTTATGCCAGCCCGGCGTCCAGCGCGGGGGCAGAAATCTCCATGATTTCAGGTGTTTCAGTCCAGAGCAGGGCCGCCCGGACGGGCAGCTGGGGATAAAGCTTTGCAAGCACCGCGCGGTACAGCGCCAGTTGTCGGACATAGCCCCGCGGCGCCTCCGCGGCGGTCTTGGGCGGGGCGTGGTTGGTCTTGAAATCGACGATCAGGACGTCATTCGGCGTCACCACCAGCCGGTCGATCTGGCCCGAGACCAGCGCCTTCGGCTGGCCCGGCCGCTCCAGCCGTCCCACGATCGAGACCTCCGCGCGGCTGCCCGGCGCGAACACGGCGGCGAAGCGCGGATCGGCGATCAGCGCGAGCACCTGCTCCGCGAGCGCAGCGCGCTCCGCCTCGCTCCAACTGCCGGCATTGCGCGCGAGGTAGCCAAGCGCGGCGGTGCGCCGCCGTTCGGTGGCAACGTCGGGCAACGATTGCAGCAGGCGATGCACCAGCGTGCCGCGTTGCAGGGCGCGGGCGCGCAGCAGCACCGATTCGCCGGTTCGTATCGGATGGCTGTCGCCATCGGCCGGATCGGACGGGCGCAGCACGCCCGCGGCGGAAGCTTCGGGTGCAGCCGCGGTCCGCAGCCAGGACGGCAGCGCGATCGGTGCCGCCGCCGTCGATGCGGCCGCGCCGGTGAGATCGGCGACATCATCCGGCCGCGAATAGCGCATCACCTTGCCGGCTGGCGTGTTCTCTTCCTCGAGCTTGAGCCCGGCATTGGCGAGCCCCTTGGTGATGAGATCGTACCAGGAGGATTTCCGCACCGTGTTCATGTTGCCGGGCATGCAGCCGCCGACGATCAGCCGGTCGGCCGCGCGCGTCATCGCGACATAGAGCAGGCGGCGATATTCGTCCTCGGTGTCGCCGAGCATCGCCTTGCGCGCGTCGGCGACATTAGGGGGATCCTCGGCCTTCTTGCCCGCCCACACCACGACGCCGGGCGCATCCGGCGCGGCATTGCCCTGCGGCAGATGGATCAGCCGCAGCCGCTGCGTGTCCGACGGCGAGGTCGTGGTGTCGACCAGGAACACCACCGATGCCTCGAGGCCCTTGGCGCCGTGCACGGTCATCACGCGGACCTCGTCGCGCGAAATCTCCATGTCGCGCTTCACCTCGGTGTCGGCGGCGCGCAGCCAGGCGACAAAGCCCTGCAGCGAGGCCGGCGCCTTGCGCTCATAGCTCAGCGCAAGCTCGAGGAATTCGTCGAGCGCATCATTGGCCTCGTGGCCGAGCCGGCGCAGGATGCGCCCCCGTCCGCCGTCGCCGCCGAGCAGCCAGGCGTAGAAGGCGAACGGCGTCTCCTGGGTAAAGCGGCGCTCGCATTGTTCGAGGCGGCGCAGCGCGGCCGAGAATCGTTCGTCAGTCGGCGCCTGCGCGGTCAGTGCCTCGCGCAGCGAGCCGCGGCGCTGGTACGCCAGCTTGAACAGGTCGTCGTCGTCGAGGCCGAACAGCGGGCTCTTCAGCGCCACCGCGAGCGCAAGATCGTCCTGCGACAGCAGCAGCGCATCGGCGAGGTTCATCAGGTCTATGATCGCGATGTGCTCGGTCAGCTTCAGCCGGTCGGCGCCGGCGACCGGGATGTTGGCGTGCTTCAGCGCCTGGATCACCGCGTCGAAGGCGTTGCCGCGCCGTCGCACCAGGATCAGCATATCTCCGTAACGCAACGGTCGACGCCCGCCCGCGCTGCCGGTCATGGTGCCGCTGGTGACGAGGCGCTTGATCTCGGCCTGGATGCGCCGTGCGAGCTTCACCTCGGGGCTCGTCGCCGAGACGCCGTCGAACGGCGCGCGCCAGCCCTCGATGTCCTGGCGGTCATCGGCCACAGCGAGATCCCAGAGCTCGATCAGGCTGGGGCTGGCATCGGCCATCGCATTGTGGATCGGATAGCCGTTTTCGACCGCGTGAATGCTGCGAAAGATCTCCTGCTCGCGGAAGACATGGTCGACCGAATGCAGGATCACCGGTCCGGAGCGGAATGAATAGGTGAACGACACCGGATCGAACTTCAGCCCGGCTTCCTCGAACCGCCGCTTCAGCTCGCGCCGCCGCAGGTCGAATTCGCGTGGTGCGGCGCCCTGAAACGAGAAGATCGACTGCTTCTCGTCGCCGACCGCGAACACCGTGCGCACCAGGCCGTCGCGCGCGCCGGCGCCGGAGGTGAACTCCGCGATGATGTGCGCGACGATGTCCCATTGCCGCGGGCTGGTGTCCTGCGCCTCGTCGATCAGCACGTGATCGACGCCGCGGTCGAGCTTGTAATGCACCCAGCCCGACGAGACGCGGTCGAGCATCGCCAGCGTCTTGTCGATCAGGTCGTCGTAATCGAGCAGGCCGCGCTCCAGCTTCTCGCGCCGGTAATGCGCGGCCGCTGCGGTCGCGATGTGGATCAGCGCTTCAGTACGATCGCGTGCGACCACGGCGCGGCGGCGCTCGATTAACGGACCGAGGCGGTCGACCTCCGCCTCGAACCTGTGGCCCGCGACGGCATTCTTCTTGATGAAGCTGTTGGTGACGACAGACGCGCGCGGTGCGCGGTCATCGGTCAGGAAGACGCCGAGATATTCGTCGACCTGGGCTGCACCGGTAAAGGTCAGCGCGCTCCGCAGCCTCTCGGCCTGCTTCTGATCCGCCTTGCTGCTGGTGTCGAGGAGCGTGGCCAACTCCTTCCAGCTCGACCGCGGCAGGTTCGGCCCGTCGACGATCTCGCGTTCGACATCCTCGATGTGAATATCGGCGGAGACGCCGAGCGCAGCCGACATCTGCGCGGCGGCGGCCGCGGCGTTGCCGGCGGCATCGGTCCAGGCCATGAAATGATCGCGGCTGAGACAGGCTTCGCGGACCACGTCCTTGAAGGTGACGTCGGCAGCATTCGCCATCGCGGTCATCAGCGCGCGGCCGATCGGGCTGTCGGGATTGCGCGAGGCTTCGAGGAACACGGCGAGATTGGCGCGCTCCATCATCTCGTTCTGGTCGCGGTCGTCGAGCACGGCGAAGCGCGCCGGGACGTTGGCCTCGAACGGAAACTGCTGCAGCAGGCGGGTGCACAGCGCGTGGATGGTCTGCACCTTCAACCCGCCGGGCGTCTCCAGCGCGCAGGCAAACAGTTTTCGTGCCTCGCGCCGCAGCTTTGTATCTGGATGCGCGATGCCGGATTCGCGGATCGCCACGTTGAGCGCCTCGTCGTCGAGCGTCACCCAATGGCCGAGCGTCGTGAACACGCGTTCGGCCATGTTCGCCGCGGCGGCCTTGGTGAAGGTGATGCACAGGATCTTTTCCGGCGGCACGCCTGACAGCAGCAGGCGGATGACGCGCTGGACCAGCACATGCGTCTTGCCGGAGCCGGCATTGGCCGACACGAAGGTCGACGCCTTCGGATCGGATGCACGCGCCTGCGCCTCGCGCACCGCTGATGGGATGGGGCGGGGCGCTTTCACCATTCCTCGATCCCCAAACCGCCGGCCGCGGACCATTCCTTGATGCGCGCGAGGTCGTCATAGGCGCCGTAACGGTTGGCCCACATCGAGAGGTTCAGCGAGGTGTAGGCCTGCTGCTCGTCGTCGAATGCGCGGATCAAGGCTTCCAGCTTGTGCCGCGCGCTGTCGGCGGCTTCATCGGGCGGCTGCGGTGTGTCGTTGGTCTTGATCTTCAGTTCCAGCGAGCGCTGCTCACCCGGCGGGTTGTTGCCGCTCAGCCTGACATAGACGAGATCGCCAACTGAGGAATCCGCCGGAATGTCGGCAAAGCCGCCCTCGCGCAGGATCGCGGCTTCCAGTGTGAGCTGTGGCGACAGGCCCATGCGCACCTGCTTGCCGGTCGGCGGCTGGCCGGTCTTGTAGTCGAGGATCGCAAAGCTGCCGTCAGCATGCCGCTCGATGCGATCGGCGCGCGCGGAAAGCACGAACGTCCTGGCCTCGTCGAGGGGGATGCCGATCTCGCCGCGGATCTCGGCCTTGATCGAATCAATGCTGCCGCGCCGGGCCTGCTCCCATTCGGCAAACCACGCCGCGATGCGCTGGAAGCGCGGCCACCACAGCGCGCGCGCCTCGGGCCGCTCCATCAGCGGCGCGAAATATTTGCCACCGATCTCGCGCAGGGTGCGCACGGTGTCGGCGGGCAGCGCGTCGGCATAGACCTGCGTGAACTCGCCGAGCGCCTCGTGGATCGCCGAGCCGCGATCGGCTGCCGACAGCGGCATGTCGACCGGATCGAGCGGATCGAGCTTCAGGATATAGCGCGCATAGATCGTGTAGGGATCGCGCAGCCAGTCCTCGATCGCGGTGACCGACATTTTCAGCGGCCGCGCCTCGCGCGGGGGCCGCGGCTCCGGCTGCGGGATTGGCTGAACTGAGTCGGGCCGGTCGAGCTCGGCGGCGTATTGCACGTAAGCTTCGCCGGCCGATGTCGCGGCCTTCCAGCGCGCTTCGCCGGCAACCGCTTCGAGCCGGTGCAGGAAGCGCGAGGCGACCGCGGGCGCGCCGCCGACCTTGGCGGCGTGGGTGAGGATCACCTCGTCATGGCCGAGCAGCTGTGCAAAGTCGTGGGCGGAGAGGCCGATGCGCCGCTCGGGGAGATCGAGCCCGAGCTCGTGCCGCATCGGACGGCTCAGCCACGGATCGATCCGCGGCGCCGGCGGCCAGACGCCTTCGACCAGACCGCCGAGGATGACGCGATCCGACTCGGTCAGACGCGCTTCGAGCTGGCCGAAGATGTTGAGTTGCGCGCGCGCCGATTCTGGCCGTCGCACCATGCGGTCGGCGAACGCGGTCTGGAACACCTCGGGATAATCGGCGAGCGGCGTCATCAATCCGCTCGGCTGCTGCTTGGCGAGCAGCTCGTCGAAGGCAGACGCGAGAGAAGCCCCTGCGCGCTCCTCGAACACGATTGCGACACCGTTCTGGTCGGCCGACAGCGCCATCAGCGCCTCGCGATGACGCGCGGCCAGCTCGGCGAAGTCATAAGGCTTTGACGAGGCCATGCCTTCCAGCGGCGACAGCGCCGCCTGCAGTCTGGCGATCAAGTCCTGGGCCTGGTTGAGCTCATTGTCGCGCAGCCGGGCGCGCGGCTCCATGGCGTGCAGCGACGAGGTTTCGCCGCCATGCAGCTTGACGAGTTCGGCGCGGAAACGGGCGAAGTCGCGGGCGAGGCCGCTGGTCGCAGCTTGCGGCCGCGTGCCGCGCAACAGCGCGATCTCCAGCACCTCGATCGCGCGCTTCAGCGCGCCATGGGCGCCGCCGAGCCGGAACAGCGGATGCTTGAGCAGCGCGAGCAATGTCGGTGGCTCCAGGCCCTTGGCCGCGGCCTCGGCGGTGAGGCGGGCGAACACGCCGGCTGGCGTCTCCATCAGCGCGTCGCCGCCGGAATCGTCGAACTCCAGCTTCCAGCGGGTCAATGAGGCCATCACGCGGCGCGCCAGCGCGCGATCCGGTGTCACCAGCGCGGCCGATTTGCCGAGATGCCGCGCCTCGCGCATCGCAACCGCGATCGCCAGCGCTTCCATCTCGGGGTTGGGCGCCTGGACCACGGCAAGATTGGTCATCCCAGCAGAAATCCGCGCCACGATTTCGGGCCGCTCCAGCCGGTCGTGCCACTGCGCGGTCGCGGTCGAGGGACGCATCGTCTCCGACACCAGCACCTCGCGGCCGAGCGGCGCAGGCTCGGCAAGGCTCTCGACATCGCGGCGCTTGATGCCGAAGCGGTCGAGCAAGGCGTGCATCGCAAATTGCGGGTGGTTCGACGAGGGCGGCGTGGTGAATCTGCCGTCGTCGCCGCGTTCGCCGCCGATCGTGTCCCAGGAGTCCTCGTCGAGATCAGTGTCGAGACCGGGCAGTACCACGGCGCCGTTCGGAAGCTTCGCCACCGCATGGAGGAATTTTGCGGTGGCCGGCATCGAGCCGGTCGAACCGGCCGCGATCACCGGGCCGGCATGATGCGCGGTCAGTCGCGCCGCCTCCGCCTCGATCAGCTGGTCGCGGCGCGCCGCGGGCTCGATCCGGCCGATCTCCTTGAGGTAGTTCGGCCAAGCATCGCGCGCGATGCGCAGGAAGTCGAGCGAGTGCTGCCAGTATTTGTCGAGCTGGTCCGGCACCAGCCGGTCGAGCGCGCGCCAGTCGACTCCGCGCGTCACCATGTCGTCCATCAGCCGCGCCAGGTCGCCGGCGAGCTGCAGCGTCGAGGCCGGGCCGCCGACCACCAGCGGCGCCGATACCGGCGTCTTCGCCCAAGCCGCGACCAGATGCGCCAGCGTCAGCCGGCGCTCGAGCTCGCCGAGTCTCGGCGGGATCTCCAGCGGCGCAGCGCCGCCGACATCGTCGCCCTGGCCGGCGAAGGCGAGCTCGTCCTCATCGATCTCGCCGAGCGCGACGATGCGCGGCAGCACCACGGCGTCGGAATCGAGCACATCAAGGAAGATTTCGCGCGCCAGGCGTCCCGCGCGGCGGGTCGGCAGATAGAGCGTGGCATTGGCGAGCTTTGCCAGATCGTTGCGTGCCTCGAATCCCGCGACCAGCCGGCCGTCGACCAGCGCCGAGATGACGGTGCGCAGGAACGGCGCAGAAACGGGAACGCTGAAGATGCGCATGAGCTGCCTGATTCGGATCAGGCGCCAATATAGGGAGCGGCGGCCGTCGTTAGCCACCCCTGTCAGTCAACCGTCACCGCTCAATATCGCAGCCGGCCGGCGCAGCGATCGACGGCATCCAGGAACCAGCGCAGCGCCGGATCATCAGCGGCGCGGCTGAGATGGATGAGGTCGATCACGAAGGCAGGGATGTCGATCGGCGGCATGATGACGGCAATTTCGGCGAGATGCGTGAAGCGGAGGGCGACGCGCTCCGCCATCGTGGCGATGAGATCGGTGCCAGCCACGGCGAAGGGAACGGCCACCACATGCGCAAGCGTCACGGCCACCCGTCGCTTCAGTCCATGGCGCGCCAGCAGCGCGTCGATCACGCTCGGCAGGCCATCGCCGCCGGCCGCCGAGAACAGCGCGTGCGGCAGGGTCGCATAGTCCTCCAGGCTCAGGCGCTCCGATCGGCTCGCGCGCGCGGCGTCGTGGATGCAGACGAAGCGTTCCTCGAACAGCCGGTGCCGGACACAGCGCGGCGAGCCGGGCAGGTGGCCGCCGATCAGTGCATCGAGTTCGGCGCGCTCCAGCTTCGCCAGCGCCGCCGTCGCGTCGGTCAGCGGACGCACGGCGAGGTCGATGCCGGGCGCTTCCCTGCGCAACAGGCGCGTCAGTTCCGGCACCAGAACGAGATCGCCGTAGTCGGTCGCGGCGATGGTGATGCGCCGTCGCGCGGTGGACGGATCGAAGGCCTGATCGGGCGCCAGCGCGCCCCTGATCTGCCGCAACGCCTCGCCGATCGGCCCGGCCAGCGCGAGTGCCTTTTCGGTCGGCTGCATGCCTGCACCGGCGCGCAGGAACAATTCGTCCGCAAACAGTGCGCGCAGTCGCCGCAACGCGCTGCTCATGGACGGCTGAGCCAACCCGATGCGCCCGGCCGCCCGGGTGACGTGGCGCTCCTCCATCAGCGCCTCGAAGGCGACCAGCAGGTTGAGATCGACGGCAGCTAAATTCATAACAACAATAGTGCTTATAGTAATAATCAATTTCAACAATGATTTGCCCGGACATATGATCCTGGGCAGGACACCATGACGAGACCCAGAGACGTTTCCAAAGACCTACCCAACGATTTGGCGCGATCATTCGCCGGGCTGCTGCCGCGCGGGCCGACCTTGTTGATCATCGGCGTCCTGGCCGGGCTGGCTTTCCCTGCCTTGGCGGACAGCGTGCGCCCGCTGATGGCGGCGGCGATCTTCATCCTGGTGCTCGGCACCTTTCTGCACGTCGACGGCTTGGCTTTCCGGCGCGCGTTGCGGCGTCCGCTGGTTTGGCTGCTGTTACCTGCGCTCGCGATGCTGGTGTGTCCGCTTGCGGTCGGCCTCGCAGCGCGAGGCGCCGGATTTCGACCGGAACTGATCGTCGCGCTGGTGCTGTCGGTCTGCGCGCCGCCGTCGAGCGGCACGGCGGCGGTCGCCCGCATGCTTGGCCTCAACGCGACCATTCCGCTTGCCGTGACGCTGCTGTCGATGGCACTGGCGCCGATCACCGTGCCGCTGATCGCAGCGGGATTTGCTGATCTCGCGCTCGATCCGCTGGCGCTCGCGACGCGGCTGGCGCGGCTGGTTGGCGGTGCGGGCGCGCTGGCGTTGCTGTTTCGCCGTCGGGCCGCTGCACAATTGGTGCAGCATTCCCGTATCATCGACGCCGTCGTGCTCGCCTCGTTGTTGCTGTTCGCCGTTGCCACCATGGCCGGGGTGCGTGCGCAGATCGAGACGCAGCCGATCGCCGCGATGACCTGTGTCGGCCTCGCCTTCGCCTGCAATCTCGCGCTGCAAATGCTCGGTGCCCTGCTGACGCCGGGGCCGCTCGCTGCGCGGTTGACCAGCGGCCTCATTCTCGGCAACCGCAATGTCGGACTGGTCTGGTCGGCGATGGGCGCGGCGGTGTCGCCGATGACGGCGTTGTTCTTCGCGGCCACACAGTTTCCGATCTATATGACGCCGCGCCTGATCGAGATGCTGGTTCGGCGCGCACAAACGGAGAATACCTCACCATGAGCGCGACGATCCTGACCGAACACCTCGCCGTCCGTTTCGCCCGCATCGCGCTCGGCCATGTCACGCGCGAATATCCGAACAAGCCGGATCATGTGCTGGCGGGGCCGCAGGACGCGCGCACGCCGCGCGAGCTGCATCCGGTGTTCTTCGGCAGCTACGACTGGCACTCCTGCGTCCACAGCTACTGGATGCTCGCCCGGCTGCTGCGCCGCTATCCGGCATCCGAAGCTGCGGATGATATCCGCACCCTGTTCGACGCGCAGTTCGTCACGGAGAAGATCGCGGCCGAATGCGCCTATCTCGCGGCCCCGACCGCACGCGGCTTCAAGCGGCCTTATGGCTGGGGCTGGCTCCTGAAACTCGCGGCAGAGCTCGCGCTGCTCGACGACATCAATTGGCGCGACCGCATCGCGCCGCTTGCCGAGATTTTCGCGCAGCGCTTTCGCGATTTCCTGCCGCTCGCCACCTATCCGGTGCGGGTCGGGACGCATTTCAACACCGCGTTCGGGCTTCGCATGGCCGCCGACTACGCCGCGGCGACGCAGGACGATGCATTCCACGCGCTGTTACGCGAGACGGCCCTGCGTTGGTACGGAGCCGATCAGGACTGCCCCGCCTGGGGTGAGCCGAGCGGCGACGACTTCCAGTCCTCCGCGCTGATCGAGGCGGAATGCATACGCCGGCTGCTGGGGCCGGGCGACTTCCTGCCCTGGTTCGACCGCTTCCTGCCACGGCTGGCACAACATGAACCCGAAACACTGTTCCGGCCGGCCATGGTCACCGATCGCACTGACGGCAAGCTTGCGCATCTTGATGGGCTCAATCTCAGCCGGGCATGGTGCTGGCGGGCGCTGGCCGGCGCGTTGCCGGAGGGTGATGCGCGCCGTCCGATCCTGCTGGATGCCGCGCGCCGCCATCTCGACGCCGGCCTGCCGCATATCGCCAGCGACTATATGGGTGAACACTGGCTTGCGAGTTTTGCGGTGCTCGCCATCGATCTGGATGGCTGACGACGGCGTCGTTTAAGCGACGCTTTCCAGGAAGGCTTCTTCCGCGGCCTGGATTGCGTCGGGGGTTCCGACATGCATCCAGACGCCGTCGAGGCGCAGGCCGAACAGTCGCTCCTGCTCGTTGGCGCGATCGAACATCTTGGTCAGTGAGAACTCGCCGACCGGCGCGTCCGCGAACAGCGCAGGCGACATGATCGCGGCGCCGGCATAGACGAACGGCACCACCTGGTGCTCCCGCCGTTTGCGCAGCGCGCCGTCCGGCAACATCGTGTAATCGCCGCGCCCGCTATAGCCGATGCTCGAGGCGGTCGGCGCCATCAGCAGCAGGATATCCATCCGGGCGGGATCGAACGTTTCCGCCAGCCGCGCCAAATTGGAGCGCACGCCATCGATCCACATCGTGTCCGCGTTGACATGATAGAACGGAGCATCGCCGAGCAGCGGCAGCGCCTTCACCACTGCGCCGCCGGTGCCGAGCACCTCGTCGCGTTCGTCGGAGATGATCACACGGGGGCGGCTTCGAGTCTTGACGTGCTCGATGATCTGGTCGGGCAGATAGTGCACGTTCACGACGGCTTCGCCGACGCCGGCACCGGCGAGCTTGTCGAGCACATGGTCGAGCAACGGCTGGCCGGCGACGCTGATCAGCGGCTTCGGCATCGTGTCGGTCAACGGGCGCATGCGCACGCCGAGGCCCGCAGCGAGCACCATGGCTTTATGGGGAGTGACGGGCATCTTCCGGATATTCTCGGTCATCATCTCTCATGCGCCGATCATATCACGGCGATTCGGCAAGCACATCAATCAGACGCCATAGTCACGGGACATGACGGCCTTAAGACGGCAATGGCCTAGACGTCGGCAGCCTGCGCGCCGCGTCGGGCAGTTTTCTTCTTCTTGTCGCCTTGTTTGAGGAAGTTGACGCCGATCTGGTCGCCATTGACCCATGCCAGCTCGCAGCGGCGATAGGCCAATCCTGTGGACGACAGCAGCAGAAAAAACTCCTTCAGGTTCAGGCCCTCGACCGAGCCGTCGACGGAGAGCTTGGCGCCCGTCTCCGACACGTCTTCCATGGTGCAGTCGCGCCGCCAGGTGCCGTCAATGCCCATCATGTGCGCCGCTATGCCGCGCTCAAACGTGACACGATCGCCCCTGCGTCGTTCCGTCCCCATGGTGTGGTCCTGCTCCCGATCCGGCCGCGCCTTGGATGAGGTGCGGCCGCTGCAACCTTAGGGGACCTGAGGCTAATAACCCGTAAACTACGGTACCGGGGGAGGGACGTTGGCTGTGTACCAGACGCGGAAAGCAGCCAGCGCCGGATGAGCCAGCGACCGCTCGAGATAGGTCCAGATTCGCGGCTGGTGCTTCATATATTGCGGCTTGCCGTCGCGGCCGTTGAGTCGCGCGAAGGTGCCAAGCAGGCGGGTGTTTCGCTGTACCGACATGATCGCATAGAGTTCGGCGAAGGCAGCCGGATCGAAGCTTTCGTCGGTCGCGCGCCGCGCCTTGATATAGCGGGTCAGCAGCGCCAGTTCGAGCTGCTCGGGCACGGCAATCCGCGCATCCTGCAGCAGCGACACCACGTCATAGGCGGCCGGGCCGAGCACCGCGTCCTGGAAGTCGATGATGCCGACACGCAGGATGCCGGTACGCTCGGCAAGCCAGATGATGTTCGGCGAATGAAAGTCGCGGATCACCCAGGTCCGCGGTGCGGCGGCCGGCTTTTGCAGAAGCCCGCGCCACATCCCGAGAAATTCGGCGCGGAGATCCTCGCTCCGCTGCACGCCGTGGTCGGGCAAGTACCATTCCAGCATCAGCCCGATCTCGATCAGCCAGGCGTCGATATCGAACACCGGGATAGCGTAGCTCTCGTCGGTGGTCAGCGGCAGCGTGTCGGGCAGCGCCTCGCGATGCAGCGCCGCCAGCATGTCGACGGCGGCCTCATAACGCTCGGCGATCGGCTGCGGCGGATCGCCCTCGATCACGCCTTCGGCGCCGAGATCCTCGGTGATCAGGAAGCCGGCTTCGAGATCGGTGTGCCGGATCGCAGGCGCCGAGAAACCCTGCTTGCGCAAGCCGTTTCCGATCGCGACGAAGGGGCGGACGTCCTCGGCGAGATGCACCGCCGCGCTGTAGGACCTGCCGTTGTAGATCGCCGGACCGTCGGGTCGGCGCGGCGAGTTCATCAGGATGACGGTGCCGTCGTCGTTGCGCAGCCGGGCATAGGAGCGTGTCGAGGCATCGCCCGGCATGCGCTCGCGCCGGGCGTTGAGGAAGCCCGCGCGCTCGAGGAACTGGCGCAGCTCGTTGAGTCGCGCGACCTTCGCCGCGCCTTTGCCATGGCCGGTGATCTCGGCCGCGCGTGCGGCTGATCCGAGCGCCGGGCGGTGGCTGAACGCGATGTCGATGCGATCGGCGGGCATCGCGTCGGGCGCGCGTTCTGGCCATTCGATCAGCGCCACGATGTCGTCGGGCAGCGGCGACAGCCCGATCTCCTCGAGCTCGCTGGCGTCGTTGATGCGGTAGAGGTCGGCATGGACCAGCGGAAACGACGGCAGCTCGTAGCTCTGGGCCAACGTGAAGGTCGGGCTCGGCACTTCCAGCGTATCGTCGGCGGCGAGGTAGCGGATCAGCGCGCGAGCGGCCGCGGTCTTGCCGGCGCCAAGGTCGCCCGACAGCGTGATGACGTCGCCGGCCCCGATCAGGAGGGCGAGGTCTGCCATCAGCTCTGACGTCGCGGTTTCGTTCGCGAGCGCCACCGAGAATGTCGAGGTCGCGATCATTCCGCGGCGTTGCGATGTGCGGTCTGGTCGATCGGGAAGTCGCAGGTCACGGTCGTGCCTCGGCCTACCGTCGAATCGACGCGCACCCGTCCGCCATGCAGTTCGACGAAGGAGCGGACCAGCGACAGGCCGAGCCCCGCGCCGCGATGCCGCGAGCCGTGGGAATGGCTCTCGAACCAGTCGAACACCTTGTCCCGCATCTCGGCCGGAATGCCGGGACCGGCGTCGGTCACCGCGAACACCACGCTGTGCTCGGTGCGGTGCGCGCTGATCGTGACGGTGGCGTCATGCGGCGAGAAGCCGACCGCGTTGGCGAGCAGATTGTAGAGCACCTGCACGACGCGCCGCTCGTCGCCGACGAAAGCGCCGATGTCGGGCTCGATATCGACCTTGAGCGTGATGCGGTCGGTCGCCAGGCGGTCCTGGATGCCTTCGGCGGCGGCCTCGATCGCCTGGCCGATATTGACCGGACCGAGCTCGAGCTTCATCGCACCGGCGTCGATGGTGGCGAGATCGAGAATGTTGTTGGTCAGCGCCAGCAGCGCATTGGTCGATTTGGTGACGTAGTCGAGATATTCGGCCTGCTTCGGCGTCAGCGGTCCGGTCGAGGGATCGCTGAGGAAATGCGCGAAGCCGATGATGGTGGTGAGCGGCGCGCGCAGCTCGTAGGAGACGTGGTGGACGAAATCCACCTTCATCTGGTCGGCGGCTTCCAGTGCCTCGTTGCGCTCGCGCAGCGCCCGCTCGACATTCTCGGTGTCGGTGATGTCCTGGAAGGCGAGCAGGGTCTTGCCGTCGGGCAGCGGGATGGTCATGCAATTCAGCACGCTGCCGTCCTTGCGCTCGAGCTTCAGCGCGACCTGGGCGCGGTTCTCGATCGCGGTGATCTGCTCGCGCAGCGTTCGCCAGGTCAGCGCATCGTCGAACAACGGCCTGCACAGCGCTTCCACTGCCTCGATATGCGGCTCGTCCTGCAGCGCATCGGCCGGCAGCTTCCACATCTTGGCGAAGGGCGGGTTGAACAATTCCGCGCGGCCGTTGCTGCCGAACACCGCGACCGCTTCGCCGAGATTGTCGAGGGTTTCGCGCTGCACCCGCGTCAGGCGGTCGTAGCGGCGCGCGAGGTCGAGGCTCTCGGTGACGTTGTCGAACAGATAGGTGACACCGCCCTCGAGGTTCGGCGTGGTGACGACGCTGATGGCGCGGCCGTCGGGCAGGAACCAGGTGTAGGTTTCGGATTCGACCGCGCGATAGGCCTCGTGCAGCTTGGCCTTCCAGGCGCGGAAGTCCGGCTGCTCGGGCAGCTTGCGGTTGGCGCGCAGCCGGTCCAGCACGCTGGAATCGTCGGGATTGCCGTCGAGGAAAGCCTGGTCGAGGCCCCACAACCGCCGATAGGACTCGTTGTAGAAGGTGAGCCGTCGGTCGGCATCGAACACCGCGACACCAGAGGACAGTTGGTCGAGCGTGCGCCGGTGCGCCTCGACCATCCGTGCGATCGCCGCGCGCAACGCCGCGGCCTCGCTGGCGTCGATCGCGATGCCGGCGCTGCCACCGGAGAGCTTCAGCGCCTGCACGTCGTAGATCCGCCGCTCGCCGCTGACGACGATCGGCAGCCGTGCGGCGTAATTGGCATTGTCGTTCAGCGCGCGGGTCAATTCAGTGCGCTGGTCGCTTTCGAGCAGTTCGAGATTGCGCTGGAGCGCATCTGTGACGCTCTTGCCTTCAGTGGCGCGGACATAGGCCGCGTTGGCATAGCGCAGATTGCCCTCGAGGCTCTTGGCCCAGATCGGCCACGGCGCGGCGGCGGCGAAATCGCGCAGCAGCTCGGTCTCCTCCTGCAGCGCCTTGTGGCGCAGGTTCGCTTCCGCGAGTTCGCGGCGCAGGCCGCCGAGCTCACGGATCCGCACGATGGCCTGGCCGCCGATCGCGCGGCCCATCGCCTCGATGGCGCGGCCGGCCGATGTCGAGAGGTTGAGCAGGAACGCCTCGCCCTTCTCGCGCAGTGCGTCGACGGAGTGGTCCATCTGCAGTGCCGGCTCGGGCGGCAGCCAGGTTCCGAAAGCGAGGATGCGCTGCGGCGAGCTTTCCTGCGACATCACCAGCGAGATGTCGCCCGAGATCTGTGGCCGGTTGTCGCCCGCGGCCCAGGAGATCAGGACCTGCGGCTCGACGAACAGCAGTGCGCGCAGGCGGTCCGATTGCGCCTGCAGGTCGGTGATCTCGGACTGAAGCTGCTCCTCGTTCCGGGTCGCGCGCAGGCGGGTGCGCATCAAGAGGATCGCAGCCACGGCGGAAAAGCAGACCAGCGCGAACGACGTCGCGAGAACCGCGACCTCCTGGTGATTGAAGCCGAAATGATCCGACATCGCCTGGGCCACCAGGCTCTCGGCGGCAAACGACGTACGGGCCGGCAGCAATGCGGTGATGGCGAGCCCAAGCATGCCGTCGCGCGCCAGTGAGGTGCATGACAGCAGGGTTCGACGCATTGCCGCGACTACGCCCGACATATGTTGCCCCAGAACGCACAAACCCCAGGCATGATCCGGAAAAGAGGAGACCGGTGTTCCCTCACGGCAAACGTATAACGTTTGTCCGGGGATCATGCCCAAGCAGGACCAGACAGCCCGACGAAGACCCCCCGTCGCGCTCGAATCAAAACAGAATAGTCCCAACGGGACTCGGCGAGTAAGAGTCCAGACCGTGAACGCAGAATCAGCTGTAAAAAAATGCGGCTGGCTGATGTGGATTTTACGCGAATTGAGTCCGTAGGCGTGCGGGGAGCGCGCTTGAAGCGTGATCGCCCGGAGAAGTCCGCACACTTCTCCGGCGCGCTCTAGCGTCCGGTCGAGCCGAAGCCGCCGCCGCCGCGCTCGGTTGCCGGCAGCACGTCGACTGGAACCAGCTCGGCTCGGGTGACCGGTGCGATCACCATCTGCGCGATGCGCTCGCCGCGCCGGATCGAAAACGGCACCTCGCTGTGATTGATCAGGAGCACATTGATCTCGCCGCGATAGTCGGCGTCGATCGTGCCGGGCGAGTTCAGCACCGTAATGCCGTATTTCGCGGCAAGCCCGGAGCGCGGCCGGACCTGTGCCTCATAGCCCGGCGGCAGCGCAATCGTCAGCCCGGTCGGAACCATCTCGTAGCGGCCGGGCAGCAGCAGCAGCGGCGCCGACCGCGGCACCGCGGCCAGGAGGTCGAGCCCGGCCGCCTCGGCGGTCTGATAGATCGGCAGCAAAAGATCTGCGCCGTGCGGCAATTGGCGGACTTCAACCTTGATGGTGGCGCTCACGATGCGGTTCCTGCGGCTCTTGCGATACGCGACACCAGCGCGGTCGCGACTTCCTCCTTGGTCATGACCGGCCAGGAGTCGACGGTGACGTCCTTGCCTTCGCGCGAGAGCAGGTGAACGGTGTTGCGGTCGCCGCCCATCACGCCGGTTGCCGGCGAGACGTCGTTGGCGACGATCCAGTCGCAGCCCTTGCGCGCGAACTTCGCCTTGGCGTTCTCGATCAGATGCTCGGTCTCGGCGGCAAAGCCGATCACCAGCGGCGGCCGCTTCTCCTTCAGCTTGGAGATTGTCGCGAGGATGTCGGGGTTCTCGACCAGCTGCAGCGGCGGCATGCCGGCTGCGGTCTTCTTCAGTTTCTGGGCGCCTTCGGTGGCGACCCGCCAGTCGGCGACCGCGGCGGCAAAGATCGCGACATCGACCGGCAGCGCGGCCTCGACCCGGTGCAGCATGTCGCGCGCGGACTCCACGCGCATGACGGAGATGCCTTGGGGATCGGCGAGCTCGACCGGACCGGTCACCAGCACGACCTCGGCGCCGGCGGCGCGGGCGGCGGCGGCGATCGCAAAGCCCTGCTTGCCCGACGAGCGATTGGCGATGTAGCGGACCGGATCGATCGCCTCATGGGTCGGACCGGCCGTGATCAGCACGCGCTTGCCGGAGAGGGGACGCGGCTGCGGCGGCCGCAGCATACGATCGGCTGCGGCGGCGATCTCGGTCGGCTCGGCCATCCGCCCGACACCGGCTTCGCCGGCTTCGGCCATTTCCCCGGCATTGGGGCCGACGGTATGGACGCCGTCACGGCGGAGCTGCAGCACATTGCGGCGGGTGGCCGGGTTGTTCCACATCAGCGGGTTCATCGCCGGCGCCAGCAGGATCGGCCGATTGGCCGCAAGCAGAGTGGCGGTGGCGAGATCATCGGCATGGCCTTGCGCCATCTTGGCCATCAGGTCCGCGGTTGCCGGCGCCACCACGATCAGATCGCAGTCCCGCGCCAGCCTGATATGGCCGGCGTCGAATTCGCTCTCGGCGTCGAACAGGTCGGTGTAGACGCGCTCATGCGACAGCGCGCTGGCGGCGAGCGGGGTCACGAACTGCTGGGCCGCCTTGGTCAGCACGCACCGGACCTCGATGTGCCGCTCCTTGAGCCGCCGGATCAAATCCAGCGCCTTGTAGGCCGCAATTCCGCCGCCGATGATCAACGTGACACGGGGCTCGCCGGCCGCGCCGATGATCCGTGCAACAGGAGCTGCAACTGTCGTGGAACCCGTCCTCGGCGTCTCTGCGGGTTCCGCACCGCCCTCCGCCAGCTCCCGGAGGATCACCCTGATCTCCTCCTCGACCGAGCGCCCGTTTTTGGCGGAGCGCAGCCGCAGATAGGCCTTCAGTGTGTCGTCGAGTTTGCGGATGGTCAGGCTGGCCATGGACATGTCCCCAATATGATTGCGATGCTATCATGCCGTGCATGCATTGCAATCACTGCCCCCTGATGGCGAAAAAGATTCCAATGAGGGCGACGGCAATGACCCACAGGCTGACGGTCTGCAGCCGCGCCTTGCGGGCCTCCGCGCGGGCCATTTCGTCGATCGTGTCCGACGACAGCATATGGCCCTCCCGGGTCATGGTCTCCAGCTGCTCGAGCACCGTCATGGCGCGGTTGGCGATTGCTGGCAGGTTGGAGATGATGCGGCCGATCTCGCCCGCGCCCGACATCGCACCCTGGATGCGGCCGATGGGGCCAAGATTATGCGCGATCCATTCCCGCACCACGGGATCGGCGACCTTCCAGATGTCGAGCTTCGGGTCGAAGCCACGCGCCACACCCTCGACAACCACCATGGTCTTCTGCAGCAGGATCAGCTCCGGCCGCGTCTGCATATCGAACAGGCCGGTGACCTCGAGCAGAAGCGTCAAGAGCTTCGCCATCGAGATTTCCTCGGCGGTCCGGTTGTGGATCGGCTCGCCGATGGCGCGGATCGCTTGCGCGAAATTCTCCACCGAATGGTGGCCCGGCACGTATCCTGCCTCGAAATGCACCTCGGCGACGCGGCGATAGTCGCGGGTGATGAAGCCGAGCAGGATTTCGGCAAGGAAACGCCGCTCCTTCAGCCCGAGCCGCCCCATGATGCCGAAATCGACCGCGACGAGCCGGCCGGCTTCGTCGAGGAACAGATTGCCCGGATGCATGTCGGCATGGAAGAAGCCGTCACGCAGCGCGTGGCGCAGGAAGCTCTGGATCACCTTGCGGCCGAGATCCGGCAGATCGACCTGGGCCCGCGCCAGCCGGGCGTGATCGTTCAGCGCGATGCCGTCGATCCACTCCATCGTCAGCACGCTGTGGGCGGTGCGATCCCAATCCACCGCGGGCACGCGGAAATCCGGATCGTCGCGCGTGTTCTCGGCCATCTCGGACAGCGCGGCCGCCTCGAGCCGCAGGTCCATCTCAATCGCGACCGAGCGCGACATCGTGTTGATGACCTCGATCAGCCTCAAGCGCCGCGCTTCGGCGGAATGTGCTTCCGCCTTGTGCGCAACAAAGAAGAAGTCGCTGAGGTCGCGGCGGAAGCGCGCGGCGACATTGGGCCGGAGCACCTTGACCGCAACCTGGTGCCGCACGCCGTCGCGCTCGACCTCGGCGCGATGCACTTGCGCGATCGAGGCTGCAGCAACCGCAGGACCGAGATGCACAAAGGCTTGCGCCAGCGGCCGTTCCAGCGATTGCGTGAGGACAGCTTCGGCCTCTTCCTGCGCGAATGGCGGCAGCCGGTCCTGCAGGCTTTCGAGATCGAGCGCCATCGCCACGCCGACCACGTCGGGCCGGGTGGCGAGGAATTGCCCGAGCTTGAGATAAGCGGGCCCGAGCCGTGTCAGCGCGCGCGACAGCCGTGGACCGGATTTGGCGGAGCGGCGCTCGATCAGCCGCGCCAGCTTCAGCGCGAGCTGCCCGGGCGGTGGCACCAATGCGGGATCAACGACGCCGAACACGCCTTCGCGCGCAAACACGAAACCGGCGCGGGCAAGGCGCGCGATGTGGGTCAGTGCAGAGATCACAAACGCCAGCCCGAATGCAGCGCCACGATGCCGCCGGAGAGGCTCTGCCACTTCACGCGCGCAAAGCCGGCGGCGCCGATCATTTCGGCGAACGCGTTCGGCCGCGGGAATTTGCGGATCGACTCGACGAGATATTGATAGGACTCGGCGTCACCGGTGACGGCGCGGCCGAGCGGCGGGATCACCTTGAAGGAAAACAGATCGTAGATCCGGTCGAGGCCGGGCACATCGACTGTAGAGAATTCCAGGCACAGGAAGCGGCTGCCGGGCTTGAGCACCCGGTAGGCTTCGCGCAGCGCGTGGTCGATCTGCGGCACGTTGCGGATGCCGAACGCGATGGTGTAGGCGTCGAACGCGCGGTCGGCAAAGCCCAACGCCTCGGCATTGCCCTCGACGAACGACACGCGGTCATCGAGGTGCTGCCTGGCGGCGCGCTCGCGGCCGACGGCGAGCATGTCGGTATTGATGTCGCAGACCGTGGCATGGAAGCCGGTGCCCGCGGTCCTGGCGGCCCGGAACGCGATGTCGCCGGTGCCGCCGGCGACGTCGAGCAGCGCGAACGGCCGGTCGCCCTTTGGCGGATCGAGCGTCGTGATCATGACGTCCTTCCAGGCCCGGTGCAGGCCTACCGACATCAGATCGTTCATCAGGTCGTAGCGTGACGCCACGCTGTGAAACACCTCGTTCACCAGCGTCTGCTTCTCGCCCAGGGGCACGTCCCTGAAGCCGAAATGGGTGGTTTGATCCGGCCGATCCATCACTCAGAACTCTACCTTTTTTGGCCGCGTTATCTTCACGCGAACCGGGACCAATCCCGCATCAAGTGCGGGACAGGCTTCGCTCGAAAACGCTCCAGCCAAACCATAGCGCGGCGGCCGCAATGGCGCTATCACGTCACTTCCAAAAGGTGAATGCCTGCCATGCCGGAATTACCCGAAGTCGAGACCGTCCGCCGCGGCCTGCAACCGGCCATGGAGGGGTCCAAAATCGTCAAGGCCGAGGCCCGCCGCAAAGATTTGCGGTTTCCGTTTCAAAAAGACTTTATCGCCCGGCTCGAGGGCCAAACCATCACCGGGCTCGGCCGCCGGGCCAAATATCTGATGGCGGACCTGAACTCCGGCGACGTGCTGCTGATGCATCTGGGCATGTCGGGCTCATTTCGTGTGCGGAAGGGTGAAGGCGGGGCGACGCCGGGGCAATTCCACCATCCGCGCAGCGAGGATCGCGCGCACGATCACGTCGTGTTCCATATGTCCTCGGGGGCCGCGGTCGTCTTCAACGATCCGCGGCGCTTCGGCTACATGAAGATCATCGCCCGCAACGCGATCGAGGATGAGCCGCTGTTGAAGGGGCTCGGTCCCGAGCCGCTCGGCAACGAGTTCGACGCGGCGATGCTGGCGCGCTCCTGCCACAACAAGAAGACCAGCCTGAAGGCGGCGCTGCTCGATCAGCGCGTAGTCGCGGGACTTGGCAACATCTACGTCTGCGAGGCGCTGTTTCGTTCGCATCTGTCGCCGCGGCGATTGGCCGCGACGCTTGCGACCAAGGCCGGACAACGCAAGGGCCTGGCCGGGGGCGAGCCCACCGACCACGCCAAGCGGCTGGTCGACGCGATCCATTCGGTGCTCAACCAGGCGATCAAGGCCGGCGGCTCCTCGATCAGCGACCATCGATTGACCAACGGCGATCTCGGCTACTTCCAGCACTCGTTCCAGGTCTACGACCGCGAAGGCGAGACGTGCCGCACTTCAGGCTGCGAGGGCATCGTCAGACGGTTCACCCAGAACGGCCGTTCGACGTTCTGGTGTCCGAAATGCCAGAAGTAACATGTTCGAGACGCCATTGATCGAGACGCAGCGGCTGATCCTGCGGCCGCTTGCGCTGTCGGATGCCGCGGCGATTCAGCGTCATTTCAACAATTGGAACGTGATCAAAAATCTCGCCACGGTGGTGCCGTGGCCCTATCCCGGCGACGGCGCGGAAAGTTTCATCAAGCGGGAGCTTTCGAAGATCGCGGCCGGCGAGGAGAGCTATCAATGGGTGCTGATGCTCCGTGCCGGCGACGGCGAGGCGATCGGCAACATCAATTTCCGGCCGCGCGCCGATGACCGCAAGGGCAATCGCGGGTTCTGGCTCGCCGAACCCTACTGGAATCGCGGCCTCATGACCGAGGCGATCGCAGCGGTGAATGATTTCGCTTTCCTGACGCTCGGCCTCGAGAGCTTCCATGTCTGCAATGCGCAGTCCAACGTCGCCTCGCGGCGGGTCAAGCAGAAGACCGGAGCCGAGTTCGTCGGTTTCGTGGAGCTTCCGCACCACAACGGCGAATCCACGGCGGAGAAATGGAAGGTCACGCGCGAGACCTGGTTACGCGATCGCACGACCGCATGACCGCAACGGCGAATGCCGCAGTGAGGAAAATCGCGGCGCCTTGACCGCGCATGCGAGGCCGGCGAGCATCAGTCCTATCGCTCCATCAAGAACGAGAACACAATGACGATGAACGGCATGGCGATGAATGGCAACTGGCGCGATCGCGCCGCGACAAGCTTTCAATGCGAGAAGCAGCCGGCCACCAGCAGCCGCGGCATGGTGGTGAGCAATCATCCGCTGGCATCGAGCGCGGGCGCCGAGATGCTCGCGGCCGGCGGCAACGCAATCGATGCGGCGGTCGCGACCTTGTTCACGCTGACCGTGGTCGAGCCGATGATGGTCGGCATCATCGGCGGCGGCATGGCGCATATCCGCCTCGCCGACGGCAGCCATCGCTTCATCGATGGCCAGAGCACGGTGCCGAAAGCGGTGCGGCCGGATACCTATACCTCGAGGCCCGGTTCGGCGCATGACGTGTTCGACACTGTCGGCAACGAGAATTTGAACGGGCCGAAGGCGGTCGCCGTGCCGGGCTCGTTGAAGGCCTGGTGCGAGACGCTGCGCCGCTTCGGCACCATGAGCCTGGCCGACGTGATGCAGCCCGCGATCAAGCATGCCGCGCGCGGCTATGCGGCGACGCCCTATTTGCACGAATGCATCACCGACGGCGCCGAGGAGATGCTGAAGGACAAGCCGATCTCGGCGATCTACCTGCCCAACGGCACGCCGCTGAGGCCGGGCGAGCGCGTCGTGCAGGCCGAATATGCCGAGACGCTGACATACATCGCGGACCATGGCGACAACGCTCTCTACCAGGGGCCGCTCGGCGATATCCTGGTCGACTACATGAAGAGGAACGGCGGCTTCATCGCGCAAGAGGATCTCGCGACCTACAAGACCGTCGAGCGGCAGCCGATCCGCTGCGACTACCGCGGCTGGGAAATCCTCGGCCCGCCGCCACCCGCGGCGTCGGGCGTGCACATCACGCAGATGCTCAATATCCTAGAAGGCTATGACATCACGCGCCTCGGCTTCGGCACGACTGATACGATCCACCATCTCGCCGAGGTGTTGAAGATCGCCTTTGCCGACCGCGAAGCCGCGAGCGGCGATCCCGCCTATATCAACGTGCCGGTGGAGCGGCTGACCTCGAAGGCCTATGCCGAGGAGCGCCGCCGCGCAATTGATCCTGATCGTGCACAGGCCTGGAGCGCCGGCGTCACGCAGGTCGAAAGCGCGCACACCACGCACATGACCGCGGCGGATGCGATGGGCAATGTGGTCGCGACCACCCAGACCATCAACAATCTGTTCGGGGCCAAGATCCTGATCCCGGGCCTTGGCACCGTGCCGAACAATTACATGAACCTGTTCGATCCGCGGCCGGGACACGCGCTGTCGCTGGCCGCGGGCAAGCGCGTCACCACCTCGATGTCGCCGATGATGGCGCTGCACCACGGCAGACTGGTTTACGCGCTCGGCCTGCCCGGCGGAAAGCGCATCTTTCCGAGTGCGATGCAGGCGCTGATCAATTTGATCGACCACGGCATGAGCCTGCAGGAGGCGGTCGAGGCGCCACGGGTCTGGACCGAGGGCAATGCACTGGAAGTCGAGCAGGCGGTGCCGGAGACCATCCGCGCCGCGCTGGCCGCGAAAGGCCACAGAGTGCAGGTCGTGCCGACGGTGGCCGGCGGCATGAACGCGATCCAGTTTCACGCCGACGGCACGATGTCGGGCGCCGCCTGCTGGCGCGCCGACGGTACGCCGGTCGGCATTGCCGGCGGTCTGGCCCGTGCAGGGGTGCGGTTTGCGTTGAGGTGAGCACCACTGCGCTCCCTCGCTCCGCTCTTGCGGGGTCGAGACGAGCGCAGCTCGCTCTTAGAGGGTTGGGGTGAGGGGCTGCCTCCGCGCGCGGGGCAAGTCGACGGACCTGTACCCCCTCACCCGGATTGCTGCGCAATCCGACCTCTCCCCGCAAGAGCGGGGCGAGGTGACCTTACTTCCGCACGCAGATGACGCGGACCACGGCGGCTTTGGCGTCCGCCGATTCGCCCGCCGCGTTGACGCCATGAGCTTTGAGGAAGTTGCGCACCGTGTCGGCCGGCACCAGCGCGGCCTGCGCCGGCGGGGCCGCGTTTGCGGCGCCCGCGACGATGACGGGCTTCAGCACCGCGATGCCGGCAAATTTGCCGCCACCGTCGAGCGCTGCCGCGCCGGAGAACCCGACCGCTGGCGCCGGTGACAGCGCTGCATCGCCGTCGCCGAGTTGCGCCACCGAAGCCTTGACGCTGCTCGCGGCCGCGCCGCCGCCCTGACTCTGTGGATCGGCGATGCCGGTGATGTCGAGCGCGGTCTGCGTCGCCTGGCCCGCGATGTCGAGCGGCTTCAGCCCGCGCGCGCCGTAGATGCGCAGCAGCGCGAGATCGTGATCCTTGTCGTCGGCGATCCGATCGGCATTACCGTAGCCCGGGATCGTCAGCGCGATACAGTCGTCGGTCACCACGCGGTCGGTGATAATAGCGCCATCGTCGCTGACCACGACGCCGGTGCCATATTCGACGGTCTTGCGCGGCGGAGGGCCGGCCTGTACGCCGGACGGAAATGCGTTGAAGGCGCTCGACATCGCGATCACCACCGGCTCGACGGTGGTCTGCATCGCCTGATCATAGAGAATGGTGAGGATGCGGACCTCGTCACCCTTCAGGGTGCCGCGCAGATAGAACTTCTTCAGCCCCTGGATGCCCGACAGCACGAAGAAATCCGGCTTCACCACGGTGTAGTCGACGGTGCGGCCGGCCGGCCCCTTCTTTTCCTGCTCGGCAAGCTTTGCGGTGGTCGGGCTCGCTTCCTTGCGCCGGGTCAGCAGCACCTGGACGGTGCCGGTCGGCGAGGTCCATTTGGCGCCGGACGCGTCGCTGGTGAGTTGCGGCACCAGCTTGGTGGGAACGCCGAGCCGCGCCCCGGTCGCAGGCTCGGTGACGATCCTCCAGCCGACGCTCTCCTGCCGCCGCCGCGCGGTGTCGGCGAGCGCGCCGCGCTCCTGCGGGTTCAGCACGCCGGTCGGCTTGCCGCCGCGCTTCTTCTGGAATTCCTTGATCGCATTGACCATGCGCTCGCTGACATCGCCTGATATCGCACCGTTATATTCGCCGACCCAGGCAAGGTCGGATTGCAGCGCCAGCCGCTCGGCCTGCGCCATCGCGCTGGCGGTATCCTCCGGCTTCTGCAGCGCGGGACGAACCGGCACTGTCGTCACCGTTTTCGGCTTCGCCCCGGCCGTCGACGGTGGCGTCATCTGGGCGTGCGCGGCGCCCACGCCTGCGGCCATCATGGCCGCGACCGTCAATGTTGCCGAAAGCACCAATCTCATGACAAATCCGGGGAAATGACTGATACCATTGACGTCCACGCAATTAATCACATCTGCTTGGTCGGCAACAACCGCGCTCCGGTTCAGGTTTCAAACCCTCATCCTGAGGAGCGGCGCCAGCCGCGTCTCGAAGGATGAGGCCACGGATGGGCCTTCATGGTTCGAGACGCGCGTGCCGCGCTCCTCACCGTGAGGGGATAGGGGTAGGACTGATGAGACAATGCTGAGTGCCGACGAACTTGAACGCTATGCCCGCCATATCGTGCTGCGCGAGGTGGGCGGCCCCGGCCAGAATGCGCTGAAACAGGCGTCGGTGCTGGTGATCGGCGCCGGCGGCCTCGGCGCGCCGGTGCTGATGTATCTGGCTGCCGCCGGCGTCGGCCGGCTCGGCGTGATCGATGACGATCTTGTCTCGCTCTCCAACCTGCAGCGCCAGATCATCCATTCGACGTCTGACATCGGCAAGCGCAAGGTCGACAGCGCGGCGGCGCAGATTCACGCGCTCAACCCGCATGTGACGTTCGAGCCGCATCCGGAGCGGCTCACCGCCGGCAATGCGATGGAGCTGATCGCGAATTACGATCTTGTGCTCGACGGCTCCGACAATTTCGAGACCCGCTATCTCGTCGCCGATGCCTGCTTCCTCGCGAAGAGGCCGCTGATCACCGCAGCGCTGGGGCAGTTCGACGGTTCGCTGACCACGATCCGCGCCCATGAGAAGAATGCGGAGGGGGTGTTCAACCCGACCTATCGCTGCCTGTTTCCAGAACCGCCGCCGCCGGGCACGGTGCCGGCCTGCGCCGAGGCCGGTGTGATGGGTGCGCTCGCCGGCGTGATGGGATCGATGATGGCGCTGGAGGCGATCCGCGAGCTCGTCGGCTTCGGCGAGGGTCTGGTCGGCCGCCTCCTGATGGTGGATGCGCGCGCGATGCGGTTCGAGACCTTGCGTTACGTGCGCGATCCGCAGAACCCGCTCAACGGTGATGCACCCGGCATCACCGATCTGAGCGGACATCTGTAGTTCGTTAGGACGCGGCCGCGGGCTTTTCGCTGTCCATGTGCCGGAGGTGCTCCTCCGGATAGCGTCCGCCGGCGGCTGCGCCGGGCGGGAATGCCTCGGCCAGTGCCGCAAGATGCGCATCGGTCAGCTTCACGTCGAGCGCGCGGACAAGCTGGACAATCCCGAATAGCTTGTTCACTATGTCGAACAATGCAGGATTTCGAGCTTCGCGACCTCGACGCCTTCGTGGCGGTGGCGCGCACGCGAAATTTCCGGCGCGCCGCGCTGGAGAGCCGCGTCTCGGTTTCGAGCCTCAGCCAGCGCCTGCGCGACATGGAGGAGCGGCTCGGCGTCCGGCTGATGAACCGCACCACCCGCAGCGTCGCGCTGACCGAGGCCGGAGAGCTGCTGCTCGCCCGCGTCGCGCCGGCAATGGTCAACGTCGCCGACGCGATCACGCAGGTCCGCGGTCTGCGCGCCGAGCCGTCGGGGCGCCTGCGCATCAACGCGCCGCCGCCCGCGGTCGATCTCGTGCTGGCGCCGATGATCGCGCCGTTCCTCGCCAGATATCCGCGGGTCGATCTCGACATCGTCGCCGAGAGTGCGTTTGTCGACATCGTCGCGCAGGGCTTTGACGCCGGCGTGCGCTATGGCGAGCACCTGGCGCAGGACATCGTGGCAGTCCCGCTCGGCGCGCCGCAGCGCTTCGCGGTAGTGGCGTCGAGCGACTACGTCGCAAAGCATGGCCGGCCGATGCACCCGAAGGATCTGCTGAAGCATGCCTGCATCCGTACCCGCTTCGGCAGCGGTGCGATCCTCGATTGGAAGTTCGAGAAGAACGGGCGGGTGGTCAAGGTATCGCCGCCGGCCAGGCTGACCGCGACCCATCTCGGCCTCGCGCTGCGCGCGGTCCATGACGGCGTCGGCTACTGGGCGACGTTCGAGGGCTATGTTCGCTACGGCGTCAAATCCGGCGCGCTGGTCAGCGTGCTCGATGACTGGTGTCCGCCGTTTGACGGACCGTTTCTCTACTATCCGAGCCGGCGCCAGCCGCCGCCGGCGCTCGCCGCGTTCGTGGCGTTCGTTGCCGACTGGCGCAAGCAGGCGCGGCGAAACAAGTAAGCGCCGTAGCTCGACGTATCAAGTTGCCTGGTCGAGCGCCGGCCGCACCGGCTACTTTGCATGGGGTTGTTTTCGATATTTTGGCAGCTCGCGCCTGCGACGGCAGGGCTATCGCATATGGCTATCCACGTCCCGTAGCCCCGCAGCCCGGATGAAGCGCGGCGCAATCCGGGGGCGGTCTGTCCGCGGATACGGGCCCCGGATTGCGCGGAGCCTGTCATCGGGCGCGCGTTCGCGCGACCCGTTGGCTCCATCCGGGCTACGTGCACTTACAGCATGCTCGGCAGCACGCGGTCCGGTGGCTTGTGGGCGTCGAGGAAGGTTCGGATGTTGATAATCACCTTCTCGCCCATCTCGACGCGGCCTTCGATGGTGGCCGAGCCCATGTGCGGCAGCAGCGTCACCTTGCCGGCTCTGGCGAGCCGCACCAGCTTCGGGTTTACCGCGGGCTCGTGCTCGTAGACGTCGAGGCCGGCGCCGCCGACGTCGCCGGCTTCGATCAGCTTGATCAGCGTGTCCTCGTCGATCACCTCGCCGCGCGCGGTGTTGACGATATAGGCCTCTTTCCGGATCAGCTTGAGCCGCCGCGCCGAGAGCAGGTGATAGGTCGCCGGCGTATGCGGGCAGTTCACCGAGATGATGTCCATCCGCGCCAGCATCTGGTCGAGGCTTTCCCAATAGGTCGCCCCGAGCTCGTCGGCGATGACAGGCGCCACCGGGCGGCGGTTGTGATAGTGGATCTGCAGGCCAAAGGCGCGGGCGCGGCGCGCCACCGCCTGGCCGATGCGGCCCATGCCGATGATGCCGAGTCGTTTCCCGCCGATGCGGTGGCCGAGCATCCAGGTCGGCGACCAGCCTGCCCAGTGCTGCTTGCCTTCGGTCAGGATCGAGGCGCCTTCGATCATGCGCCTCGGCACCGCAAGGATCAGTGCCATGGTCATGTCGGCGGTGTCCTCGGTCAGCACCTTCGGGGTGTTGGTCACCGTGATGCCGCGGGCATGCGCGGCGGTCACGTCGATATTGTCGACGCCGTTGCCGAAATTGGCGATCATCTTCAGCTTGCAGTCGGGCTGATTGATCACGTCCTCGCGGACCATGTCGGTCACGGTCGGCACCAGCACGTCGGCTGTCCTCGCCGCCTCGGCGATCTGTTCCGGCGTCATCGGCGTGTCGTCGAGATTCAGTCTGGCGTCGAACAGCTCGCGCATCCGGGTCTCGATCGAGTCCGGCAGCTTGCGGGTGACGACGACGAGAGGCTTTTTCTTCACCGACATGTCCTGCTTTCATGGGGCGCACGGCTCGCCAAAAACCGAGCCGTTGAGGCCTCATTAACCCGGTTGTTCGACACTGCTGATAGCCGCGCTGTCCCGGCGTTTCCTTCGCGTTTCCTAGGGTTCCCCGATACTTGCCCCGGCTGTCGCCAAGGGGAGACAACGGGAAATTCGGGTGTTCTGGCTCTCAGGCGTTCCGTCCTCTCTAGCAGAAGGCCGGGCCAAGACAAGAACCCCCGGATCCACGGGCACAGGGAACGGATGGCGCAGGTGCAGGGGGCCTTCGGGCATGGGTTTCGGGTTGCAGCTCGCCGAATGCGGTTGGGCATCTCGGCAGGAGACGAGTTGATGGTCTGGCGTTTCGGTTCATTGGTGGCGCTGGTCGGAAGCATGCTGAGTGCATCGATCATGCCGGGACATTCCGCCAAGGATTTGAGCCCCACCACCAGCGGCCTGCCGATCCCCCGCTATGTCAGCCTGAAATCCGATCATGTGAACGTCAGGGCCGGCCCGACCAAGGACAATGACGTCGCCTGGGTCTATACGCGGTCGGGGCTGCCGGTTGAAATCACCGCCGAGTTCGAGAACTGGCGGCGGGTACGCGATTCCGAAGGCGCCGAAGGCTGGGTCTATCATTCCCTGCTGTCCGGCCGCCGCACCGCGGTCGTCACGATGAAGAACAAGGACGATCTGGCGTCGCTCTACGATCGCCCCGACGCCACCAGCGCCATCGCGGCGCGGCTGCAGGCCGGCGTGGTCGCGCAAGTGAAGAAATGCGCCAACAACTGGTGCCGGGTCACCGGTAACGGATTTGATGGCTGGATCGAGCAGCAGCGCCTGTGGGGCGTCTACGCCGACGAGAAGGTGGACTGACGCAACCGGCCATGCGTCATCGCCGGGCTTGACCCGGCGATCCATCAAAGAAAATCTTGATCGAGAACGATAGATGCGCGGGTCAAGCCCGCGCATGACAAGCGGTGTTGGGGTTCAGCGCTTCTTGCGCAGCCGCACGACCATGTCGACGCGGGAAATCTCGTAGCCTTCCGGCACGTTGGGCATTTTTGACAGCACAAGGTTCGGGTCGGGAATGTCGACCAGCTCGTGGTTATGCTCGAGATAGAAGTGGTGATGCGTCGACACGTTGGTGTCGAAATAGGTCTTGGTGCCGTCGACGCTGACCTGGCGCAGCAGGCCGGCATCGGTCAGCTGGTTTAGCGTGTTGTAGACGGTCGCCAGCGACACCGGAACCTTGGCCAGCGTGGCTTCCTCGTAGAGCATTTCAGCGGTCAAATGGCGGGCGCCCTTGCCGAACAGCAGCCAACCCAGCGCCATGCGCTGGCGGGTCGGCCGAAGACCGGCAGACTGCAGCATTTCGTTGACGTCATGCCACGGACAGCCGGTCAGGGCAGGGTGGTGCCCAGCGCCCCGCGCAGCCGTGTGCACGGCATCATCGTTCACAGCCGGTACTTCGTCGTTCATATCCACTCTATGCACCCAACTCAGGCAATATTCCTCATAAATATAAAAAGGATGCCCATCAGATGCAAGTTTTTCGCAACTAGAACGAATCCAAGCTGCGCTAGAAACCTAAGGAGAGGCGGTCATTTATCCCCCGAATGCCGCTTTGCCGCCAACTTAGCCCTATGTTAGAGAGCGCGCGGACCACATATGCGCTTTCGGCAGGGATAACACGCCGGTAGCGTACCCAGGTAGCGCCAAGATGCGGGACGGGATATTCCGGTTCCCGTGGGTAGATTAAGGTCCGACCAAGCAAAAGCGCTTCATCGGGATATTAGAGGTGGAAAGAGGATGCTGGATCGGCGCGGCGGTTATGAATACGAGGATTTGCTGGCTTGCGGGCGGGGCGAGCTTTTCGGTCCCGGCAACGCCCAGTTGCCACTGCCGCCGATGCTCATGTTTGATCGCATCAGCGATATCTCGCAAACCGGCGGCGAGTACGGCAAGGGGCTGGTGCGCGCCGAGCTCGAAGTGAAGCCTGATCTCTGGTTCTTCGGCTGTCATTTCAAGAACGATCCGGTGATGCCGGGCTGCCTTGGCCTCGATGCCATGTGGCAAATGGTCGGCTTTTACCTTGGCTGGATAGGTGGCGAAGGTCATGGCCGCGCGCTCGGCCTCGGCGAACTGAAGTTCTCCGGACAGGTGCTGCCGCAAGCGCGCAAGGTTGTGTACAACATCGATATCAAGCGCGTGATGCGGTCAAAGCTCGTGCTTGGAATTGCCGACGGGTGGCTTTCCATGGATGACGAGATTATCTATCGCGCCAAGGACTTGAAGGTCGGATTGTTCAAGCAGGGCACGGCGCCATCTTGAGCAGGACCATCACACGGCAACATAAAGGCAGGGCGAGGCGAACATGAGGCGGGTTGTCATCACGGGGATGGGCATTGTCTCGTCCATCGGTAACAACACCCAGGAAGTGCTTGCGAGCCTCTACGAGGCGAGGTCGGGCATTTCGCGTGCGGAGAAGGCCGCTGAGCTTGGCTTTCGTTCGCAGGTGCACGGTGCGCCGACGCTCAATCCCGCCGAGGTGATCGATCGCCGCGCGATGCGGTTCCTTGCCGAAGGTGCTGCCTGGAATCACGTCGCGATGGAACAGGCGATCCGCGATTCCGGCCTCGAGGAGAACGAGGTCTCCAACGTGCGCACCGGCATCATCATGGGATCCGGCGGACCGTCGACGCGCACCCTCGTGGAAGCCGCCGACATCGCGCGCGCCAAGGGCCCGAAGCGCGTTGGTCCGTTTGCCGTACCGAAGGGAATGTCGTCGACGGCGTCTGCGACGCTCGCGACCTGGTTCAAGATCAAGGGCGTGAACTACTCGATCTCCTCCGCCTGTGCGACGTCGAACCACTGCATCGGCAACGCCTATGAGACGATCCAGATCGGCAAGCAGGACATCATCTTCGCCGGCGGCTGCGAGGAACTCGACTGGACGCTGTCGGTGCTGTTCGACGCCATGGGGGCGATGTCCTCGAAATACAACGACACGCCGGCCACCGCCTCGCGTCCCTACGACCTCAATCGCGACGGCTTCGTCATCGCCGGCGGCGCGGGTGTCGTCGTGCTGGAAGAACTCGAGCGTGCCAAGGCGCGCGGCGCGCGGATCTACGGTGAGATCGTCGGTTACGGCGCGACCTCGGACGGTTACGACATGGTGGCGCCGTCGGGTGAAGGCGCCGAGCGCTGCATGCGCATGGCGATGTCGACGGTGAACACGCCGGTCGATTACATCAATCCGCACGCCACCTCGACGCCGGCCGGCGATCCGCCGGAGATCGAGGCGATCCGCAAGGTGTTCGGCGCCGGCGACAAGTGCCCGCCGATCTCGGCGACCAAGGCGCTGACCGGCCACTCGCTTGGCGCCACCGGCGTGCAGGAAGCGATCTACTCGCTGCTGATGCTGAACAACGGCTTCATCTGCGAGAGCGCGCATATCACCGAGCTCGATCCGATCTTCGCCGACATGCCGATCGTGCGCAAACGGATCGACAACGCCAAGCTCAACACCGTGCTGTCGAACTCGTTCGGCTTCGGCGGCACCAACGCCACGCTGGTGTTCAGGCGGCTTGACGCGTGATTTCGCCTCTCCTCGCTTGCTGAGGAAGGTCAAAGGCAGCGAATGGGGACATTGCAACGATCTGGAATGGGGTGGGAATGATTATTGAACCGCGCGTGCGAGGCTTCATCTGCACGACGGCACATCCCGTCGGCTGCGCCACGAATGTCCGCGAACAGATCGCTTACGTTCTTCGTCAGGGCCCGGTCGCGGACTGTCCCAAGCGCGTCGCCGTGCTGGGCTGCTCGACGGGTTATGGCCTCGCGAGCCGCATCGTCGCGACCTTCGCCGGCGGCGCGGACACCATCGGCGTGTCGCTGGAGCGCGAGCCTACGGCGACCAAGTCGGGCAGCGCCGGCTGGTACAACAACCGCGCCTTCGAGATCGAGGCCCAGAAGATCGGACGAGCTCCGCTCACGCTGGAGGGCGATGCCTTCTCCAACGAGCTGAAGGCAGCCTTCATCGAACGCGTGCGCGAAAAATTCGGACAGCTCGACATGCTGGTCTACAGCATGGCCGCGCCGGTCCGGACCGATCCCGACACCGGCAAGACCTACCGCTCGGTCATCAAGCCGCTCGGCGCGCCCGTCGAGATCAAGACACTCGACACCGAGACCGGCGAGGTGTTTCAGACGACGCTTGAGCCGGCGAACGAGGATCAAACCGCAGCCACGGTCGCGGTGATGGGTGGCGATGACTGGAAGCGCTGGATCGACCAGCTCGCGGATGCCGGTGTGCTGGCGCCGGGCTTCAGGACGCTCAACTACACCTATATCGGCAGCGAGCTGACCTGGCCGATCTATTGGAACGGCACGCTCGGCCGCGCCAAGGTCGATCTCGACAGCAAGGCCGAAGCGATCCGGGGACGGTTGGGTGCGGACGCGGCCCGCGTCGTCGCGCTGAAGGCCGTGGTCACCCAGGCGAGCTCGGCCATTCCGGTGGTGCCGCTCTATGGCACCGTGCTGTTCAAGGTCATGAAGCAGCTCGGCCTCCATGAAGGCTGCATCGAGCAGATCGACCGCCTGTTCCGCACCCGTCTCGGCAAGGGCGTCGAGCTTGATGACGCGCAGCGCATCAGGGTCGACGACTGGGAGCTCTCGCCCGAAGTGCAGACGGAAGTTTCGCGGTGCTGGCCGCTGCTCACCACCGAGACGCTCGGCGAATTGGCCGATCTCGGAGAATACAAGAGCCAGTTCCTGCGCCTGTTCGGCTTCGGCATCGACGGCGTCGACTACACGCAGGACGTCGATCCGCGCGTCGTCCCGGCTTAACCCAACCGGGGGATCATCACTTGCTCAGACGTGATGGCCGAGGTGTGTCTTGCCCCGCCGCGATCTTCTCCGCGCGCAGGAACGCCGGTCGCGCCACGCAGCGGTCGATATAGGCCTCGAACGACGGCCGCGGCGGCACCATCTTGAACACGCGGACCGCGAAGTTCAGCCCCGCGCCGATCGCGATGTCGGCCGCGGAGAACTGATCGCCGAGGATCCACGGCCCCTTCTGCAACTCGGCATCGAGCACATCGAACACCTGCGCGGCGCTGCCCCAGGACGCGGTGCTGGTGGGCACTTCGAGCTTGGTGAAGAGCTGGATCAGCGCCGGCTCGATACAGCTCGGCGAGAAGAACAACCATTGCAGATAGCGTGCGCGCTTCGGATCGTTCGTGGCCGGCGCGAGCCTGGTCTCGGGATAGCGGTCGGCGATGTAGGCGCAGATCGCCGCCGCCTCGGCGAGCTTGATGTCGCCGTCGGTCAGCGCCGGCACCTTGCCCATCGGGTTGATCTTGAGGAAGTCCGGCGACTTCTGCGCGCCGGTGCTGATATCGGTCAGCACCCGTTCGTAAGGCAGGCCGGATTCCTCCAGCAGCCAGATCGCGGAGAACGAGCGCGAGCGCGGCGACCAGTACAGCTTGATCATGGCTTAAGCTCCTATCTGCCGTTTGCTCGCTTCCACCGATAATGCTTCAACATGAAGCCGGTCACCGGGTTGAGCTCTTCCTTCTCGAGCACCAATCCCTCGCGCTCGTACCAGCGCCAGGCCTTTTCGTTCTCGCGGACGCATTTCAGCCGGATCTCGTCGGGCAGTCGCTCGCGGGTGAAGACGAGCAGCTGTCGTCCGAGGCCCGCGAAGCGATCGCGGGCTCTCGAACGTAACGCAGTTCCTGGCGACCGGCGAGCCCAGCGGCTTACACGCCGAGCGTGCCGGCCTTTGCTGCTGCATAGCGATCGGCGACAGCCTTCCAGTTCACCGTATTCCACCACGCCTTGAGGTAATCAGGCCTGCGGTTCTGGTAGGTCAGATAATAAGCGTGCTCCCAGACGTCGTTGCCGAGCAGCGCACGCTTGCCGTCGATGATCGGATTGTCCTGGTTCGGACGCGTCTCGATCGCGAGCTTGCCGTCCTTGGTCACGGTGACGAACACCCAGCCGGAGCCGAACACGCGCCCGCCGGCGGCGTTGAAATCAGTCTGGAATTTTTCCAGGCCGCCGAGGTCGCGGTCGATCGCGGCGAGCACCTCGCCGTCGGGCTTGCCGCCGTTCGGTCCCATGATCTGCCAGAACATCGTGTGGTTGGCGTGGCCGCCCATATTGTTGCGTACGCCGGTGCGGATCGCTTCCGGCACGCTGCCGAGATTGGCGAGCACGTCGGTGACCGGCTTTTCGGCGATCTGCGGATTGTCCTTGGCGAACGTGTTGAGGTTGGTGACGTAGGCCTGGTGATGCCGGTCGTGATGGATTTCCATCGTCTTGGCGTCGATATGCGGCTCCAGCGCATTGGTGGGATACGTCAGCGGATCGATCTTGAACGGTCCGCTCGGCGCCGGCGCCGTGGCTTGCGCGAATGCTGCGCGCGACGAGACGGCGGCTGCGGCGATGCTGCCTGCGGCGATGATCAAATGGCGTCTGGACATCGAGGACATCGTGGTTCTCCGTGCTGGGGATAAGTCGTCCTGATGTTAGGCGCGAGTTGTGAAGGGGTTCCAACGATGCCGGTCACAACGCCGGGGCAAAACCGCGCAGGCTGATCAGTGGAGATTGATTTGCGTTCGGTCTCGACAGACTAAAAGGGCGGCCACTGGGCCGCCCTTTTCACGCAATCGATTTGCCTCGTTTACTCGCCGGCGGCTTCGCGCGGAGCCGCAGCCGGCGCTTCGGCCTTCTGCTTGGCCTCGAGGTCCTCGCCGGTCTGCTGGTCGACCGCCCGCATCGACAGCCGGGTCTTGCCGCGGTCGTCGAAGCCGAGCAGCTTGACCTTGACCTTGTCGCCTTCCTTGACGACGTCGGAGGTCTTCTGCACGCGGTTGGCCGCGAGCTGGCTGATGTGGACGAGGCCGTCCTTGGCGCCGAAGAAGTTCACGAATGCGCCGAACTCCATCACCTTGACGACGGTGCCCTCGTAGATCTGGCCGATCTCCGGATCGGAGGCGATCGACTTGATCCACTTGATTGCAGCCTTCATCGCCTCGCCGTCATTGGACGCGACCTTCACGGTGCCGTCGTCCTCGATGTTGACCTTGGCGCCGGTCTTCTCGACGATCTCGCGGATCACCTTGCCGCCGGTGCCGATCACTTCGCGGATCTTGTCGGTGGCGATCTTGAAGGTCTCGATGCGCGGCGCATATTCGCCGAGCTCGGCGCGGGCCGCGGTCAGGGCCTTGGACATCTCGCCGAGGATGTGGATGCGCCCTTCCTTGGCCTGGCCAAGCGCAACCTTCATGATCTCCTCGGTGATGCCCTCGATCTTGATGTCCATCTGGAGCGAGGTGATGCCCTGGTCGGTACCGGCGACCTTGAAGTCCATGTCGCCGAGATGATCCTCGTCACCGAGGATGTCCGACAGCACCGCGAAGCGCTGACCTTCGAGGATCAGGCCCATGGCGATACCGGCAGTCGGCCGCTTCAGCGGCACGCCGGCGTCCATCAGCGACAGCGAGGCGCCGCAGACCGAGGCCATCGAGGACGAGCCGTTCGATTCGGTGATCTCGGAGACCACGCGGATCGTGTACGGGAACTCGTGATGCGGCGGCAGCACCGGGTGGATTGCGCGCCAGGCGAGCTTGCCGTGGCCGATTTCGCGGCGCTTGGTGCCGCCGAGGCGGCCGGTTTCACCGACCGAGTAGGGCGGGAAGTTGTAGTGCAGCAGGAACGTTTCCTTGTACGTTCCCGACAGTGCGTCGACATACTGCTCGTCCTCGCCGGTGCCGAGCGTGGTCACGACCACCGCCTGGGTCTCACCGCGGGTGAACAGTGCCGAGCCGTGAGCGCGCGGCAGCACGCCGGCTTCAGCGATGATGTTGCGCACGGTCTTGACGTCGCGGCCGTCGATGCGTTTGCCGGTGTCGAGGATGTTCCAGCGGACGATCTTGGCTTCCAGTTCCTTGAACACGCCGGCGATGCGCAGCTTGTCGTATTTCGGCTCCTGGCCCTCCGGGAAGAAGTGCGCCAGCACCTTCTCCTTGACGGCGCCGACCGCGGCATAGCGCTCCTGCTTGACCGGGATCGCATAGGCCTTGCGGAGGTCCTGCTCGGCAATGCCAAGCATTTCCTTCTCGATCTCCGCATTGTCGATCGTGGTGACTTCGCGCGGCTCCTTGGCGGCCTTCTCGGCGAGCTCGATGATCGCGTTGATCACGGGCTGGAAGTGGCGGTGGCCGAACATGACCGCGCCGAGCATCACGTCTTCGTTGAGCTCCTTGGCTTCCGATTCGACCATCAGCACGGCGTCGGCGGTACCGGCGACGACGAGGTCGAGCTGAGTCTCGGTCATCTCGTCCAGCGTCGGGTTGAGCACGTATTCGTCATTGGCGAAGCCGACGCGCGCGGCGCCGATCGGGCCTTTGAACGGCGCGCCCGACAGCGTCAGGGCCGCGGAGGCGGCGACCAGCGACACGATGTCCGGATCGTTCTCCATGTCGTGCGACAGGACGGTGACGATCACCTGGGTCTCATTGCGCCAGCCGTCGACAAACAGCGGACGGATCGGGCGGTCGATCAGACGGGAGACCAGCGTCTCCTTCTCGGTCGGACGTCCTTCGCGCTTGAAATAGCCGCCGGGAATGCGGCCTGCGGCATAGGTCTTTTCCTGGTAGTCGACCGTGAGCGGCAGGAAGTCGACGCCTTCGCGCGGCGCCTTCGCCGCGACGACGGTGGCAAGCACCACGGTCTCACCGTAGGTGGCCAGCACGGCGCCGTCGGCCTGGCGGGCGATCTTGCCGGTTTCAAGTTTGAGGGGACGTCCACCCCAGTCGATCTCGACGGAATGCGTATTGAACATTTCGGTCTTCTTTCATGGTTTCACGAAAGCATAGCGCCCTGAAACACAACGACCATGCCAAGACGGCGAGACACTGACGCGCTGTTGCGATCAGCATCCGGCGATCCTGCCATGGTCCCTGAATTTCGGATGGCGTCCATCCTTTCGGTCATCTGGGCATCTTGCCCGGTCCAGCGGCCGGATTGCTGCTGGACGCTAGTTGGCATGGCGCGATTGCCATGCTGCGCATGATCATCTTTCGGCAATTCGAAAGTCCGAGTTCGCGGACGACCATGCGAAAACGCGCGCGAACCTCGCGCGCGTGCTTCTCAAATCAACGACGGATGTTGTGCTTTTCGAGCAGCGCCTTGTAGCGCGCCTCGTCCTTGCGCTTGATGTAGTCGAGCAGGGAGCGACGCGTCGACACGAGCTTCAGGAGGCCGCGGCGTGAATGGTTGTCCTTCACGTGGCTCTTGAAGTGCTCGGTGAGGTTATTGATGCGTTCCGACAGGATCGCGACCTGAACCTCGGGCGAGCCGGTGTCGCCGGCCTTGTTGGCATTCGTCTTGATGACTTCCGCTTTGCGCTCTGCGGTAATCGACATCGTCAGCTACTTTCATGGTTGCGAGCCGGACTGGCAGTCAGTCCGCTCAGATTGAACACGCGCTTGGGGATGAGTTCGCCATTGCCAATTTCGGCAAGCGCGAGAAGCCGGCCTGCCACCGTGACATAGACTGTGCCGCTAGTATTGGGCGCATCCCGTCCGCGCAACAAAACGGCCTGGCCCCTGTGGAGCCTTGCCGCATCAGCCCGTGTGACGGCCAGTGCCGGGATGTCGTCCAGCGCGGTCTCAACGGGCAAAAGCGCGTCGGCGAGGCTGCCCTCGCCCGACGCGGCTCTATTGCATAAAGCCTCCAACTGTTCCAGCGGAATCATATCCCGCTCGGTAAACGGACCGACAAGGGTCCGCCGCAGGGCGCAGATATGGCCGAAACAGCCCAGAATCCGGCCCATATCGCGGGCCAGGGCCCGGACATAGGTTCCCTTGCCGCATTCGGCCTCGAACACGGATTGTCCGTTATCTCCATGTTCTACAAGGGTTAACTCGTGGATCTCGACGGGGCGGGGCTTCAGTTCCACGGTCTCGCCGTCGCGTGCCAGATCGTAGGCCCGCTCGCCCTGTACCTTGATGGCCGAATATTGCGGCGGGATCTGCTCGATCACCCCGGTAAAGCGCGGCAACAGGTCCCGGATCGAATCGGCGGTCGGCCGGCTCTCGCTGGTCCTGACCGGCCGGCCCTCGGTGTCGTCGGTGTCGCGCTCCTCGCCCCAGCACACCGTGAAGCGGTAGCGCTTGCGGCCGTCCATCACGAACGGCACCGTTTTGGTGGCCTCGCCCAGCGCGATCGGCAACCCGCCGGAGGCGAGCGGATCGAGCGTCCCGGCATGGCCGGCGCGCTTGGCCTGGAACAGGCGCTTGAGCACGGCGACGGCCTGCGTCGAGGTCATGCCGATCGGCTTGTCGAGCACGACCCAGCCATGGACGTCGCGCTTGTCGCGGCGCGGCTGCTGATTCTGTCTGCCCTGCTTGTGGCGCGGGTCGTTGTTGGTGCGGCGCGCATCGTCGGTGCGCGGCCCGGCAAAAGCATCCCGCTCAGCGTCGCGCGCGTCGGCATCCTTCGCGTCGATAACGCTGTTGGTCGTCATGACAGTCATCACTCGTCGTCCGAATCGGGTGCAAGGTCTCGCTGCACCGCAGGTGTCCGCAGTAGTTTCTCGATGCGCTCCGCCTCGTCGAACCGCTCATCGACGCGGAAGCGAATGTCGGGTGCAAATTTCAGGTTGACGCGATGCGCAATCTCGCCGCGAAGGAACTTCTTGTTGCGCTCGAGCGCGGCGATCACCGTGTCGGTGTCGCGTCCGCCGAGCGGCATCACATAGATCGTCGCGAGCTTCAGGTCCGGCGACATACGCACCTCGGGAACGGTGATGATGTGGCCTTCGAGATCGGGATCGTGGACGTCACCCTGCGACAGAATCTCGGCAACCGCATGGCGAACCGTTTCGCCGACGCGCAGCTGACGTTGTGATCCGCCGGGGCTGGAACTCTTCTTTTGACGGGGCATGACCTTTTTCCAAGACCGTCGCGCCCGCAGGCCTCGGCCGCGGGCATCAATGTCTAGCTTTGCGTTCAATCGGACAATGCGCTGGTGGCCGGACTAAAGTCCGGCCACGTCGTCGCATTTTCAGTTAAATGGACCCAGACGCTTAGTAAGATCTGTAAGATCTGCGCTTCGTAAGATTTGGACTTACAGGGAGCGCTGGATCGTCTCGATGCGGTAACATTCGATCACGTCGCCGACACGCATGTCGCCGTAGTTCTCGAATGCCATGCCACACTCCTGGCCCGCGACCACTTCCTTCACTTCATCCTTGAAGCGCTTCAGCGTCGACAGCTTGCCTTCGTGCACCACGACGTTGTCGCGGATCAGGCGAACGTTGGCGCCGCGTTCCACGGTGCCGTCGGTGACGCGGCAGCCCGCGACCTTGCCAACCTTGGAAATGTTGAACACTTCCAGGATCTGCGCATTGCCCAGCATGGTTTCGCGCAGGGTGGGCGCGAGCAGGCCGGACATCGCCTTTTTGATGTCATCCACGAGGTCGTAGATGATGTTGTAGTAGCGGATCTCGATGCCGTTGCGCTTGGCTGCGGCAGCCGCTTCCTTGTTGGCTCGGACCGAGAAGCCGATGATCGCGGCGTTGAAGCCTTCCGCCAGCGTGACGTCGGACTCCGAGATGCCGCCGACGCCGGCATGCAGGATGCGGGCGGCGACTTCTTCGGTGCCGAGCTTCTCGAGCGAGCCCAGGATCGCTTCCAGCGAGCCCTGTACGTCGGCCTTGACGATCAGCGGGAACTCCTTGCGGCCCGCGGTCTTGAGCTGCGACATCATCTGCTCGAGCGAGCCGCGCATGCCGGAGATCGAGGCCGCCGCGTTCTCGCGCTTCTGGTGCGCGCGGTAGCTCGTGACTTGGCGGGCGCGGGCTTCGTTCTCGACGACCGCGAGACGGTCGCCCGCTTCCGGCGGACCGTTGAAGCCGAGCACCTCGACCGGCACGGACGGACCGGCCTCTTCGAGATTATCGCCCTGGTCGGAGATCAGGGCGCGAACACGGCCCATCTCGGCGCCGGCCACGATGATGTCGCCGATGCGCAGCGTGCCGCGTTGCACCAGCACGGTCGCGACCGGGCCGCGTCCGCGATCGAGCTTGGCTTCGATCACGGTGCCCTCGGCCGGACGCTGCGAATTGGTCTTCAGGTCGAGGATTTCGGCCTGCAGCGCGATCATCTCGAGCAGCCGGTCGAGATTGGTCTTGTTCTTGGCCGAGACCTCGACGTCGACGACGTCGCCGCCGAGCGATTCGACTTGCACCTCGTACTGCAGCAATTCGGTGCGGACGCGTTCGGGCCGAGCATCGGGCTTGTCGATCTTGTTGATCGCCACGATCATCGGCACCTTGGCCGCCTTGGCGTGGTTGATCGCCTCGATCGTCTGCGGCATCACGCCGTCATCGGCCGCGACCACCAGCACCACGATGTCCGTGACCTTGGCGCCGCGGGCGCGCATCGCGGTGAACGCGGCGTGGCCGGGCGTATCGATGAAGGTGATCTTCTTGCCACTTTCCGGCGAAGTCACCTGATAGGCGCCGATGTGCTGGGTGATGCCGCCGGCTTCGCCCGACACCACGTTGGCGTGTCGCAGCGCGTCGAGCAGCGAGGTCTTGCCGTGGTCGACGTGGCCCATGACCGTGACCACGGGTGAACGCGGCTCGGTGTCGGTGGAATCGTCGACGACGTCGAACAGGCCTTCCTCAACGTCGGACGCGGCAACACGCTTGACGCTGTGGCCGAGTTCTTCGGCGATCAACTGTGCGGTGTCGGCGTCGATCACGTCGGTGATCTTGTGCATCGCGCCCTGCTTCATCAGCATGCGGATGACGTCGACCGCGCGCTCCGACATCCGGTTCGCGAGTTCCTGGATCGTGATCGCTTCCGGAATGATGACTTCGCGGATCAGCTTTTCCTTCGGTTCGTTCGCGGCGTGACCCTTCAGGCGCTGGGTACGGCGGCGGAACGAGGCGATCGAGCGCTCGCGCACGTCGTCGGCGGTGAGTGCCGTGACGACGGTGAGGCGTCCGCGCTGCTTCTGCGGGCCGGGCTTCTGGGTGGTCTTCGGGGCCGCGACGGGACGCACGGCGCCGCCGGGACGGCGCACCAGGCGCGGACCTTCGTCTTCGTCCGCCGCCTCTGCGGCAACCCCCGGGGGCCTCGGCGCAGTGGCCGGCGTGCGCGCAGGCGTTGTGGTCGTCGTGCGGGCTCCCGGCGCCCGGGCTGCCGGAGCAGATGCGGGTGCAGCTGCGGCCGGCCTGGCCGGTGCGGCAGCGGCTGCCGCGCCGGGCTTGGCCTCGCCCTCGCCAAAGCGGCGCTTGGCCTCGACTTCGGCCTTGCGCTTGGCCTCCTCCTCGTGGCGGTGGCGCTCCTCTTCCGCCTTGCGGCGGGCCTCGGCGGCCTCGCGCTCTGTCTTCTCGGCAGCTTCGCGGACGGCGCGGCGCTTGGCTTCCTCTTCGGCCTGACGGCGCTCTTCGATGTCGCGCTGACGGGCGTCGGCAAGCGCGTTGGCGCGCGCGGAACGCTCATCCTCGGTCAGGGTCGGCAGCACCACGCCGGAGCGGGTGTTACGCTGCGGCGCCGCCCCGGGGCGGCCGAGCGGCGGCTTGGCGACAGGGGGCGGCGGGACCGCAGGCTTTGCGACCACGGGTTCCGGCACATGCGCCTCGCCCGGGCCATCGCCACCGACGCGGCGCTTGCCGCGCTTCTCGACCACGACCTGCTTGGTCCGGCCGTGGCTGAAACTCTGGCGCACGGTGCCCGTTTCGACGCGCGGCTTCAGCGACAACGTCTTGCTCGGGACACTCAGAGTCTTGTCGCCAGGGGTCTTGGTATCAACCATTCAGCAGTCCTAATCTCGTTTTTCGCTGTGCGCTTTCGCACAAATCGTTTTCAAGGCTCGTCTTTTGCTGAGCATGATCCGGTCGGAAAGACTGCGTCCGCCTTCCTGGATCAGGCTCTGGAATTTCTGGCCGCTTCGGCGGTCTTGTCGTCGTCGGCCATCCGGTATCGGACCAGCATCTGGCAGCGCGACAGGAACGTCTTGCTCGCCGGGCCCGCGAGCAGCGCAGCATGTATCACATTTGATCGCCCAAGTGCCAAATCCAATTCTTCCGACGTCAAAACATTGACGACGGCGATTACCGGCGATTCACCACGTTTTTCGCCCCTTTGCCTGACGATCGCGTCCAATTTGCGGATTCCGTCCGCTGCGCCGTCGGAAGCGTGGATCAGGGCTGCGGTTTCGTTCCGGTTGAGTGCGTCCTCGACCTTGCCGAAGCCCGAAACGACCTGACCGGCCTTGGCGGCCATCGCCAGGGCCTCGGTGACGCTGCGCACCAGGAGTGCGTCGGTGTCGTCGGGAAGGGTCGGCGCGACGCGGACATCGCGCTTGAATCCCTTGCTAAATTGGTGACGACGGACCGCTTCCGCAACGCTGCGCCGCGATGCGGAAACCCACATTCCGCGGCCGGGCAGCTTGCGCTTCAGATCCGGGATCACCTCGCCCGTGGGCGCGACGACGAACCGGATCAGCTCGTCGATCGGACGCACCTCGCGGCTGACCGCGCACATCCGCGTGGTCGCGGACTTCTGCGTCCGCGGGCCATCGTCGAGATCGGGGTCAGCCTGAGCGAGCATCCGTGGAACATCTCCTTACGACGCGGTTTCTGCTTCGGCGGCCTCGGCCTCCTCGGCAGGCTTGGCGAGGTCAGCCTCGGTGATCCAGCCGGCCTTCAGGCGGGCCTGCATGATCACGGCCTCGGCCTCGTCGCGCGAGATCTCGATGCCATCGAGGAACCCGGCATGCTTGGTCGGCTCGCCGCCTTCCTTGCGTTCGGTCCAGCCAACCAGGTCGTCGGTGGCGCAGCCGGCGAGATCTTCGACGGTCTTCACGTCGTTCTCGCCGAGCTTCACCAGCATTTTGCCGGTGACGCCGGGCACGTCCTTCATGGCGTCCTCGACGCCGAGTTCCTTGCGCTTGACCTCCAGTTCGGCCTCAAGCTGTTCCAGATATTCGCGGGCGCGGGTCTGCAGCTCGGTGGCGGTTTCCTCGTCGAAACCTTCGATACCGGCGAGTTCCTTGACGTCGACCAGCGCGAGTTCCTCGACCGAGGTGAAGCCTTCGGAGGCGAGCAGCTGGCCGACCACCTCGTCGACATTGAGCGCTTCCATGAACACGCGGGTCGAGTTCTCGAAGTCGGCCTGGCGGCGCTCCGACTCTTCCTGCTCGGTCAGGATGTCGATGTCCCAGCCGGTTAGCTGCGAGGCGAGGCGGACGTTCTGGCCGCGGCGGCCGATCGCCAGCGACAGCTGGTTGTTGGTGTCGGGAACCACGACCTCGATGCGCTCGCGGTCTTCATCGATCACGACCTTGGCGACTTCAGCCGGCGCCAGCGCGTTGACGACGAAGGTCGCGATGTCGGGCGACCACGGGATGATGTCGATCTTCTCGCCCTGCAGCTCGTTCACCACGGCCTGCACACGCGAGCCGCGCATGCCGACGCAGGCCCCGACCGGGTCAACCGAGGAGTCGCGCGAGATCACGCCGATCTTGGCGCGCGAGCCCGGATCGCGGGCGACCGCCTTGATCTCGACAATGCCGTCGTAGATCTCCGGCACTTCCTGCGCGAACAGCTTCGCCATGAACTGCGGATGGGTACGCGACAGGAAGATCTGCGGACCGCGGGTCTCGCGGCGGACGTCGAAGATATAGGCGCGGACGCGGTCGCCGTTGCGGAATACTTCGCGCGGCAGCATCTCGTCGCGGCGCACGATCGCTTCGCCGCGGCCGAGGTCGACGATCACGCTGCCATATTCGACGCGCTTGACGATGCCGTTGACGATGTCGCCGATGCGGTCCTTGAATTCCTGGTATTGCCGGTCGCGCTCGGCCTCGCGCACCTTCTGCACGATCACCTGCTTGGCGGACTGCGCGGCGATGCGGCCATATTCCAGCGGCGGCAGCGTGTCGGCGATGGTGTCGCCGACCTGGGCGCCCGGATTGGCGCGCTGCGCGTCGGCCAGCGAAATCTGGTTGGAGGAGTTTTCGACGATTTCGACCACCAGCATGTGGCGCGTCAGCCGAAGCTCGCCCTTTTTGGCATCGATCTCGGCATGGACGTCGGTCTCGCTGCCGTAGCGGGCACGCGCGGCCTTGGCGATGGCATCTTCCATCGCCGCGATCACGATGGAGCGGTCGATCGACTTTTCGCGCGCAACTGCGTCTGCGATCTGCAGCAGTTCGAGTTTGTTGGCGCTGACTGCCATGGCTTAGTCTCCTTCGGATGGATCGATCTCGCCACGGCGCGCGCGTTCGGCGGCCAGGCGGTGCTTTTTGGTGTTGGTCGGGGCCGGCATCTTGCCGGGCTTCGGCTTCGGCTTTTGACTCTTCGCGGGATCGCTCTTCTTGGCGTGAGCCGGTTGCGGCGGCACGAGGCCGAGCTCGCGGCGCAGCTCGCGCTCGGCGGCCTTGCCGCGGCGCATCGATTCCTCGATCAGCTCGTCGGTGAGCACCAGCCGTGCGTCGGAAATGTCCTCCATGACCAGAAGAACCTCGGCGTCCTCGCCGGGGCGCGGATCGTCGCGCTTGACGCGCACCGCATTGCCCTCGACGCCGGCGAGCAGGCCACGGAACCGCTTGCGGCCCTGATGTGCCACCGCCATCTCGATCTTCACGAGGTGTCCGGTGTAGCGCTCGAAATCGGAGCGGCGCACCAGCGGGCGGTCGATACCGGGCGATGAGATCTCCAGCCGGTAGGCGCGCTCGATCGGGTCGGCGACATCGAGCACCGGCGACAGCGCGCGCGAGATCGCCTCGCAATCCTCGAGCTGCATCGAACCGTCGGGCCGTTCCGCCATGATCTGCACGGTGCAGCCGGCGTCGCCCGACACCTTGATGCGCACCAGGCGATAGCCCATGCCCTGCAACACCGGCATGGCGACCGCGGCGACGCGCGCCGCGACCCCGGGCTCGACGACGAGCCGCGGCTCGGCGAGCAGTTCGGTGTCCACGGACGCAGCGGTCGGATCAGTCATATCCAGTGTCAAAGGCAGCTTGAGGTCTGTTGTGTTGTTCTGGAGGCCTTAAGGGGCCGCTAACGCTACCCAAACTGGACCCGGCCTCGCTGGGTCCCGTCAGGTAATAAAAAAGAGCGGGTCCCGGGGGGCCCACTCTCCTACGCGATCGTATGAGATACCATAAGTTGCGGTGGATATAGCTCTTTTGCCGGGGTCCGGCAAGGCCTCCGGGCCCGGCGGAAGGCGATTTTGCGGCTCGCTGGGGCCAGGTTCGATCTAACCCTCCGTTTACGAACGGGACCATAGATTGCCGAAAATCGGCAGAAGTCGCCGGTTTGGACAAGGCTCATGACGACAGCCCCCGCGCTGATCCCGGAACTCGACGACATCGTTCGCCGCGGCGACCCCAAGCGCCGCGCCGAGGCCGCGCGGCGGCTCGGCGAGCTGTTCCTGCAGGGCGCCGCGAGCTTCCGTCCCGACCATATCGACCTGTTCGACGGGGTGCTGACCAGCCTGGTTCCGCATGCCGAGCTTGCTGCACGGATCGATCTCGCCGAACGGCTCGCGCTGCTCGCCAACGCGCCGCGGCACCTGGTCGGACAACTCGCCCGCGAGGACGATGTCGCGATTGCCGGCCCGCTGTTGCGGCGATCGCCCATCATCGACGATCAGGTGCTTGTCGAGATCGCCACTGCCAAGGGCCAGGGCCATCTGCTTGCGATGGCGGAACGGTCAAGGCTCTCGACCGCGCTGACCGATGTCCTCGTCCGACGTGGCGATCGCGATGTGATCCGATGCGCGGCCGGCAATGCGGGCGCGGCGTTCTCGGATGCATCCTTCGCGACGCTGGTGCGCCGCGCCGGCCAGGACGGCGTGCTGACGCTGAGGATCGGCCGCCGCGACGATCTTCCGGCCGAACATCTGAAGAGCCTGCTGGCCGGCTCGATCGACGTGATCCGCCGCCGGTTGCATGACGTCGCCAAGCCGGATCGGCAGGCCGAGATCAAGCTGGCCATGAACGAGATCGAAGGCGTCGTCGCGCAGGTCGAGGGCCGCGATTTCGCGGCCGCGCAGCACGCGATCCTGGCGCTGCATCGCGCCGGCGAATTGAACGAAGCCGCGGTGGCAGGCTTCGCCAAGGCTTTCAAATACGAGGAATGCGTGGCGGCGCTCGCCGCGATGACCGGCGTGAAGATCGTCTCGCTCGATCGCCTGATCTCCGGCGACCGTTACGATCCGATCCTGATCGCCAGCAAGACGATCGGCTTCGAATGGCCGACCGTGCGCGTCCTGATCCTGATGCGGCTCGGGCCCAACCGCGTGCCGTCACCGGCCGATATCGAAGGTGCGCGCGTGAACTTCGTGCGGCTGATGCCATCGACCGCGCAGCGCGTCGTCGATTTCTGGAAGTCGCGATAGGGGTCGAGCGCGGAAGGCGCGTCAAGGCAAGCGCTTGAATCGCAGATACGCCGCCTTGCGCCCTTCTCGCTCGGCCTTGGCGCCGTAGCGCGTCATCGTGTAGTTCGGCCACGGCTGCTGCCAGTCGATCGCGCGCTCGGCGAGCCAGGCGAAGTCGGGCGAGCGCATCAGATGCGCGAGAGTCCATGCGCAATAATCGTCGATGTCGCTGACGAAGCGGAATTCGCCGCCGGGCGGGAGCAATCGTGTCATTGCGGCGACCGTTGCATCCTGCACGAAGCGCCGCTTCCAGTGCCGCCGCTTCGGCCAGGGATCGGGATGAATCAGGTCGATGCGCGCGAGCGAGCGCGCCGGCGCCCAGGCCAAGAGCTCCGCCGCATCGCCGGCGAACAGGCGGATGTTGCCGATATTCTGCGCCTCGATCCGGGTCAGGATCTTCGCCATCCCGTTGACATAGGGCTCGCAGCCGATGAAGCCGGTCGTCGGAAATGCCTGCGCTTCCGCGATCAAATGCTCGCCGCCACCGAAGCCGATTTCGAGCCTGACATTCTCGGTGCCGTCATCGAACAATTCGGTCAACGCCTCAGGCGCGGGCACCGAGATGTCGATCGAAAGATGCGGCAGCAGATTGTCGATCAGGTCGGCCTGGTGCGCGCGCAGTCTGTGGCCCTTGCGCCGCCCGAAGAACGAGCCGCGCGAATGGGCCATTGCGCCGTCGTCGGGGGAATCGCGATCGCCGGTGTCGTTCGGAGCTGGAGTCATCGCAGCGTCTGATAGATGCGGTGGAGCAGGCGCGCGCGGGGCTCGATCGACGAGATGTAGAGCTGCTCGTAATGGGTGTGCGCGCCCTTGCCGTCGACGCCGAGGCCGTCGAGGGTCGCGGTATGCGGTGCGGTGAAATTGCCGTCGGAACCACCGCCGGTGAAGACGTCGATCAGCTCGAAGCCGAGTTCGGCGGCAAGCCCCTTGGCGTGCTCGTAGAGCGCGGCGCCGGCATTGCTCTTCTCGTAGGGCGGACGATTCAGTTCACCGGTAACCTTCACGGTGACACCCTCGGTGCGCGACGAGATCGCGAGAATCTTCGGCACCAACTCGTCGGCATCGGCCATGGTCGGCACGCGCATGTCGACTTCCGCATAGGCCTCTTCGGCGATCACGTTGGGCTTGGTGCCGCCGCGGACCACGCCGACATTGACGGTGATGCCGCGCTTCAGATCGTTCATTGCCTCCAGCGTCTGGATCACATTGCCGAGTTCCCGGATCGCGCTGCGGCCATCCTCGGGGCGCGTGCCGGCATGCGCGGGCGCGCCCTTGATGAACACGTCGAAGCGCGCGACGCCCTTGCGCCCGGTGACGATCTTGCCGCCGTCGCGCGCGGGTTCGGTCACCAGCACGTATTTGGCCTTGCGTCCCTCGGCCTCGATCAGCCTGCGCGAGGTCGGGCTGCCGATTTCCTCGTCCGATACGTAGAGCTGGGTGATGCCGAGCGGCGGGCGCGCGCCGTCGGCGCAGATCTGCCGGAACGCATGATAGGCGAGATATGCGCCGCCCTTCATGTCGTAGATGCCCGGGCCAAACGCGCTGTCACCTTCGATCTTGAATGGTAACCGTTCGATGAATCCCATTGGATGAACTGTGTCGAGATGGCTCAACACCAGAATGCCCGGCGCGTCCTGCCCCCAGGACGAGCGCGTGACCAGGTGGTCGCCGCAGCCGTCGCGTCCCGCAACGCGGTCGACGCTGGCCGGCAGGTCGCGATAGCCCGACGCGACGAGATCAGCGAGCTTGTTGACCTGATCTGGCCGCTCCGTCGGAGACTCGATCTCGACCCACCGGCGGATGCCGTCGAGAATATCAGCGGTTTCGAACGGGTTGCTGGCCATGCTGTGGTCGTCGCCTCTGAATTCGCCTTGTCATTCAGCGCACGCGCTCAGAGCATGATCCGGAAAAGCGTGAAGCGGTTTTCCGAGAAGATCATGCTCAAACAACGAGCTAGAGCGCGATGACACTTCATCCTGAGCGCAGCGCTTGAGCGTGCGCCGCAATGACATATTCCAGATTTGACAATCTCTCAAACGGATATGGCCGAATCAGACCTGTTCGGCCGCCTCGCGTGCTGCGATCTGCTCGACCAGTTCGACGATGCTGCGGCGGAGCTTGGCGTCCGCGATGCGCGTGAAGGCGCGGGTCAGGGCCAGGCCTTCGGCGGTTGCCAGAAAATCGGAGACGTAGGTCGGCGAAGAGCCCTCGCTGAAGCCGTCGGCGGTCTTGACGCCGCTCGGGCCGCCGTCAAACAGGAAGGAGACCGGCACCTGCAGGATTTCCGAGATCTGCTGCAGCCGGCTGGCGCCGACGCGGTTGGTGCCCTTCTCGTATTTCTGCACCTGCTGGAACGTCAGGCCTAATGCCTCGCCCAGTTTCTCCTGGCTCATGCCGAGCATGATGCGTCGCATACGGACGCGGCTGCCGACATATTTGTCAACAGGATTGGGCGCTTTGATGGACATCTCCAACTCTCCTAAGGGATTGCGCGCCCGGGGGTTGAGGCAAGTTGGACGTGGAGTATGCCTCAGGCGCCGGTGCCGTCAAATCCTGCAAGGAGGATCGGGACGAAATGCGGACAATTTGCGCAAAGGGGCTGACTTGGCTTGTGATTTCGCGTGGACCCGTACAATGCGAAGTGTACGGTCGATCTGTCAACTGGTGGAATCGCGCTGAGGTAAATTTCGACGTCTTTTCGGGTTCGCGACAACCGGCGATATGCAGCCGTCAGGCTTTTCGCCTTACAAACCGGCGCCGCAACACGAGCGCCAGTGCTGTGATCACAATCACAGCGGCCGGGATGTTCCCGACACGCGCGTAGATCGTCGGCGCGATCGCCGTTGGCAGACCGGAATCGAGAACGCCTTCGATGCCGAGCCCGAGTTGCGCGACAATCCGCCCAAGCGGGTCGATGATGGCCGAGATGCCCGTATTTGCGGCACGCACCATCGGCAGGCCTTCCTCGATCGAGCGCAGCCGGGCCTGTTGCAGATGCTGATAGGGGCCGGTCGAGATTCCGAACCAGCCGTCATTGGTGACATTGATGATCCAGCCGGGGCGATCGTCGCGGCTCACGACATTGCCGGGAAAGATCGCCTCGTAGCAGATCAAGGGCAGTGCGCGCGGCGCATTCGGAATATCGAGCGTCCGGCGGATCGTGCCGGGAATGAAGCCGCCCTGCACCTTGGTGAGCTGCACGAAGCCAAGCTTCTCCATCCAGTCCTGAAACGGCAGATATTCTCCGAATGGCACAAGATGCAGCTTGTCGTAGACCGCGAGCACGCTGCCGTCATGGTCGATGACGTAGATGGAATTGTAGGCGCGCGTGACGCGGACGTTGGGCGGCAGATCCGGCGCCCGCACCGAGCCGGTGATCAGCACGGTTCCCTTCGGCAGGAGGTCGGCGATCTGCGCCATCGCATCGGCTTCCCGCGTCAGGAAGAATGGAAACGCGGATTCCGGCCAGATCAGGATGGTGGAGTCGCTCACGCCGGTGGAGTGCGGCCCGGACGCACGATCCGACAGAGTGAGATATTTCTGCATCACCGCCGCCTTGGCGGAGTAGTTGAACTTGGCGTCCTGCTGCAAATCGGGCTGCATGATGCGCAGCTTGACGCCGTCGACCATTCTGGTCGGCTCTCGCGAGAGGCGGACCGCGCCGAATGCCAGCATCGCCGCCAGAACCAGCACCGCGGCCGCCGGCGCGCGCCACGGCTTGCGGCCGCGTGAGACGCCGTCGATCAGCACGGCCGGGCTTGCGAAGATCGCAACCGCGAGGAACGTCATGCCCCACAGCCCGATCAGCGACGCGGTCTGCGCGAGCGCCAGAGGCTCGGTCAGCGCGTAGCCGAACGCATTCCACGGAAAACCGCTGAGGAGATGGCCGCGCAGCCATTCCGAAATCGTCAGGCTGACCGCCAGCGCCAGCACGCGCGAGGCGTCGCGCGGCCAGATCAGCCGTGCCAGCGCGAAGCCGAAGGCGGTGAACAAGGCGAGATAGGCGGGCAGGCCAAGCACCGCGAACGGCGTCAGCCAGGCGAAGGTGTCTGCATCGACGAAGAAGGCGTAGCCGATCCAGTACAGTCCCGGTACGAAATAGCCGAGGCCGAACCAGAAACCGGACAGTGCCGCGGCAGGCACGCCGCGCCAACGCCCGGCTGCGCTGCCGTCGATCAGCCAGACCGCGATGGAAAAGGTCAGAAACAGGACCGGCCAGGCATTGAACGGCGCCATCGCCAGCGAGGACAAAGCGCCCGCCGCGAGCGCGAGGACGGCACGCTTCCATCCCCAGGTCAGGATGACCGCAAGGCCGATCGATCGGAGCTTGTCGGAGAGCCTCACTGCGGACCGGCTTCCTCGCCGGGCGGCGGCATGTTGTCATTCGCCTGCGGGTTTCCGGAGTCCGGTGCCTGCTCACGGCGCCGCTCGCGTTCCTTGCGCGGCGCCGGCCGTTCCTTGCGCGTCGTGATTCGCACACGCTTCACCCGCCGCGGATCGGCGTCGAGTACCTCGACTTCGTAATTGCCGGGTCCCGAGATCACCTCGCCACGGACCGGCAGACGGCCGACGAACGACACGAGATAGCCGCCCAGCGTCTCGACCTCCTCGCCGGCCTCGCCGGTCACGAAGTCTTCGCCGATCACTGAACGGACATCGTCGAGGCTGGCGCGCGCGTCGGCGATAAAGGAGTTGTCCGGCTGGCGGACAATGGACGGCGGCTCGTCGGAATCGTGCTCATCGTCGATCTCGCCGACGATCTGCTCGACGATATCCTCGATCGATACCAGCCCGTCGGTGCCGCCATATTCGTCGACCACCAGCGCGAGATGGATGCGCGAGGCCTGCATCTGCGCCAGCAGGTCGATCGCGCGCATCGATGGCGGGATGTAGAGCAGCTTGCGGATGATATTGGCTTCCGACAGCGGCAGCGCAAGATCGACGCTGCGCAGATCGAGCCCCGCCGGGAACGGCTTCTTGCGCTTCGTCTTGGTCGTATCGGTGACGCGCGCCCTCGCGGTCATGAAGGCGAGCAGGTCGCGGATGTGCACCATGCCTTCAGGATCGTCGAGGGTTTCGTTGTAGACAACGAGCCGCGAATGCGCCGCGCTCTCGAACAGGCTCATCAATTCGCCGAGCGGGATGTCGCGCTTGACCGCGACGATGTCGGCGCGGTGCACCATGACGTCGGCGATTCTCCGCTCGTTCAGCGACAGGATGTTGCGCAGCATGGTGCGCTCTATCGCCGAGAAGCCGACATCGTCGGGCGTCGAGGCGTCGAGCACCACTTGCAAATCGTCGCGCACCGAGCCGGCCTTCCAGCCGAACAGCGTGCGGATCGCGCGCACCAGCCAGCCTTCGGCCGCCGGGCGCTGCACCTCGCCTTCGTGCACCACGGCAGGCAGGTTGCTCACGTTGCGCGGATTGTCATGGGTCGGGTCGGAATCCGGCATGTCAGGCGATCCGATCCGCATAGGGGTCGGGAATGCCGAGGGAGGAGAGGATTTCGCGCTCGAGCGCCTCCATGTCCTCGGCATCGCCATCGTTCTCGTGGTCGTAGCCGATCAGATGCAGGAAGCCATGCACCGCGAGATGGCTCAAATGATGATCGAACGGTTTCTGTTCGTCATCGGCCTCCCGCCGCGTCGTCTGATAGGCGATCGCGATATCGCCGAGCATGCGCGGAGCATCGTCTGGTCGGCCGGCGCCTTCCGGCTGCAGTGCCGGAAACGACAACACATTGGTCGGCTTGTCGATGCTGCGCCAGTTGGCGTTCAGGGTGCGGATCCCGGCGTCGTCGGTCAGCATCACCGCAAGTTCGGCGCCGGCGACATCGGCGTCGGCGATTTCGGCGGCAGCCTCGATGGCGCGATGGATCACCGCGTCGGCATTGGGCTCGGCCTGCCAGCATTCGGCGGTGACGAGAACCTCGGTTGCAGGAAAAGCAGACACGTTCGTTTCAAAATCTGCGTTATGGCCGGAACCCGCATCGCGCGGGCCCGCGGCCGAAGCTGTTGGTCTCAAGATCTGGCGTTTGCCGGCTTTTGCGGCAATCCCTCATAGGCGGCCACAATGCGCGCCACCAATTCATGGCGGATGACGTCCTCGGCCTTGAAATGCACCTGCGCGATGCCATCGACGCCGTCGAGCAGCTTCGCGGCTTCTGCGAGCCCCGAAGTCTGGCCATGCGGCAGGTCGACCTGCGAGGGGTCGCCGGTGACGATCATCCGGCTGTTCTCGCCGAGACGCGTCAAAAACATCTTCATCTGCATCGACGTGGTGTTCTGAGCCTCGTCGAGGATTATGGCGGCATTGGTCAAGGTGCGGCCGCGCATGAAGGCGAGAGGCGCGATCTCGATCTCGTTGCCCTGCAGCGCGCGCTCGACGACGCGGGCATCCATCAAATCGTACAACGCGTCATAGATCGGGCGCAGATACGGGTCGACCTTCTCCTTGAGGTCGCCGGGCAGGAAGCCGAGCCGCTCGCCGGCCTCGACCGCGGGCCGCGTCAGAATGATGCGATCGACTTCCTTGCGCTCGAACAGCTGCGCCGCGTGGGCGACCGCGAGCCAGGTCTTGCCGGTGCCGGCCGGGCCGATGCCGAACACCAATTCATGCCGCTTCAGCGCGCGGATGTAGGAATCCTGCGCCGCTGTACGGGCGCGCACCGGACGCTTGCGCAGATTGATCGTCTCGAAAGTCGGCTTGGCGGTCTTGTTGTCGAACTCGAACAGCGAACCTTGCGCGAGCACGGCGCGGATCGCGCCTTCGACTTCGCCCTGATCGAGATCGTGCCCTGCGACGGCGTGGGCATAGAGCGTCTCGAGCACGCGCCGCGCCGCGTCGCAGCCGTCGCGGGAGCCTGCGATACTGACGTGGTTGCCGCGGGAATCGACCACGACGCCGAGCCGCCGCTCGATCAGCGCCAGATTCTGTCCGTAGGGGCCGACCAGCGCGGATGCGGCGCGGTTGTCGTCGAAATCGATGACGACCTGGGTCTCAGGTGGAATTTGCATGTCGCGGTCAGGTTTGCGGCTGGGAGCGAGCGAAGGCGAATCCGATGCGCTTTTGGGCAAGGAGTTCAGGCTCCAATGGTCTGCGAAATGAGGTGCGGCGCTGTCGGCGCCGCAAGCTCGCCGATCAGGCTATAGCGCTCGAGGCTGTCGATCCTCACCGGGAGGACCTGGCCGATGATGTCAGGCGATGCCATCACATGGGCGGGCTGCAGATAGGCGGTCCGGCCGACGATCTGGCCCGGATTGCGCGCGGCGCGCTCGAACAGCACATCGACCGTTGTGCCAATCGCAGCACGGTTGAAAGCCGATTGCTGGCTGTCGATCAGTTCCTGAAGCCGCCCCAAGCGCTCGTCCATCTCGGCTGCTGACACCGTCTCCCGCATCTCCGCCGCCGGCGTGCCCGGCCGTGGCGAATACTTGAATGAATATGCCGCAGCGTACCCGATTTGCGTGACAAGCGCGAGGGTGGCGGAAAATTCTTCCGCGGTCTCGCCGGGGAAGCCCACGATAAAATCTGATGAAAAAGCAATGTCTTGCCGCGCAGTACGGAAACGGTCGATGACACGGCGGTAGTCGTCGGCGGTATGTTTGCGGTTCATGGCGGCAAGGACCCGGTCCGCCCCCGATTGCACCGGCAGGTGCACGAACGGCATCAGTTCGGGCAAATCGCGATGCGCTGCGATCAGGGAATCGTCGACGTCGCGCGGATGGCTGGTCGAATAGCGCAGCCGCGTGACGTCTGGAATCCCGGCGAGCCGCTGCAGCAATTTGCCAAGCGGCCAGGCGCGGCCGTCGGGGCCCTCGCCGTGATAGGCGTTGACGTTCTGTCCGATCAGCGTGAACTCGCGCACGCCGTTGTCGGCGAGCTGCTTCACGTCGTCGATGATCTTCGCAACTGGACGCGAGACTTCCGTGCCGCGCGTATAGGGCACCACGCAGAAGGTGCAGAACTTGTCGCAGCCTTCCTGCACCGTGACGAAGGCGGAGATGCCGCGGGCGCGGATCGCAGCGGGCTTCGGCTGCGGCAGGAAGCCGAACTTGTCCTCGACCGGGAATTCGGTTTCGAGCGCGCGGCCGCTTTCCCTGGCGCGCTTCAGCAACGCAGGTAGATGATGATAGCTCTGCGGCCCGACCACGATATCGACGGTGGGCGCACGATGGATGATCTCGGCGCCCTCGGCCTGCGCGACGCAGCCGGCGACCGCGATCTTCATCTCGCGGCCCTGGCGGGCTGCCTCGTCTTTGACGACGCGGAGCCGCCCGAGTTCGGAATAGACCTTCTCCGACGCCTTCTCGCGGATGTGGCAGGTGTTGAGGATCACGAGGTCGGCGTCTTCGGCGCTCGCGGTCTCGACAAAGCCCTCGCCGGCCAGCGTGTCCACCATGCGCTGGGCATCGTAGACGTTCATCTGGCAGCCATAGGACTTGATATGCAGCTTGCGCGGCGTCGTCATGGAACCCTGAATGCGAAAGGAAACGGCGCCATCAGGGCGCCGGGGCTCAAATATAGCTTAAACGGGCGAAAATCCAGCGATCGAGCCGTGTTTTTGGCCGGCCTGGGCGATCAAATCTGGCAATTGGCGCATATCGGCAAAGATTATGGCCGCGCCGGCCTTGCGCAGCATGTCCTCGTGTTCCGCCGTGCAGTGGCTGCCGCCGCAAAAACCGAGCACGATCATCCCGGCGGCGCGGGCGCCGGTGACTCCGGCCACGCTGTCCTCGATCACGACGCAGCGCGCAGGGGGCACGCCCATCTGCTCGGCCGCGAACAGGAAGAGATCGGGCGCCGGCTTGCCGCGCGTGACCTGGGTGGCGGAGAAAATATGCGGCGCGAGCTGGTCGAAAAGCCCGGCGCAGGTCAGGCCGTGATGGATCTTCTCCGGCGTGCCGCTGGACGCCACGCATTTCAGCAAGTCGAGTGCGGCAATCGCCTCGCCGACATGCGCGATCGCGCTCAGATCGTCGGCATAGAGACTGAGCGTCGCGTGCTTGACCTCGGCCTCGAAGCTGTCGGGCAGCGCGCGGCCGATCTCGCTTTCCACGATCCGCCGCGCCTCGCGGTCGGACACGCCGATGAAACGCTTCAGCACGCCGTCGGGCGTGATCGGAAAGCCGTGCCGCGTCAGCGTTTCCGCATGCGCGCGACAGGAGATCACCTCGCTGTCGACCAGCACGCCGTCGCAATCGAAGATGACGAGATCAAAGCCCATGGTCTGGTGATGCGTTTCTTTCACGCGATCCGGCGCTTGCTTTGTTGGAGCGCACGCGCCTACGACTTGCTGTCGTCGTCGAGCGGGACGCAATAGAGCTCGAGACGGTGATCGACCAGCTTGTAGCCGAGCTTGCGCGCGATCTCGGCCTGCAGCTTCTCGATCTCCTCGGAGGTGAACTCGATCACCTTGCCATCGCGCAGATTGATCAGGTGATCGTGATGGCTCTCGGGCATCTGCTCGTAGCGCGCGCGGCCCTCGCGGAAGTCGTGACGCTCGATGATGCCGGCATCTTCGAACAGCTTGACGGTGCGATAGACCGTCGAGATCGAGATCTTGTCGTCGACCGCCACGCAGCGGCGGTAGAGCTCCTCGACGTCGGGATGATCCATGGCCTCCGCCAGCACGCGCGCGATCACACGTCGCTGTTCGGTCATGCGCATGCCGGTCGCGGCGCAGCGCGCCTCGATGCCGGTATTATTCTTCTGCGCAGGCGTGATTTTCACCGTCGTCATGGGTCCTTGCCGAGTCCTCGGGCCTTGGATCGCAGAGCAGGCGCCCTTCTGCCATTGCGCCGATGTTACGACAAGTCGCGCCGCATCAGAAGCGCGTTCAAATGTTCCCCACCGGGCTGCTTGTAGTAGCGTTCGCGGCGGCCGATCACGCCGAATCCGGCCCTTTCATAGAGCCGTCGCGCCGGCTGATTGTTCTCTTCCACTTCGAGGAAGATGGTGCGGATGCCCCGGCCGGCAAGATGGCCGAGATGGGTCAGGAGCAGGTCGCGCGCCAGGCCGCGCCCGCGCTGGCCGGTGTCGATCGCGATCGACAGGATTTCGGCTTCGTCCGCCGCCATCCGCGAGACGGCAAAGCCGATCACCTTGCGTCCCTGGCGCAGCCGGTGCACCAGCGTGTTGCGCTCGGTCAGCATCGCCTCGAACTCGCCTTCGCCCCAGCCGCGATGAAACGACGCGCCGTGCAATTGCGCGAGCCGCGCCGCATCGCGCAGGGATGCGGGCTCGACCGCGGGGGTGCCGCCGCCCCACCATCGTGAAAGCCAGCCGATCATGACGATGGCGGCGCGCTGATTTCGAGCCGATCCTTCGGCGGCTTCGCGTCGGGTGCGCGCAGATAGAACGGCCGCGGCGGCGCAGTTTCGGGATCCACGGCTGCGCCGACCCAGGCGACCCAAATGATGTCGGGCGCGGGCTGCCGGTCGATCTTGACCGGCGGCGTTGCGTCGGCGGGCCAGCGTTCGGCAAGGATATTTGCGGCGTTGCCGACCAGGTGCAGCGCACCGAATTGGGAGGCCTCGAGCGCTTCCGCGATCGGTGCCACCTTCGGCTTGAGCAGTGGTCCGCCGTCGCCGCCGACCAGCTGGAAATAGACGTGATCGTGCCGCGCATCGATCGCCGACAGGATGGCATGCCCGCCATTCTCGGCGACCACAGGCGCGGCGTAGGCCGCGAGCGTCGACAGCCCGACCACCGGCTTTGCAGCGGCGAGCGCGATGCCGCGCGCTGCCGAGAGGCCGACGCGCAGGCCGGTGAAACTGCCGGGGCCGGTGGTGACGGCGATGCGGTCAAGCCCGGCAAAGCCGATGCCGCTCTCGTTCATCACGCGCGCGATCAGCGGCATCAGCGCCTCGGCATGCCCGCGCTGCATCGCCTGCGATTCGATCGCGATGGTATTGCCCGAGGTGGTGTCGAGCACCGCCGCGGAGCAGGCGTCGAGCGCCGTATCGATCGCGAGAATCATCATGGGAGGGCGAATGGCTGATAGCGAATAGCGAATGGACTATCAGGGTAGATCCCTATTCGCCATTCGCTACCCACCATTCGCCTCCATCACATCGGCCGGACTTCCTGCACGTCGGGCACGAAGTGCCGGAGCAGATTCTGGATGCCGTGTTGCAAGGTTGCGGTCGATGACGGGCAGCCGGCGCAGGAGCCCTTCATGTTGAGATAGACGATGCCGTCCTTGAAGCCGCGGAAGGTGATGTCGCCGCCGTCATTGGCAACCGCGGGACGCACCCGAGTCTCGATCAGGTCCTTGATCTGCGCGACGGTCTCGGCGTCTTCCTCATTGAAGAACTCGTCTGCCTCATCGCGTGCGTCGTCGCTTCCAGCGGTGCCGTCGGCGAGCAGCGGCGCGCCGGACATATAATGCTCCATGATCGCGCCGAGGATCGCGGGCTTGAGGTGCTGCCAGTCGCCGTCCGCCTTGGTCACGGTGACGAAGTCGGTGCCGTAGAACACGCCGGTGACGCCGGACACCGCGAACAGCCGTTCGGCGAGCGGCGAGCGGTGAGCCGACTCGGGCGAGGAAAACTCCAGGGTCCCGCTGTCGAGCACCATGCGGCCCGGGATGAATTTCAGGGTGGCGGGATTGGGCGTGGCTTCGGTCTGAATGAACATCTGCTGTCTCCGGCGTCACCGGTTCAAGGCCGGCGCGTTGGGTTCCATTATAGCGTTTTCCAGCGAAGCGACACCGGTTCGCGGAAGAAAACGCGTCAAATCAAGGAGTCAGATGGCAACTAAAAAGCCGGCAATCAAGCCGCAAAACCAAGGTTCCGGGCCTGCATCCATGCTCTGGAGCGTTTTGGGGCCGATAACGTCAGGACAAGGCGTCCATCTCGGCGTCGGTCAGGCCGCCGGGCACGATGGTCACCGGGATCGGGAACGCCCCCATGGTCTTGGCCATGGTGGTGATGATCGGGCCGGGCCCCTCGGCGCCCGGATTGGCGGCCAGCACCAGCATCGCGATATCGAAGTCCTTGTCGATCACATCGAGGATCTGCTCGATCGGGTCGCCCTCGCGAATCACCCGCTCCGGGGTGATCGCGGCAATCCCGTTGGCGCGGCCGGCGGCGCGGTCGAGCGCCTCATTGGCGGCCTCCTCGGCCTCGGCGCGCATGATGTCGGCGACCCCGAGCCATTGCTGGTTCTGGTCCTCGGTCTCGATCACCCGCAGCATCACGACGCCGCCGCCGACCCGGATGGCCCACCGGCTGGCGTAATAGACCGCGCGGTCCCATTCCGCAGTGTCGTCAACGATGACGAGGCACTTCGGCTTGTGACCTGTCTCGTAGCTTCGTCGCTGGGTGGTCATGCATGTCCCGGTGCTGAACCAAACCAATCCATGGTGCCATACTCCCTCGCCGTTTGGGAGAGGGAGTGCGCAGTTCCTGCCTTGCGTGTCAGCGCGGGCGGATGAAGCCGACGATGTCCTTGGTGATGCGCATGGTCTCGTCGGCGATGCCGCGGGCGCGGTTGGCGCCGTCGACCAGGATCGCGTCGACATGGCCGGGATCGGCGACCAGCTTCTTCATCTCGGAGGCGATCGGCGCCAGTTTTGCAACGCAAACCTCGACCAGCGCGTTCTTGAAGCTGGAGAACTGCCCGCCGCCGAACTGCGTCAGCACCTCCTGCTTGGAGACGCCGGCGAGCGCCGCGTAGATACCGACCAGATTGTCGGCCTCGGGGCGGGTCTCGAGGCCCTTTTCCTCCGACGGTAGCGGCTCCGGATCGGTCTTTGCCTTGCGGATCTTCTGCGCGATGGTGTCGGCGTCATCGGTGAGGTTGATGCGCGAATTGTCGGACGCATCCGACTTCGACATCTTCTTGGTGCCGTCGCGCAGGCTCATCACCCGCGTCGCCGGCCCCGTGATCAACGGCTCCGGCTGCGGGAACAACAGGCCGTCGGCAAAGCCATGACCACGAATTGAATCGCCAAAGTCGTTGTTGAATTTCTGTGCGATGTCGCGGGACAGTTCGAGATGTTGCTTCTGGTCCTCGCCGACAGGCACATGGGTGGCGCGGTACAGCAGGATGTCGGCGGCCATCAGCACCGGATAGTCATAGAGGCCGATAGACGCGTTCTCGCGGTCCTTGCCGGCCTTTTCCTTGAACTGCGTCATGCGGTTCAGCCAGCCGATGCGTGCGACGCAGTTAAAGATCCAGGTCAGCTCGGCATGGCCGGCGATCTGGCTCTGGTTGAAGACGATGTGCTTCTTCGCGTCGATGCCCGCGGCGATGAAGGCCGCGGTCACCTCGCGGGTGTTGCGCGCGAGCTCGGCCGGGCCGCCCCAGACCTCGACGCCTTGGGTGATCGCGTGCATGTCGACGACGCAATAGATGCAGTTATGGGTCTGCTGCATCTTCACGAAGTTGACGATGGCGCCGAGGTAGTTGCCGAGGTGCAGATTGCCCGTCGGCTGGACGCCTGAGAAAACCCGTTCAACGAACGCCATGGTCTCGATTCCCGGAAATGGCCGCTTTTGCCGCGTCGTTTGCCACTTAAGCCCTGCGCGCGCAAGTCAGGCGGGGAGCCTTTGCCTGATGGCGTTAACCGCTGCGCGCCAGCCGGTGACGCCGAAAGCCGACAAAAGCAGCCCGTAACCAGCGATACCTGCCGCGATCAGCATGAGGAGGGAAGCCGCCTGCACGAATCCGTGGCTGCCGGCGGCCGGCAGCGCGCCTTCCGCGAGCCAGAGCAGGGCGCCCATCGCGAGCGCTGCGGCCAGGATGCGCGGCAGCCGGCGGCGCGCCTCGACATCGATCGAAAAGCCGAAGGTCGCGGCGCCCTTGCGGATCAGCGACAGCGCATTGCTCCAGGCGCCGAGCGCAATGCCCGCGGCGATTCCGCCCGCGCCGAACATATGGCCAAGCAGGAAGGCCGCCGCGATCGCAACCACGACGGCCTTCAGCGTCGCAAACAGCGGCGTCAGCGTGTCCTCGCGCGCAAAGAACGCCGGCGACAGCGCCTTCACCAGCACATGCGCCGGGAGCGCGAGCGTCAGCCAGATCAGGGCCTGCGCGGTGGCCGCGGTATCTTGGTCGGTGAACGCGCCGTGCTCGAACAGCATCCGCACGATCGGCTCGCTCAGCACCATCAGGCCGAGTGTTGCCGGCAGCGCCAGCCCGGCCGCGAGCTCGAGGGCGCGCGATTCCGCATGCGCGATAGCGGCAGGCTCGCCGCTGCGCACCGCGCGGGTCATCTCCGGGATCAACACCGTGCCCGTGGCGACGCCGACGATGCCGAGCGGCAGCTCGAGCAGACGGTTGGCGAAATAGAGCCAGGACACCGCCGACGGCGAGGTCGAGGCGATCACCGCGCCCGCCACCATGAGCCATTGCGGCGCGCTGCTCGCGACCATGCCGGGGACCGCGCGGCCGAGAAAGCTGCGCATGTCCGAATCGAACGAGATGCGGAGCGGCGCGGCGAGTTTCGCGCCGCGCAGCGCCAGCATCGACAGCTGCAGGAATCCGGCGACGCCGATCGTGGCCGCCATGACAAGCGCGGCCTGCACCGGCTCCTGCCGACGCGCCAGAAGCACAACCATCACTGATATCAGCGCGATGTTGAACAGCAGCGGCGAGAACGCCGTCAGCGCAAAGCGTCCCTGCGCGTTGAGCAGTGCCATCATCACGGTGACGGGGCCGGCGAAGGCGAGATAGGGCAGCATCAGCCTTGCGTCGTCGACAGCAAATTGCAGCGTGTCGCGGCCGACGAAGCCGGGCGCGATCGCCGCGATCACCAGCGGCATCAGCACGCCGATCACGAGCGCTGCCGCGATGACAGCGGCGCTGACGGTGCCGAGCACGCGGCCGGCAAAGGCGGTCGCCGCGGCCATGCCATCGGCATCGCGTGCCTTCAGCCAAGCCGGCACCAGGGCGGCATTCAATCCGCCCTCGGCCAGCAGCCGTCGCACGACATTCACAAGCTGAAATGCCGCCAGAAAGGCATCCGCCACCGGCCCCGCGCCCAGCAGCGCCGCGATCACGGAATCGCGCACGAAGCCGAGCAGTCGCGAGGCCAGCGTTCCCGAGGAGACCGTGAGGAAGGAGCGGAACATCGGGCCTGTATAGCAGTCGCGCTCATTGGTGCCACCAGCGCCCTGTTAGACCCGTCATCCTGAGGCTCGTTCCGCTCGCACCTCAGGATGACGGAACGCAGGGCGCAGCTTGCTGCTCCAAGGCGTAACGTGATAGGTCGCGGCTCTTGTTGGGTGGCGTTAACACAGGGCAGGTCTATGGCTGACGCAAAATATGACGTTCTCGGGATCGGCAACGCGATCTTCGACGTGCTGGTGCAGACCGACGAGGCATTCCTTGCCCGTCACGGCATGACCAAGGGCTCGATGCAGCTGATCGACGAAGCGCGCGCCACCGCGATCTACGGCGACATGGGGGTGGCGACCGAGATGTCGGGCGGCTCGGCCGCGAACACCATCGTCGGCGTCGGCAATCTCGGCGCCCGCGCCGCCTATGTCGGCAAGGTCAAGGACGACCAGATCGGCAAGCTTTACGTCCACGACATCCGCGCCGCCGGCGTGGCCTTCGATACCGCGCCGGCCAAGGCCGGCCCGGCCACCGGCTGCTCCTACATCCTGGTGACGCCGGACGGCGAGCGCACCATGAACACCTATCTCGGCGCCGCGCAGGACCTGACGCCGGACGACATCGATCCGGCCCAGATCGCAGCCGCCGGCATCATCTATCTCGAAGGCTATCTCTGGGATCCGAAGAACGCCAAGGACGCCTTCGTGAAGGCGGCTGATATCGCGCATGGCGCGGGCCGCCAGGTCGCGCTGACGCTGTCGGATTCGTTCTGCGTCGATCGCTACCGCGACGAATTCCTCGATCTGATGCGCAAGGGTACGGTCGACCTGGTGTTCTCCAACGAGTCCGAACTGCATTCGCTGTACCAGACCTCGGATTTCGACACCGCGCTGAAGCAGTTCGGCAAGGACACGAAGCTCGGCGTCGTCACCCGCAGCGAGAAGGGCTGCGTGGTGATCTCCGGGGACGGCGTCACGTCGGCGCCGGCCTCTCCGGTCGACAGGCTGGTCGACACCACTGGCGCCGGCGATCTGTTCGCCGCCGGCTTCCTGGTCGGTCTCGTGCGCAATGTCGGCCATGAGAACGCCGGCCGCCTCGGCGCGCTCGCCGCCGCCGAAGTGATCCAGCACATCGGCGCCCGCCCGCTGGTGTCGCTGAAGGATCTGGCGCAGCAGAACGGGCTGCTGGTGTAGCTGGCGCTTCTTACCTCGCCCCGCTTGCGGGAGAGGTCGGAACGCATCGTAGATGCGTTCCGGGTGAGGGGGAGTCGCCGCGGATTCGAACTCGCGGTGTACGCTGATAGAGCCCCTCACCCCGACCCTCTCCCCGTAAAGAACGGGGAGAGGGAGAAGAAACCGGTCACGCCGTCTTCGCTGCCTTCAGCCCCAGCCGCTTCTCGACCGCGTCGCGCATCACGAACTTCTGGATCTTCCCGGTCACCGTCATCGGGAATTCGTCGACGAACTCGACATAGCGCGGGATCTTGTTGTGGGCGATCTGGCCCTGGCAGAAGGCGCGGACTTCGTCGGCGGTCAGCGTCTCGCCCTGGCGCACCCTGACCCAGGCGCACAGCTCCTCGCCATAGCGCTGGTCGGCGACACCGAAGATCTGCACGTCCTGGATCTTCGGATGACGATAGAGGAACTCCTCGATCTCTCTGGGATAGAGGTTCTCGCCGCCGCGGATCACCATGTCCTTGATGCGGCCGACGATGTTGCAATAGCCCTCGTCGTCGATCACGGCGAGATCGCCGGTGTGCATCCAGCCATTGGCGTCGAGCACGTCTGATGTCTTTTCCTTCTCATCCCAATAGCCGAGCATCACGCTGTAGCCGCGGGTACAGAGCTCGCCGCGTTCGCCGCGCGGCACCACCTTGCCGTCGAGATCGACGACCTTGACCTCGACATGCGGATGGATGCGGCCGACGGTCGAGACGCGGCGTTCCAGCGGATCGTCGGTCGCGCTCTGGAAGCTCACCGGGCTCGTCTCGGTCATGCCGTAGGCGATCGTCACCTCGCGCATGTTCATCTCGGTGTTGACGCGTTTCATCACCTCGATCGGGCAGGGCGCGCCAGCCATGATGCCGGTGCGCAGCGAGGACAGGTCGAAACGCGCGAATTCCGGATGGTCGAGCTCGGCGATGAACATGGTCGGCACGCCGTACAGCGTCGTGCATTTCTCCTGTGCGGCCGTCGTCAGCGTCGCCAGCGGATCGAAGCCTTCGCCAGGATAGACCATGGTGGTGCCGAGCGTGACCGAGGCGAGGTTGCCCATCACCATGCCGAAACAGTGATAGAGCGGCACCGGAATGCAGATGCGGTCCTGCTCGGTCAGGCGCATGGCGCGGCCGGTGAAATAGCCGTTGTTGAGGATGTTGTGGTGGGTCAGCGTCACGCCCTTGGGCGAGCCGGTGGTGCCGCTGGTGAACTGGATGTTGACGGGATCGTCGAACTGCAAGCTCGCGCCGAGCGCCGCAAGCTGCTCGCGGTGGCGTTCCCCGCCGATCTGCGACACCTGGTCGAACGGAATCGTACCTGATGCCGCCGGTCCGCCGATCTGGATCACGGCGCGCAATTGCGGCAGCCGCGCCGATCGCAAATGGCCGGGCTCCGAGCTCGCAAGTTCAGGCAACAGCGTGTTCAGCATTTCCATATAGGCCGAGGTCTTGAACGCGGTCGCGGTCACGATCGCCGCGCAGCCGACCTTGCCGAGCGCGAATTCGAGCTCGCTCAGCCGGTAGGCGGGATTGATGGTGACGAGGATCAGTCCGGCTTTCGCGGCGGCGAATTGCGTCAGCGTCCACTCCGGCCGGTTCAGCGACCAGATACCGATCCGCTCGCCGCGTTGCAGCCCGAGGGCGAGGAAGCCGGCCGCCAAGGCCTCGACGTGACAGGCGAATTCGTTCCAGGTCCAGCGCACATTGTGGCTGGGCGAGACCAGCGCCTCGCGATCGCCCCAGCGCGCGCGTGCGCGGTCGAGGCTGCGGCCGATGGTTTCACCGAGCAGCGGCGTATCGGAAATGCCGCAGACATAGCTGTCTGCCTTGGGCATCAAGATCTTGGGTGCCAAGATCGTCCTCCTCGTGGTCGTGGTCGTGGTCGTGTCGTGTCGTGTCGTGTCGCCGCGCCTTTTTGCGCGATTTTAGTCGTTTGGCACCGATGGGACAGGCCCGACCTATGGCGGGTGTAAAGAATCCCTTCCTGCAAGCTTGCTGTTCCAGGCTCGTCATGGCCGGGCATAGCCGTCTGAAGGACGGCGTCGCTTCCGCTCGCCTATGTCCCGGCCATCCACGTCTTCCTCACGGGGAAGCAAAGACGTGGGTGCCCGGCACAAGGCCTGGCATGACGAGTTGATGGAGCGACCGATTCTGTCGTTCGACCTTTGGAACTTCAGGCCGCTCTCTGCCCGCTGCCGGCGTCGAGCCCGGCATAGATGCCCTTCTCGAAGCCTGCGAACGCCTCCAGGCTGTGCTTGTCGGCGAACGGCAACAGCTGGGTCAGGATTACGCCGCAGACGTCGCGCGACGGATCGATCCAGTAATAGGTGTTGGCAAGGCCCGCCCAGGCGAGGCTGCCGGCGCTGCGGCCTTCCGGCGTCTTGGCGGTGTTGATCAGGAAGCTCAGTCCCCACTTCTTGACGATGTCGGGATAGAGATCGACGTCGTTGGTGTAGGGCGGCGCCGCCGTCGTCATCTTGACGACATTGATGTCGCCCATCTGGTTCTGCCCCATTGTCGCGACGGTCTCCGGCTTCAGCAGCTGGTTGCCGTTGCCTTTGCCCTTGTTGAGGATCATCTGGCAGAACTTGATGTAGTCGGCAGCGGTCGAATAGAGGCCGCCGCCGCCCATGTGGAATTCGGGGTTCTGCTCGAGCTCGAACGGGATCGCCGCCAGCGTGCCGTCCTCACCGCGTGCGTGCATGGCGACCAGGCGCTTGCGCATGTTGTCCGAGATCTTGAATGCGGTGTCGCTCATGCCGAGCGGCGCGAACATGTTGTCGCGCAGATAGGCATCGAGCTTCTTGCCGGATGCGGCTTCCACGGCCTTGCCGACGAAGTCGATATTGATGCCGTATTCCCAGCGTGTGCCGGGCTCGTTGGCGAGCGGCGTCTTCAGGGCGGCATTGAGGCACGAGATGATCCCGGGCGTGCCGGTCTTTTCCATGTATTTGCCCATGTCGGCGTTCCACAGGTCGTAGCAGAAGCCGGCGGTGTGGGTCATGAGTTGGCGCAGTGTGATCGGCGTTTTCGCCGGCCGCAGCTTGGGCTCGCCGTTGGCGTCGAAGCCTTCCAGCACCTGTGGTGCGGCAAGATCGGGCAGCAGCTTGCCGATCGGCTCATCGAGCGACAGCTTGCCCTGCTCGACGAGCTGCATCGCGCCCGCTGATGTCACCGCCTTGGTCATCGAGGCGATCCAGAACACGCTGTCCGCGGTCATCGGATCGCTCTTGCTGAGGTCGCGCTTGCCGAATGCGCCCTCGTAGATCACGTCGTTGCCGGTGGCCGCGACTGCGACGACGCCGGGAATCTCCTTTGCCTCGCTCTTCTGACGCAGTACCTGATCGATCTGAGCCTTGCTCTGCATTGGGGGCTTCCTCCGGTGGGGTTTATTGTTTTGAAGTGGGCGGATCATCCTCCCGCTTTTCCGCTCCCGCAAGGCGGGCGCGATGCGATACTGTCGCGATGTCGTGAAGGCCGGGCCGTTAGGAACGGCCACGCTCAACAGGTGTTCACCACGCGCGCAGATTTTGCGGTGGACTCCACACAAGTCCCGGTGACCCGGAAAGGTGGCCACGGTAACGTGATCGGCAGATTGATTTTCGTACCTGATTATTTGCATTAACGCATTCAGATCGCTGCATAAACGGTGCGGCGGATTGGGATGGATTTGACGAAAAGCATCGTCATTTAGCGCCTTGCGGGGACGCAGCAATGATTTCGACATGGAGTGAATGGAAACGCTATCCGCGGCCGGGCCGCGGTGAGAATATCGAGGCGCCGATCAGCCCAGGTCTCTATGAAGTCCGCTACGCGGGTACCGGCGCGCTGCACTCGTTCGAGGCAGTCGACAATGTCGCACGGGCACTGGCGCTGCTGCTGAGCGGCACCAAATCCTGGTTCGGCCGCCGTGATGCGCGGGCGCAGGCCGACCTCGAATACCGCACCTGCGCGACCTCGACCAAGGCTGATGCCAAGGCCGCAGCCGAACGCATGATCGGCCGCCGCGAAGCCTATATGTCCGGCGGCGCCGTCTGACAGCCGCCGCGCGGCGCGTCGAAAACGATCGCGCACCAGCCCTCAATATTGCTTGAAGCAGGGTCGCGTCGGCCGCCGGTGCATCGCCGCGGCTTTCCGCTTATATAGGCGGCGAATACCCCCCAAGGGAAGTTCAAGGAAGTTCCAGGAGTAACGCCATGACCCCGTCCGTTGCCGCACGCGCCACGCAATCCGCAGCATCTTCCCTCCATGGCCGCCTGAAGGACCCGTCGCTGCTGCGCGACCGCTGCTATATCGACGGCGCCTGGGTCGGCACCCCCGAATTTGCCGTCAACAATCCGGCGACCGGCGCCGAGCTGATCAAGATCCCGCAGCTGAGCGCCGACGATGCGACCAAGGCCGTCGAGGCTGCCGAGCGTGCGTTTCCGGCCTGGGCCAAGCTGACCGCCAAGCAGCGCTCCAACATCCTGCGCAAATGGTTCGACCTGATCATCGCCAATCGCGAGGACCTCGCGCTGATCCTGACCTCCGAGCAGGGCAAGCCGCTGGCGGAAGCGCTCGGCGAAGTCGATATCGGCGCTGCCTATGTCGAGTTCTTCGCGGAGGAAGCGCGCCGCGTCTATGGCGAGACGATCCCGACGCAGCGTCCGGATGCCCGCCTGCTCGCGATCCGGCAGCCGATCGGCGTCTGCGGCGCCATCACGCCCTGGAATTTCCCGAACTCGATGATCACGCGAAAAGTGTCGCCGGCGCTGGCCGCCGGCTGCACGGTGGTGCTGAAGCCCGCCAACGAGACACCGCTGTCGGCACTCGCGCTCGCGGTGCTGGCCGAGAAGGCCGGCGTGCCGAAGGGCGTGTTCAACATCATCACCGGTGATGCGCCGCCGATCGGCAAGGTGCTGTGCGAGCATCCGGCGGTGCGCTTCGTCGGCTTCACCGGTTCGACCGAGGTCGGCAAGATCCTGTACCGGCAGGCGTCGGTCGGCGTGAAGAAGCTCGGCCTCGAGCTCGGCGGCAACGCGCCGTTCGTGGTGTTCGACGATGCCGATATCGATGCCGCGGTCGAAGGCGCCATCGTCTCCAAGTATCGCAACATGGGCCAGACCTGCGTCTGCGCCAACCGTCTCTATGCCCAGGACAAGATCTACGACCAGTTCGTCTCGAGGCTGTCGAAGAAGGTCGCGGAAATGAAGATCGGCGACGGCACCGAGCAGGGCGTGACGCAGGGGCCGCTGATCAACATGGAAGCGATCGAGAAGGTCGAGCGGCACATTGCCGACGCCGTGAAGGGCGGCGCCAAGATCGTGACCGGCGGCAAGCGCTCGTCGCTCGGCCGCAGCTTCTTCGAGCCGACGGTGCTGTCGGATGTGCGGCCGGACGCGCTGGTTTCGCATGAGGAGACATTTGGCCCGCTCGCGCCGGTGATCCGCTTCAAGGACGAGGCCGACGTGATCGCGATGTGCAACGCCTCGCCGTTCGGCCTCGCCTCCTACTTCTATTCGCGTGACATCGGCCGTGTCTGGCGTGTCGCCGAGGCGCTGGAGGCGGGCATGGTCGGCGTCAATTCCGGCCTGATCACGACCGAGGTCGCACCGTTCGGCGGCGTCAAGGAAAGTGGCCTCGGCCGCGAAGGCTCGCGTCACGGCATGGATGAATATGTCGAGATCAAATACGTGATGATGGCTGGCGTCTGATCGCCGAGCCGCGTCCCTTCGCCCTTTGCGGGCGAGGGGACGCATGCCGGCGAGCCCGTCAGTCGTCCTCGTCGATCGCTCCGGCGGCCGGCGTGCGACAATTCACCGCGTCCGCCGAATGATGGCGCTCCGATCGCGACGGCGATCGCAATCAAGAATCTTTCTAATCTCGAAGCGAGCTTTCAGAATCAAGCTGCATACGCGCGACGCCACTCAACGAAAGAATAATCGAAACGCGGAATCTTCCGCATCGATGTCGCCTCGCGCAGCAAGCTTCATCCCCTCTCTTAGATGCGTTCTAGTTGGTGTCACAGCGCATGCTGCTTATGCCCCGGTGGTCGCGCTCGAACTCTGACGATGTTCGGGACGAAGCCAAGAAGAATCCGGGGACCTCATGCTCGTCACCTCAAATGTTTCATGCGCATTCCGACTCGCGTGCGCGTCTCTCCTCCTGACTGCGGTCCCTTCGCTCGCGCAGTCGCCAGAGCAACCACCCGCAAGCAGCGCGGCGCCGCTTCCGCCGGTCGTCGTGGCCGCGCCACAGCATCGGGCCGCGCCGGTTCGGAGGCCGTCATCGACACGATCTGCGCGCTCGTCGGCATCGCATCAAGCGAGCAGGCGTGAGCACGCGCAGGCACCTGCGGCCACGCTCACAGCCGGCGCGCAGCAGGCGGCGTTGCCCGTGCCTTATATCGGCGGCCAGGTCGCGCGCGGCGGACAACTCGGCCTGCTCGGCAACAAGGACTATATGGATACGCCGTACAGCCTGACGAGCTACACGGAGAAGACGATCCGCGATCAGCAGGCAACCAGCGTTGCGGAAGTGCTGACGAATTCCGATCCGTCGGTGCGCGCTGCGATCGGCAGCAGCAACCGTTACGACGCGCTGACCATCCGCGGCTTCCGGGTCGAGAACAGCGAAATCGCCTTGAACGGACTTTACGGCCTCGTTCCGGCCTATCGCGTCAACCCGGCTCCCATCGAGCGCATTGAGCTGCTCAAGGGACCGGGTGCCTTCCTCAACGGTATGGCCCCGCAAGGCAGCATCGGCGGCACCGTCAATGTCGTGACCAAGCGGGCGGCGGAAGACCTCACGCGCCTGACCGCGGGCTATATCTCGGACGGACGTTTCGGAACGGAGCTCGACCTCGCACGCCGCTATGGCGCACAGAAGGAGTGGGGCGTTCGCTTCAACGGCGGGATTGATGGCGGTCACACCTCCATCGATCGGCAGTCCACGCGCAACGGCGTCGGTTCGCTCGGCGTCGACTATCATGGCGAACGCTTTCGCTGGTCCGCGGACATTATCTCCCAGGACGACTGGATGAAGGCGGCCCAGCGCGGCTACACGCCGCTGCCCGGCATCGCCATGCCGAAGGCTCCCGATCCGCGGATCAATCTCGCGCAGCCGTTTGACCGTGCGCGCTCGCAGAGCCTGACCGGCTTGACCAGGGCCGAATACGATCTCAGCAACAGCGTGACCGTGTTTGGCGCGATCGGCGCCAACCAGTTCCGCTATGACAAGCAGGAAGATCCGGGCGCGACGATTCTCAACACCGCGGGCGACGCCTTGGGCACGTCCCGATTCCAGACTGGCAAGTCGGAGGGCGTCTCCGGCGAGGCGGGCGTCCGCGCGCGTTTCGACACGGGACCCGTCGGCCACGAGGTCGTTGTCAGCGGCAGCGCGCTCGACCGGACCGATTGGCTCGGCCAGACCAACTACGCGACCTACCTGACCAACATCTACCGACCGACCTTGCTGGCGACCGCCGGCACTCCGGTATCGACGTTCCCGGAGGGCAAGTCGGGATTCCTCGGACTGCGCAGCGTCGGCGTTGCCGATACCATCACGACCATGGGGGGCATGCTGCAATTGATCGTGGGCGCGCGCCAACAGCAGGTGATCGCCAACAGCTTCAATCCCGTCAGCGGGCTGGAAACGACGCACTACGACGACAGCGCAACGTCGCCTTCGATTGCCTTGGTGGTGAGGCCGATCAAGCAGCTCTCGCTCTATGCCAACTACATCGAAGGCCTGACGCCGGGACCGACGCCGCCTTCCGGCGCGGTGAACACCAATGCGGTGTTCGCACCCTTCAAGACCCGACAGGTGGAAGTCGGCACGAAGCTCGATCTCGAAGGCTTCGGCGCGAGCCTCTCGGCATTCCAGATCAGCCTGCCGAGCGGTGTGATCGATCCCGTCTCCAAGATCTACAGCCTCGATGGCGAACAGAGAAACCGCGGCATTGAGCTCAATACCTTTGGCGAGGTCGCGCCCGGCGTCCGCGTCCTCGGTGGCGTGACCTGGCTCGATGCCCGGCTCACCCAGACGCAAGGCCACCTCTACGACGGCAATCGAGCGATCGGCGCGCCTGACCTGCAGGGCAATCTGGGCGTCGAATGGGACACGCCCTTCGTGCCGGGCCTCACCGCGACGGCGCGCGCCATCTACACCAGCCGGGCCTATGTCAGCGCCGACAATTTCCAGAGCGTCCCCGCCTGGGCGACCTTCGACATCGGTGCGCGCTACGCGACGAGCCTCGCGGGGCGCCCGACCACGTTCAGGGCGTCACTGACCAATCTGTTCGACAAGCACTACTGGATCGGCAATCCAACCGGCTACGTGATCAGCGGCATGCCGCGCACGCTGTGGCTTTCCATGACGGTTGACTTCTAGGGAAGCGTCGAAAGGCTGTCGCGTGCCACAAGCTGGTGCGCGGTGGCCATTCGTTGTCGCGATTTCGCTGCGAAACATCCGCCGCGCGCCCGCGATTGCCGATCACACGCCCTTGTCGTTCGGATTGGCGACGGCGTCCTTCAGCGGTGCGGTCATCGGGAAATTCACGTTCAGGTTCTTCGGCGGAATCGGCCGCGTGAACCATTTCGCGTAGAGTTCCTGAAACTCGTTGTTCTTCATCATGGCAACCAGGGTCTTGTCGACCAGCGCCTTGAACTCCGGATCGCTCTTGCGAATGATCAGCCCGTAGGGCTCGGTGCGCAGGCTGTCGTCGATGATGCGCCAGTCCGCCGGATTGCGGCTGCCGGCGATCAGGCTCGCGAGCAAAATATCGTCCATCACGAAGGCGTCGCTGCGCCCGGTGGTCAGCGCGAGGAACGATGCGGCATGGTCCGGGGTCAGGATGTTCTTGGTCTGAAAATTCTTCTCCTGGGCGCGCGCGCTCAAGAGACCAATTGAGGTCGAACCCGAGGTCAGCGAGACCGGCCGGCCGCCGAGATCTTCGAAGGTCTTGATCGGCGCGTCCTTCTGCACCACCGCGCGGATGCTCGACACGAAGATCGTGTTGCTGAAGGCGACGACCTTCTGCCGCTCCAGCGTGTTGGTGGCGGGACCGCAGACGATATCGATGGTGCCGTTCTCGATCAGCGGAATCTGGGTGGAGAGCTGGATCGGCTGCAGCCTGGTTTGCAGCGCGGGCTGCTTGAGCTCGCTCTTCACCGCATCGACGATCCGCGCGCAGAGGTCCATCGCGAAGCCGACCGGCTTCTGGTTGTCGTCGAGATAGGAGAACGGGACCGAGACATCGCGGTGCCCGAGCCGGATTTCGCCGGTGTCGCGGATCTTCGCCAGCGTGCCGCCGGGCGATTGGGCCTGCGCCGGGGCGGATGCCGTCGTCGCGAGAAAGACTATGTAGATCAATTGCTTGGTGGCTTGATTCATAGGGTGCTCGTGAATGTCGGCAAGATTGGATACAATCCAGCCAGATTTTATGCCCTATTGTTGCATAATCTGCAAAGATATTTTATACAATAATGCCCCCGTCGGATATCTCGGCCGGGGGTCACCCAGCGAGAGGGAGGCCGGATGGAACCTGCAACCGCTGCCAGCCATCGAGGAGCCGGACCTCACGGTTCCGCGCCGGATGCCGTGCGTGAGGCGCTGCGGGCCGCGATCAGCTCGGGCGAGCTCGCCCCCGGATTGCAGCTGCGCCAGGACGAGCTTGCCGCGCGGTTCGGGACCAGCCGCATCCCGGTGCGCGAGGCGCTGCGCCAACTCGAGGCCGAGGGCTTTGTCACCATCCTGCCTAACCGCGGCGCTGTCGTCTCCGACCTGTCGATCGACGAGGTGATCGAGCTGCTCGAGATTCGTATCGCGCTCGAGTGCCACGCCTTGCGATTGGCGATCCCGGCGATGGGCGAGATCGATCTCGAGGAAGCGGCGAAGATCCTCCGCGCCTACGACGCCGAGCCCGATCCGGCGCAATGGGGCGCCTTCAACTGGAAATTCCACGCCACGCTCTACGCGCCGTGCAATCGCCCGCGGCTGCTCGCGATGATCGAGGCGAATTACGGCCATGTCGGCCGCTTCACGCGGGCGCTGGTGTCGCAAGCGACCGGCAAGGAGCGTCCGCAACGCGAGCATTACCGGTTGCTCGAATTCTGCCGCGACGGCGAGGTCAAGAAGGCCATCCGCCTGTTGCGCGATCACATCGAGGAAACGCAGAAGACGCTGCGCTCGGCGCAGCGCCAGGTGTTGCGCGATGCGGGTCCGGAGCGCGCCGTCTGATCGACATCAGGACAATGTCAACCATCGCGGGCCTGCTGCGGGCCTCTGGAGAACGCACGTGAAGACCAATGACGTCGAGATCCTGGTGATCGGTGCGGGCATCGTCGGCATCGTCACGGCCTACTACCTCGCCGTCCAGCACAAGCGTTCGCGTCTGTTGATCGTTGATGAAGGCCAGCCGATGGCATTGACCTCGGCGCAGTCGGGCGAGAACTACCGCAACTGGTGGCCGCATCCGACGATGGCCGATTTCACCAATCACTCCACCGACCTGATGGAGGAGATCGCGCGGCGCAGCGGCAACCGCATCCACATGACGCGGCGCGGATATCTTCTGGTCACGCGCGAGGAGAAGCCCGAGGAATTGCTGCAGCAATTGTACGCCGGCTACGGCGAGCAGGCCGCCAGGCTGATCCGCCTGCATGAGGGCGCAAGCCGCGGCTATCTGCCGCCGCATTCGGCCGACTGGCAGACGGCGCCCGACGGCGTCGACGTCCTGCTCGGCCGCGATCTGATCGGGGCGTATTACCCGACCTTCGACCAGGAGGTCGCGACCGCGCTGCATATCCGCAGGGCGGGCGACATCAGCGGCCAGCAGCTCGGCCAGTACATGCTGGAGACCATGCGTCCGCTCGGCGCACAGTTCCAGCAGGCGAGGGTCGTCGGTATCGCCAAGGCCGATCGCTTCACCATCGATGTGCTGGCCGACGGCGCGAGGCAGACCATCAAGGCCGACATCATCGTCAATGCCGCGGGCCCGTTCGCCGCGCGCGTCGCGGCGATGCACGACGAAGATCTTCCGATCGTCAATGTGCTGCAGCAGAAGATCGCTTTCGCCGATCGCAACCGCGCGGTCGATCGCAAAATGCCGTTCGCGATCGATCTCGACGGCCAGACCCTGGCCTGGTCCGATGACGAGCGCGAGGCGCTGTCAACGGCGCCGGAATTCGCGCGCCTGCTGGCGCCGATGCCGGGCAGCATCCATTGCCGACCCGACCGCGGGGATCACGGCGAGTGGATCAAGCTCGGCTGGGCCTTCAACGCCGAGCAGACCACGGCGCCGGTCCGCGAGCCGGAGCTGAATCCCTATTTTCCCGAAGTCGTGCTGCGCGCGGCGAGCCGGCTGCAGCCCCGCCTCGCGCAGTATCTCGGCGCGCTGCCGCGCGATCGCGTGCATTACGGCGGCTATTATCCGATGACGAAGGAGAACTGGCCGCTGATTGGTGCAGCGAAGACGCCGGGGGTGTTCCTTGCCACCGCGCTCTCCGGCTACGGCACGATGGGCGCCTGCGCCACCGGCGACCTCTGCGCCCGCGCCGTGGCCGGCGCGCCGGTGCCCGAATTCGCCCGCAGCCTTTCGCTCGCGCGCTATGACGACAAGGCGCTGATGGATCAGCTTGCGGCAAGCGAAAGCCGCGGGTTGCTGTAGTGCATCCACGTTTTCGGCCTCCTGCTCCCGCGTGCGGAGGAGGTCGCATCGCGTCGAAGACGCGGTGCGTGTCGGGGCTCTCTCCACTGGGCGACGCGTGGTGAAAACCCTCACCCCAACCCTCCCCCGCAAGCGGGAGCCGAATCCCGACCTGGCTGACAACGAAACTCACCTCGTCGCTTGCTAACGCCGCAGCACCGCGATGGTGCGGTTGGCGAAGGTTAGCCGCTCCGCCATCACGGCGACGAAGTAAGTGAGCAGCTTGTGGCTGAGGTCGGGGTCCTCGTCGCGGATCGCGGCGAACTGGTGGGTGTTCAGCACATAGAGCACGCTCGCCATCTCGGCCTGGATGGTCGCGCTGCGCGGGGTGTGCGCGACGAGGCCCATCTCGCCGATCGTGGTGTAGCGGCCGAGGCTGCGCACGCGCGTGGTGCGGCCGTCCTCGGCGGGCACCATGATGCCGACGCGGCCGTCGAGGATGAAGTGCATGGAATCGGCGGCGTCGCCGGCGTGCACGATGACCTCGCCGGCGTCGACCTCGATCCGCTGGCAGCGCCGGATCAGCGCGTCGGCGTCGGTCTCGCTGTCGAGCATTCCCGTGAACCAGCCGCGCAGGTCGGCCTCCTCCTGCGCCAGCTCCTGGTGCTGCGAAATGATCTGGTTCTCGCACCACTCCAGTGCGTGATCGAGCTCGTCGATCACGGTGACGCCATCGGTGATGAAATCGCTGGCGCGCAGCACCTGTTCGGCCTTGGCCGACAGATGCACCAGCACCAGCTCGACGCCGACCTCGTGCGCGCTGCGCTTGATCTGCGCAAAGCTGTAGGCCGCCGATGAATCGACGCCGGTGACGAGCTTGAAGTCGAACAGCAGAAAACGGCACTCGGGATGCTCGCGCAGCAGCGCCTTGACGTGCTGGTAGAGCCGGTTGGCGGAGCCGAAGAACAGATAGCTTTGCAGGGTCAACCCCTGGATCTTGCCGCCATGGGCCGACAACACCGCGCGGTCGTCGCGGGAGCGATCCAGCGAGCTGCGATATTCCGAGCCGTCAAAACCGTATTTGATCGCCTCGACCCGCGCCGCGCTGAGCGCAAAGGTGGCGCAGCCGATGATGACGCCGATCAGGATGCCGGGCACGAAGCCCCAGGCCACGATGATGACGATGATCGCGAGCAGCGACAGATATTCGGTCTGCGACAGCCGCTTGCGCGATTCGATCATCCATTTGTGCAGCTGGTCGGCGCCGAGATAGATCAGAAGCCCGCCGAGCACGAATTTCGGCATGTAGCCGAGCAGCTGCGGCGCCACGGCCAGCATCAGCAGCGAGATCGCCGCAACCGTCAGCCCCGACAGCCGGCCGCGCCCGCCGCTGGAGAAATTGAGGATCGAGCGGCTGACCGAGATGCAGCCGGCGTAGCCGGCCAGCGCGCCGGTCAGGATATTCGCGAAGCCGGTGATGTTGAGCTCGCGCTCGAGATTGGCCTCGCGATGCACCGCGACCTCAATGCCGGTGGTGTTGAACAGCGTGCTCGCCGCCGTGACGAAGACGACGGCAATCAGATTGCCGAGCAGGTCCGGTACCGCCGACCATGGATACTGCGCAAGCTCGGCCGCGTGCCACGGCAGCCTGAAGGTCGATGCCGGCGGCGGCTCGAAGGTCCAGCCGGTCAGATGAGCTTCCTCGGGCGTGATGCCGATGATCCAGAATGCGAGATGCGCCACGATCACGCCGCCGACCAGGATGATCGGCAGGCCAAACGGGGTGCGCGAGCGATGCCAGGTCAGATAGAGCACCAGCGCCATCGCGCAGGCGGCGCTGAGCTCGGAGATCGTGATGACATTCGTGAAGTGGAAGAGGGTGCTGAGCTGCACGGGGTAACCGGTGATCACCCGGACTGCGCCGAGCACGATCAGCAGCCCGGTCGCCCCGAGGAATCCGCCGACCACGGGGTAAGGCACGTAGCGGATGGCGCGGCCGAGCCGGGTCAGCCCGAGGCAGCACAGCAGGATACCGGTGACGATGGTCGAGAGCCCGAGCGTGATCAGCACCGGCGCGAGCAGCGGCGCCGCCGGGTTGGCGGCACCGATGCGCTCGGCCAGCGAGGCCATCAGGATTCCCGTCACCGCCGCGGTGGAGGAATCGGGGCCGGCGACCGCGAACGGCAGCGAGCTGCCGAGCGCGATGAAGGTCGCGAGCACCGCTGAGGAGATGAATGTCGCTGCCACGCCGTAGGACAGATAGGGCGACAAGGGGCCGGCGAAGATCAGCAGCGCGTAGGACAGGCCGAAGGTGATGCCGAGCACACTGGCCGCGCTGCCGCCGAGAACGTCATGCATGGCCCGCCGCGTCCGCAAGCCGAAATAAAGCGATCGATTGATCACGTTGAAAAATGCCCCAGACTACCGCAATCAGTGGTAGACGACCGCGGCGCCAGGCGACAACAGGATTTTTGTTGCCGCGCGGTCTCGACGTGCGCACACGCTTCACCTTTCCCACGACGGGACAGGCGCAACGCGATGCGGAAAGTGAAGTCCTTCAGCCGTGCCCGTCGTCCTTGCCGAAGGCGCCGTGACGGCCGACGCCGGAGGCAAAGCGCGCCGCGCCCGCCAGGGTTTCGCCCGAGGCGATCACCTCGAGCCCGCCGCGCATCTCGTTCCGGATCGCGTCTTCCTCTTCGAGATCCCACTGCCGCAGCGCCGACAGCCGGTCGGCGCGCATGCAGTTTTGCGGGAATTTCGCGATGTCCTTGGCGAGCGCAATGGCATGCGCCCGCGTCTCGCCCTTCGGCACCAGCCGGTTCGCGAGCCCCATGCGATAAGCCTCAGGCCCGCCGACCGGGCGCCCGGTGAGGATCAAATCGATCGCCTGCGAATGGCCGATCAGCCGCGGCAGGCGGATGGTGCCGAGATCGATCAGCGGCACGCCGAAGCGGCGGCAGAACACGCCAAAGGTCGCGTCCTCCGCGACGACGCGCATGTCGGCCCACAGCGCGAGTTCCATGCCGCCGGCGACCGCAAAGCCCTCGATCGCGGCGATCACCGGCTTCGAGAGGCGCAGCCGGCTCGGTCCCATCGGCGCGATCGTGTTGTGGCCGCCGATCTCGCGCTTCTTGTCGGGATCGCCCGCCGCCACCGCCTTCAAATCGGCGCCGGCGCAGAAAGTGCCGCCGGTGCCGGTGAACACCACGACCGACGCGCTCGCATCGGCGTCGAAAGCGAGGAACGCATCATACAGCTTGCGTGCCGTGGCGCCATCGACGGCGTTGCGGTTGTGCGGACGGTTGATGGAGATGACGGTAACAGGACCATCGCGCTCGACGAGCACGGTATCGGCATCAGACATGGGGCGCTCCCTGGGCTGTTCTTGTTGTGCCCGGAGAGTGACATCAGTGGCGATGCGCGCGCAATCCCGCGACAGAAAGCGCAATTGCGCAGGATGGGCAAAGTGAGGCGAGCTCTCATTGGTCTCCGTCATCCCCGTGCAGGGACGGCAGCTAGACCTTCAGCTCGGTCCCGGTGACGCGGCGATACGCCTCGAGATACCGCTTGCTGGTTGCGTCCACGACGCTGGCGGGCAGCCGCGGGGCCGGAGCGTCGCCGTTCCAGCGGCCGGCGCGGCGTTCGATGTCGAGGTAGTCGCGCAGCGGTTGCTTGTCGAAGCTCGGCTGCGGCTGGCCGGGCTTGTAGGCGTCGACCGCCCAGAAGCGCGAGGAATCCGGCGTCATCACCTCGTCGATCAGGATGATGCGGCCATCTCTGTCGCGGCCGAATTCGAACTTGGTGTCGGCAATGATGATGCCGCGCGCGCGGCTGGTCTGCTCGCCATAGCCATAGACGTCGCGCGCCATCTTCTCCAGCGCCGCAGCGACGTCGGGGCCGACGATCTCGCGCACCCGCGCCACCGTGATGTTCTCGTCATGGCCGGCCTCGGCCTTGGTCGCCGGGCTGAAGATCGCGGGTTCGAGCTTTTGGCTCTCGGCCAGGCCCGCCGGGAGCTTCTCACCAGCGAGGGTGCCCTCGGCGGCGTATTCCTTCCAGGCCGAGCCGGAGATGTAGCCGCGGATCACGCATTCGATCCGGAAGACGGTGGTGCGCTTGCACAGCATCGCGCGGCCGAGGATGTCGGCACGATGATCCTTCAATGCCGGCACCGCGCGGATGATCTCGTCGGCGTCGGCGCTGATCATGTGATGCGGCACGGTGCCTTCGAGCTGCCGGAACCACCAGGCGCTGATCTGGGTCAGCACCGCACCCTTCATCGGAATGGTTTCCGCCATCACCACGTCGAATGCCGAGATGCGGTCGGTGGTGAGCAGCAGCACGCGGTCGTCGCCGACGGCGTAGATATCGCGCACCTTGCCGCGGCCGACCCGGGGCAGGGGCAAATCGCTGGATAGCATCGCGGTCATGGCGGGGTCTTTCCGGGTGGCTATTCAAAATCGGTGGCTTGCAAAGACGAGCGCCCGCACGAGGCGTGCGGGCGCCAGAGACTAGCACAGGAAATAGCTCACGCCGGCAGCGGAATGAACTCGTGTTCGTGCGGAACCTGCGCGAAACGCCCGGTTTTCCAGTCCTGTTTGGCCTGCTCGATCCGCTCCTTCGAGGACGAGACGAAATTCCACCAGATGTGTCGCGGACCTTCCAGGGCGTCGCCGCCGAGGAACATCATGCGCGTCGGCCGCAGCGTCTTCACGGTGATGCGGTCGCCGGGCCGGAAGATCAGAAGCCGCGGCCCCTCATGGCGGTCGCCCGCGATCTCGACCTCGCCGTCGACGAGATAGATCGCGCGCTCCTCGTGGTCGGGGTCGAGCGGCACCGAAGTGCCGGCCTGCGCGGTCACCTCGGTGTAGAACCACGGCGAGACCATGCTGACCGGTGAGCTGATGCCGAACGCCGAGCCGGCGATAATGCGCGCGGTGAAGTCGCGCTCCGAGATCATCGGCAGGTCGCCGGCGCCGTAATGTTGGAACGACGGCGCGATCTCTTCCTTACCTTCAGGCAGTGCAATCCAGCTCTGCAGCCCCAGCATCTTCTGGCCGTCGCGGCGCTGCACCTCGGGGGTGCGCTCGGAATGCGCGATGCCGCGGCCCGCGGTCATCAGGTTCATCGCACCGGGCTGGATCTCCTGGATGTTGCCCTCGCTGTCGCGGTGCATGATGCTGCCGTCGAACAGATAGGTGACGGTGGCGAGCCCGATATGCGGATGCGGCCGCACGTCCATGCCCTTGCCGGCGAGATACTGCACCGGGCCGAAATGGTCGAAGAAGATGAAGGGGCCGACCATCTGCCGCTTGCCGTGCGGCAGCGCGCGGCGCACGGCAAAGCCGTCGCCGAGATCGCGGGTGCGCGGCACGATGATCAGATCCAGCGCGTCGCAGGTTTGGGGATCGCCGAGTTCGGGATCGGTCGAGGGCTGCCAGCTCATGGAAAAACTCCTTCTCGTTTGCCGCGATCGTAACAGGATTTGATCGCCCCGTCGCGCGACCGACTGTCCGGTCGCGATGGTCTATTTGCGGCTCGTGTGCGATATCGGCGAGAGCAAACTTGGAAACCGGGAGTGACGATGGTTTCTCTGATCAGGCCGGGCGCAAAGCTGTTGCAGGTCGATGGTCCCGTGATCGAGACCGCCCGGCTCATCCTGCGGCCGTGGCGGGCGTCCGATGTCGCCGACAACACGCGGATGCTGTCCGATCCCGAGACGGCGCGCTTCATCACGCCGGATCATCAGCCGGTCACGTCGGAGCTGAAGGGCTGGCGCAACGCCGCTATCATCTCAGGTCATTGGGCGTTGCACGGTTTCGGGATGTTCGCGGTCGAGGAGAAATCCTCCAGCCGCTACATCGGCCGCGTCGGTCCATATTATCCGCCGGGCTGGCCGGGCTTCGAGGTCGGCTGGGGCATCGCCAGGGAGCACCGCGGCAAGGGCTATGCAGTGGAGGCGGCGCGCGCCGCGATCGATTTTGTGTTCGCAAACTTCACGCTCGACCGCATCATCCATTGCATCGGTCCGGCCAACGTGGCCTCTCAGGCCGTGGCGCGGCGGCTCGGTGCCGTGAACGAGGGGCCGGGCGAGCTTGAGGGTGATGTCGTCGATATCTGGGTGACGACACGTCAGCGCTGGCAGCACGAGCCATCTTGAAAAACCTTGTCCGACCGACGATTGTTCGGCGATGACATCGGCTGCTTCAGATTGGGCCGCACTTGAACTCTGCCTGCGCAGCGCCAGCGTGGCGCTGCTGCTGGTGCTTGCCGCCTTGCTGCTCACTGATTTTCACAAGGCACTGTCGGGGCGGCTTGCGGCCGCTTTCGCGCTCGGCTCGGCGGCGCATGCGGTCACCGCATCGATCGGCGCTGCGCCTTTGGCGTCGGCCTGGCATGCGCCACTCATCGCGCTCTCGACCGGCGATATCGTGGTGTTCTGGCTGTTCACGCGCGCGCTGTTTGATGACGCGTTTCAGCTACGCTGGTGGCACGGTCTGATCTGGACCGCGGTCGTGGCCTACAGCTTCGTCAATTGCATGTGGATCGCACCCGCCGGTCACGCGCGGATCGCGATCATCATGGTCAATTCGCTCACGCTCGTATTCCTTGCGCTCGCGGTGGTGCAAACCATCGGATCGTGGTCGGCGGATCTGGTCGAGCGCCGCCGCCGTGTCCGTGTCTTCATCGTCGCCGCATCTGCGCTCTACGGCGGCATGAACGCGCTGCTTCAGATCGCCTATGCCGGCAGCCGCGTGACCGTGGAATGGGCCAATTTGCTGAACGCGGCCGTACTCACCGCCATCGTGGCCGCAATCACCTGGGCGATGATGCACGTCGACGGCGCCGACCTGTTCACGGCGCCGGCGGAGGCCGTCGTGCTGACGAAGCCGGCCGCGGTCGAGGAGGCGGCGGACCAGAGACTGGTCGATGCCCTGATGCGGCTGATGGCGGACGAGCGGGTCTATCGCCACGACAACGTCACGATCGGCACCTTGGCAACCCGGCTGAAGATCCCCGAATATCGTCTCCGGCGGCTGATCAACCAGCGGCTCGGCTACCGCAATTTCAACGTCTTCCTCAACAACCACCGGATCGAGGAGGCCAAGGCGGCGCTCGCCGATCCCGCGCAGGTGGAGGTCCCGGTCATCACCATTGCGATGGACGCCGGCTTCCAGTCGCTCGGCCCCTTCAACCGTGCCTTCAAGGCGACCACCGGCGTGACGCCGACGGAGTACCGGAAGCTGAAGGCGGGTGTGGTGTGATTGGCTTCAGCGCATACCGCTGCACCCTCTCCCCTTGTGGGAGAGGGTGGATTCGATGCGGTAGCATATAGACCCTCATCCGGCGTGGACTGCGTCCACACCACCTTCTCCCACAAGCGGAGAAAGGAAGAGGAGGCTCGCTACGCAGCCTATTGTAATCACGCGATAATTCCAAAATCGGCGAGCCGCACCGAGTCCTCGACTAGCCTCATTTCCAAATCCGGCGAGCGTGTCCGCGTCCGCTCCGGCCTGATCCCGGCCACGCACCCATCGCATCATGCCGGAGGATCCCGTGACCCGTCGAAAGCTCGTCTTCGTTCTCGTTGCCGCCACCGCCTGCGGTGCGCTGGCGCTGTCCGCCGCCCGCGCCCGCGACGTGCCTGATATCGCGACCGGGTTTGTCGCCAACGTGATCTGCTCGGAGACCTTCGTCAGCGGGCTCGACCCCAGGCGAAACCTGGCCGAGACCACCGACGCGATGCCGGGGGCCGGCCTGATCACCTGGGCGATGGACACCGAGGTCGACCTCGATCGCAAGGACGTCACCGTGACTTTGTTCGGGCTCGGCCGCAGCCACGCAGTCTATCGCGAGGGTTTGGGCTGCACGCTCGACCATGGCGCGGTGCTTGCCGATGGCTCGCTGCCGCCTTCGAGGCCGCAAGCCGCGTTGCTGCCCGAGATCGCGGGTCCCGCGATTGTCGCGCCGCAGACCAAGCAGCTTGCGGCCGCGCTGGATCGCGCCTTCGTGGAGCCGGCCGAGCCGCCGTTTCGCCGCACTCGCGCGGTCGTCGTGATGAAGGATGGCCACATCGTCGCCGAGCGCTACGCCGACGGCATCGGCACCGACACGCCGCTGCTCGGCTTCTCCGCGACCAAATCGGTGATCTCGGCGCTGATCGGCATTCTGGTGCGCGACGGCAAGCTTGCGGTCGACCAGCCGGTGCCGATCGCCGCTTGGCAGGATCCGAAGGATCCGCGCCACGCGATCACGGTCGATCAACTGCTGCACCACACCGCGGGCCTTGCTCTCGGCAGCTCGCTGCAGGCGTCGCTGGCGTCCGTGCTCGAGCCGGTCAACCGCATGAAGTTCATGGAATCGGATATGGCCGCCTTCGCTGAGAGCTCTCCGCTGGAGAGCGCGCCCGGCCAGGTCTGGAATTATCATGATGGCAACTACCTCATCCTCTCGCATCTGATCCGCAAGGCCGCCGGCGGGCACGCGGCGGACGTCATCCGCTTCGCGCGTGAAAGGCTCTTCTGTCCGCTCGGCATGCGCAATGTCGTGATGCAGTTCGATGCTGCGGGCACGCCAGAAGGATCGGGCGCGATGATGGCGAGCGCACGCGACTGGGCGCGCTTCGGCCAGCTCTATCTCGATGACGGCGTGGCCGGCGGCAAGCGCATCCTGCCCGAAGGCTGGGTGACATATTCGGCATCGCCGACGCCGAACGCCTGGGTCGGCATCGGCGCGGGCTTCTGGACCAATCTCGGCGACAGCTTTGGCGCCAATTATCGTGTCGAGCACGGCATGCCGCGCGATGCCTTCTTCGCCAAGGGTACGATCGGGCAATATGTGATTATCGTGCCGTCACGGCGGCTCGTTATCGTGCGGCTCGGCCGCTCGCCGAACATGCCGCCCGAGGCGGACGGCGTATTCGACCTGGTCCGTGACGTCGTCACGGCGATCTCCGCAAGCGCGCGGCTCGCGGGCGGTAATTGACCTGCACGTCACACACCGCCCGCGCGATCGTGAATTGAATCTCGGCTTCAGGAATTCTCTGATGCTGTGGCGCGTCCCGCGGGAGGTGCGCCTCAGTTCCGCGACTAGCCTCAGCCGGAGAACATCATGCCGAAAGCCTACTGGATCGTGCACGTCACGGTTCACGATGAAGCCCGCTATCCCGAATACCTCGCCGCCGCGATGCCGGTATTCGCCAGATACGGCGCCAATTTCATCGTGCGCAATGGCCCGTATGAGGTGATGGAAGGTGCTACCCGCCAGCGCAACTTCGTCATCGAGTTCAAGGATCGCGCCACCGCGATGGAATGCTACACCTGCCCCGAATATCAGGCCGCGAAGGCAATCCGGCAGAAATATTCTGACGGGGATTTCGTGATCAGTGATGGGGCGGAGTAGGCGAACCTCGCTCTCTCAGTCATCGTTAGACAATGCGCGTCGCTGCATGACAGTAAGGTGAGCGCGCTTCCCGGGCTCCCCCCTTGCGCCCTCTGTTTACGGAGAGGGCGAGACGAAGAGCAAAGCTCGGGCAGATTGTGTCGCGAGAATGCGGATGTATGACTCGCAGACCGCGCCACACACTCGCCGTCGTCCCGGCCTAGAGCATGATCCGGAAAAGTGCGAAGCGGTTTTCCGAAAAGATCATGCTTTGACAACAAGCTAGAGCGTGATGACGATTCAACCTAATCTCAT
>NZ_JBNDLA010000012.1:0-205813 GCF_050435825.1 Bradyrhizobium sp. I1.14.4 | reverse complement strand
TTGTTCGGATCCTGCTCGAACTGCACCAGCTGGTTGTCGACCGTATCCAGGCTCTCGCTGCTCTCCGTCAGGAACTCGCGCAACAGATCGTCCATGAACCCAACCTTCAAAAGCGCAGCGGCGCGCGACATCGACGCGCCTGACGGAACTTAGGTCAGCTTCTCCGCAAAGCGTTTAAGTTTGGTTGAGTAAATGGAAAGGAACGGGATCAACAAAGAGATAAGGCCGCGCGATTGAATCGCGCGGCCCGTCGTAACCTTTGATTAATGATGTTGGCGCGGCCGCGTTCAGGAGGCGGCGATAATGACCTTCTCGCCGTCGAGCGCCAGCGTCACCTTCAGCCCGCAGGATTCCGCCAGCAGGCGCGTGTAATGCGGTTGCACCGCATGCGCATCGACCGTGTTCGGCGAGCTCGCATTGAGCAGGTCGACGATGTTCTGCGGCACGCGCGCGTGGAGGCCCGCGGCCGTGATGCGGAAGCTCATGGCCTCGCCCTCGCCCGCCGGATCGATGGTGAGCGTACCGCCGCGCGGTATGGTCTGCTGCGCGATGACCAGCATGTTCAACAGCAGCTTGACCCGATTCTTGGGCAGCAGCAGCCGCGGCAAATTCCAGGTCAGCGTCACCTTGCCGTCCTCGATATGCCCTTTCGCCATGTTCTGGGCATCGCCGAGGTCGATCTGCGCGCCGGAGGAACCGGCCGCACCGAACGCCAGCCGGCAGAATTGCAACCGAGCCGAAGCGGTCTTGGCGCTCTTGCGGATCAGATCGAGCGCAAATTCGCGATCTTCGGGCTTGGGATTGTCGTCAAGGACCTCAAGCCCGTTGACGATCGCGCCGACCGGACTGATGAGATCGTGACAGACCCGCGAACACAAGAGCGCCGCGAGTTCGAGTGCATCGGGAGCGGGACCGGGAGACGAAGTGCCAGACATAGATTGTTTCCTGGAAAGCCGCACGCCGACGGAGGAGTGCGAATCACGCATGCCTGTCGGCTTGATACACCGCGCAGACGGATGCTGCCAGCTTGCGGCCGGACTGATAAGGGAAGACAAACAGGATATGAGATCCGCTCATGAATAAGGCACAGCCGTCCCTGATCGGTTGCGAGGCCGCCGCTACGCTGCTCGAATCGCTGACCGAACTGGTGATCCGGGCCGGAGAGGCGATTCTTGCAGTCAACCGTTCCGCAATGAATGTCATCGGCAAGAGTGACGGTTCGCCGGTCACTGAGGCCGATCTCGCTGCCGACCACATCATCGTCGAAGGGCTGACGCGGCTGGTGCCGCATGTGTCGCTGCTGTCGGAGGAGCGCGTCCATCTGGCGAAGCCGCCCTACAAGGACAGTTTCTTCCTGATCGATCCGCTCGACGGCACCAAGGAGTTCGTCGCCGGCCGCAATGAATTCACCGTCAATGTGGCGCTGGTCACGCACGGCGTGCCGCTGCTCGGCATTGTCGGTGCGCCTGCGCTCGGCCTGATCTGGCGCGGCATCGTCGGCAAGGGCGCTGAACGGTTGACGCTGCAGCGAGGCGCGGTTTCGCAGGCCGTGCCGATCAAGACCCGTCCTTGCCCGCCGCGCGGCGCGCCATGGACCGTTGCGGTCAGCCGTTCACATGGCGATGCGCGCACCGAAGCCTTCATCGACGAACGCGACGGCGCGGTCCGCGCCGTGCTGGGATCGGCCGTCAAATTCGGCCGTGTCGCCGAGGGGGAGGTCGATATCTATCCGCGTCTGTCACCCACGTCGGAATGGGATGTGGCGGCCGGTCACGCGGTCGTCGTTGCGGCCGGCGGCAAGGTCACCGATTCGAACGGGAGCCAATTGCATTTCGGGTTCGGCCGCGAGGACTTTCTGGTGCCCGAATTCATTGCCTGGGGCGACCCGGCCGCAGCATTGTGACTACCGCGCGAGATTTTCTTCCAGCTCCGGCCAGCGCGCCGCGGCTTCCTTCAGGAAGCGCGCGGGATCGGCGGCGAAGGTGTCGCGGCTGTGTTCCCGGCTGAACAGATAAAGCCTGTTCCCGACGACAGCCCAGAATCGCGGATTGCCCGCGCAGGTGACTCCCCGCACCAGATCGGTCGGATCGTAACCGCCGAACTGCGGGCCGTAGATTTCGGGATGCGCCACGAACGAGGCGCGGTTGCCCTCGTTACGGAAACGCCACACTACGCCGCTTTCGGCAGCCTCGAATTCCGGCCGCCCCTGGGTGGCGGTGGCGTCGGTGAAATAGGCGACGGGATCGAATCCCTCGATTGCTAACCCGGAGTAGCGGTTGGTCACCACGCGCTCGGTCGTGGTGGCCTGAACGGGCAAAGGGAGCCAGATGGTCGCCAAAATGCCCGCCAACAGGCCGAAAAACGCCATCCCCCGGCACGATCCATATCTTTCCTGCCGTTGTGCCGTCATAGTTGATACCGATAACATTCGAGTCGAGGGGACACTGGGCGCAACCTAGAGCCGTGCCTGTTGGCATCAGGTTAAAGGGCAACGCCCGGATTTCGATAGCAGGGGTTCTTAATGACTTTCGCATCACGCCTTGCCGCGGTCGCGTTTGCCGCGCTGATGTGCTGGAGCGCAGGAGCGTCCGCGCAGCAGCCCCCACCGCCGCAATATCCACCGCCACAGCGTGAACCGACCCCGTATACTTACGGGCCCGACGAACTGGTCGGCGCCGGACACAAGTTCTTCGGCAACGTTTCGCGCGGGCTCGCCTCGGTCATCGAGCGCGCAGTCAGCCAATGGGGTCTGCCCAACGGTTATGTGCTCGGCGAGGAAGGCTCCGGCGCGTTCGTGGCCGGGCTGCGCTATGGCGAAGGCACGCTCTACACCAAGAACGCCGGCGACCTCCGGGTCTATTGGCAGGGTCCCTCGGTCGGCTTCGACTGGGGCGGCGACGGTGCCCGGACCATGACGCTGGTCTACAACCTGCCCTCGACGCAGGCGATCTACCAGCGCTTCGTCGGCATCGACGGCTCTGCCTACATTGTCGGCGGCTTCGGCATGACGGCGCTGACCGCCAACAGCATCGTGCTGGTCCCGATTCGCTCGGGCATCGGCTTGCGGCTCGGCGCCAGTGTCGGCTATCTCAAATTCACCCCGCGCGCGACCTGGAACCCGTTCTAGGTCGTAGCCCAGACGGGGTGATTGCGCCGGGCGCTCCGGCACGGTTAGCGATTCAGGTTAACGCGGCAAACGGGCTGGCCTTTGGCCGGCCCGCCGTGGCATTGTGATTAACAAATTCCTTCTTTCCTTCTACTTATCCTTGGAGTGACCCTTCATGATCGAGCCGATCATGTACGCGGCGATCGGTTTCCTGATCTCGATGCTGTGCGGCCTGATGATCGTGCCGCTGGTGCATAACCGGGCGGTACGGTTGACCACGCGCCGCATGGAGGCGGCCACGCCGCTGTCGATGGCCGAGATCCAGGCCGACAAGGACCAGCTGCGCGCCGAATTCGCGATGTCGGCCCGCCGGCTCGAGATGAGCGTCGACCAGCTCAAGAGCAAAACCACGAGCCAGCTCGCCGAGCTCGGCAAGAAGACCGACGCGATCAACCGCATGAAGATCGAGCTGGGCGAGAAGAACGCCGCGATCTTCGCGCTGGAGGCGCGCGAGAAGGCGATGAAGGAGCAGCTTCGCGCCACCGAGGAAGAGTTCTCAGCCAAGACCGAGCTGTTGCGCAACGCCGAGCAGGCGCTCACCGACAAGCAGAGCGAACTCGGCAAGATCAACGCCCAGCTCAATGACCGCTCGATGACGGCGGACAGCCGCCAGATCGAACTGGTCGCGGTGCGGACCCAGGTCGAGGAGTTGAAGAACCGCGTCGGCGATGCCGCCAGGGAATTCGCGGCAACCGAGGCCCGTCTCGCGCAGGAGCGCAGCCAGTCGGAAACCGTAACGCGCGATCTCACCGACGCGCGCGGCCGGGTCGAGAATCTGAGCCAGCGCGTCACCGATCTCGACCGCCAGCTGATCGTCCAGGTCAAGGAAGCCGAGATGCTCGGCAACCGCGTCAATGACCTCGAGACGCGGCTCGCGACCCAGGGCAAGCTGCTTGCCGAGCGCGAATTCGAGAACGGCCAGCTCAAGCAGGCCAACGCCGCCGCAGAGCGGACGGTGCAGGAGCTGCGCGAGGAGATCGCCGCAGTGGGCGGCGGCAAGTCGTCCGTGCTCGAGAAGTTGCGCCAGGAGAAGGCCGCAGTCGAGCAGCAGCTGCGCATCATCAGCGACGAACGCGGCAAGCTGCAGCGCGACATCAACGCGATCCAGCAGCAGGCCGAGAGCTCGTGGGCGACCGAGCGAATGGAGAACGCGCTGCTGCGCGAGCGCATCAACGACATTGCCGCCGAGGTGGCCAAGCTCGCGATCCAGCTCGAAGGCCCCAATTCGGCGATCGAGGCCATGCTGGCGGCAGAGCCGACCGTGCCGGCCAAGGCAGCCGCCAAGCCCGCCAACGGCGCCGCAAATGGCGTCTCGCCGGGCAGCGGGATGCCCGAAGGCGGCGGCACGCTCGCCGAACGCATCCGGGCGCTGCAGTCACACGCGTCCCGTGCCCGCCAGCAAGGGGCTTGATTCCTGCAGGTCTTAGTTCCTGCAGGTCTTGATTCCTCCAGGTCTTGGCTTGACACCGCTACCCGGCACTTCGTAAATCGCACGCTCTGACGAAGCGCCATTCTCGACCGGCCGCCGACCAGCGGCCCTTGGCACGTCACATCCCGGACGCATAGCTCAGCGGGAGAGCGTTCCCTTCACACGGGAGAGGTCCAAGGTTCGATCCCTTGTGCGTCCACCATTCATCAAGCTAAATCAATAGCTTAGCGTCGATCCTCCCCTCTTGTAGGCCCCAGAAAAACCGGGACACAATCGGGGATCAATGTCCCTTTGCCGCCGTTCGAGTCCAATGGCCCGGTGGCGTTCGATGTAGTCGCGAGAAATCGTTCGGGTGTCAGCTGAGCGGGACCAGCCCGGCTCTTTGCTCGCGGCGAACTATTCGTCGCCAGATCGAGGTCTTGTCGTTGCGAGTGACTGCTCGACGCAAGCATGACTTGCGCGACTTGTTCGCCCTGTCGTTAGCCTCCAAGCCCAAACAATGGAAGGTTTAGGCATCATTCTCTATTAAAAGATAGGTTTGCAGATCAAATCGGTTGACTTTGTGCGGCAAAATGATAGCTAAACTAATCATTTCACTCAACAAAGATATGAATACCTATCATGAAGTCCTTCGACGCTCTACATGACTTGGGAAAAATCCTGCACGATGCCAGGAGACAGGCAAAACTGACGCAAGAGCAGGTGGCCGGGCGCGCAGGCATTTCCCGACCGAGCTATCGCGACATCGAGAACGGCGGAGCGGCGGCTCGCGCGACAACACTCATCAACGTTGCCCGCGCGCTCGGTATGGAATTGATGCTGATCCCGCAAGCGATGGTGCCTGGAGTGCAAGCGCTACTGCGCCCTTCCGAAGACGATGACCGCCCAGCATTCACTATTGAACCTGACGATAACGATCATGCCTAAAGTCAGCGCCCCTCACGAAATTCAATCGCTAGACGTATTCCTCCAGGACCTCAAGGTTGGCACGATCGTCCGAACGCCAGGCGACTTCAACGCCTTCAGCCTCGAAACGGAATATCGAAAGCTCGCGAAGCCGCCCATAGTGAGTCTGTCCTTCAGATCCGCAAATGGCGGCCTCCGCAACGATCCAAAACCTACACTGCACACGCTCCCCGCATTCTTCGCGAATATGCTACCCGAAGAACGGCTTCGCGAAGCGATGGAGAAACACCACGCCGGCAAAGTCCGTTCTGGGAACGACTTTGATCTGCTGACGGCACTCGGCGGCGATCTACCGGGCGCAGTGCGCGCACTGCCAAGCGACGGAAGTGCCACATCCCCTCCTCCGGGTGCCGCCGGCGCGATCAAGGCGCGCTTCTCTCTGGCCGGTGTACAAATGAAGCTCTCCGTAATGAAGAACACCGACAAGGAAGGTGGATTGACATTGCCCATCGGTGATGGACAGGGCCAATACATCGCAAAATTCCCATCCACCAATCATATAGGACTGTCGGAGAACGAATTCGCGATGCTGGCTCTCTCCGAGGCACTAGGGATGGATGTACCTGAACGTGAACTGGTCGATAAATCCGCTTTCGAGGGAATTCCCGAAGAGTTCAACACCCACTCCACAGGCAAAGTGCTCCTCGTCAAACGCTTTGATCGAGGCGCTAAAGGCGCGCGCATCCACATTGAAGACTTCGCTCAAATCTTCGGCGTCCCGCCTTCCCGGAAATATGATGGAGCTTCGTATCACGATATCGCCAGCGCCTTGAATGCGGCGGTCTCGATTGACGCCGCGATTGAATTCGTACGTCGCTTGGCATTTGCCGCGCTGATCGGAAACGGCGACATGCACCTCAAAAATTGGTCGACTATTTATCCAGGTGATGGACTGACCCCTGCGCTCGCCCCGGTATATGACGTGCTGTCCTCAGTCCCATATCTTCCGAAAGACCAAATGGCGCTCTCCCTGGGTGGCGAGAAGCCATTTAGGGCGCTTACTCCCATCGTCTGGCGCAAATTCAGCAACCGCGCCCGGCTTCCGGAAAAGGCGGTGCTGATGGCTGTAGAACAGGTCGTAACTTCCGTAAATGAGCATTGGTGGAAGCTGCCCGAGCGAAGCGTCGTGCCAGCTTCCGTGCTTGAGAGAATCGATGACCACGTCCGTATGATGAGCAACGTCTTGCCTCCCGGCTAACGACCTTCATATCCTCGCCGGAATCTTACTCGACGTCATGATCCGGGGTGCTTGGTACGATCTCTCGAACGGATTTGGTCCCTACCACCACTTGCCACAAGCGCTTTGTTCGCTGCCGGGAGCAGGTGTATGAATAGTTATCATAAGCTACTTGCTGGGCCCATTACGCGGCTCCGGCAACCCATCCCTTTAGTACGATCTACTATCTTGTTGCGCGACCTCGCTGCCGTCGAGGTTTCGAGCGTCGGCGGCAATCTGCAAGATGCATCCGCGCCACACGACTGGACGCGTTTCAGTAGCTCAGATTTCGACGGTTCATGCCACGTTTTGCGGTAATTCCTGCTGGTTCTTGGCCGCGTCGTATGTCAGCTGCAATTGCAGCTGGGTATTGCGGCGAACCAACCGCTGAGGCCTTCCTCAAGCGTGTCGGGAAAGAGTATCCTCCGCCCCGGATATCAGAGGGGCGCCGCCGGTTATGGCTCAGGGACGACCTGGACGCGGCAATCCTGCCGCAGGAAATGGTCCCGGCAACCGACATCGCCGCGGATCTGTGACCGTGAAGCTGCCTCGCCACGTCATCCCAAAGAAACTGGCGTCCGGAAAGACAGCCTTCTACTACAACGTCCCTACCCGCTATCGGAAGATGAGTTGCCCGGTGCCGAACGAGCCACTGGGCACCGATTACGCGGAGGCCTGCGGCGAAGGCGGCCGTGCGGCGACGCTGAATGGCCTCTTCGACGAATGGATGGATGGCCACAAGGGTCTCCCGATCTCGAGCGTGTCCGCGCCCCGGATCGGAACCATCGACTGGCTGTTTCGGGAGTACCGACAAAGCCGCGCCTACCTTGAGAAGGTCAAGCCTCGATCGCGCCGAAATTACGAATGGAACATGCGTGAGATTTGCGACACGCTCACCAAGCGCGGTGATCGGGTCGGCGGCCGGCCGATCAAGTCGGTGTCGCCGCTTGGCGCGGACAAGCTGTACGATGCGTTCGTGAAGGGAGGCAAAGGCAACCGCCTACGGACCGCTGAAAAGCTGGTCGTGCTGTGCCGTAAGGCTTGGCGCGTCGTCCACCGCATTCACCCCGCCGAATTTCCGTCCGACATCCCGAACCCGTGGCTGGGCGTCACGATGGCGACCCGCGTCAAGCTAGTGAAGCACGCCGTCACGCGAGAGCAGGTTTACAAGTTCGCGCACGGCTGCGTGGAGCGCGGCGAGCATGAGTGTGGTGCTGCTGCTGTCATCTGTTTCGAGTGGCTGCAGCGCCCAGAGAATGTGATCGCCGGCCATATCAAATGGACGGGCTACCGGACCGGACCGAAGCCGACGATCCGGATTGAGCACCACAAAACCGGCGCCGTGATCGACCACCCGCTGGAGGAGCACTTGCCATCCGGCGAGGTTGTGAAGTTCTATGAGGAAGCCGAAGGCGTGCTCGCCAAGCTGACACGCCGCGGCGTGCCGATGATCTTGCGGGAGATTGTCCCCAAGCGCCGTAGCTCGGATAAGGATCAAGAGATCGTCTCCAAACCATACTCGTTCTCCGGCATGCAGAAGATCGTTCAGCGCATGAGGAAGGAGATCGGTCTGCCGAAGGAGTTCACCTTGGACGCTTGCCGGCACGGCGGAATGACCGAACTCGAGGAGGCGGAACTGACCGAGGGACAGGGCCGCGCGCTCTCGGCTCACCGCACCCGGGAAAGTTATGCCGGGTACGCCAAGCGGACCGAGGCACGAATGCTGTCGGCGACTCGGAAGCGCCACGCGCACATGCTGGCGAACCAAACGGCAACAGATGTTCAGAATGCGCGGGCGGACGGCGTTCAGAATACGGACAGAATACAGAACAAGAACCATCAAAAACAGCCTGATAAATCAAAGCGATAGGATGGCTGGGGCGGGAGGGATCGAACCTCCGAATGGCGGAATCAAAATCCGCTGCCTTACCGCTTGGCTACGCCCCAACGCGACGATTTGAAGGCCACGTCGGTCTATAGGGTGCAACAGGCCATTTCAACAGGGCGGCGATCGAAAAGGCGCGAAGGCCGCAGGATGATGCCGTTGCTCGATGACGGAGCGGCGGGGCCACGGCCGAAACCGCCCGTCCCCGTCGCGCGAACCCGCTGCCAGTTGAGAGGCCGCTTGTTTCGTGGGATGACAATTTGCAAACGCCTCGTCGGGAGTAACGCCATGACCTACCGTGCGCCGATCAACGATATCCTGCTGTCCCTCAATCATGGAGCGGGGCTCGCCGCGGCCGTGGAGGCCGGCCATTACGGCGATTTCGACGGCGATATCACGGCTGCGGTCCTGGAAGAAGCCGGCAAATTCGCCTCCGATGTGCTGGCGCCGCTGAACAAGGTCGGCGACGAGCACGGCATCAAGCTCGACAACGGCAAGGTGACGACCGCGCCGGGCTGGCCCGACGCCTATCAGCGCTGGACCGCCGCGGGCTGGAACGCGGTGTCCGGACCGGAAGCGTTCGGCGGCCAGGGCCTGCCGCTCGCAATCAACGCCGCCTGCACCGAGATCTGGAGCGCATCGAATGTCGCCTTCGGCCTCTGCCCCTTGCTGACGCTGTCCGCGATCGAGGCGCTCGATGCCCACGGCACCGCGGCGCTGAAGAAGATCTATCTCGAGAAGCTCGTCACCGGCGAATGGACCGGCACGATGCAGCTCACCGAGCCGAATGCCGGCTCCGACGTCGGCGCACTGCGCACCCGCGCCGAGCGCGCCCCCGACGGCACCTACCGCATCAAGGGCACCAAGATCTTCATCACCTATGGCGAGCACGACATGACCGACAACATCGTGCACTTCGTGCTCGCACGATTGCCCGATGCACCTGCCGGCACCAAGGGGATCTCGCTGTTTCTCGTTCCGAAATTCATGGTCAATGCCGACGGCTCGCTCGGTGAGCGCAACGACATCCATGCCTCCGGCGTCGAGCACAAGCTCGGCATGCACGCTTCGCCGACCTGCACCATGACCATGGGCGACAAGGGTGGCGCGATCGGCTACCTGATCGGCGAGGAAAACCAGGGCATGCGCTGCATGTTCACGATGATGAACCAGGCCCGCCTCGGCGTCGGCCTCGAAGGCGTCGGCATTGCCGACCGCGCCTATCAGCAGGCGCTGGCCTATGCGCAGGAGCGCCGGCAGGGCAAGGCGATCGGCCACAAGGGCGACGGGATGGATCCGATCATCGTGCATCCCGACGTCAAGCGCATGCTGATGCAGATGCGCAGCATGACGGCGGCGGCGCGCACGATCTGCTACGCCACCGCGGTCGCGCTCGACGTCTCGGTGCGCGCCAAGGACGCCAAGGTGCGCGCCGATGCGGCGGCGCGCGGCGCGCTGCTGACCCCGATCGCCAAGGCCTTCTCCACCGACATCGGCAACGAGGTCGCCTATCTCGGCGTGCAGGTCCATGGCGGCATGGGCTTCATCGAGGAGACCGGCGCCGCGCAGCACTACCGCGATGCCCGCATCACCTCGATCTATGAGGGCACCAACGGCATCCAGTCGATCGACCTCGTCACCCGCAAGCTCGGCGCCAATGGCGGCGCCTCGGTCTGGGCGCTGCTCGACGAGCTCGCCGCAATCATCAAGCAGGTCGAAACCTCCAACGATCCGGCGTTCGGCACCACCGGCGCCAAGCTGCGCGAGGCCCACGCCGCGCTCGAGCGCACCAGCAAATGGCTGCTCGAGCGGCTGGCCTCCGCGCCGAACGAGGCGCTCGCCGGCGCGACACCCTATTTGCGGCTGTTCGGCGCGACGCTCGGCGGCTGCATGCTCGCCGGCGAGGCGCTGGCCGCCAAGGCCAACGGCGAAGCCGAACCGCAGCGCTATATCGCACTGGCGCGCTTCTTTGCCGAGAACATCGCCGTGCAGGCGCCGTCGCTGGAGAAGACGGTGACCGAAGGTGCCGAGGCGGTCACCGGCGCTGATGCGGTGCTGGCGGGGTAGTTCGCCCCACGTTCTCTCCGCCGTCATTGCTGTCGATAGCGCGCAGTTGGTCATGCACGGCGTGGATAGCGGCGACTGGCAACGTGTGTGCCATCTAGTTTCGAAACACGAGGCAGCGCCCGCCGATTGCCTCGAGTCGCGCGCACAGCTGGTTGGCTCGCTCCCGGGTCGTCTCGGCGACCCGGAGCAGATACCAGGATGCCGAGCCAGGTCCGGCCCTGAGCGTTCTCAGAACAAGAGGTGCGCGATCGCCGAGCACGGGCGCGAACCGTTTCTGAAGCTGCTGGTAATCCGCGAGTACCCTGGATTGCGACGGGCCGCCGGCCAATTGAAGTCCCCAAGGTCCCCATGCAGCTTGCTGTGCAATTGTCACGGACTCTCTTGGGACCGCAGGAAGCGCCCTGATAAGCATGCCGCGCACAATGTCGCTGCAGGCCATCGCAGCGTCCGTGTGGACTCTGTCCTCTACCGAATTCTGCGCCCATTCCTCAACAGACTTGCCGGTAATGATCCTGACATAGGCGCGTGTTTCGCCGGGCAGGTTTCCACGTCCCGCCAGCCAATCCTGAACGCGCCGTGGGCCACCGTTATAGGCAGCCGCGGCAAGGCCAAGATTGCCAAACTGCTCGCGCAGCTCGCGGAGCCAGCGGGCCGATTCTTGCAAGGCAGGCAATGGCTCGAACGGGTCAGCCAGACCGCGCCAACGCGCGGTGCCGGGCATGAATTGGGCAATGCCCTGGGCACCGGCCGGACTGACTGAACTGGGATCGAAGTTGCTTTCCTGCCAGATCAGCCGGACGAAGAAATCCGGCGGCAAGCCGTTCTCTAATGCGGCCTGCTCCAACGCCTTGCAGTATTGTTGCGGCCCATCGAGCTTGGGCCCCGATGGTGGTTGCGCCGGAAGCGGAACGGATGAGGGTTGCTGGTCCGGCGCCGACCGGACGGCCTGACCATTGCTTTCTCCGATATTCGTGTTCGGACGCGATGTTTCCGTTTGCGCTGGCCCAGCGTCTCGCGCGGCCGGCGTCACCGCTGGATTGCCGATGGGTTCGGCGTTTGCCAAGCGGACGAACAGCAGCAGGCAAGCCGAGCCGATAGCCGCTCGTGGAAATCGATGAACCCGCCGCGGCCTGAAAATCGACTGCATGAAGCGATTATCAAGATGAAGTTCGTGTCCGTTATCATATCATCGGCGCGCCTCCGGCGGGCAGAAAATTTGGTTGATATCCGGACACAAAGGGTTAACCGAGCCGCGCAAAGCGATCATGCCCGACCGGGACGCCGCCTCAAGCATGCGGATGCGTGCCGTCTAGTGGTCGGACAGGCTGCCGACGATCGATGCGCGGCGGGACAATTCGATCCAGTTGCCGTCGGGATCAAGGATCATGGAAATCCGCGCGACCTCGCCAAGCGTCACCGGCGCGAGGCCCTCGCGCACGCCCTTGGCGCGCAGTTCGTCATGCACGGCGTCGATATCGGCGACCTGCAGCGTGATGTAGCGCCAGCCGCGCGCCTGCCGAATTGGATCGACGGTCGCGGCACGATCTTCCCTGAGCAGGATGAGGCTGTCGCCGAGGCGAAACGCCGGACCGCCCCACCATGATTGCTCGGCAAAGCCGAGAATGTCGCCGTAGAACCTGCGATGCGCGGCGAGGTCGCGGACGGCCATGGAAACGGCAATTTGGGTGATGCCGTCATGTCCCGGCGTGACCAGGCAAACACGATTGCCGTCAGGGTCGGCCATGCGCTGCGGCGTTTCGACGCCCTCTCGCGCAATCATCAGCTCGCGATAGCCGCTCGGTGCCGCATCCGGCAGCAGATCGACATGATGGTTGAGCTTGATGACCGATCCGTGCGCGTCGTGCCGGTACTGCTTCTGGCCGCGGCGGATCGGCTGCACATGGTCGAAGCGAAGCCCGGCATCCTGCTGCCAGAACCGCAACATCGGTTCGAGATTGTTCGAGGAAAGGCCGATGTCGATCACGTTCTTCGCAAGCTGCATGTCCGGTCTCCCCAGCCGCCATGTGCGCTCGCCGCGCCGGCTCAGCCGGGGAAGCGATCGCCAAACATCGGCAAGCCGCTGCGCGACTGTTCGCGCTTTGCCTCGTCCTGGATGACGTCCCAATGCTCGGCGAGCACGTCCCCCTCCATTCGCACGATATCGGCGACGACCCACGCCGCCGGCAAACCATGACCGCTGAACCGGCCGTGCAGAATGACGAAATCGCCGCTCGCCGCGCCAACATGGTTCTCATAGCGCAGCGTCGCGGGCAAGCCCTTGACGAGATCGAACAGCCCGTCCCGGCCCGGCGCAATGTGCGCGCTGTGCTGGATGTAACGAGGCGACCAGAGCCGCTCGGCGGCGGCATAGTCGCGCTTGTTGAACAGGGTATCGAATGCGTCCAGCACGAACTGGACGCGGCGATCCTGGTTCGACGCGTTCATGGCTACGCTCCCTTGACGAAATCAGGGTTGCTTCCGCACCAGCGGGATCTGCAGATTGGTCGGGCGGTTCTGCTCGGTATCGAAGCCGCGGCCGTCGACATTGCGGGCGCCCCAGAACAGCAGATCGCCCCTGAGAAAGACGAGGTCGTATTCCATGAAGCTGGCGCCTTCCTTCAGCGCAAAGGGCGCGAAGGATTTGCCGAAGATGCTCTGCGGCGCGTCGACCGCCCACGGCAAATAGCCGGCGGAAGCGACCTTGTTGAGCACATCGGCAAAGCCCTGCGTCAGCGGCATCACTTCATAGGCCTCGTCGGCGATGAAATCGACCTTATGCGCGCCCGGTGCGATCGGATGTGCGCCCTGCCACTGCATGTGCCCAACGATCCGGATCCGCGCCAGCGGCGCCTTGCCATACGGATCGGCCGAGTTGACGACCACGAGCTCGAAGCGATCCGAGGACTGGTAAGTGAAGGCACGCTTGAGATAGAACGGCTTGATCGAGCCATCCGGGCTCTTGCTCGGCCGGATCTCGGGCGCGATGCTCTCCCAGCTGCCGGCAAGTGCCCGCTTGATCGTTGCGACGTCGTTATCCATGGCGCTTGCCCTCGTTTGATCGCCGGATTGCGCCGCGGCGCTGCCGAGCCCCGTCAGCACCAGCAGCAATGCTCCGAGGCTTATCCGCATGCGCACTCCGGCTTGGCTTCGCACGGATCCTCTGCCTGCGAGGCAGAACCCGCAATGGGAATACGCTTCGCTATAGAGCGCGCTGGCCTGCTTGAAAAAGACTTTGTAAGCTGGCCCCATGCCTGCGAGACATGGCCGAGACATTGCAACGAAACTTGGCAGGCTGCACTGGCAAGCTGTGATCGGGAGACGGTGATGGAGCTCCGGCATCTGCGCTACTTCGTAGCCGTGGCCGATGCAGGCAGCCTGACGGTTGCCGCCGAGCAGAAACTCCACACCTCGCAGCCCTCGCTCAGCCGGCAGATCCGCGATCTCGAACAGGAGGTCGGTGTGCAGCTGCTGAACCGCGGCGCCCAGGGCATCGAGCTGACCGCGGCCGGCAGGGCGTTTCTGGATCACGCAAGAATGGCGCTGTTGCAGGCCGAGGCTGCCAAGGAAGCGGCGCTGCGCGCAGCACAGCCGCCGAAGCCCGTTTTCTCGCTTGGCTTCCTGTCAGGCGCCGAAATCGATCTGCTGCCCGAGGTGACCCGCGTGCTGCGCGAGGAATTTCCCGGCATCGACATCCGCCTGTCGAGCGATTACTCGCCTTTGCTCGCCAAGGCCCTGATGCGACGCAAGCTCGACGCCGCCTTCATGCGGTCGGACGACAACATGGAAGACCTCGCCTGCAAGCGCGTGCGCACCGATCCGCTGGTCTTCGTGTTTCCGAGCAACCACCGTTTGGCAGCGCAGGCCGCCATCGCGCCGGAAGACATCGGCAACGAGACCTTCTATCTGCCGTCCAAATCGGCGCCGGCGGTGCGCCGTGTCGTGCTGGACTATTTCAACCGCGCCGGCATCGATCTCAAGCCGGAGCACGAGGTCCACAATGTCGTGCACGCGATATCGATGATCACCTCCACGCATGCGGTAATGCTGCTGCCGGCCTACACGGCGCGCTATCTGCCGGATACGATCACCACCCGCCCGGTGCAGGGAGAGGCGCCGACGCTGGACCTGGTGCTCGCCTACCACAAGGCCAACAAATCGCCGATCCTGAAGCTCTTGCTGTCGCGGGTCGGCCGGCTGGCCGCGGCGCCTGCCTGACCCATTCAATCCAGTGAGGACCGATATGCCGGCGAGCCTCGTTCAGACTTTTCGTGCCCTTGCCTACAACAATGCCTGGGCCAACCATCGCCTGCTCACGGCCTGCGGCGGTCTCAGCCAGGCGGAATTTGCCGCCGCGCGGACCGGGTTCTTCCCGAGCCTGCAGGCGACGCTGAACCACATCCATGTCGTCGACCTCTTCTACATCGACGCGCTCGAAGGCGGCTGGCTCGGGCCGAAAGCGTGGGCCAACGAAGTACCCTGCCCGTCGGTCGCCGAGCTGAAAGCTGCGCAGCGCGCGATCGACCAGCGCCTGATCGTTCATTCCGATGCGCTGACGCCTGAACGGCTCGATGATGCCGTCAAAGTCAATCGCGACACCACCGTGCAGACCGAGCGGCGCGACCGTCTTCTGATGCATCTATTCCAGCATCAGATCCATCATCGCGGCCAGGCCCATGCGATGCTCTCGGAAACCTCGGTCAAGCCGCCGCAGCTCGACGAATTTTTCTCGGCCGGCGAAGCCCCGCTCCGGGCAGCCGAGTTCAAGGACCTCGGCTGGAGCGAGGCCACGGTGTGGGGCGGCTGAGGGCGAGCTTCCGGGCAACGTGGATTGGTTCCCGATCCGGAACGAGGTCTTGAATACCGAGGCCTCCGCGCTCACCTCTGGTGAAACGTGGGGAACTCTATCAATGCCTTTTGCCAATCATCGGGGCCAGCGCATCCACTACACCATCGAGGGATCCGGGCCGCTGATCGTGCTGCAGCACGGCCTGCTGCTCGACGCCGCGAGCTGGAAGCAATGCGGCGTGGTCGACGCGCTTGCCGATCGCTTTCGTGTCGTCTGCGTCGATTCGCTCGGGCACGGCTTGAGCGACAAGCCCGCCGACCCGGCGCTCTACAATCAGGCGCAGCGCGCCGGCGACATCGTTGCCGTGATCGACGATCTCGGCGGCGAGCGCGCGCATGTGGTGGGACATTCGATGGGCGGCTGGGTCGCGGTCGGCGTCGCCCGGTTTTTCCCGACGCGGCTGGCGTCGCTGGCGATCGGCGGCTGGGACTTTCTCACCGGATTGCCGCGCGGCAATGCCGGCCCGCTGACCTATGGCGCCTTCATCACCTTTGCCCGCCGCACCGTGCCGCAGCTCGCCGAATGGGTGACGCCGGATCTCGAAGGCGGCGTGCGCGCCTGCTTCGATGCGCTCGGTCAGGTCGACGGCGCCAAGGACGCCGTGCTCTCCTCGCGCGTGCCGGTGCTGCTCTGGAACGGCCAGGACGACGGCCCGCATGCGCCGATGCAGCGTTTTGCAGCTGAGAACGGCCTCTATGCGATGTCGGTCCCCGGCGATCACCTCGGCGCGCTGCTTGAGCACGGCGCCGCGATCGGCCGCGGCATCGGCTCGTTTGTCGGGCGCGGCTAGAGCGTTTTCGAGCGAAGTGGATACCGGTTCGCGTGAAGAAAACGCGTCAAAACAAGAATTTAGAGCTTCGGTTCTGATTCTATCAGAACCGAAGCTCTAGGCCGGCTCCGGCATCAGCGCGAGTAGCTTGTCGAGCGTGATCGGGTATTCGCGCACGCGTACGCCGGTCCCATTATAGACCGCGTTGGCGACTGCGGCGGCGACGCCGCAGATGCCGAGCTCGGCGACGCCCTTGGCCTTCATCGGCGACGACATCGGGTCGGTCTCGTCGAGGAAGACCATGTCCTGATGCGGAATGTCGGCATGAACCGGCACCTCGTAGGCGGCGAGGTCGTGATTGACGAACAGGCCGTGACGCTTGTCGACCACCAGATCCTCCATCAAGGCCGCGCCCACGCCCATCGTCATCGCACCGATCACCTGGCTGCGCGCCGCCTTCGGATTGAGGATGCGGCCTGCCGCGCAGACCGCAAGCATCCGCCGCACGCGAATTTCCGCCGTGTCGGCATCGACGCCGACCTCGACGAAATGCGCGCCGAAGGTCGATTGCTGATAGGTCTTGGCGAGGTCGCCATACTCGATGGCGTCCTCCGCGACGAGATCGCCTCCACCGGCCGCCTGCGCCAGCGGCACGCTGCGATTGCCGGAGCGGACCACGCCGTCGGCAAATATCGCCTCTGCCGAGTTGAAACCGAGCTTCTGCGCAATGGTCTCGCGCAGCTTGACGCAGGCCGCATAGACGCCGGCGGTGGAATTGTTACCGCCCCACTGCCCGCCTGAGCCGCAGGATACCGGGAAGTCGGAATCGCCGAGCCGCACGCCGATCTTGTCCAGCGGCACGCCCATCATCTCGGCGGCGGTTTGTGCGATGATGGTGTAGGAGCCGGTTCCGATGTCGGTCATGTCGGTCTCGACCGTCACCGTTCCCTGCTGGTCGAGACGAACGCGCGCCGCCGATTTGGTCACGAGATTGTTGCGGAAGGCGGCGGCAACGCCCATCCCGAGCAACCAGCGTCCATCGCGGACCTGGCCGGGTTTCGGGTTGCGCTTGCTCCAGCCGAACCGCGCCGCGCCGTCGCTCAAGCACTGCACGAGTTGCCGCTGCGAGAAGGGCCGCTGCGGATGCTCCGGATCGACCTGGGTGTCGTTGGTGATGCGCAGCGCGACCGGATCGACACCGAGCTTCTCGGCGAGTTCGTCGATCGCGATCTCGAGCGCCATCATGCCGGAGGCTTCTCCGGGAGCACGCATCGCATTGCCCTCGGGCAGATCGAGCGCCGCCAGCCGCGTCGCCGTCATCCGGTTGGCGCCGGCATAGAGCAGCCGCGTCTGGCTCACCGCCATCTCGGGCTCGCCCCCGCTGACATTGCCGGACCAGCTTTCATGGCCGATCGCGGTGATCCTGCCGTCGCGCTCGGCGCCGATGCGGATGCGCTGGATGGTCGCCGGCCGGTGCGTGGTGTTGTTGAACATCAGCGGACGTTGCAGCGCGACCTTGACCGGACGGCCCGCCGCGCGCGCGCCGAGCGCGGCGAGCAGCACGTCCGCGCGCAGGAACAATTTGCCGCCGAAGCCGCCGCCGATATAGGGCGACACCACATGGACATTCTCCCTGGAAATACCAAGCGTCTTCGCCAGGTCCTCCGCACCCCAGGCGATCATCTGGTTCGAGGTCCAGACCGTGAGCTTGTCGCCATTCCAGGCCGCGATCGAGGCATGCGGCTCCATCATCGCGTGGCCCTGATCGGGCGTGGTGTAGGTGGCGTCGAGCTGCACGGGCGCTGCGGCGAAGGCGGAGGCGAAATCGCCGACGGCGGTATCGGCCGGGCCGCCAAACGAGGGGTTCGGCGTGCTGGTCTTATCTCGTTCAGCGGCAAGATCGAATTTGCCGTCGCCCTTTACGTAATCGATCCGGACCAGTTGCGCCGCGGCGCGCGCCTGCTCAAATGTCCCGGCGACGACGATGGCGACGGCCTGGTGGTAATGCGCGATCTCGGGCCCGCCGAGCAGCGGCGCCGCGTTGCGCTCGCCCTTGCCGAGCTTGCCGGCGTTGTCCGCAGTGACGATGGCGAGCACGCCGGGCGCAGCCTTCGCCGCTTCGAAATCAATCGCGGCGATCCGGCCTTTGCCGATCGCGGAGCCGACCACATAGCCATAGGCCTGGTTGGCCACGACGTTGTGCCGCTCATAGGCGTAGGGCGCAGTGCCCGTGGTCTTCTTGGGCCCTTCGATCCGGCTGGTCGGATGACCGATCACCCTGAGCTGATCGATCGGGTTGAAGGTCGCGGGATGTTCAAAGCGCATGTCCTAATTCCTCATCTCAAGCCCTGGCCTCGCGCAGCACCGCCGCCAGCGTTCGCTCGGCGAGCGGCAGCTTGTACGCATTGTCCCTGGTCGGCCTTGCATCGGCGAACAGCCGCGCCGTGACCGCCTTGGCGCCATCAGGCAACTCCGCCTCCGCCGCCTCGACCCGCCACGGCTTGTGTGCGACGCCGCCGAGCGCGACGCGGCCGGTGCCGTCGCGCTGCACGATCGCCGCGACCGAGACCAATGCAAAGGCATAAGAGGCGCGGTCGCGGACCTTGCGATAGGCCTGCGTGCCGCCGACGGGTTTTGGCAGCGTCACCGCGGTGATCAATTCGCCGGCTTGCAGAGTGGTTTCGATCTCGGGACTGTCACCGGGCAAGCGATGCAGGTCCGCGATCGGGATGCTGCGCGTGGTGCCGTCTGGCCGCACGGTCTCAACCATCGCATCGAGCGCGCGCATCGCCACCGCCATGTCGCTCGGGTGGGTCGCGATGCAGGCGTCGCTTGCACCGACCACCGCATGCTGACGGCTGAAGCCGCCGATCGCGGCACAGCCGCTGCCGGGCTTGCGCTTGTTGCATGGCAGATTGGTGTCGTAGAAATAGGGACAGCGCGTCCGCTGCAGCAGATTTCCCGCAGTCGTCGCCTTGTTGCGCAGCTGGCCCGAAGCGCCGGCGAGCAGCGCGCGCGACAGCACGCCGTAGTCACGCCGCACGCGCCGATCCGCGGCCAGGTCGGTGTTGCGCACCAGCGCGCCGATCCGCAGGCCGCCGTCCGCGGTCGCCTCGATCCGGTCGAGCGCCAGGCCGTTGACGTCGATCAGATGGGCCGGCGTCTCGATCTCGAGCTTCATCAGGTCGAGCAGATTGGTGCCGCCGGCGATGAACTTTGCGTTCGCGGTGCCGGCGGCGGCTGCGGCCGCGGCGCCCGGCGAGCTGGCACGCTCATAGCTGAATGATCTCATGCGCTCCTCCCGGCGACTTCGCTGATCGCCTCGGCGATGTTGGAATAGGCGCCGCAGCGGCAGATGTTGCCGCTCATGCGCTCGCGAAGCTCGGCATTGGTCAATCGCACCGGCGCATTCAAATCGGCCGTGACATGACTGGGGATGCCGGCCTTGACCTCGGCAAGCACCGCGACCGCCGAGCAGATCTGGCCCGGCGTGCAATAGCCGCACTGATAGCCATCGTGCTCGACGAACGCCGCCTGCAGCGGATGCAGCCCGTCCGGCGTGCCGAGACCCTCGATTGTCGTGATCTCGTCGCCCTGATGCATCACGGCGAGCGTCAGGCATGAATTGATCCGCCGTCCGTCAATGATCACCGTGCACGCACCGCATTGGCCGTGGTCACAGCCCTTCTTGGTACCGGTCAGGTGCAGATGCTCACGCAAGGCATCGAGCAGCGTGGTCCTGGTATCGAGCTCGAGCTGATGGGTTTCACCGTTCACGTCAAAGGATACTCTCGTCATCACGGGCGCTCCGGTCGGGGCAGATTGGGCGGCCGCGGGCGGCGGCGGCGCGATCGACGACGACGCAAGCGAGGCGGCTCCAACAACCAACAGATGGCGCCGGGATAGTTCCAAACGTCCGGAGATCTGCATGATGCTCTCCTCTCACGCGAGCCGGCGCCTCAGGGACGGAACCGAGCATGAGCTCTGCATGGGCTGCCGGGCTGCAGGGGTGAATGCCGCGGACCACGAAATGTTTCTCGCCGGAATACCGGCGGGCCAGCTGCGCCATCGTGGCGCGGCCAATCTGCGCGGCATCACCGTGCAGGTCCGCCCCACGACCAAGGTCCCCTGCCCGGAGTCACAAAATTCCGGTTAACTGCATTGCGCCGTCCTCATGCTCGTCCAAGAGTATCGTCCAGGAGGAAAAGCGTCGCGGAACACGCTGGAGCTCTTGGGGCTCGCACGGGATCATGTAGGATGGCTACACGACCTCCACCGGCGACGATGCCGGCCGACCCTGGGACCGCTTGATGACCGCGCATGTCATAGTGACCGACGAAGCCGCCACGCGCGTGATCCGGCTGCGCAGGCCCGAGAAGAAGAACGCGATCACCCAGGAGATGTTTCGCGCGCTCAGCGATGCGATCGACAAGGCGCAGAACAATCCAAAAATCCGTTGCCTGATCATCACCGGCGGGTCAGGCGTGTTCACGGCCGGCAATGACATCGAGGACCTGCTCGAGCAGGGCACCTCGAGCGGCGAGACGCCGCCCGCCTCCGACCTGGTCAAGTTCCTGTACTCACTGGCCCACAATGTGAAGCCGATCATCGCCGCCGTCGACGGCGTCGCGATGGGCATCGGCACCACGATGCTGTTCCACTGCGACTATGTGCTGGCCAGCAAGGCCGCGCTGTTCTCGACGCCGTTCTCCAATTTCGGCCTGGTGCCGGAAGGCGCCTCCAGCCTGTTGATGCCGCGCATGATGGGCCACCAGCGCGCCTTCGCGATGCTGGTGATGGGTCGCACCATGTCGGCCGACGATGCCCGCGTCGCCGGCTTCGTCAACACCGTGGTCGCGCCGGGCCATGCCGAGGTCGAGGCGCACAAGGTGGCGCGCGAGATCTGCGCGCTGCCGGCCGAGGCGGTGGCGATCTCGCGGCGGCTGATCCGGCTGCCGCCGGAGGACGTCACCCGCCGCATCGAGCAGGAGAACCATCTGTTCAGCGAACGGATGCGTTCCAAGGAAGCGGTCGACGCCTTCCGGGCATTCATGGCGCGCACGAAGGATTGAAACGAAGCGTCGCAAAATTGTAGTGGCGTCGCGCCATGATCGTGTGTTCCATGGACCGGTCATGAGACAGCCCCGCCTCACACCTCTCGCCGCCCTCTGCGCACTCGGACTGGTCGCGGCAAGCCCCTTCCTGGCGCAGAGCGCCGCAGCGCCAGTCGACTTGCGCATTCTCGCGATCAACGATTTCCACGGCTATCTGCGGCCGCCGCCGGGCGGCATCCGCATCACCGATCCCGCTGATCCGACCAGGAAGATCATGGTGCCCGCCGGCGGCGCCGAGCGGGTGGCAACCGTTGTCAGGCAGCTGCGGGTAGGACACAAGAACAGCATCTTCGTCGCGGCCGGCGACCTGATCGGCGCGAGCCCATTCCTATCGGCGATGTTTCACGACGAGCCGACCATCGAGTCGCTGTCGATGATGGGGCTTGCGATCTCGTCGGTCGGCAATCATGAATTCGACGAGGGCAAGGACGAGCTGCTGCGGATGCAGAATGGCGGCTGCCATCCGGTCGACAAGTGCCAGGGGCCGCACCCCTTCACCGGCGCCAAATTCCGCTATCTCGCCGCCTCTACGATCGACAGGGCCACCGGCAAGCCGGTGTTTCCGCCCTACGAGATCAAGGAATTCGACGGCATTCCGGTGGCCTTCATCGGGCTGACGCTGAAGAACACGCCGAACCTGGTGTCGCCGGCCGGCGTCGCGAGCCTCGAATTCCGCGACGAGGCGGAGACCGTCAATGCGTTGATCCCCGAACTGAAGGCGCGCGGGGTCGAGGCGATCGTGGTGCTGATCCACGAAGGCGGGTTTCCAACCGGCGGCTATAATGAATGTCCCGGGATCTCCGGGCCGATCGTCGACATCGTCCACAAGTTCGACAAGGCGGTCGACGTCGTGATCTCCGGCCACACCCACCAAGCCTATGTCTGCGAGATCGACGGACGTCTCGTCACCTCCGGCGACAAATACGGCACGCTGGTCACTGCGATCGATCTTCAGCTCGATCCGAAGACCCGTGACGTGATCAGCGCTAAGGCCGACAATACCATCGTGCGGATCGCCGGCACGGCCAAGGATCCCGAGCAGAGCGCGCTGCTGGAAGCCTATGACCGGCTGGCCGCGCCGATCGCCAACCGCGCGGCAGGCTCGGTCACGGAAACGCTGTCGCGTACGCCCGCCGAGACAGGCGAAAGCCCGCTCGGCGATATCGTTGCCGATGCACAGCTGCTCGCAACCAGCGCTGAGCCCAACGGCGGCGCGTTGATCGCCTTCACCAATCCCGGCGGCGTGCGCACCGATATCGTCAGGCGCGAGGACGGCGCGGTCACCTATGCCGATATCTTCGCAAGCCAGCCGTTCCGCAACCAGCTCGTGACGATGACGCTGACCGGCAAGCAGCTGAAGGACGTGCTGGAGCAGCAATGGGCCGACCCTAAACGACCGCGCGCCCTGCAAGTTTCAAGAGGCTTTGCTTATGCGTGGGATGCGAGCAAGCCCGATGGCGCGCGCATCATCGCCGCGCGGATGTCGCTCGACAGCAAGCCGATCGATCCGGCCGCGAGCTACCGCGTCACCGTGAATAATTACCTCGCCGAGGGCGGCGACGGCTTCACGGTGTTCAAGGAAGGAACAGCGCAGCAGTTCGGCATCTACGACGTCGATGCACTCTATGCCTACTTCAAGGCCAACAGCCCGGTCGGCCCGGCGGCCGGAAAGCGGATCGAGCGGATCAATTGAGCCGGCAGCAGCACGCGAAGCTTTGCCCAACTCCGAGGTGTCATACCCCGCGCATGCGGGGTATCCAGTACCCTGCGGCCGCGTGGTTCCTCACTGACGCCGCGGCGTACTGTCACTGACGCCGCGGCGTACTGGATGCCCCGCATGCGCGGGGCATGACAGCCCATGGATTTCGATGAGGATCAGGATCGAAGCTGGGCCCTTTCCGGTAGGCCGGTAACGGCCTAGATTAGGAACTGTTCGCGCATGATCTCGTCCGGAAAACCGCTGCGCACGTTTCCGGATCATGCGTCCTCGCACGCGCCTCCATGGCGCCGGGAATTTGCATGACACTGCTTCTGACGCACCCCGCCTGCCTCGATCACCTGACCCCGCCCGGACATCCCGAACGCCCCGACCGGCTCCGCGCGGTTGCCGAGGTGCTCGGCGAAGACCGCTTCAAGACGCTGGTCCGTGATCTCGCGCCGGAAGGCGACCTCGACACCGTGCTGCTCTGCCATGGCGAGCATTATGTCGGCGAGCTGCGCCACATCGCGCCCACTTCGGGCATGATCTATGTCGACGGCGACACCTCGATGTCGCCGGGCACCTGGGAAGCCGTGATGCGCGGCGTCGGCGGCGCGGTGGCCGCCGCCGATGCTGTGATGGAAGGCAAGCATCAAAACGCCTTCGTCGCGGTGCGCCCGCCCGGGCATCACGCCGAGAAATCGACGCCGATGGGCTTCTGCTTCTTCGACAATGTCGCGATCGCCGCGCGCCACGCGCAGCGCAAATACGGCATCAAGCGCGCTGCGATCGTCGATTTCGACGTCCATCACGGCAACGGCACGCAGGATATCTTCTGGGCCGACCCGACCGTGATGTATTGCTCGACGCACCAGATGCCGCTGTTCCCGGGCACCGGCGCTGCCGGCGAGCGCGGCGAGCACGACACGGTCGTCAACGCGCCGCTGGCGCCCGGCGACGGCGGCGCCAAGTTCCGCTCCGCTTTCGAGAACCTGATCCTGCCGCAGCTCGAGAAGTTTTCCCCCGAACTCGTCGTCATCTCCGCGGGCTTCGACGCACATCACCGCGATCCCTTGGCCTCGATCAACCTGACGGGGGAGGATTTCGGCTGGGTCACACGCAAGCTGATGGATCTCGCCGACAAGAGCGCCGGCGGCCGCGTAGTCTCGGTCCTGGAAGGCGGCTATGACCTGCAGGGTCTGAAAGAGTCGGTGGCTTCTCACGTCACCGCATTGCTGGGCGCGTAAATCCCCGCCACAATACGCCCGCAAAAATTCGATTGATTCTGCGCCGGGGCGAGCATGGCCTGCGACAGGTCATGCTTGGACGACTAGATCAGGTTGCGATCTGATCCGCGCAATCGGGAACGCAAAGAATGGCCGAAAACACTCAAGCCGACGTGAAGAAGCTCTCCTTTGAACGGGCGATCGAGGAACTCGAATCGATCGTCAAACGGCTCGAGGACGGCAAGGTCCCGCTTGAGGAATCGGTCGCGATCTACGAACGCGGCGAGGCGCTGAAGCGGCGCTGCGAGGAATTGCTGCGCCAGGCCGAGGCCCGCGTCGACAAGATCACCACCGATGCCTCCGGCCAGCCGACCGGCACCGAGCCGCTCGACGTGCAGTAGCGCCGGAAGGCGCCGACCACCACGACCGTGCGACATGATGTCCGCGACCGCGGGCAATTGTTGCTGCGTATTTCCGGAAATCTGTTGCGCCGCAGGGGTGACCGCGGCGATCGGGTGCGGCTGCGAATCAGGCCGATCCGGACCGGCTGGCTGCCGCAAAAATGGGCGAATTGGAACCTGACCTCGGTCCAAGCATTGAAAAATCTAGGTTTTTCAATGCACCGCATAGGAACCCTGCGCCCCCTATCGGGTTGGCTTTGGCTACAGCTTTGGTGTAATGCTTCCAGTTCTATGGGCATTTGAGGTTGGCGGGCGGCCCGAATTTTTCGGGCGGCAAGCATCTCAAATGGTTCGACAAAACTGAACCGGGACGGGTGAAGAGCGACCAAGGTGATGCATATCACGTGGTCCAATCCGGAGTGAATCTAGGCTTACAACCAGGCACGGCCTGCCGGGGCGGGACCCAGTGTCTGGCATTCGCTGCGCGGTGTGCGCGCCAACCCATCTCGCGTCGGGCCGTTCGTTCCGACAGGCAAAAATTGGAAATTCGCTGTGACCACATTTAGTAAAACGCCGCTTCTTGACACTATTCACACGCCCGATGACCTGCGCAAGCTGAAGGTCGAGCAGGTGCGGCAAGTTGCCGACGAGCTCCGCCAGGAAACCATCGACGCCGTGTCGGTGACCGGCGGCCATTTCGGCGCCGGCCTCGGCGTGGTCGAACTGACCACCGCCATCCACTACATCTTCGACACCCCGCGCGACCGCCTGATCTGGGACGTCGGCCACCAGGCCTACCCGCACAAGATCCTGACCGGACGCCGCGACCGCATCCGCACGCTGCGCACCGGCGGCGGCCTCTCCGGCTTCACCAAGCGCACCGAGAGCGACTATGATCCGTTCGGCGCCGCGCACTCCTCGACCTCGATCTCGGCCGGCCTCGGCATGGCCGTGGCGCGCGACCTCTCCGGCGGCAAGAACAACGTTATCTCCGTGATCGGTGACGGCGCGATGTCGGCGGGCATGGCCTATGAGGCGATGAACAACGCCGGCGCGATGAACTCGCGCCTGATCGTGATCCTCAACGACAACGACATGTCGATCGCGCCGCCGGTCGGCGCGATGAGCGCCTATCTGTCGCGTCTCTACTCGGGCAAGACCTACCGCTCGCTGCGCGAGGCGGCCAAGCAGATCAACAAGCGGCTGCCGAAGATCCTCGCCAACCGCGCCAACCGCGTCGAGGAATATTCCCGCGGCTTCATGATGGACGGCGGCACGCTGTTCGAAGAGCTCGGCTTCTACTATGTCGGCCCGATCGACGGCCACAATCTCGACCATCTGCTGCCGGTGCTGAAGAACGTTCGCGACATGGAGACCGGGCCGATCCTGGTTCACGTCGTGACCCAGAAGGGCAAGGGCTACGGCCCGGCCGAAGCCTCCGCCGACAAGTACCACGCCGTCGTCAAGTTCGACGTCGCGACCGGCACCCAGGCCAAGGCCAAGCCGAATGCGCCGGCCTACCAGAACGTGTTCGGCCAGAGCCTCGTCAAGGAAGCGGAGAAGGACGAGAAGATCGTCGCCATCACCGCGGCGATGCCGTCGGGCACCGGCGTCGACATCTTCAACAAGGCGTTCCCGGACCGCACCTTCGATGTCGGCATCGCCGAGCAGCACGCGGTGACCTTCGCCGCCGGCCTCGCCACCGAAGGCTACAAGCCGTTCTGCGCGATCTATTCGACCTTCCTGCAGCGCGGCTACGACCAGGTGGTCCATGACGTCGCGATCCAGAGCCTTCCGGTCCGCTTCGCGATCGACCGCGCCGGTCTGGTCGGCGCCGACGGCGCGACCCATGCGGGTTCGTTCGACAACGCCTATCTCGGCTGCCTGCCGAACTTCGTGATCATGGCCGCCTCCGACGAGGCGGAAATGGTCCACATGGTGGCGACGCAGGTTGCGATCAACGACCGTCCGAGCGCGCTGCGCTATCCGCGCGGCGAGGGCCGCGGCGTCGAGATGCCGGAAGTCGGCGTACCCTTGCCAATCGGCAAGGGCCGTATCATCCGCGAGGGCAAGAAGGTCGCCCTGCTCTCCTTCGGCACCCGCCTCGCCGAGTGCGAGAAGGCGGCCGACGAGCTTGCCGCCCACGGCCTCTCCGCCACGATCGCCGATGCGCGCTTCATGAAGCCGCTCGACGAAGAGATGATCATGAAGCTCGCGCGCGACCACGAGATCCTGATCACGATCGAGGAAGGCTCGATCGGCGGCTTCGGCTCGCATGTCATGCAGTTCCTGTCGGACAACGCGATGCTCGACGGCGGGATGCTGAAATTCCGCTCGATGATCCTGCCCGACGTGTTCCTCGACCACGACTCGCCGGCGGCGATGTATGCCCGCGCGGGTCTCGACGCCAAGAGCATCGTTGCCAAGGTGTTCGAAACCCTCGGCAAGGATTACAAGACCGAGACCGTCAAGCTCGCGTAATCGTTCCGGGCGGCGCCTTCCGGAAGCGTTTTCGAGCGAAGTGGATATCGGTTCGCGTGAAGAAAACGCGTCAAAACAAGAATCTACCGCCGGCAAGTCCATGAAAATCTATCTGGCAGGTCCTGACGTGTTCCTGCCGGATGCCGTGGAGATCGGCCGCCGGAAGGCGGAGGTTTGCGCCTATCACGGGCTGACCGGGCTCTATCCGCTCGACAACAGCATCGATCCCACAGTCGCCGGCGCCTCGTTCAAGATATTCAAAAGCAACGAGGCGATGATGGAGGCTGCCGACGCCATCATCGCCAATTTGACGCCGTTTCGCGGCCCCAGTGCCGACGCAGGCACCGTCTACGAACTCGGCTACATGGCGGGACGCGGCAAGCTGTGCCTCGCCTATTCGAACGATCCCACGTCCTACGCCAATCGCGTGGCGCGGCAGCAGCAAGTCGTTCCGGCATCCGACGGACGCCTGATCGACGCGGAGGGGCTGACGGTGGAAGAGTTTGGATTATCAGACAATCTGATGATGATGCACGCGCTCGATCTGCACGGCAGCCCGCTGGTGACCCCGCGGGAGCCGTCGGCCGACCTCTGGCACGACCTCACCTCCTTCGAGGCCTGCGTGCGGCTCGCCGCCGCCGCGCAGCGCCGGCAGGCGGCCAAGTGACCAAGGCGGGCGACAACGACAATGACGCATCCGCCGGCAAGCGCATCGATGTGCTGCTGGTCGAGCGCGGCTTGTTCGAAAGCCGGGCGCGGGCGCGCGCCGCCATCGACGCCGGCCTCGTCACCGCCGACGGCAAACGGATTGCAAAAGCGTCCGAGATCGTAGCGCCCGGCGCCGCACTCACCGCCGAGCCGGCGCATCCCTATGTCTCGCGCGGCGGCGTCAAGCTCGCCGGCGCGCTCGAGCATTACCCGATCGACGTCGAGGGCCATATCTGCCTCGACGTCGGCGCCTCGACCGGCGGCTTCACCGAAGTGCTGCTCGCCAACGGCGCGAGCCTCGTGTTTGCCATCGATGTCGGCCACGGCCAGTTGCATCCCTCGCTGCAGGGGCATCCGAAGATCGTCTCCATGGAGGAGACCGACATCAGGAACTTCGAGGGCAAGCGCCTGCCGGCGCGGCCCGACATCGTCGTGATCGATGTCAGCTTCATCTCGCTGAAGCTGGTGCTGCCGGTGGCGCTGTCGCTGGCGGCAGCCCCGATGCATTTGCTGGCGCTGATCAAGCCGCAATTCGAGGCGGCGCGCAAACACTCCAAGCGCGGCGTCATCCGCAACGCGATGGTGCACCAGGAAATCTGCGACGATATCGCCGCCTTTGCCGCTTCCCTTGGCTGCACCGACATTGAGGTGTTCCCGTCGTCGATCACGGGCGGCGATGGCAATATCGAATTCTTCCTCGGCGCGCGCCGTGGCTGAGCTTCTCACCATCGATCATGTCGGCCACCGCGGCGACGGCGTCGCGATCGACGGCTCGCAGCCGGTCTTCGTGCCCTACACGCTGGCCGGCGAAAGGGTCGAGGTCGACGACGTTCCCGGCAACCACCCCGACCGGCGGCGGCTCACGCGGATCACGCACCAAAGCCCCGAGCGCATCGCGCCGTTCTGCCCGCATTTCGGCGTCTGCGGCGGCTGCGCGATCCAGCACTGGAACGACGCGCCCTACCAAGCCTGGAAGCGCAACATCGTGGTCGAGACGCTGGCGCAGGCGAAGATCGCTGCCGAAGTCGCGCCGCTGCTCGACGCCCATGGCGCGGGCCGCCGCCGCATCACGCTGCACGGACGCATGGGCACCCATGAGGTCCTGAAGGTCGGCTTCGCCGCTTCGGGTTCGCACGACATCATCCCCGTCGACCGCTGTCCGATCCTCGATCCCACGCTCGACGGCGCGCTCGAGGCGGCCTGGGCCGTCGCCGAGCCGCTGATCTCGATCGACAAGCCGCTCGACATCCAGGTCACCGCGACCGTCAACGGCCTCGACATCGATGTGCGCGGCTCCGGCGCGCTGCCGACCAGCCTGATCACCACTCTGTCGCGCGTCGCAGAGACACACCGGCTGGCGCGGCTGACGCGGCACGGCGAGTTGGTGCTGCTGCGCGGCTCCCCCGAGATTGCGATCGGAAAGGCGAAGGTCGTGCTGCCGCCGGGCTCGTTCCTGCAGGCGACCGTCAAGGGCGAGGAGACGCTTGCGGCGGTGGTTCGCGAGCAGTGTGGACGCGCCAAGCACATCGCCGACCTGTTTTGCGGCGTCGGCCCGTTCGCGCTTCGGCTCGCGGAGAAGGCCCGGATCGCGGCATTCGACAGCGACGCGGGTGCGATCGCGGCACTGCAGAAGACAGCGCAATCGACGCCGGGGCTGAAGCCCCTCAAGGCCGAGGCACGCGACCTGTTCCGCCGCCCCTTGATGCCGCAGGAATTGCGCGACTATGACGCCGTCGTGTTCGATCCGCCCCGGCAGGGCGCGCAGGCGCAGGTCACCCAGCTGGCGGCAAGCAAGGTGCCGGTGATCGTCGCGGTGTCCTGCAACGCAGCGACGTTTGCGCGCGACGCAAGGATCCTGATCGATGGCGACTATAAAATCGCGGCCGTCACCCCGGTCGATCAGTTCCGCCACACCCCGCATGTCGAGCTGGTGGCGCGGTTTGCGCGCTGAGACGACGCTGTGACTATCGCAGCGCGATGTCCTCGCTATAGTCTGCGCTCCATGTCGAACGATCCGCTGCTTGAACGCGTCATTCCCGTCCTTGCCGACGTTCCGGGCGTCGCCGCTATCGTGCTCGGCGGTTCACGGGCGCGCGGCACGGCGCATGAAGCCTCCGACCATGATCTCGGCCTCTATTATCGGGATGGCGCCACTCCGGATATCGATCGGCTGCGTGCGGCGGTGACGAGCCTGGTCGACGATCCTGCTGCTGTCCATGTGACGCCGGTCGGCGAATGGGGCCCCTGGATCATCGGCGGCGCTTGGCTCACGATCGGCGGCCGCAAGGTCGACCTGCTCTACCGCAGCATCGAACAGGTCACTGACGTCATCGACACCTGCCGGAACGGTGAGATCAGCATGTACTACCAGCCGGGCCATCCGCATGGCTTCGGCTCGGCGATCTGGATGGGCGAGGTCGCGCTGTGCCGTGCCCTGCACGATCCCGACGGCCTCGTCGCGGCGCTGAAAGCAAAGACCGCACCTTACCCGCCCGCGCTGCGCGATGCCCTGGTGCGGCGCTTTCAATGGGAAATCCTGTTCAGCATCGAGAATGCCGAGCTTGCGCTGCCGCGTGACGACAGCACGCATATCGCGGGCTGCGCCTATCGCGCGCTGGCCTGCATGGCGCAGGTGCTGTTTGCGCTGAACGGGCAGTATCTGATCAACGAAAAGGGCGCGCCGGCGCAGGCGGCGAATTTTCCGGTGACGGTTCGCGATCTCGCCGAGCGTGTCGCCGTGGTGTGGCGGCAGATCGGGGCCGCCAAGCACGCCGCCGCGTTGCGGACGTTGCGCGAACTCGAGAACGACGTTCGAGAGATTTGTACGGTGGGTTAGCGAACAACCGTGAACGCGATCGCTACCGCCCCCAGCGATCCTGCCAGATCTTCTCGCCAATCATGCAATTGACCCGCGGCTCCTTCTCGGCGGTCCGCACGATCGGGTGCTCGGGGGTACGGCCGGCGACTTCGAGCAGCAGCTTGGTGCGGATCGCCTCCTTGAACTTTTCGCGATCCTTGATCGTGACCACGAAAGAGCCCGGCCCGCCGATCACGCAGTCCTCGTAGTAGTAGTCGAGATTCTCGATATCCATCGTGGAGTAGGACGGCTCCTTCACCATGATCGGCAGGCCGTTGATGACGATGCCCTTGTCGAGGGCCGCATCGCGCGCAGGCGTGATCGGCGCGCCGTTGTTGTTGGGCCCGTCGCCGGAAATATCGATCACGCGGCGCAGGCCGCGATGCGGATTTTCGTCGAACATCGGGATCGCAAAATAGATCGCGCCGGAGATCGAGGTGCGCGAGGCGCGGCGCACCGGTGTCTTCATGATCTCGGCGGAGACCGCGTCTGCGGATTCGGGGCCGTCGATCACCCGCCAGGGGATGATGACCTTCTGGTCGTTGGAGGCGGCCCACTCGAAATAGGTGATCGAGATCTTGCCGTTCGGCCCGGCCTTCAGCGCCTGCAGGAAATCCTTGGAGACGATCGCCTGCGCATAGCCCTCGCGCTGGATCGCGAGTTCGTCCATGTCCATCGAGTAGGAGACGTCCACCGCGACGATCAACTCGATGTCGACACTCGGCGTGGATTCCTTTTCGGCGACGCGATGGCCGGGCTGAGTTCCCGGGCCGGGCGCGGCAACACCGGCCACATCGCCGCTGGCCAACATGCCTGCGACAAGCACCGCTCCGATCGAGACATACCAGCGCATTGCGGCCCTCCCGTCGTATGATGTCATGGTGACACGCAAATCAGGCGGCGAAAAGCGCTGATATCATCTGTCCTTCACATTCAAGTTAGGCGCTTGCAGATTAGACGTCACTTGCCTCGCATGAGGCAACACGTGCCGTTGCCGCAATGACGCCGTGCAATTCGAGCGGTTCCAACAGACGGCGGAAGACGGTATTCTTACGGGGCAATCACGAGGGAGCGCCGGGCGATGCCCGATACCGTCGTCAAGCCGAAAACCAGGACGAAGACCAAGGTCGAGCGGCCACGCCTGCACAAGGTGATCCTGGTCAACGACGACTACACGCCGCGCGAATTCGTCGTCACCGTGCTGAAAGGTGAATTCCGCATGACCGACGACCAGGCCTACAAGGTGATGCTGACCGCGCACCAGCGCGGCGTCTGTGTGGTCGCGGTGTTCACCAGGGATGTCGCCGAGACCAAGGCGACGCGCGCTACCGACGCCGGCCGCGCCAAGGGCTACCCGCTGCTGTTCACGACCGAGCCGGAGGAATAGCGCGCATCATCGCCGCACCGGCTCGGCCCGCTGGCTGGCCACGATGTCGGCGACGACCGCCCCCATCACCAGCGCGCCGCCGATCAGGGCGTGCAGCGACGGCACTTCGGCAAACGCCAGCCACACCCAGAACGGCATCAGCGGCGTTTCAAGCGTGGCGATCAGCGAGGCCTGCGCGGACGGCAGCAATCTGGAGCCGATCGTGAACAGGGTGAGACCGAGACCGACCTGGCATGCCCCGAACATCGCAAGCACGCCGAGATCCGCGCCGGTGACCGCGCCGATGCCCTGCCCCAACGGCAAGCTGACGGCGGTGCCGAGAAAGTTCGAGAGCGCCGCGGCGGCAATCATCGGCGTCCCTTTGTGCCGGCGGATCACCACCGTCATCAACGAAATCGCCAGCACCATCACGCAGGCAAGGCCGATGCCCCTGTAATCTGTGATATCAGCGGCGCCGCTGACGGTGATGGCCACACCCGCGAGCGCGACGAGGCTTGCCAGCAATGTGCCGGGCCGCGCCCGCTCACTCAGCCAAAGCCAGGCGATCGCGGCCGCCGCAAACGGCTGCATCGCGATGATGATCGCGACATTGGCGACGTTGGTGAGTTGCAGCGTCGGAATGAACGTCACCATGCCGAAGGTCGAGAGGCCGGCTACCAGCCATCCGCTCGCGGGCATCACGACGAGATCGCGCGCGACGCGCCAGCCCTGCGTGGCGACCAGGAACAGCGCGATCGCGCCGCCACCGAACAGCCCGCGCCAGAACAGGATGGTCCAGGAATCGAAGTGCAGCAGCCGGGTGAAGAACGGCGCAGTGCTCCAGGCCGCGGCGGCCGCCACGACCAGCGCGATCCCGGTGCGATGCTGCGCGTCCGTGTCAGTCACGTCGGACCGAGGCTAGCTGGCAGCGGCGACCGGCGCCTCGTCGAACAGGCCGTAGACCCGTTCGGCCTTGGCAAATCCCGCGATCGGAAACTCGCCGAGATCGCTCCAGCCACCGTCGTGAATGCCGGCGAAGCGCTCGGAGGCCACGACGGTGCGGCCGAGGCGGCCGGCGATCTTCTCGAGCCGCGCGGCGAGATTGACCGCCGGACCGATGCAGGTGAAGTCGAGCCGGTTGCCGCCACCGATATTGCCGTAGAGCACGCGCCCGAGATGCAGCGCGACGCCGAAGCGGAAGCGCTCGACGGCGTCGCCATTGGGGAATTGCAGCGCCTCGACCCCGGCGCGAGACGCGCGCGCCGCCTCCAGCACCCGCGAGCAGACCTGCACCTCGTCGCCGAGATACTCGTCGACCGGAAACACCGCGAGCAGGCCGTCACCCATGAATTTGAGCACCTCGCCGCCATGGTCGCGGATCGCGGTGACCTGGCAATCGAAATACAGGTTGAGGATCTCCACGACCGTTTCGGACGGCAAGCGGTCCGACAGCGCGGTGAAGCCGCGCAGGTCCGACAGCCAGATCGCGGCATCCATCGTATCGGCGTGGCCGCGCCGGATCTGGCCGCCCATGATGCGCTCGCCGGCACGGTTGCCGACATAGGTGTCGAGCAGCAGCGTGGCGGTGCGGCGCAGCGTTATAATCTCGATGTAGCGCGACAGCGGCACCGTGATCGAGCGGATCGCATCCAGCTGCTCGTCGGTGAAGCCGCCCGGCTGTCTGGTGGTCCAACTCGACGCATTCGGGGGACCGTCGGTATTGATCAGCGGCACCGCGATGTAGTCGGTGACGCCCTCGGCCTGCAGGTCCACGACGATGGGAAAGCGTTTGCTGGCAGGGTCATCGAGCCGCGCACGCACTTCGATGCCCTGCTTGAAGACGATCGACAGCGGGCTGACGGCATATTCCGGGGAGTCCAGGATGTTGTGAGCGACGGTGCCGGTCTCGACCTCGGAGCCTGGCTTCCAGAAGAAATGGCGACCGTAGATCTCCGGATGCAGCGTGCGCACGAACACGCCGATACGCCACAACGGCAGGCCGGCCCGCACCAGGCGTTCGCAGCATTCCGCCATCATCTGCGGCGGGGTCGGCGCCGATCGCGCGCCGCCGATCATCCATTCGATGATGTCCCGAAGCTCCGACGCGTTCATGGCATTCCCCAGGCGAGCACCCGATCCGGTGACCACCACTATACAGGGGATCAGCGCCCGGTCTGCCCGCGGTCGCGCAGAAAATGATCCGCCAGCACGCAGGCCATCATGGCCTCGCCCACGGGCACCGCGCGGATGCCGACGCAGGGGTCGTGACGGCCCTTGGTCAGGATGTCGGTATCGGCGCCCTTGCGGTCCACGGTCCGGCGCGTGGTCAAGATCGAGGACGTCGGCTTGACCGCAAAACGCACCACCACCGGCTGGCCGGTCGAGATGCCACCGAGCACGCCGCCGGCATGGTTGGACAGGAAACGCGTTCCGTTGTTGCCGGTTCGCATCTCGTCGGCGTTCTCCTCGCCTGACAGTTCGGCGGCTCCGAAGCCGGCGCCGATCTCGACGCCCTTGACGGCGTTGATGCTCATCATCGCCGCCGCCAGATCGCTGTCGAGCTTGGCATAGATCGGCGCGCCCAGCCCGGCCGGCACGCCTTCGGCGACGACCTCGATCACGGCGCCGATCGAAGAACCGCTCTTCCTGATGCCGTCGAGATAGCTTTCGAAGAACGCCGCCTTGTCCTTGTCGGGACAGAAGAACGGGTTGTTCGCAATCTCGTCCCAGTCCCATTTTTCGCGGTCGATCTTGTGCGGCCCCATCTGCACCAGCGCGCCACGCACCTTCACCTCGGGCAGGACCTTGCGCGCGATCGCACCGGCCGCGACGCGGGTCGCGGTCTCGCGCGCGGAGGAACGCCCGCCGCCGCGATAGTCGCGCAGGCCGTATTTCGCCTCATAGGTGAAGTCGGCGTGCCCGGGGCGGAACTTGTCCTTGATCTCGGAATAGTCCTTCGAGCGCTGGTCGGTGTTCTCGATCAGGAGCGCGATCGGGGTGCCGGTCGTGACCTGCACCCCGCTCTCCGGATGCGCCATCACGCCGGAGAGGATTTTCACCGCATCCGGCTCCTGCCGCTGGGTGGTGAAGCGCGACTGGCCGGGCCTGCGGCGGTCGAGATCGTGCTGGATCTCCTCCACGGTCAGGGGGATCAGCGGCGGGCAGCCGTCCACCACGCAGCCGATCGCGACCCCGTGGCTCTCGCCGAAAGTCGTGACGCGGAACATATGGCCGAAAGTATTGAAGGACATGGCGTGTCGTAACGCGCAGGGTCGGCAGCGTCAAACGGGTTTCGCGCCCCCAAAGACGGCCGATGGCCGGGCGTTCTTAACTATATTTCTGCAGGCCCGCCGCGCCGAACACGTAGACCGCGCCCTGCTCGATCGTGAGGTCGGCGGCCGAGGCCGGCGTCTCGAAGCCGAGTGCCACCATCAGCGCCCGCGCCGTGCCGCCGTGGGCAACGGCGACTGTGTCCGACGTCACCGAATGGTACCAGTCGGTCATCCGCGCCTGCACATCGACATAGCTCTCGCCGCCCTCCGGCGACACCGTCCACTTCTCGGCCAGCCGACGGGCATACAGGAGGGGGTCGGCGGCCTGCGCCTGCGCCAGCGTCGAGCCCTCCCATGTCCCGTAGGCGATCTCGCGCAGCCGCGCGTCGAGGGCGTAGTCGCCCGGCGGCAGGACAAGCTCGGCGCGCACCAGCTCCATGGTCGCGCGCGACCGGAGCAACGGGCTTGCGACGAACGGCAGCGTCGTCTTGTCACGGCCGTCGTGCGCCAGCAGATCGGCAAGGATGCGCCCGGCATGCGCCGCCTGGGCCCGGCCGCGCTCGTTGAGGGCGATGTCCTGCACGCCCTGAAGCCGGCCTTCGGCGTTCCACGAGGTCTCGCCGTGGCGGATGTAGTAGATCGTTGGCACCGGCATTCCCGTAACGGCTGGTCCCTGCTGAGCGAGCTGTCGGGCGCCTGATATCAAGGCCGGCACGCTTCGAATTTTTCGGCTCGGAGGTACACCAGCACTTTGGCTGGCGACAAGCCCAAATCGGTCGCAGCTGAGGCGGTATGCGCGCAGGTCGACGCAACCGGAATAGCGACGCCGTTAGGGTGTTATGTTGGAGAAGGCGGCCATCGCCGCGACCATCGAAGACTGGATGCATGACCGCGTTTCGTCAAAGTGTCGAAGCCATGATTCCGGCGCTCCGCCGCTACGCGCGCGCGCTGGTGCGTGACTCGGATATCGCCGATGACCTGGTGCAGGACACGCTGGTGCGGGCGCTGCGCTCGGAGCGGCTGTTTCTCGGCGGCGACGTCAGGAGCTGGCTCTACACGATCCTGACCAATTTGAACAAGAACCGCCGGCGCTCGCTGGCGCGGCGGCCGGCCTTCATGCCGCTGCTCGACAACAATGCCGATGCCAGCGGCACCGAGGCCGAGGGGCGCGACATCGAGCGGGCGCTGTCGACGCTGGTCGAGGAGCAACGCTCGGTGCTGCTGCTCGTGATGCTGGAGGGCATGAGCTACCGGGAGGTCGCCGACATCCAGGGCGTGCCGATCGGAACGGTGATGTCCCGGCTCGCCCGCGCGCGCGCCCATGTGCGGGCGTCGATCGAGGGCCAGCGCCCGGCGCTGAGGCGGGTGAAATGATAATGATAATGTGCGCGATAGCAGGCGTTACGAATGCGCGATTTTCGAACAAGATTTGGCAGAGACGACTGATATGACCGACCCGAACATCCCCGTCACCGAAGACGAGTTGCACGCTTACGTCGACAACGAGCTGCCGGCCGAACGCCGCGGCGATGTCGAGGCGTGGCTCGCAACGCATCCTGACGACGCGGCGCGGGTGCAATCATGGCGCGCAATGGCGGAGACGCTGCATGCGCGCTACGACACCGTGCTGGACGAGGCGGTGCCGAAGCGGCTCGAGCTCGAGCGGTTGGTGCGCCAGCCCCGCCGCTGGGTCTATGGCGCGGTGGCGGCGACGCTCGCAGCCTTCATCGCCGGCGCCGGCGTCGGCTGGATCGCGCGCGGCGCCTCGGCGACGCCGTCGACCTTCCAGAGCTTCACGGTCGATGCGCTCGATGCGCATCGTCTCTACGTGGTCGAGGTCCGTCACCCCGTCGAGGTGCCCGGCAGCGAGCGCGACCATCTGCAGCAATGGCTGACCAAGCGCTGTGGCTGGGACGTCCGCGCGCCGGAGCTCACCGGGCTGAAGCTGGTCGGCGGCCGGCTGCTGCCGGGGCCGAGCGGGCCGGCGTCGTTTCTGATGTATGAGAGCACGTCCGGCGAGCGCTTCACGGTCTACACCGCCAAGGTGAAGACCGAGGCGACCCAGATGCGCTATGCCGTCCAGGGCAGTGACGGCGCGCTGTTCTGGGCCGATCGCGGCGTCGCCTACGTCGTCAGCGGCGGCATCGACCGCAGCCGCCTGACCCAGGTCGCGCAGGCCGTCTACGATCAGATGGAGAAGAGCGGAGGCTGATCTCCCGTCATTTTACGGGAGATCACGTCGCGGAAATTGCGCCGTTTCGAGTAAGTGAATCCAGCCTCACTCAGCGTCCCAATTCCGACATTGAAAATTTCGATTCGCGTCATTGCCGCGTCTCATTATCGCACCGGATGCTCACGCGAAGATGATCCGCGCCCGATCCGCCGATCGGCGCACGCGGCCTCGATTGGGGTTTTGTGTACCGCGCTGGTCCCCCTCTCGAGGCCGCACTCTCTTTTCCGCCATCCGATCTGCACGCCACAGATTCGGACCTCGACGGCCGGTCATCTTTTGACGCGCCCGCAATGCCTGCGTCTACCCCGATAGAGTCCGGGGTAGTGCAGTTTCGCGTCTTTTGCGTCTTTTGGGGCGCGCTCTCGGCGGTCAGCCGAGATCGCTGCGCGGATTGTAGGGATTTCGCTCCCGCCACGTCTGCATCAATGCCTCAAGCTCGGCATCGTTCCCGTCGGGAAGGATGATGCGGGTCGTGACGTAGAGGTCGCCGACGGCGCCTGCCTTCGACAGCCCCTTGCCCTTGAGGCGGAAGGTGCGGCCGCTCGAGGTGTTTTTGGGGATCGACAGTTCGACCGCGCTGCCGAGCGTCGGCACGCGGACCTTGCCGCCCAGCACCGCCTCGTAGAGGGTGACGGGCAGATCGATCCGGAGATCGTTGCCGTCGACCTTGAAGAACGGATGCGGCGCGATCGAGATCGTGATCAGGAGATCGCCGGGCGGATGCCCTTGCGCGGTTTCGCCCTGTCCCTTCAGCCGGATCTGCTGGCCTGCGGCGACGCCGGGCGGAATCTTGACGTTGAGCTCGCGGCCGGTCGGCAGGCGGACGCGCTTGTCGCCGCCCCTGACCGCTTCCTCCAGCGACACCGTCATGGCGACCGACAGATCGAGGTCGACGCCGACCCCGCCGTCAAACTCGAACGGACTGGCTCGCCCCGCGCGGGCGCCACCACCGCCGCGAGCGGCATTGCCGAACATGCTGTTGAGGATGTCCTCGAAGCTGCCACCGCCCACGCCACCGCCGGGTCCGCTGCGGAAACTGTACTCGAAACCGCCGGGACCGGCACGGCCACCGGCGCCGCCGCCAGAAAACCCCTGGAAGCGCGGCTTGCCTTCAGCATCGATCTCGCCGCGGTCGAACTGCTTGCGCTTGTCCTCGTCGCCGATGATCTCGTTGGCCGTGTTGATTTCCGCAAAGCGGGCAGCCGCCTTCGGGTCGTTCTTGTTGTTGTCCGGGTGATGCTTCTTGGCGAGCTTGCGATAGGCGCTCTTGATCGTCGCAGCGCTGGCGCTCCGCTGCACCCCCAAGACCTCATAGGGGTCGCGCATCCGTCAGGTCTCCTTCACGGGAAAATCAGTCCTGGGAACCCATCGGGCCCACTTTGCCTTCATGTGGGGGCTCAGTGGCATTTTTGCAACTAGCTTGGCGCCGATATCGGCCGGAACTTTCAGGACTTGCTCCAAGGCTTCAGGCTATGGATTTGCCACCGGCCTTGTCCAGCCTTGCAAGCGGCACCCTGCAGCCAGGTCTCCGTGGCTCCATTGACATAGCTCGCGAGAAAATCCCGGCACGTCTTGCCCTCCTCGCCCGAATAGGCCTGGGCCAGCGGCGTCACGGAGCCGCGCGCGCCGGTCTCGGGATTTTCCCAGGGCTGGCTCGAATCCTTGTCGCCCTTGGTCAGCACGTCGGAGGCGGCATTGCGGGCGAAGGCGAGATCGCTGTCGGTCGGCATCAGCGCGTTCACCTGGGTCGGGCTGATCGAACCCGTCACATCCTTGTCGTCCATCTTGGCGAAGGCATCGGTGCGCGACAGGCTGCAGCCGCTTGCGCCGACGCCGATCAGGATCAATGTCACCACTGCGCCCGCGGGGTGGTGGATCGCCGATAGGCCAACGCGCCCCCATGCCCTATATAGGCTCAGTAGCGCGTTCTCGGACGCGGGCGGATGCAAATCGGGACTCCTGACATGGCCGACACGACCTCCATCAAACACCCGACACCGTTAACATCGGGTGATTTCACCGCGGCGGAGGAGCCGTTCGCCCTATTCGCCGAATGGTTTGCAGAGGCGGTCAAGTCCGAGCCCAATGATCCGAACGCGACGGCGCTCGCAACCGTCGATGCCGACGGGCTGCCCGACGTGCGGATGGTGCTGATGAAGGGCTTCGATGCCGACGGCTTCGTCTTCTACAGCCACATTGCCAGCGCCAAGGGCCGCGAATTGGCCGCAAATCCTAAGGCCGCTTTACTATTCCACTGGAAATCGCTGCGCCGCCAGGTGCGCATCCGCGGGCCGGTGACGCCGGTGACCGATGCCGAGGCCGACGCCTATTTCGCCACGCGGCCGAAGCAGGCGCAGATCGGCGCCTGGGCCAGCAAGCAGTCGCAACCGCTGGAGAGCCGCTTCGCTTTCGAACAGGCGATCGCCAAGGCCGGCGCGAAATACGTCATCGGCGAGGTGCCGCGGCCGCCGGGCTGGAGCGGCTGGCGGATCACCCCGCAGCGCATCGAGTTCTGGCACGACCGCCCGTTCCGTCTGCACGACCGCATCGAATTCCGCCGCGACGGCGCCGACGGCGCCTGGTCGAAGGTGCGGCTCTATCCCTGATACGACAGCCTGAAAGACATCATGTCCCCTCCTTCCAACGCGCCGCGCCGTACCCTGCTCCTTACCGGTGCCAGCCGTGGCATCGGCCACGCCACCGCGATCCGATTTGCTTCCGCGGGCTGGCGCGTCATCACCTGCTCGCGGCATGCATTTCCGGAAGTCTGCCCCTGGGGTGCGGGCCCGGAAGATCACATCGAGGTCGATTTCGGCGACCATGACGACACGGTTCGCGCCATCAATGAGATCCGCAAACGGTTGGTGAACGACGAGTTGCACGCGCTGGTCAACAATGCCGCGATCTCGCCGAAGGGGTCAGGCGGCGCGCGGCTCGGGACCATGGATACCGATATCGAGACATGGCTGCACGTGTTCCGCGTCAACTTCTTCGCGCCGATCATGCTGGCCCGCGGACTGATTGATGAGCTCAGGCACGCCAGGGGCGCGGTGGTGAACGTCACCTCGATCGCCGGCTCGCGCGTGCATCCGTTCGCCGGCGTCGCCTACGCGACCTCGAAGGCCGCGCTGGCATCATTGACGCGGGAAATGGCATCCGACTTCGGCCGCGTCGGCGTCCGCGTCAATTCGATCGCGCCGGGCGAAATCGATACCTCGATCCTGTCGCCCGGCACCGAGAAGATCGTCGACCAGCAGATCCCGATGCATCGCCTCGGCACCCCGGACGAAGTCGCCAAGATCATTTACGTGCTGTGTACGGAAACCAGCTCTTATGTGAACGGTGCCGAGATCCACATTAACGGTGGTCAGCACGTCTGAGCTTTGGCTTGGATTTCATTTCGGGAAGGAAGAGAGAGGTTCGAGGCGATCCCGGCCGCCGCCGCGGCCGTACTCCAGGGATTGCTTCGATTGCGGGCGTAACGACGCAGACGAGGCTTCTGCCTCCAAAAGGCCTCAGCCTCTAGTCCGCATAAAACCGGCGAGACTTCTTCTCAAACGGCTGCAGCGCGACGTCATTCAACGCGCTGGAGCAATCGTCTTCGTCCTCACCATCAAGCAACGCAGCGCCACAGTAACGGCAAAGCCTCGGCGAGATCGCCTGTACCTTGCCTGCTGCGCGGTCGTGTTGATAGCGCGCAAAGTCGATGACGTTACGCCGTGGCGTTATGATCTTCTCAACCATTGCTGTCCTCCGGCTTCGAGGCGGGCGTTATCGCAGACAAATTTCGCCCAAACGTTCAGCGCAACGCTCAAATTTTAGCAGAGGAAATAAGGCAGAAAGCGCGTCCCAAAACGCGACGTGTGGAACCAGTGCTACAGCCACTTCTTCCACTTGAAGATCCAGTACGGCACGATCGCCGCGATCAGCATCAGCACCAGCGCATACGGATAGCCGTGCGCCCACTCGAGTTCCGGCATGATCTTGAAATTCATGCCGTAGATCGAGGCGATCAGCGTCGGCGGCATCAGCACCACCGCCATCACCGAGAACAGCTTGATGATGTTGTTCTGTTCCAGATTGACCACGCCGAGCATGGCGTCGAGCACGAAGGTGATCTTGTTGGAGAGATAGGAAGCGTGGTCGGTCAGTGAGGCCACGTCACGCTGCATGGTCTTGAGCTGCTCGCGCATGTCCTTGGACCATTTCACCCCTTCCACGATCGCCGAAAGGAACGTGACGAGGCGGCCGATCGAGACCAGGCTTTCGCGGACCTTCGAAGTCAGGTCGCCCTTGCGGCCGATCGCGATCAGTATCTGCGAATATTGCTTGGCGTGGCCGTGGCGCTCGCTCTCCGGCTCGAAGATATCGTGCGAAACCTGGTCGATGTCGGCCCCACAGCGCTCCAGAATGTCGGCGCAACGGTCGATCACCGCATCCAGCAGTTCCATCAGCACCTGCTCGCCGGTGATGCCGGGGGCGCAGGCCCGCCCCAGTTTGTTCTCGACCAGCGCGAACGGCTTCGGCAGGTCGTAGCGCACGGTCACCAGCCGGTGGCCGGTCAGGATGAAGGTGACCGCCGTGGTGCGCGGCATATCGGTGTCGGACTGGCACATCAGCGTCGCGGTCATGTAGCGCGCGCTGTTCTCGATATAGAGCCGACTGGAGATCTCGATCTCCTGCATGTCTTCCCGGGTAGGAACCGCGATCCCCGCCAGCTTCTCGACGGCCCGGTCCTCCTCCACCGTCGGGTTCACCAGATCGACCCAGACCGCGCCCTCAGGCAGCGTGCCCAGATCGGCGGCGACGGCCTTCTTAAGGGAAAAATCGGAGGGAACGAACACCGACAGCATCAGGAACTCCACGAAACAGGGCTGGCAGGACCCGCCGACTTAACGCGATTCTGGCTGGCGCTTCATGACCGGGGCATTAACCGGGCATCCATCTTTGTGGCAGCCAAGCAGCACTGAACGGAGGTGCGACGCGACTCCGACTCGACAACCGTTGCCTGTTTGCACAAAAACCAGCCCCACGCCAGAAGACTTGCGGCAAAAAAGCCACAGGCGACGTGTCGCGGTGCGGGAAAGGCATCTAAACTCTGGGAATAATGGCACGTCTCGGCAATAATGCCCTTCATGGAATCGTGGCGTTTGGGGCGTATTTTTGACGCTTTGAGACGCGGATTTTCGATTGGAATTTAATCATGTCGTCGTTCAAAGTTACCTTTGGGATCCTGGCCGCGGGCCTGATGTTGTCGGGCTGCATGCAGGCCACGACCTATGAGGCAACGAACACCGCGAACTTCAAGCCGCGTGACAAGGAACTCCTGGCCAAGACCACCTACGTCAAGACGCCGGTGGCCGAGCCGTTCCGCCGCGCCATCGTCGAGTATCACCGCAAGGAAGCCTCCGGCTCCATCGTGGTCGATTCCGACAATCACTACCTCTATTACGTGCTGAGCGACGGCAAGGCGATCCGCTACGGCATCACCGTCGGCGAAGAGGCCATGGCCTGGTCCGGTATTGCCAAGGTCGGCAGCATGACGGAATGGCCGGCCTGGCATCCGACCCCCGGCGAAATCTCCCGTCTCGGCGTTCCGACCTTCGTGGCGCCTGGCCCGGACAATCCGATGGGTTCGCGCGCGATGTATCTCTACTCGGGCGGCAAGGACACGCTGTTCCGCATCCACGGCACCAACCAGCCGGAATACATCGGTTCCTCGATTTCCTCGGGCTGCATCCGCATGACCAACGAGGATGTCATCGACCTATACAACCGCGTCAAGCTCGGCACCATTGTCGTGGTGCTGGAGCCGAAGCACGGCGACTCGCCCTACAAGCCGCAGATGGCGCTGCAGGGCGCCGGCGGCACGACCTACTGATCTCAATCACGTCGCAATTGCGATCAAAGGCGCCGGCTTTGCCGGCGCTTTTTTGTTGACTGCGGCTTGGTCCCGGCAGCGCTGTCGCGGGCGGACGCATCATCTGACTTCGCTGCGTCCGGCTTGCCGTCGTCGGACTTGTCGGGCTTGGATGCATCGGACTTAGGTGCATCGGACTTGGGTGTATCGGACTTGGGTGTATCGGACTTGGGTGCATCGGACTTGGACGCATCGGATTTGGCGGCGACCTCGCGCGGCGGCGCCTCCTCGGGGCGCTCGGCCGGCAACAGCGGCGCGACCTGTGGCAGCGGATCGTACACGTTCCACTGGCAGATCCGGTAGTTGCTGCGGCGCTCGATCAGGTCGAGATGGATGTGGTCCTCGTGGTACCAGTCCGAGCCAGGACCGAGCACGGTGGAGAAGCGGGCGCAGACCGAATGCAGCACGGTCTCGCGCAGATCACGTGGCACGCTGCGGTCGGTCAGCGAGATCGACTTGCCGTTGGCGAGACCGAGAGCGCGCACGTCGAGCGCATTGGCGCGGCCGTGCTCCGAGAGCTGGCCGCCGGCGACGCGATTGCGGCCGCGGCATTCGAACGAGTCGAAATTGTCGAGATTGCTGAGCCCGCCCCCGAGGCCCTGCGCCAGCGGCGCGATATCGGTGCGGACCCAGTCCGCGACCGCAGCTGCCATCTTGCAGCGAAGGATCGCCGCGGGCTTGACCGTGACCTTGCGCCTGTCTGGCAGCACGATGGCCTCGAGCCGCACCAGATCTTCGCCGCCGCAGCCGCCGGCGCCGTGGATGTCGGGAATGCTCGGCGCGATGGCGATCTCCCCCGTCAGCGCCTGCCGGCAGGCCGACAGCTGCGGCCCGGGCGGCTCGGCCGGCTTGGAGCCTTCAGCCGGCTTGGCCGTCTCGCTGGGCCTCGCAGCCTCAGCAGGCGCGGCCGGGGGCTGCGTCTCGGCCGCTGGCGGCTCGGGCTCTGGTGCCGCGGGCGCCTCAGCAGGGCGCGGCTTCGGCAGCGGCACGGTTGAACGGCGGACCGCCTTGTGCGCCCTGTGCGGCCGGATACCGAACAAGTCATCCCACGGAAAGGTCGGTGCGCCACGGGCAGCCTCCGCGGGCCCCGCTTGCATGCCAAGGCAAAGCAGCGCCGCGGCAACGGTAACCATTGCCGCGCCCCCGCGACGAAACGCGCCATCAGGCCATTTTCGGCTTGCTTTCTCCGCGCTACAGTTCATGTCAATTCCATGATTTTACTGCCGGCCGCCCAAGATGCCGGCGGATCATGCGTGAGGATCGAGGAGGGATTTGCGTATGCTTGGCTTGATGCAAGATTGGCCCTTGCTGTGTCACAAGATTATTGAGCACGCCGCCAAATATCACGGCACGCAGGAAGTGGTGACGCGATCGGTCGAAGGCCCGATTCATCGCACCACCTACGCCGAAATCCATGCCCGCGCGCTGAAGGTCTCGCAGAGCCTGGAGCGCGACGGCATCAAGCTCGGCGACCGCGTCGCGACCATCGCCTGGAACACCTGGCGTCATCTCGAGGTCTGGTACGGCATCATGGGGATCGGCGCGATCTGCCATACGGTCAATCCACGCCTGTTTCCTGAACAGATCGCCTGGATCGTCAACCACGCCCAGGATCGCATCGTCATCACCGACCTCACCTTCGTTCCGGTGCTGGAGAAGATCGCAGCCCAGCTGCCGAGCGTCGAGCGTTACGTGGTGCTGACCGACAAGGCGCACATGCCGCAGACCACGCTGAAGAACGCGGTCGCCTACGAGGACTGGATCGCGGCATCCGACGGCAAGTTCGAGTGGAAGACCTTCGACGAGAACACCGCGGCGGCGATGTGCTACACCTCCGGCACGACGGGCGATCCCAAGGGTGTACTCTATTCGCACCGGTCCAACGTGTTGCACGCGCTGATGGCCAACTCGAAGGACGCGCTCGGCACCTCCGCCTCGGACACAATGCTTCCGGTGGTCCCCTTGTTCCATGCCAACAGCTGGGGCATCGCCTTCTCGGCACCGTCGATGGGCACCAAGCTCGTGATGCCGGGCCCGAAGCTCGACGGCGCCTCGGTGTATGAGTTGCTGTCGACCGAGAAGGTCACCCATACCGCGGGTGTCCCGACGGTGTGGCTGATGCTGCTGCAATACATGGCCGCCAACAACGTCACGCTGCCGGATCTGCAGATGGTGATATGCGGCGGTTCGGCGATGCCGCGCTCGATGATCAAGGCGTTCCTCGACATGGGCAGCCAGGTGCGCCACGCCTGGGGCATGACCGAGATGAGCCCGCTCGGCACGCTGGCGACGCTGAAGCCGCCGTTCACCGATCGCAGCGGCGAGGAGCGGCTCGACATCCTGCAGACCCAGGGTTACCCGCCGTTCGGCGTCGAGATGAAGATCACCGACGATGCCGGCAAGGAGCTGCCATGGGACGGCAAGACCTTCGGCCGTCTCAAGGTCTCGGGCCCCGCGATCGCGAAGGCCTACTTCCGCGTCGATGCCAACATCCTCGACGATGCAGGCTATTTCGACACCGGTGACGTCTCGACGATGGACGAGCACGGCTACATGCGGATCACCGACCGCTCCAAGGACGTGATCAAGTCCGGCGGCGAATGGATCTCCTCGATCGATCTCGAGAATCTCGCGGTCGGCCATCCAGCGGTGGCGGAGGCGGCCGTGATCGGCGTCCATCACCCCAAATGGGATGAGCGGCCGCTCCTGATCGTGCAGCTCAAGCAGGGCGAGAGCGCCACACGCGAGGACATCCTGAAGTTCATGGACGGCAAGATCGCCAAATGGTGGATGCCCGACGACGTCGCCTTCGTCGATGGCATTCCCCACACCGCGACCGGCAAGATCCTGAAAACGGCGCTGCGCGACCAGTTCAAGGACTACACCTTCCCGACCGCCGCGGCGTGACGATTTACCCTCTCCTTGTGGGAGAGGGTGCGCTCGCGGTGCGAGCGCGAGTGCGGGGTCTGTTGCCGCGGATGCAGACCCCTGTCCGTCGCGGACTTTGCATAGCCGACGCAAGGCATCGGCGTCCTGAAGAACGGCGGAAGGGGGGCCGCCTATGGCCACCTTCTCCCACAAGGGAAGAACAACCTCCGTCGTATCCCGCCCAAATCCCTTGAATTCGCCGCAGGTCCGTGGTCTCACACGACCAGCGGCGGCTAAGGTCGCCCAAGGACGTCTCAACCGGCAGATTCTTCGACGATGGCGCGCAGGTTTTCCGCTCCCTACCAGCAGGAGCCCGTGTCCGGTCTCGCCACCTGGTCGCGCAACCTCGCCATCTTTTCCGTCATTGCGGTGCTGGTCTCGATCCTCATCGTCCGCTTCGGGTTCCTGGAGGTCAAACCGGCGCTGGCGACCTTCTTCGGCGCGCTGGGCTTGGCCGGCCTGTCGATCCTGCTCGGCCTCGCCGCGTTCGCCGCGATCTGGCAGAACGGCACCCGCGGCATGGGCCGGATCCTGCTCGCGCTCCTGATCGACGCAGCGGTCCTCGCCTACCCGGGCTACCTCACCTATCAGTACCGCAAGCTGCCGCGGATCTACGACGTCACCACCGACGCGATCGACCCGCCGAAATTCGAGGCGCTGGCGCGGCTGCGCACCGGGGAAGGCACCAACCCGGCCGCCTATGCCGGCCTGTATTCGGCCGAGCGGCAGCGCGCAGCCTATCCCGATATCGAAACCGTCGAACTGGAAACCCCGGTCGACCGTGCCTATGAGCTGACGCTGCGGCTGGTGAACCGCCGCAAATGGCTCGTGATCGACGCACGCGCGCCGCAGCCGCCGCGCCGGATCGGCCGGATCGAGGCGGTGGCGCGCACGCCGATCATGGGCTTCCGCGAAGACGTTTCGATCCGGGTCACGCCTGATGACGAGGATTCCCGCGTCGATATCCGCTCGGCGTCGCGCTATTTCGATGCCGATCTCGGCAGCAACGCCACCCGGGTCAAGAAGCTGATCGAGGACCTCAACACCGCCGCCGACAACGACAATTCCAAGCCGGCGAAGAAGGCGGCACCTGTCGCGCCAAAGGCGCCACCGGCGAAGACCGTGAAGAAATGACGCGTTAGCGTCATTCTGGGTCGTGCGCCAGCACGAACCTCAGGGGCGCAATTGCGCCCCGGGGAATCTCGAGATTCCGGGTTCTCGCTTCGCGAGCCCCGGAATGACAAGCTAGGCCAACCGATACGTCCCGCCGATCACCGGATCGCCATCCGTCGCCACGACGCCGCGCGCGACCAGATCCTCCAGATGCGCCAGCACCGAATAGCCGGCGGCATTGGCGAGGCGCGGATCGAGCCCGATATAGATCGCCCGCACCATGGTCGGGATGTCGGCCTCGCCCTTGCCGAGGCGATGCAGAATCGAGGCCTCGCGCGCCCGGCGATGCCGCGCCAGGAAACGGACGTAGCGCGGGCCCTCCGGAATCTCCGGGCCATGGCCGGAGAAGTAGAGCTGCTCCGGGCGCTGCTCCAGCCGCTCCAGTGAGGCCATGTAGTCGATCATCGAACCGTCGGGCGGCGCCACGATCGAGGTCGACCAGCCCATCACATGGTCGCCGACGAAATTGATGCTGCGCTCGGCCCACGCGAAGGCCAGGTGGTTGGCGGTGTGACCGGGAGTGGCGACCGCCTCCAGCGCAAAGCCCGCGCCCTCGATGACATCGCCGTGCTTGACCACGACGTCAGGCCGGAAATCGCGGTCGGCGCCGGATTCCGGATTGTGCTTCTCGCTCTCGAAGCGCGGGCGCGAGGCGCGGTGCGGCCCCTCGGCATAAACCGGCGCGCCGGTCGCGGCCTTGATCCGCGGCGTGTTCGGCGAATGGTCGCGATGGGTGTGGGTGACCAGGATGTGGGTCACCGTCTCGCCCTTGACCGCGTCGAGCAGCGCCTTCGCATGCGCCTCGTCGTCGGGACCGGGATCGATGATCGCGACCTTGCCCTGCCCCACGATGTAGCTGACCGTGCCGGTGAAGGTAAACGGGCTCGGATTGTTGCAGAGGACGCGGCGCACGCCGGGGCGGACCTGCTCGACCACGCCGGGCTTCAGCGGAAAATCGCGGTTGAACGGGATGTCGTCGTTGTCGGCCATGGGATTACCTACTCGCTGTCATCCCCCGCGAAAGCGGGGGATCGGTAAACACCGGCAGTCGAGATTGAGCGATGAGCCTCTGGAATGCTGGATCGTCCGCTTTCGCGGACGATGACAGCATCGTTGTGCGGCACGCGAGCGCTCCTTACGAGAACGCCTGGATGCCGGTGATCGCGCGGCCGAGGATCAGCGCGTGGACGTCGTGCGTGCCCTCATAGGTGTTGACCGTCTCGAGGTTGGCGGCGTGGCGCATCACGTGATACTCGATCTGGATGCCGTTGCCGCCGTGCATGTCGCGCGCCATGCGGGCGATGTCGAGCGACTTGCCGCAATTGTTGCGCTTGACGATCGAGATCATCTCGGGCGCCATCTTGCCCTCGTCCATCAGGCGGCCGACGCGCAAGCTGGCCTGCAGGCCGAGCGCGATCTCGGTCTCCATGTCGGCGAGCTTCTTCTGCACCAGCTGGGTAGCGGCGAGCGGGCGGCCAAACTGCTTGCGGTCGAGCGTGTATTGGCGCGCGCGGTGCATGCAGTCCTCGGCGGCGCCCAGCGCGCCCCAGGAGATGCCGTAACGGGCGCGGTTGAGACAGCCGAACGGGCCCTTGAGGCCGGAGACGTTGGGCAGCAGTGCGCTTTCCGGCACCACCACATTGTCGAGCACGATCTCGCCGGTGATCGAGGCGCGCAGCGAGAGCTTGCCGCCGACCTTCGGCGCCGACAGGCCCTTCATGCCCTTCTCGAGAACGAAGCCGCGGATCTGGTTGTCATGCGCTGATGACTTGGCCCACACCACGAACACGTCGGCGATCGGCGCATTCGAGATCCACATCTTGGCGCCGTTGAGCTTGTAGCCGTCGGCGACCTTCTCGGCACGGGTCTTCATGCCGCCGGGGTCGGAACCGGCATCCGGCTCGGTCAGGCCGAAGCAGCCGACCCATTCGCCGGTCGCGAGCTTGGGGAGATATTTCTTGCGCTGGTTTTCGTCGCCATAGGCGTAGATCGGATACATCACCAGCGACGACTGCACCGAGTTCATCGAGCGGTAGCCGGAATCGACGCGCTCGATCTCGCGCGCCACCAGGCCATAGGCCACATAGCTTGCATTGGCGCAGCCATATTCCTCGGGCAGCGTGACGCCGATCAGGCCGAGCTCGCCCATCTCGTTGAAGATTTCGCGGTCGGTCTTCTCTTCCAGATAGGCCTTGGTGACCCGTGGCAACAGCTTGTCCTGCGCATAGGCCCGCGCAGTGTCGCGGATCAGGCGCTCGTCTTCGGTGAGCTGGTCGTCGAGCAGGAACGGATCATCCCACTGGAAGCCGGCGGCAGCCGGCTTGTCCTTGGCCTGGGGGCGCACGCTCATGAAACATCCTTTCGCATCGTCACTCGGAAATTGGCGGATAAATTAAAGCGCTATGCTGCGAAGCGCAATTGAATTGGGATCATTGTCATTCCGGGGCACGCGACATCGTGAACCTCAGGGGCGCAATTGCGCCCCGGGGAATCTCGAGATTCCGGGTTCGATGCTGACGCATCGCCCCGGAATGACTGACGTCAGGTCTCCAGCTTCTCGTTCGACACGATCTCGATGCCGAAACCGGACAGGCCCTTGTAGTCGTGCACCGACGAGGTCAGGTGCCGGATCGAGGTGACACCGAGATCGCGCAGGATCTGCGCGCCGACGCCGACCTCGCGCCACTGCCTGTGGCGATCGGCCTCTGCCGTCTTCTGCTCGCCAACCGGCTCGACCGGAACACCTGCCGCACCGTCGCGCAAGTATACCAGCACGCCGCGGCCGGCATCCTTGAAGTGCCGCAGCACGGCTTCCATCCTTGCCTGGCCGGTGAAGAGATCCTTGACGATGTTGGGCTTGTGCAGCCGCGTAAGCACGTCCCGGCCGTCGCCGATGCCGTTATAGACGAAGGCGGCGTGCATGATCTCGTCGAAGGGCGAGCGATAGGCATAGCCCTGCAGCGGGCCGATCGGGCTCTCGGTGGTGAAGGTCGCGACCCGCTCGATCAGCTTCTCGCGTGCCTGGCGATACGAAATGAGGTCCGCGATCGTGACGTGCTTGAGCTTGTGTGCGGCGGCGAATTTCGCGACCTGCACGCCCTTCATCACGGTTCCATCGTCGTTCATCAGCTCGCTGATGACGCCGACCGGCGGCAGGCCCGAGAGCCGGCACAGATCGACCGCAGCCTCGGTGTGGCCGGAGCGCAGCAGCACGCCGCCGTCGCGCGCGATCAGTGGGAAGATATGGCCGGGGCGCGCAAAATCGTTGGCGCCGGCGTTGGGATTGGCGAGCGCGCGACAGCACGAGGCGCGTTCCTCGGCCGAAATGCCGGTGCCGCCATCGGGCTTGTAGTCGATCGAGACGGTGAAGGCGGTGGTGTGGTTGGACTCGTTATGCGCCACCATCGGGTCAAGCCGCAGCCGGCGGGCGTCCTCGGTGGTGATCGGCGCGCAGACGATGCCGGAAGTGTGGCGGATGATGAAGGCCATCTTCTCCGCCGTGCAGAACGACGCCGCGACGATCAGATCGCCTTCGCCTTCCCGATCGTCATCGTCGGTGACGACGACGAGTTCACCCTTCGCAAAGGCTTGCAGCACTTCCTGGATCGTATCGGCCATTGTCCTGACATCTCGTTATATGCAGGCAGTGGATTAGCCGGGTTCCGATGTCAGCGCCAGTATCATTATGCAACCCGCCATGCGTCCGGCAGGGATACCAGGACGGTGACGGGCACCCGTGGCCCGGATGGAGCGAGCTTCTACGGCAACACCTCGCGCCGGTCGCTCAACTGGGTGTCCAGCTCGGCGCGCTTGTCGTCGAGCAGGCCGGCGTCAGCGGCTTCGATCACCGCATAGAGCTCGCCGGCGTCGCTGAGCCGGGTCACCGTCACGTAATCGGCGCCGGCGGCGTAGAGATCGTCGACGCCGGCCAGGAGATCGGCGGTGGCGACGATCCGCGCGGTCGGGTTCAGGGCGCGGACGTGGCGCACCAGCTTCTCGTTGTCGGCGCCGACCAGCAGGAAATCCGGCACGCTCAGGATGATGATCTCGGCCTTGCCGATGCCGGCATGAACCAGCGTGTCGACATTGCTGATGTCGCCATAGATCACGTGCATGCCGCGGTCGGACAGCGTGCGGAACACAAGTGGATTGAAATCGATGACGCTGATCTGCTCGAGCAGCGACTGGTTCTGCCGCTCGATCTGACTGATCAGCGCGCTCGCCGCGCGGAAGAAGCCGAGGATCACGATACGCCGGATCTCGCCATGTCCCTCATCTCGGCCGCCCTCCTGGCCAGCCTCGCCGCCCCCCTCGCCTTGGTGGTCGAGGTCGCGCAGCCCGATCCGCTTCAGCGGACCGATCAGGCCGCGCACGATCTGATCGCTGCGGCCCATCGCGAAGGTCGAAAGCACCGCCAGCACCACGAAGGCGAACGAGACCGCATTGGCGGTTTCGGTCCCGATGTGGTTGGCGGCGACGCCGGTCTGGATCACCACCAGCGAGAACTCGGAGATCTGCGCCAGATTGATCGCCGGCAGCAGGCTGGCGCGCAGACCCTGCTTCATCAGATAGAGCGGCGTGAACGTCGTGACCAGGCGGCTCGCCACCGTGAAGGCCGCGATCACGAGCGCAAGCCAGATCACCGAGAGGCCCGGTATAGGGATCGTCATGCCGAGCGCGACGAAGAACAGCGTGATGAAGAAATCCCGCAGCGTCGTGACCTTGGCGGTGACGTCGAGCGCGTAGGGAAAGGTCGAGATCGAAACGCCGGCGACCAGCGATCCCATCTCGCGCGACAGATGCAGCCGCTCGGCGATCTCGCCGATCAGGAAGCACCAGGCGAGCGCGCCGAGCAGCACGAGCTCGGGCCGGCGCGCGATCTGGTGGAACAGCCGCGGCAGCACATAGCGGCTCAGCACCAGCGCCGTCGCGACCAGCACCGCAACGCGGGCGATCGACAGCAGCACGACGCTGATCTGCAGATTGTCCAGGCTTGGCTGAACCGCCAGGAACAGGATCGCGAAGATGTCCTGCAGCACCAGCACGCCGAGCGTAATCCGGCCCGGCAGCGTATCCAGCTCACGCTTCTCGTAGAGCACCTTGACGATGATCACGGTCGAGGACAGCGCGCAGGCGACGCAGAGGTAGACCGCGTCGAACTTGCCGCCGCCGATCGCAAGCCCGATTCCCGCAAAGAACGCCACGCCGATCAGGCAGCCACCGATCAGCTCGCTGGCGCCGGCGAACAGGATCACCCTGCCGGCACGGATGATCTTCTTGAGGTCGATTTCCAGCCCGATCATGAACAGCATGAAGATCAGGCCGAGCTCGGAGATGACGCTGATCGACTCCTGGGACTTGACCCAGCCCATGCCGAATGGACCAATGAAAAAGCCGGCGATAAGGTAGGCCAGTATCAGCGGTTGCCGGGAGAAATGGGCCAACAGCCCGAGCCCCCAGGCAAACAGGATACAGAGCGTGATATCGGGAATCAGTTCATGCATGCGTCAAAGACTTCCTGTTGCCGCAACCTAGAGGGCCGGGCGTGAGGATCAACCGAGCAATGTGTCACATCCGCGCAGGCGGCATTTTTCTGGCAGTTCTCGCGTGCCTGCTCACCGTGCGCATGACTGAGGCGCTAGCACAATCCTCGGCAAGTATTGAACAAAATTTTGCGAATTCACTGACCACGGTGCCGTCGGAAAGCCTCACCGCCTCCGGTGCATTCTACGTGCCGGTGTATTCCAGCGTGTCGATGAGCCAGGGCAAGCTCAGAGCCGATTTCTCGGTGACGCTCAGCGTGCACAACGCCTCCGAGACCAGGCCGCTGGTGCTGAAGCGGATCGCCTATTTCGACACATCAGGCAAGATGGTGGAGAGCTACCTCAAGTCGCCGATCGCGCTAAAACCGTTTGCGACCGTCGAGGTCTCGATCGCCACGACCGATACCCGCGGCGGCACCGGCGCAAATTTCGTGGTCGATTGGGCGGCCGCCGGCGAGATCGCGGAACCGGCGGTCGAGGCGTTGATGGTGGGCAGCATCGGCGCCGGGCACTATGCCTTTATCAGCCAGGGCCGCCCGATCAGGCTGACCGGCAAGAACTGACTTCATGGAAGGCCCTTTCCCGCGGACCTTCTCAACGACAACAACACGGAGCGAAACATCCATGTCCACCTCAGCCCAGTTCGACTTTGCCCCGCTGCTACCGGCCGGCCTGCCTGCGCCGGCCGCGCGATGGACCGGGCTCGCCAAATACAGCTTCGTCGGCGGCAACAACGATCCCGACCAGGTCCCGGTCGACGGGCTGCTGGAGGCGATCAACGCCGTGCTGAAGCGCGAGGGCAGGAATCTCGCGACCTACAACCTCGCGCACGGACCGCAGGGCTATCTGCCGTTGCGCCAATTCCTCACCGAGAAGCTGAAGCGTGACGCCGGCATTGCCTGCACGCCGGACGAGATCATGATCGTCTCCGGCTCGCTGCAGGCGCTCGATCTGGTCAATCACACGCTGCTGGCCAAGGGCGACACCGTGCTGATCGAGCAGGAAACCTATCAGGGTTCGCTGAACCGGCTGACGCGCCTCGGCGTCAACGCGGTCGGCATTCCCCTCGATGGCGAGGGAATCCGAATCGATGCGCTGGCCGCGGCACTCGCCGATCACAAGCGGCGCGGCATCACGCCGAAATACATCTACACCATCCCGACCGTGCAGAACCCGACCGGCTCGATCCTCCCCGAAAGCCGCCGCGCCGAGATGCTGAAGCTGTCAAAAGAATACGGCGTACCGATCTTCGAGGACGATTGCTATGCCGATCTGATCTGGAACGGCGAGCGGCCGCCTGCGATCTACGCCATGAGCCAGCATGGCGGCGTGATCCATATCGGCTCGTTCTCGAAGTCGATCGCGCCGGCACTGCGGGTCGGTTTCATCGTCGCGCCCTGGGAGATCATGTCGCGGATGCTGCCGCTGAAGACCGACGCCGGCTCCGGCGCACTGGAGCAGATGGTGCTGTCGGAATATTGCGCGCCGCATTTTTCGACGCATGTGCCGCGGCTGACCAAGGGCTTGCGCGCCAAGCTCGACACGCTGATGGAGGCGCTGAACGAGCAGTTCGGCACCTCCGCCGAATTCGAGGCGCCCAAGGGCGGCATCTTCCTCTGGGTCAAGCTGCCCGACAATGTCGACACGTTGAAGCTCTATCAGGCGGCGCTCGCCGCCGGGGTCTCGATCAATCCGGGACCGGAATGGTCGACCAGCAAGGCCCATTCGACCAGCCGGCTCCGCCTTTGCTTCGCCAGCCCCTCCCACGAGCAGATCCGCGAAGGCGTCGCCGTGCTGGCGGAAGTTTGCCGCAAGGAGTTCGGCGTGCCGGCGCGCAGCAGCAATGTGGAGAAGCGAAGCTAGCGATCCGCGCGGCTAGCGCACCGAAAACGGCGCCTGATACGGCCGGCCGAACGGCACGCCGTTGACCACGGTCTGCACCGGCTTCAGCTGCAGATTGCCGTCGCGCTTGTTGTTGCGGGTGTCGACGAAGGAGACCGGACCTTCGATCAGGTCCATGATCGCGACGTCCGCGGGCGCGCCGCGCTGCAGCGTGCCGATCTTCGGGGTACGGTTGATGATCCGCGCCGGTACCGAGGTCGCCATCGCCACGACCTGATCCAGCGAGGAGCCCATTGCCAGGAACTTGCTCATCACGTTGGGCAGGAACGGGATGCCGGGCGAGTTGCCCGAGAAGACGTGGATGTCGGAGGAGATCGTATCCGGCGTGCAGCCCGCGGGGATCGCGATCTCCGCCACCGTGAAATCGAAGCTGCCGCCGCCATGGCCGACGTCGAACAGCACGCCGCGTTGCTTGGCCGCGAGCGCCGCCGGCAGCAGCTTGCCGTCCTGCACGATGTTGGTGAAAGCGCCGGACATGTTCGGCGCGCCGGAATAGGCGTGGGTAAGGATATCGCCTGGCCGCAGCAGATCGAGGATGTCGGACATCAACTCCCTGGTCTCGACGCCGCCGATATGCACCATCATCCGCGCCGGCCAGCCGCACATTTCGCAGGCCTGGATGCCGCGCTTCAGCGGCTCGATGCCGTGCTTGAAGATGACGTTCTCCGACATCCGCACCTTGACCCCGATCAGGAAGTCCGGGTTCTCGGCAAGCGCCATCGCGCAGGCTTCGACCTGAGCATTGTCGATGTTGTAGAGCTCGGCCACCGGGAAGGCCGACAGGCCGTTGTTGGCGATATGGACGAAGGCGTAGATCCGCGCCCGCGACTGCGCCACGATGAAGCGCCGCAGCGCCGCGAGATTGTTGACGCCGGCATCGCCTGCCGAGACGACGGTCGTGGTGCCCTGGAATTGCACCAGTTCGTCGGCGGGAATGCCGATCGCGGATCCGTAGGGGTAGACGTGGCAGTGCAGGTCGACGAGGCCCGGCATCACGAGCTTGCCCGAGGCGTCGATGGTCTTGCTGGCGCGCGCGGCCGGGATCTCGTCCTCGATCGCCTCGATGAGGCCCCAGCGGATGCCGATGTCGCGCTTGCCGCGCAGCGACTGGCTGGGATCGATCACGTCGCCGCTCTTGATCACGAGGTCGAACTTGTCGTCGGGCCCCATCGCCGCAGCAGCCGGCCCTGCGATGACGGCAGCAGCGGCCGATCCCGTACCCTTCAAAAAATCCCGGCGAGAAAATCCACTCACGGCAACGTCCCCCCGAACATTGATTTTTATGGCGTGATGATGCGTCGGACGCAGCGGTTAGGCAAGGCCACCGAAAGCAGGCAGCGGCCTCACTGATCGGTCATGCGGCCAACTCGCGGCGAGCGCTGCAACGGCTGTCATTGCTGAACAACCGTTCAGAAAACTCCTCTGGTTGCTCAGGAACGTTTCGATGCCCGCACGGTTTCCTCCTCGCTCAATTTGAGGAGGATGAGATGAAAAAGATTGGTTTTGTTCTTGCGGCGATTGGTGCGCTTGCAGTGGCCGTTCCGTCGATCGCGAGCGCCGAGACTGTCGTGATCAAGCGCGGCGGTCATCATCACTGGGATCGTGGTTGGGGCGCACGCGCCGAGATGCGCCGTGACCGTGGCTGGCATGACCGCGGTTGGCACCGCGGCTGGCATCACCACGATCACGACCGGATGGTGATCAGGCCGGATCGCTACTAAAGACCGACACAACGGAAAATGGCTCCTCGCGGAGCCATTTTTTCTACGTTCCTATCAAACGCCCGCCGTGCTCAATCCCACGCCGGTGCAAAACCCGGATTGACGCAGCGCATGTCCTTGCGCAGTGCCCCAATCGCCTTGCGATCATCGTCGTCGAGCTTGACCTTCAGTGCATCGAGATTGGCCTGCTGGCTTTCGGCGCGCGAGGCTTTTGGAATCGCCGCAACACCGTCCTGATCGAGCAACCATTTCAGCGCCACCTGCGCCGCGGTCGCATCATGCTTGCGGCCGATTTTCGCCAGCGTCCCGTCGGTCGCGAAGCGACCCTGGGCGAGCGGACAATAGGCCACCAGCGGGATCGATTTGGCGGTGAGATATTTGCGCACCGGGGTCTGGTCCAGCATCGCGTGATATTCGATCTGGTTGCAGGCGATCGGCGCCTTGATGTCCTCGACCACGGTCTTGAGCAGCGCGGCGGTGAAATTGGCGACGCCGATCGCGCGGGTGCGGCCTTCCTCCTTCAGCTTCATCAGCGTCTCGAAAACCGCCGGCAGCTTCATGCTCCGCGACGGCCAGTGCACCAGATAGAGATCGACGTGATCGAGCCGCAGCTTGTTCAGGCTGACGTCGAACGCTTTGCGGATCGCATCCGGCGCCAGGTTCTCGTGCCAGACCTTGGTGGTCACATGCAGGTCCTTGCGTGCGGCCTTGGATGCCGCGATCGCCGCTCCGATCGCCTCTTCATTGCCGTACATCTCGGCGGTGTCGATATGGCGGTAGCCGAGCCCGAGCGCGCTCTCGACCGCCGCGCGGCAGGCATCGCCCTGCATGCGGAAGGTGCCGAGCCCGAGCTGCGGCAGGCTGATGCCCTGTGTCTGCAGATCTTCCATGGATAGCTCCTGATGCGTGGGACGCCGATGCCATCGGCGACGTCACGCCAGCAAATCGCTTGGCGGGAATGAATTTGGCAGGACTGTCAAACCCGCAGTCTGCCCGCAAACCGGCGCTTCGGGCAAGCCGCCCGCAATCAAGATGTCGCGACGGATTCCGGCTCGACGCGCTTTCTTCTCGAGAACCGGAACCCCACGTCGCTCGAAAGCGCTCTGGGTCAGATATGCTGCGCCATGATCTGGCCGGGCCGCGCGTCCGGCCGCGGCTCGATATCAACCGACCAGAGATCGTGGTTGTCGACGTCCTTCAGCGTCACTTTCATCACGCCGGTCTTGCCGTCGATGTCGACGCGACCGAAGAACTGCAGGCCGAAGCAGGGCGCGAGATTGTCGCCCTGCTCGGCCGAGCAGCCCTTCTGGTACATCGCCTTCGGGCCAAACGTATTGTCGAGTTCGCCCGGCGACCAGGTGCCGGCATGCAGCGGGCCGGAGACGAACTCCCAGAACGGCTCGAATTCCTGGAACACCGCGCGGTTCGGATCATAATGATGCGCGGCGGTGTAGTGCATGTCGGCTGTGAGCCACACCGTGTTGCGGACGCCGGCGCGTTTCATGAAGGACAGCAGATCGGCGATCTCATGCTCGCGCCGTTCGGGCGGGCCATCGCCGAGTGCGACCGCATCCAGGCTGACGAGACCGATCGGCAGATCCGCCGCGATCACCTTCCAGGTCGCATCCGACGTTACCAGTTCCCGCTTCAGCCAGGCGAGCTGGCTTTCGCCGAGGATGAAAGCCTTGTCGGGATCGCCTTGCTTGTTCCAGCTCGAGTCGCGGTAGGAGCGCATGTCGATGATGAAGACGTCGAGCAAGGACCCATAGGCGATCTTGCGATAGACCCGGCCGTCGCGCTCCGGCATCAGCCGCATCGGCATGAATTCGTGGAAGGCGCGGCGCGCCCGCGCCACCAGGCGCGAGGTGCCGTCCGTGTCGTAGCCGGCCGCATCAGCGGTGCCGAGCGGCGACCAGTCGTCGGCCACCTCGTGGTCGTCCCACTGCGCGAACATCGGCACCTCGGCGTGGAAGGCGCGGAAACTCTCGTCGAGCCAATTGTATTTGTAGTTGCCGCGAAACTCTTCGAGGCTGTGCGCGACGACGGATTTCTCCTCCGTGACGATGTTGCGCCAGACCTCACCGTTCGGCAGCTTCTGCTCCGACGGCACCGTGCAGTCCGCATAGATGTGATCGCCGGAATGGATGAAGAAGTCCGGGCGCTCGTTCAGCATGGTGCGATAGCTGCGCAAGCCGCCGCGCGCGGGATCGATACCCCAGCCCTGCCCGACGACGTCGCCGGACCAAACGAACGAGACCGAACGGCGATCGAGCGGAGCGGTGCGGAAATGCCCGACACGACTTTCGCCGACGACACCGTCGCCGTCCTCGAAGCTGATACGATAGAACAGGTCCTGGCCCGGCGGCAGGCCATCGAGCAGCAGCTTTGCGGTGAAGTCGCGCTCGGGCAGCGCATCGGCTGACGCCGTGCGCAGGATGGCGGCGAAGCTCTCGACGGCGGCGCATTCGATGTGCATCCGCGCGGTGCGATCGGCGCGGGCCCAGATGACAGCGGAATCGCTTGCCACGTCGCCGGACTGGATGCCCGCGATCACGGGACGATCCGCGGCGCGGCTCAGATAGGGTCTTGCGAGCGAGCCGACTCCAGCCAGCGCGGCCGTCGACGCCGAGCGCACCAGAAGCTGACGCCGGGTGAGGCCTCGCCTCCTCGCGGAGATCGCTGTCGGCATCGAATAACCTTCGTCGAATCGCAACGAAGGTTTTGCCTGCGCTCCTTGACTCCGCTCTTACGGTTTCTTGACTCTCCGCCGACGGTTTTGCGACGGCGGTGTGACTCTGGGGAACGATGGTGGCTCTCGAGGCGGCCTCTGTTGCCTCGCGCCCTGGCAATGAACCCGTCATCCTGAGGAGCACGCGCTTGCGCGCGTCTCGAAGGATGCACGGCCCCGGTGGCTCAGCCCGCACGTCGCAACAGCCGGGCCGTCGATCCTTCGAGGGCCGCTGAAGAAGCGGCCACCTCTGGATGACGGTTTGGGGATTGGCGCGCTTCGAACAAAGTAGCGACGCGACGGCGCTTCACCGCCGCCAGTTGCAGATGCCGCCGGTGCGGCACGGCCAGGTCTGGATCCTGGTGTCGCGGGCTTCGGCATTGAGCGGATTCGAGTGCCGGCGAGCGAGCTTGGCGCGGGCGGGGACGTGTGCGACCGCGCGCTTCCTCTCATGCGGTGCCGTCACCCTGGTGGTCTGAACGGCCTTCCGCCGCTCGACTTTCGACTGCTCGACTTTCGGCTCCTCGACCTGCGGCTCGACATTCGCATGCTGATCGGGAGTGTGGTCGGTGTTGGCCTCGACTGGCACCGGCTCGAACTGCGCCGGCGGGCCAAGCGGCTTCGGCGACAGCACGGCCCGGGAGAGATCGAGGCTGAAGAACTCGCTCGGGCGATACTCATCGGCAGACGCCACGCCACCCCACGCCAGGCACGCGGTACAAACGGTTGCAACAAAAGCGCTTTTCAGGACCGTCAAAAGGGCCTCCTGAAATCACTCGAACAGAACAGCCATCATGTAGGGGCCCGGCCGCGCGAATCCAGCCGCAGCTCGCGAGCAAGGTTACCGGTCAACCGGCGTAACAGCGCAAAGTTCCCCGGCCGCCGTCCGCCGCCTCCCTCTACTCGGCCGCCTGCGCCAGCGGCTGGCCGATCGCGCGCTCCAGCCGCACGCATTCGGTGCGGTAGCGGGCAACGTTGCCCTCCTTGATGTGGCCATAGCCGCGCACGAGGTCCGCAGCCTTGGCCAGCGCCACCAGGCGCGGCAGGTCGAGCGGCTTCCTGCCGTCGAGATGACGCAGGATCATCGCCGAGTAGTCGACCGGCAATGCACGCTCCATCTTGCGCTCCGCGGTGTAGCCGAAGATGTCGAACGCGGTGCCGCGCAAGCCCTTCAGCCGCGCCAGCATGCCGAACGCGGTGAACACCCAGCGGCCGAATTCGCGCTTCCGCAAACGCCCGGTGACGGGATCGCGCTGCGCGAGCAGCGGCGGCGCCAACAAGACCTTCAAACCGGAATTGCCCTCGAACTGCTCCTTCAACGCCTTGCTGAACTCGCCGTCGGAATAGAGCCGTGCGACCTCGTATTCGTCCTTGTAGGCCATCAGCTTGAACAGGCCCTTTGCAAAGGCCTCGGTCAGGTCCTGCGAACCCGGAGCTGCCGCGGCCTCGGCGGTATGGACGCGCCCGACGTCGTCGAGATAGCGCTTGGCGTAAGCCTCATCCTGATAGTCGGTGAGGAATTTGGCGCGGAACGCGATCGCCTCGTCCAGCGTCTTCTTGGCCGGCGCAGCACCTGCGCTCTTGAAGCGGGCGGCGCTGACCACGCGTTGCAAATCGTGCGCGGCAAGCTGGCCCCAGGAGAACGCGGTCTTGTTCATCTCGATTGCGGCGCCGTTGAGCTCGATCGCCTTCAGGATCGCTTCGAGCGACAGTGGGATCGCACCGCGCTGGAACGCAAAGCCGAGCATGAAGGCATTGGTCGCGATGCTGTCGCCCATCAGCGCAGTCGCAAGCCCGGTGGCATCGAGAACGTCGAGATCATCAGGCGTTACCGCGCCATTCAGCGCGTCGCGCATGGAACTTGCCTCGAAATCGATATCGGGGTCGATCACGAAGCTCGCGGTCGGCAACAGATCGGCATTGACGACGGCGCGGGTAACGCCGCGCTCGGCGCGGCTCAGCGCCGGCACGCTGGTGGCAACCACGAGGTCGCAGCCGAGGATCAGATTGGCATTGCCGGGTGCGATGCGAACCGTGGTCAGCATGTCGGCCGCCGGCGCGAGGCGGACATGGCTCATGACAGCGCCGTTCTTCTGCGACAGGCCGGTGAAGTCGAGCGTCGAGCAGGCGAGGCCCTCGACATGCGCGGCCATGCCGAGCAGCGCGCCGATGGTGATGACGCCGGTGCCGCCGATGCCGGTGATCAGGATGTTGTAGGGGGTGCTCAGCGCGGCCGCAGGCGGCACCGGCAGGTCGGCGAACAGCGCCTTGGGATCGGCGGCGGTGCGGTCTACCTTGCGCAGCTTGGGATCCTGCACCATCACGAAGCTCGGACAGAAGCCCTCGATGCAGGAGAAATCCTTGTTGCAGTTCGACTGGTCGATGCGGCGCTTGCGGCCGAGCTCGGTCTCCAGCGGCTGCACCGAGACGCAGTTCGACGCCACCGAGCAGTCGCCGCAGCCTTCGCAGACGCGCTCGTTGATGAAGACGCGTTTGGCCGGATCGGGGAACAGCCCACGCTTGCGGCGGCGGCGCTTCTCGGCGGCACAGGTCTGGTCATAGATCAGGACGGTGAGGCCCTCGATCTCGCGCAAGGTGCGCTGCACGGCATCGAGCTCGCGGCGATGGTGGATGGTGGCGCCGGACGGGAAGTAGTTGGCGGGATATTTGTCGGGATCGTCGGAGACGATCGCGAGCCGCTTGGTGCCCTCGGCGGCAACCTGATGCGCGATCTGCGACACGGTGAAGCCGCCTTCGGCCGGCTGGCCGCCGGTCATCGCCACCGCGTCGTTGTAGAGGATCTTGTATGTGATGTTGACGCCGGCCGCAGCAGCGGCGCGCAGCGCCAGCAGACCGGAGTGGGTGTAGGTGCCGTCGCCGAGATTCTGGAACACATGCTGTTCGTTGGTGAACGGCGCCTGCCCGATCCAGCTCACGCCCTCCGCGCCCATATGCGAGATGGTCTGGGTGTTGCGGTTCGGCACCGACAGCGCCATGCCGTGGCAGCCGATGCCGGCCATGGCGCGGCTGCCTTCGGGAATCTTGGTCGACGAGTTGTGCGGACAGCCCGAGCAGAAATACGGTGTGCGCTGCAGTTTCGCGGTGCCCGTACCTTCCGCCGGACGATCGAACGCCTCGAGCTTTGCCAGACGCTGCTCCAGCAGCGGGCTGCGGTGGCCGAGCCGGCGCAGCCGCGCCACCACGGCAGCCGCGACCATGGTCGGCGTCAGCTCGCCCTCGCTCGGCAGCAGCGGCGCGCCGCTCTCGTCGCGCTTGCCGACCACCGAGGGACGCTTCGACGCGTCCATGTTGTAGAGGATGCGGATCAGCTGGTCCTCGATGAAGCCGCGCTTCTCCTCGACCACGAGCACGTCCTGCAGGCCTTCGGCGAAGGCGCGCGCGCCGCGCGCTTCGAGCGGCCAGGTCAGCGCCACCTTGTAGATGCGCAAGCCGAGCGCCTGCGCATCGGCATCGGTGATGCCGAGATCGGCGAGCGCCTGGCGCAGATCGAGATAGGCCTTGCCGGTCGCCATGATACCGAGCCGTGCCGGCTTGGAATCCAGCACGATGCGATCGAACCGGTTGACGCGCGCGAAGGCGGCCACCGCCTCCATCTTGGGTCCGTGCAGCCTGCGCTCGGCCTCCAGCGGCGGATCCGGCCAGCGGATCGAGAGCCCATCCGGCGGCATCTCGAAATCACTGGGCATGATGATCTTGATGCGATCGGGATCGCTGACGATCGAGGCCGAGCTTTCCACCGTCTCCGAGATCGCCTTGAAGCCGACCCAGCACCCCGAATAGCGCGACAGCGCAAAGCCGAGGATGCCGAGGTCGAGGTAATCCTGCAGCGTCGCCGGATTGACCACCGGCATCAGCGCCGAGGCGAACACCTGCTCGCTCTGATGTGCGAGCGTGGAGGACTGGCAGCCATGGTCGTCACCGGCCAGCGCGATCACGCCGCCATTCGGCGAAGTGCCGGCGGAATTGGCGTGCTTGAGCGCATCGAGCGAGCGGTCGACGCCGGGGCCTTTGCCGTACCAGATGCCGAACACGCCATCGACCTTGGCGCCGGGAAACATGCCGACCTGCTGGCTGCCCCACACCGCAGTCGCCGCCAGATCCTCGTTGAGGCCGGGAACGAAGGCGATGTCGTGTTGCTTCAGGAAGGATTTCGCCCGCCACAGCGCGTGGTCATACATGCCGAGCGGCGAGCCGCGGTAACCGGAGATGAAACCCGCGGTGTTCAGCCCGTGCGCGCGGTCGCGTTCGCGCTGCAACATGGGCAAGCGGACCAGCGCCTGGGTACCGGAGAGGAAGATTCGCTTGGTGTCCAACCGGTACTTGTCGTCCAGTCCAACTTCCATCAACGCCATCAGTAAAGGCTCCCCGCCGGTTACGCCGCGCCGGTCCGAACCGGTCTCATTATCCTGCGCTTGATCATGCATCAGCGTGAACTGATTTTGCTATGCATGAACAGCCCTGTTCCATGGCCGCAGCACATATCTCATGGTGCACATGCGAGGCCTTGTTGCTCTGCGAGGCTTGCCGAACCCCGGCTTCTTTGAAACGGTGGCGCGCAAAGGGAGACCAAGGATGATTAAAGTCGAATCCGCGTTCACGACGGAAATCGTGGAGAACGGCAATCTGCTGGTGGGTCCCTGGCGCAGCCCGAAGCAGATGCTGCAGGCCCAGACCTACGATTCCCACGCCTCGATTCACGACGATGCAACCGCGCAGAAGCTCGGCTTCCGCGGCGGCACGATCGAGGGACCGACCCATTTCAGCCAGTTCGCGCCGCTGTGCGAGCGGATCTGGGGCCGGGCCTGGTTCATGACCGGGTGCCTGTCGGCGCATTACCGCAATCCGGTGTTCGAAGGCGAAGAGGTGCAGGCCCAGATCGAGAAGCCGAAGCCGGGCCAGACCGTTTGCACGATCGGGATGATCAAACGCGACGGCACCGAGATCCTGCGCGGCACCGCCTCGATCGACGGTGACGGCAGCGAGACAGCGCTCAGCCACCGGCTTGGCGAATTGAAGCCGCTGGCCGATCCCGTGATCCTCGCCGACATCAAAGTCGGCATGAAGACGGCCCGGCAGGCGATCAAGATGGATTTCGACCAGAACATGGGCGATCTCTATCCGTTCTCGCTGGCCGACAAGCTCAAGGTGATCACCGAGCCTTCAGACTATTATTCGCTGGAGTACAATCCCTGGGGCCGCGCCGTCATCCCGATGGAGATGCTGAGCGTGCTGTTCCAGTACCGCGCGCGCGAGGACCGGCTGCCGGTCCGTGGCCCGGCCGTCGGGCTGTTCGCCGATCAGGAAATCCGGCTTGTGCGCGGGCCGCTGTTCCCGGGCGAGACCTATTGGGTCGAGCGCGAGGTCGTGGCGCTTTCGGGCAGCAAGCGCACCGAGAGCATGTGGGTGCGCTCGACCGTGTTCGATGCCGACAACACGGTGGTTGCGACCATGCTGCTCAACGGCGCCAGCATGAAGGATTCCTACGCCAATTACGCCAGCGAGCACAAAGCACTCTACGGCTGAAGCGACAGCCGCCCCTTCCGCAAGCCGCCAAACCAAGGACAACAACAATGGCCCGCCTGCCCTATCTCGAAGCCGATCAGGTCGCCCCTGAATATCGCGACATGCTCAAGCGCAACACCAATCTGCACAAGCTTCTGGTGAACTCGCCGGACATGGCGCGCGCCTTCAATGGCATCGGCGGCTACATCCGCTTCAAGAGCAAGCTCGATCCGCGGCTGCGCGAACTCGCGATCCTGCAGGTCGGCTGGCTTGAGAAGTCAGAATACGAGTTCACCCACCATGTGAAGATCGGCAAGGAGTTCGGCGTCACCGACGAGGATATCCAGGGCCTGATCGCGGAAACCGACGGCAGGTTGTCGAAGCTCGAGCCGCTGACGAAAGCGATCCTCAAGGGCGCCCGCGAGATGGTGCGCGAGCTCGCGATGTCGGAGGCGACCTTCGCCGAGATCAAGCAAGAGCTGTCCGACGAGCACATGACCGATCTGGTGCTGACCATCGCGTTCTACTGCGCCGTGGTGCGCGTGCTCGCCACCATGCAGATCGACAACGAACCCTATTACAAAGAGGTACTGCAACAGTACCCGTTACCGGGAGTGAAGTGAGATGCGCCTGCAAGATCGCGTCGCCATCGTCGTCGGCGCCGGCCAGAGCTCTGGCGAAGGCATCGGCAACGGCCGCGCCACCGCGCTGACTTTCGCGCGCGAAGGCGCCAAGGTGCTGTGCGTCGATCACAACTTGGCGTCGGCGCAGGAAACCGTCGATCTGATCGCAGCCAAGGGCGGCACCGCCGCCGCCTTCAAGGCCGACGTCACCAAGAACGCCGACATGAAGGTGATGGTGGCGGACGCGCATGGGCGCTGGGGCAGCGTCGATATCCTGCACAACAACGTCGGCGTCAGTCTCTCCGGCGGCGACGCCGAGCTGCTCGACATTACTGAAGAGGCGTTCGACCGCTGCGTGGCGATCAATCTCAAGAGCTGCATCCTCGCCGCCAAGCACGTGATCCCGATCATGCGCAAGCAGCAGCGCGGCGCCATCATCAACATCTCGTCGATGGCCGCGATCACGACCTATCCTTACGTCGCCTACAAGGCGACGAAGTCGGCGATGATCGCCTTCACCGAACAGCTCGCCTACCAGAATGCGCAATACGGCATTCGCGCAAACGTGATCCTGCCCGGATTGATGAACACGCCGATGGCGGTGGACACGCGCGCACGCGAATTCAAGAAGAGCCGCGCCGAGGTCGAGGCTGAGCGCGACAGCAAGGTGCCGCTGCGTCACAAGATGGGCACCGGTTGGGATGTCGCCAATGCCGCGCTGTTTCTCGCATCCGACGAAGCCAATTTCATCACCGGTGTGACGTTGCCGGTCGATGGCGGCGCAAGTGTGCGGCGCGGTTAGCGTGAAGCGATTAACCCGGTTACCCAGCTAACCCGGTTAACCCAGGTGGTTAACCCGTGTGACGATGTTAATCACTGTGACGACATCACGCGTCATTGCGCCGCAATGATTCGAAAAAATTGAAGTATTCCAATGACACGGCGATGTGACGACGCGTCCACATAAATCGAAATCCTGACTCGTTGTGGTCGCACGAAATTCATCTGCGCTCTGTATCTCGCACGCAGAAATCTCTGGAGTGCCTAGACCAATGAGCGAAGAATTCGAACTCAGACCAGATCAGTGGGATGCGTTGAAAGCGTTGCGGGCTCCCGCGGCAAACCCTTCACGGCTGAACCGGTTCGCCGTCGAGAGCCTGATCACGCTCGGCTATGTTGCGGTGCGAGGAGATGCGTTTGCGCTGACGCCCGCGGGCCGGAAAATCCTGGTCCGCGGTTCGTCACAATTGCTGCTCGATATCGCGGCCTGATCACCTCGAAGCTGACAAGAAGCTTACACACGCGGCATCAAGCCGCGTGTGCTTTTCCGGGAATGGTCGCCTCGCCGTGCTGCGTCAGCGGCTTCATGCCGGTGAGGCTGCGCAGCAGCACATAGAAGACCGGCGTCAGGAACAGGCCGAACACCGTGACGCCGATCATGCCGGAGAACACCGCGACGCCCATCGCGCGCCGCATCTCCGAGCCCGCGCCGGTCGACAGCACCAGCGGCAGCACGCCCATGATGAATGCCATCGACGTCATCAGGATCGGCCGCAGCCGCAGCCGGCTCGCCTCGATCGCGGCTCTGATCGGTGAACGTCCGGCGAATTCGAGCTCGCGCGCGAATTCGACGATCAGGATGGCGTTCTTGGCCGACAATCCGACCAGCACGATCAGGCCGATCTGGGTGAAGACGTTGTTGTCGCCCTTCGACAGCCAGACGCCGAACATCGCCGCCAGCAGTCCCATCGGCACGATCATGATGATCGAGAGCGGCAGCGCCAGGCTCTCATAGAGCGCGGCGAGCACCAGGAACACCAGCAGGATCGCCAGCGGAAACACCCAGATTCCGGAATTGCCGGCGATGAACTCCTGATAGGTCAGGTCGGTCCATTCGAAGGCGAAGCCGGGCGGCAGCACTTCGGCTGCGATCCGCGTCGCCACCTCCTGCGCTTGGCCGGAGGAATAGCCGGGCGCCGCGGCGGCGTTGATGTCGGATGACAGGAAGCCGTTGTAGCGGATCGCTCGTTCCGGACCCGCGCTCTGGCGAACCTTCAGCAAGGCCGACAACGGCACCATGTCGCCGGACGACGAGCGCACCTTCAACTGCCTGATATCGTCGGCGCGCGCGCGGAACGGCGCGTCCGCCTGCACATAGACCGAATAGGTGCGGCCGAATTTGTTGAAGTCGTTGACGTAGTAGGAGCCGAGATAGATCTGCAGCGTGTTGAAGACTTCCGTCACAGGCACACCGAGTTGCAACGCCTTGGTGCGATCGATATCGGCAAACAGCTGCGGCACGTTGACCTGGAAGCTAGAGAACACGCCGGCGATCTCCGGCGCCTTCTGCATCGCCGCCATGAACGCCTTGGTCGCGTCGTTCAGCGCCTCATAGCCGAGGCCTGCGCGGTCCTCGATCTGCAGCTTGAAGCCGCCGATGGTGCCGAGCCCGTTGACCGGCGGCGGCGGGAACATGGCGATGAACGCGTCCTGGATGCCGGCATACTTCTTGTTGAGCGCCGCCGCGATCGCCGGACCGCTGAGCGACGGATCCTTGCGTTCGTCGAACGGCTTCAAGGTCGAGAACACGATGCCGGCGTTGGAGGAGTTGGTGAAGCCCGAGATCGACAGGCCCGGGAATGCCACCGAGCTTTCGACGCCCGGCTGGGTCAGCGCGATGTCGCTCATCTTGCGGATCACTTCCTCGGTGCGGTCGAGCGTGGCACCGTCGGGCAGCCGGGCAAAACCGACCAGATACTGCTTGTCCTGGCCCGGCACGAAGCCGCTCGGCACCTGCTTGAACAGCACGCCGGTCAGGCCGACCAGCAGCACATAGAGGCCGATCACCACGGCCTTGCCGTAAATCACCTTGGTGACGGTACGGCCGTAGTTCTCGGAGGACTTGGTGAAGACCTTGTTGAAGCCGCGGAAGAACCAGCCCAGCGACTTCTCCATGACCCGGGTCAGCCAGTCCTTCGGCTCGTGATGCCCCTTCAGCAGCAACGCCGACAGCGCCGGCGACAGCGTCAGCGAGTTGATCGCGGAGATCACGGTCGAGATCGCGATTGTCAGCGCGAACTGCTTGTAGAACTGTCCGGTGAGGCCGGAGATGAATGCGAGCGGCACGAACACCGCGATCAGCACCAGCGCGATCGCGATGATCGGGCCGGACACTTCGCGCATCGCCTGATTGGTGGCGTCGCGCGGCGACAGGCCGGATTCGATGTTGCGCTCGACGTTCTCGACCACGACGATGGCGTCGTCGACCACGATGCCGATCGCGAGCACCAGGCCAAACAGGCTGAGCGCGTTGATCGAGAAGCCGAACACATGCATCACCGCGAAGGTGCCGACAATCGACACCGGGACCGCGATCAATGGAATAATCGAGGCACGCCAGGTCTGCAGGAACAGGATCACGACCAGCACGACGAGCGCGATCGCTTCGAGCAGCGTGTGGATGACGGCCTCGATCGACGACCGCACGAACTGTGTCGGATCGTAGACGATCTGGTAGGACACGCCTTCCGGCATGTTCTTCTTGATCTCGGCCATGGTGGCGCGGACGTGGTCGGAGATCTCCAGCGCGTTCGAGCCCGGCGCCTGGAAGATCGGGATGGCGACCGCCTGCTTGTTGTCGAGCAGCGAGCGCAGGCCGTATTCGGAGGCGCCGAGCTCGATCCGGGCGACGTCGCGCAGCCGCACCACCTCGCCGCTCGCGCCGGTCTTGACCACGATGTCGCCGAACTGCTCCTCGGTCGACAGCCGTCCCTCGGCGTTGACGGAGAGCTGGAGGTCGAGGCCCTTGACGCTGGGAGACGACCCGACCACGCCGGCGGCAGCCTCGACGTTCTGCGCCTGGATCGCGCGGACGACATCGCTCGCTGTCAGCGCATGCTCGGCGGCCTTCTGCGGATCGACCCAGACCCGCATTGAATAGTCGCCGGCGCCATAGAGCTGGACGTCGCCGACGCCGTCGATCCGCGCCAGCCGGTCCTTGACGTTCAGCACGGCGTAGTTGCGCAGATACGTCATGTCGTAACGGTTGTTCGGCGACAGCAGATGCACGACCATGGTGAGGTCGGGCGAGCTCTTCTTGGTGATGATGCCGAGCTGGCGCACCACGGCCGGCAGGCGCGGCTCGGCCTGCTGCACGCGGTTCTGCACCAGCTGGGTCGCCTTGTCGGGGTCGGTGCCGAGCCGGAACGTCACCGTCAGCGTCATCGCGCCGTCGGTGGTCGCCTGGCTCGACATGTAGAGCATACCCTCGACGCCGTTGATCTGCTCCTCGATCGGGGTCGCGACGGTCTCGGCGATCACTTTCGGATTTGCGCCGGGATAGGTCGCGCGCACCACGACCGACGGCGGCACCACGTCGGGATATTCCGAGATCGGCATCGCCAGCAGCGAGATCAGGCCGGCCAGGAAGATCAGGATCGATAGCACGCCGGCGAAGATCGGCCGGTCGATAAAGAATTTTGAGAGATTCATGGCTCCGCCCCCGCGCGCAGCGCCTAGCGCTGCACGACGTGCTGGTTGGTTTCAGTGGATGCCTGCTGCATGCCGCGGGCGCCCATCTCGGCGACTTCCATCTTCAGAAGTGCGCCCGGACGCACGCGCTGCAGCCCGTTGACGACGATGCGATCGCCGGATTTCAGTCCGGCGGTGACAATCCTGAGGCCATCGACCGCGCCGCCAAGCGTGACGGAGCGGTAGACCGCGCGGCTGTCGTCGCCGACGAGCATCACGAACTTCTTGTCCTGGTCGGTACCGACGGCGCGCTCGTCGATCAAGACCAACGTCTGATCCTTGGGCTGGCCCATGCGCACGCGGGCGAACTGCCCGGGGATCAATCGCCCGTCATCGTTCTTGAACACGGCGCGGACTCGGATCGTGCCGCTCTGCCCGTTGACCTGGTTGTCGATGAGCTGAATGTGTCCCTTGGCGCTGAGGCCGCCGGAGGTCACCATGTCGACCGGGATCTGGTCGAGATTGCCGCGCTTGCCGGAGGCATCCGCGATCGAATTCAGCGCGCGCAGCACCACTTCCTCGTCCGCATCGAAGCTCGCATAGATCGGATTGACCGAGACCAGCGAGGTCAGGACCGGCGAAGATGTACCCGCCGCGACGAGATTGCCGACGGTCACCTCGATTCTGCCGACCCGGCCGTCGACCGGTGCACGCACCTCGGTGTAATCGAGATTGAGTTTTGCGGTCTGCAGTGCGGCTTCGGCCGCCTTGACGTTGGCGATCGCCTCGCGGTTGGCGTTGTCGCGCTGGTCGAAATCGCGCTTGGTCACGATATTGTTGCCGACCAGCTGTGCGCCGCGCTCGACTTCGCTCGTGGTGAACACGACGCGGGCTTTGGCGGCCTCGAGCTGCGCCTGGGCGCGATCGACCTCGGCCGCATAAGGTGCGGGGTCGATCTTGAACAGGATGTCTCCGGACTTCACCAGCGAGCCCTCGGTGAAGTTGGTCGCCAGGATCGCGCCCGCCACACGCGGCCGAAGCTGGACGCGGTCGACGGCCTCGAGCCGGCCCGAGAAGTCGTCGAACAGGGTGGTCGGGCGGGGCTGGATCACGGCCACGGTCACCGGGACCGCCGGCTCGGGGGCGGCAGCGGTCGCGGTCGCCTGCGCAGCATGGAAATAGTGGCCGGTCGCGATTGAACCGGCCACCGCAAGGGCACCAAGGATCACGACACCGCCGACGACGCGTCGGAAGCGGCCGGAACGGGGATTTTGGATTGACGAAGGCATTCGCGCGCTCCAGATATCTGTAGTGTTCACTACAGATGTGGAGCTGGACGCCGGTTCGCAAGATACTTATGTATCGAGCACTACGAATTTATTATCTCATTCGTGGGGAAATGGGAAGACGCGGAAAAACATCACGTGCAACAAGAGGATAAGCCAGGGACAATCCGTCATAGAAACGGCAGCCGGCTTACGGAGCAACGAAAATGGGAATGGGACGCCCCCGCGCCTTCGACGCGGACGCCGCTTTGGACCAGGCTATGGACGTGTTCTGGCGCCACGGTTACGAGGGCACGACGATCGCCCAGCTTACCGAGGCGATGAGCATCAATCCGCCGAGCCTCTATGCCGCCTTTGGCAGCAAGGAAGGCCTGCTGAAGGCCGCGCTCGACCGTTACACCGAAAAACGCGACGCCTGGATGGAAGAGGTCTTGGGCGCCCCCACCGCGCGCGAGGTTGCCGAACGGCTGCTGATGGGGACGGCGGATGCCCAGACCGATCCCGCCAACCCGCCCGGCTGCCTGCTGGTCCAGGGCGGCCTGGCCTGCGGCACCGGCTCGGCAAATGTCCCGTTTGAACTGGCGGCGCGCCGGTCACATACCGAGGATCAGTTGCGCGAGCGCTTCGTGCACGCGAAGGCGGCGGGCGATCTCGGCGACAGCGCCGATCCCGCCGCGCTCGCACGCTACCTCTCGGCCGTCACCGCCGGCATGGGGGTGATGGCCTGCTCCGCCGACCGCAACGCGCTGCGCGAGATCGCAGCGGTGTCGCTGAAGGCATTTGATGAGCAGGCGAAGGCCTGATCGTAGCTTCGGTGCAGCCGTTGGAAGTCACCTCGCCCCGCTCGCGGGGAGAGGTCGAATTCGAGCGAAGCTCGAATTCGGGTGAGGGGGACTCACCGCGAGTTTAGATATCACCGTGATCGCGGCACGAGACCCTCACCCCTGCCCTCACCTCTGCCCTCTCCCCGCAAGAGCGGGGCGAGGGAGAAGAGACGTCACCACATCGTCTGTCGCGCACGCTCCGGCCATTCGCGATCGTATGTCTCGCCGCCGACCGTGTGTTCGCTCATCTCGGCAAGGATTTGGCCGGGCGTCGGCAAGGTCCTCGGGTCAACCTGCTTGTCCGGGTTCCAGAGGTCGGAGCGCACGATCGCGCGGGCGCACTGGAAATAGATCTCGTCCACATTCATCACGATGACTGTGCGCGGCGCCTTGCCTTCCATTTTGAAGGAGGCCAGCAGCTCCGGCTCGGCCGTGACATAGGCGCGGCCGTTGACGCGCAGCGTGCTGCCCGAGCCCGGAATCAGGAACAGCAGCCCGGCGCGGGGATCGCGAACGATGTTGCGCAGTGAATCGCAGCGATTGTTGCCGCGGCGATCCGGCATCATCAGCGTCTTCGGATCATGGATGCGCACGAAGCCCGGCAGGTCGCCGCGCGGCGAGCAATCGAGTCCCTCGGGCCCTGACGTCGCAAGCGACACGAATGGCGATTTCTCGATCAGCACACGATAGAGCGGCGTCACGTGATCGGCGACCTTCACGGTCGACGCGTCATTCGGGAAGCCGTAGATTGCCTCAAGCTGCTCGATCGTCTCGATCACCGACATTCGTGCTTCTCTCCTCTGCTGCTATTCGTCCCAGCGTTCGCCCTTGATGATGCGGACAAGCTGTCGCGCGTGATATTCGGCGGTGCCGGCGTTGACGATGGTGAAATCAGGCGTCGACGTGCTCTCGTCGACGGTGCGGGCCAGCCGCTGCGCGAGAAGGCCGTCGCTGCTGCGCGCCCGCATCGCGAGCCGTGCCGCCAGCACATCCGGCGGCGCGGTGATCGACACCACGACGGCATTGGCGTAGTGGCGGCGCGCTGCCGCGATCACCGTGCGCGAGACATTAGCGACCACCGTGCGCCCGGCGCGGATCTCGTCGTTGATCGCCCGCGACAATGCGTAGCGATGACCATGCGCTTCCCAATGCATCGCATAGTCGCCTGCAGCCGCCGCGCCCTGGAAGGCCTCCGCGCTGACCTCCTCATTGTCTTCCGATGCGGAAGCGTGGCGCGTGATCAGGCGGCGCGGAAACACGATGTCGCGATCATCGGCGCAGGCCGCTTTCGCCAGCCCCAACAGCGTATCCTTGCCGGCGCCGCTCGGGCCGACCACCAGGATCAACCGGCCGGGGCCGATTATGGCGCGCTGCCCGGCGATGACGGGCGCATTGGTCACGCGACCCTCCCCCCTTCGCGCCAGACGCGGCGCACGACCGGCAGATCGCGCGCGACGTGCACGCGAATCAGATCGGCGCGCCTGCCGACCGCGATCTCGCCGCGGTCGGATAGTCCGACCGCTTCTGCCGGCGTCTTGGTCACGGTGCGGACGGCGGAGGCGAGGTCGATCGCCGGCACATGCCGCGGCAGCTGCAGCGCCGCCATCAGCAGGCTGGACGGGATGTAGTCCGACGACAGGATATCCAGCATGCCCTCGTTGGCGAGATCGACGGCTGCGATATTGCCGGAATGCGAGCCGCCGCGGACCACGTTCGGCGCCCCCATCAAGATATCGACGCCGGCCGCGTGCAGCCCGCGCGCAGCTTCCATCGTGGTCGGGAATTCCGCGACCGCGACCTTGTCGTTGACCGCGTCAGCCACGTTTTCTTCGGTGGTGTCGTCGTGGCTTGCCAACGGTATCTTGTACTCATGCGCCAGCGCGACGATCGCGCGCATGTTGGGCACGGCATATTCCTTCTGATAGGCGAAGCGCCGTGCAAACAGCACGTCGAGCTGGGCGTCCGTCATGCCGCCGCCCTTGCCGCGGTAGTAGTCGCGCAGCTTGACCTCGTCGCGGAACTGGCGCTGGCCCGGGGTATGGTCCATCAGCGACATCAGCCGCACGTCCGGCCGGTCGATCAGCTCCCTGGCTTCGGCGACCACGTCCGGCATCGGGACCTCGCAGCGCAGATGCAGAAAGTGATCGGCGCGCAGCAAATTCTCCTCGCGCGCGGTCGAGATCGCCGCCGCCAGCACGCCGGCGCGGCCGTCGACATCCTCGGCGCCGTCCTCGCGCCAGACCCGCAGCGAATCCAGCACGGTGGTGATGCCCGAGGTTGCGAGCTGACCGTCATAGGAGATCACGGCCGCGACCGGATTCCAGAACACCTTTGGCCGCGGCACGTAGTGCATCTCGAGATGGTCGGTGTGCAGCTCGATCAATCCGGGCATCAGAAGATCGCCGCCGGCATCCTCCGCTGCCTCGGGCGCCCTGCCCTCGCCGAATTCGACGATCTTGCCGTCAGCGATCGCAACCCAGCCCTGCTCGATCACGCGATCGGCGAGGACCAGCCGGGCGTTACCGATGATGGTGTCTTGCTTGGCGGTCATTTCAAACGGTCCTTCAGGCAGCAGCGGCGAACGAGGTCACATCGACGATGCGGTCGGCGATCAGATGGCGGATTTCGTCGTCATGGACAATCGCGACCATCGCGACGCCCCTGGTTTTCTTCTCCGCAATCAGCTCGACCACCGCTGCGCGATTCGCCGCATCGAGCGAAGCGGTCGGCTCGTCCAGCAGCAGGATCGGCAGGTCCGAGATGAAGCCGCGCGCGATGTTGACGCGCTGCTGTTCGCCACCGGAGAAGGTCGAGGGCGGCAGGGCCCACAGCCGCTCCGGAATGTTGAGCCGGCGCAGCAGTTGGCCGGCGCGCGCGCGAGCCTCCTCGCGTGCCACGCCGTTGACGATCAACGGCTCGGCGACAACGTCGATGGTCGCGACCCGCGGTACGGCGCGCAGGAACTGGCTGACATAGCCGATGGTCGAGCGGCGGATGCTCAGCACCTGGCGCGGCTCGGCTGTGGCGAGGTCGATCACCTTGCCGTGGTGACGGATGCCGATCCGGCCGCTGTCGCAGCGGTAGTTGCCGAAGATCATCTTCAGGATCGAGGATTTGCCGGCGCCGGACGGGCCCGACAGCACCACGCACTCGCCCGGATCGGCGTGGAACGAAACGCCGCGCACCACGGGCAGCTCGACGCCGCCCTGCAGATGCATGGTGAAGGTCTTCTCGGCGTTGGCAAGTTCGATCATCGCGGTCATTGGCAAGCTCATGGCGGAAGAATCGAGGAAACGAGCAGCTGCGTGTAGGGCTCGCGGGGATCGTCGAGCACTTGGTCAGTGAGCCCGGTCTCGATGACGCGGCCGCCCTTCATCACCATCACACGATGCGACAGCAATCGCGCGACGGCAAGGTCGTGGGTCACGACGATGGCGGCAAGGCCGAGCTCGCTGACGAGGTTGCGCATCAGGTCGAGCAGGCGCGCCTGCACCGAAACGTCGAGACCGCCGGTCGGCTCATCCATGAACACCAGCCGCGGCTCGGTGACGAGGTTGCGCGCGATCTGCAGCCGCTGCCGCATGCCGCCGGAATAGGTCTTCGGCGCATCGTCGATGCGGCCGACATCGATCTCGACCCGCTCCAGCCAGGTCGAGGCGGTGTCACGGATCCGGCCGTAATGATTCCAGCCGACCGCCATCAGCCGCTCGCCGACATTGGCGCCGGCCGACACGCCCATGCGCAGGCCCTGCGCCGGGTCCTGATGCACAAAGCCCCAGTCGGTGCGGAACAGGAAGCGCCGCTCCGCTTCGCCGAGTTCGGTGAGATCGCGCAGCACGCCGTCGCGCATCCGGTAGGAGACGCGGCCGGCGCTCGGCGCGAGCTGCGCCGAGAGCAGCTGCAGCAGCGTCGACTTGCCTGAACCGGATTCGCCGACGATCGCCAGCACCTCGCCGGGATAGAGCGCGAACGAGACTTCACGGCAGGCCGCAAGCCGGCCGTAATTCTTGGCCAGCCCCTCCGCCACCAGCAGCGGCTGATCGTTGTCGAGGCTCGAGAGCTCAGACATGCGCCTTCTCCTTGTGCGGCGCTGCGCTCTCGGTGCCGTGATGGCCGGCCGCCTGGCGCTGCTCGCAGAAGTCCGTGTCGGAGCAGACGAACATCCGCCCGCCCTTGTCGTCGGTGACGATCTCGTCGAGATAGGAATCGTCCGCGCCGCACAGCGCGCAGGGCGCGTTGAAGCGATAGCGCGTGAACGGGTGATCCTCGAAATCCAGCGAGACCACCGTGGTGTAGGGCGGGATCGCGTAGATGCGCTTCTCGCGGCCGGCACCGAACAGCTGCAAGGCCGCGCAATTGTCCATCTTCGGATTGTCGAATTTCGGCGTCGGCGACGGGTCCATCACGTAGCGCGCATTCACCTTCACCGGGTAGGCGTAGGCGGTCGCGATGTGGCCGAAGCGCGCGATGTCCTCGTAGAGCTTGACATGCATCAGCCCGTATTCGGCGAGCGCGTGCATCCGCCGCGTCTCGGTCTCGCGCGGCTCGAGGAAGCGCAGCGGTTCGGGAATCGGCACCTGATAGACCAGCACCTGCCCGGCGTGCAGCGACGCCTCAGGAATGCGGTGCCGGGTCTGGATCACGGTCGCATCGGTCGTCGAGGTCGTGGTCGCGACGCCGGCGGTCTTGCCGAAGAACTTGCGGATCGAGATTGCGTTGGTGGTGTCGTCCGAGCCCTGATCGATCACCTTCAGCACGTCGTCGGGACCGAGGATCGCGGCCGTCACCTGCACGCCGCCGGTGCCCCAGCCATAGGGCATCGGCATCTCGCGGCTCGCAAACGGCACCTGATAGCCGGGGATCGCGATCGCCTTCAGGATCGCGCGGCGGATCATCCGCTTGGTCTGCTCGTCGAGATAGGCGAAGTTGTACGTCGGCGCCTTCATTCCGCGGCCTCCTGCAATTCCACCGCCTGATTGGCCTCCGCGAATTCCTGCCGCAGCTTGCGCAACAGGCCGAGCTCGGATTGGAAGTCGACGTAATGCGGCAGCTTGAGATGTTCGACGAAGCCGGTCGATTGGACGTTGTCGGAGTGCGACATCACGAACTCCTCGTCCTGCGCCGGCGCCGCCGCCTCCTCGCCGAGTTCGCCTGCACGCAGCGCGCGGTCGACCAGTGCCATCGACATGGTCTTGCGCTCGCTCTGGCCGAAGGCGAGCCCATAACCGCGGGTGAAGCACGGCGCCTCGGTCGTCGAACCCTTGAACTGGTTGACCATCTGGCACTCGGTCAGTTCGATCGAGCCGAGCGGCACGGCAAAGCCGACGTCTTCGGCGAAGAACTCGACCTCGACCTCGCCGAAGCGGATCTCGCCGGCAAAGGGATGATTGCGGCCGTAGCCGCGCTGTGTCGAATAGCCGAGCGCAAGCAGAAAGCCCTCGTCGCCGCGCGCCAGATTCTGCAGCCGCAGATCACGATCGGCCGGAAAGCTCAGCGGCTCGCGCGTGAGGTCGCCCACCGGGGCATCGGCGTCGGCCTGCGGCGACGATTCGATCAAGCCGTCGCGGCCGAGAATGTCGGTGACCCGCGGAGTTGCCGCCTGCGCGGCTTCCGCGGTCTCCGGCTGCTCCGGCACAAAACCTTCCGCGAGCTGCGGATCGAGCAGGCGATGGGTGTAGTCGAAGGTCGGGCCCAGGATCTGGCCGCCCGGAACGTCCTTGAAAGTCGAGGAGATGCGCCGCCGCACCTGCATCTCGCCGGTATTGACCGGCTCGGTGGCGCCGAAGCGCGGCAACGTGGCGCGGAACGCACGCGCCAGAAAGATCGCCTCGATCATGTCGCCACGCGCCTGCTTGATCGCAAGCGCCGCGAGCTCGCGGTCGTAGAGCGAGCCTTCGGTCATCACGCGATCGACACCAAGCGAGAGCTGCTCGGAGATCTGCGCCAGCGTCACTTCGGGCACATCGCGATCACCGCGCCGCTCATGCGCGAGCAAACGATGGGCGTTCTCGATGGCGCGCTCGCCTCCCTTGACGGCTACATACATCGCTCACACTCCGCTTGCGATCAGCCGCGTGCTGCGCGGGATCGCGACAATGGTGTCGTCATGGACCAGCACGACATCGATGCCGCGGGGGAACAGGGCTTCGTTGATCGAAAGCCGCTGAAACAGGTCGCGCGGCTTGATCATCGCCTGCAACAGCGCGCTGCCGTCGATGCCGGGCCCCTTCAACTCGAAGGCCGGGCCCTGCGTCAGGCTGTCGACCTGCAGGATCAGCGTGGTCGAACGATCCGGATATTCGCTGCTGCCGAACGCGAAGCGCTCTAGCGCGGGCAGGTTGGCGGCGTCGCCGATCAGCGCGAAGCTCGCGATCGCGGAATCCCCGATCACCGGCGCGCTGGCATGAAACTTCAGCCAGCGGGCAACGTCAGGCGTAGCCGACATCGCGGCATCGAGCCAGATCGGCGTGTCATGATCGAACAGCGTCAGCGCAATCGCGGCCGAGCCGCGCATCATGCCAGCGGCCGTTCCGACGCTCGCGGCGACGCGCTGCACGCTGCCCGGGCGCGCCATCGCGTCCATCACGGAACGGAACGTTGATTGCGCAGACAGCACCTTGTCGGCAAAGCCTGCGGGCATTTCGGCAATCGTCGTCATTGCATCATCCCTCACCGCGCACCATCGTGTAGAAATCAACCCGCGTCGCCGCGGTCTCCGCGGCCTTGCGGCTGCGCTCGGCATTCATGGCGACACGCAACGGCGCGATAACTTTCGCCTCCATTTCGCCGGACAAGTCCGCCGACTGCACCATGGCGTCGCACAGCGCCATCATCTGCGCCTTCTGCGTATCGCGGCCGAGGGTGTAGCCGAAGCCGACCTCGCCGGTCGCAAGCCGTACCGCCGCGCGCGACACTGTCGCCTCGCCGAGATTGAACGGCGCGCCGTCGCCGCCGATCCGTCCGCGCACCATCACAAGGCCGTTTTCCGGCTCGCGCAGGTTCTCGTGCGTGGGCACCGCGATCGCCGCCAGCCTGCCGGCGATGTCGGCAGCGGCGGAGTGCGCCAGCACCGTCATCGCGGCCTTGCGCTGGGCCTGTCTGCTGTTTGGTCCGGTCGAACTCATGAGCAACCTTTGGCAACCTTGCTTGCATCAAGTTGTCTATGATAGTAGACAACTTGATAGCGGAGCGCCATGACCGTTTCGTGACAAACCGAAGATTTCTGGTATCACCGCGCCATGAGCATGCAGGAAAGTTCCGGCGTCGCCTTGTGGCGGCAGGTCGCCGACGGCATCGAGCGCGGCATCGCTGACGGCCGCTTTGCCGCGGGCGAAAAGCTGCCGGGCGAGATGGAGATCGCCGAGACTTACCGGGTCAACCGCCACACCGTGCGGCGGGCGCTCGCCGCATTGGCCGAGCGCGGCCTGGTGCGCGCCGAGCGCGGCAGCGGCACCTATGTCGAAGCGCGGCGCCTCGCCTATCCCCTGCGCTCGCGCACCCGGTTTTCGGAGATCGTCGGCGCCGGCGGCCATGAGCCGCGCGGCCAGCTGATCGATGCAAGCAGCGACACCGCCAATCGCGAGATCGCGCGTGAACTCGGCCTCAAGATTGGCGCGCCGCTGATCCGGATCGAAGCGGTACGCCTCGCCGACCGGACGCCGATCTGCGTCTCCACCACCTGGCTGTCGGCCGAGCGGTTTCCCGATGCCGGCAGTGTGTTTGCCGACGTTCGCTCGATGACGAAGCTGCTCGGGCATTACGGTGTCAAGGATTACCACCGCTCCTCGACCCGGATCACCGCGGCGATCGTCGATGCGACCGATGCCGCGCGGCTCGATCTGCCGCTGGGACGGCCGGTGCTTGTGGTCGACGCAACCGACGTCGATATGCTGGACCAGCCGCTGGTGACCAAGCGCTCGCGCTTTGCCGCGGAGCGCGTGGAGTTTCTCGTCGAGAACGGCTGACGGTCCCTCGCGCCTTCTCGCGCGAGGCGGCTTCTAGACCACGGCGCGCTGGCCGATGATGGCAAAGCGCAGCTTGCTCGAGATGAAGTCGATCGCGGCGACCGCGATCAGGATCATCAGGATCAGGAACGATACCTTCTGCCATTCCAGCACGCGGATCTGCTCGGCAAGCTGCAGCCCGATGCCGCCTGCACCGACGATGCCGATGATGGTGGCCGAACGCGTGTTCGACTCGATGAAGTAGAGCACCTGCCCGGCAATGACGGGCAGCACCTGTGGCAGCAGGCCGAAGCGGATTTCGTGCAGCGCGTTGCCGCCGGAGGCACGGATACCCTCGACCTGCTTGCGGTCCGCCGCTTCGATCGCCTCGGAGAACAGCTTTCCGAACGCCCCGAAGTCGGAGACCATGATCGCGAGCACGCCGGCGAACGGGCCGAGGCCGACGACGTTGATCCAGACCAGCGCCCAGATCAGCGTATCGACGCCGCGGATCGAATCCAGGAAGCGGCGCACCGGAAAGCGGATCAGGTTCGAAGGAATGATGTTGCGCGCCGCCAGCAGGCTGACCGGCAGCGCGAACAGCGCGGCAAGCGTGGTGCCGAGCAGCGCGATCGACAACGTCTCGCCGAGCGCCTGCATGTAGAGCGGGAAGGACGAGCCGGGATTCGGCGGGATCATCATCATGGTGATCCAACCGAGCTGGCTCATCCCAGTGATCAGCTTCGTCGGCGAGAAGTCGAGATCGACCAAGCCATAGACGAAGATTGCGAGCGCCGTCACGATCATGGCCGGCAGCGCCAGCCGTGCCGACGCGGGACGTTCGAACACGCCCGGGTATTTGGCGCGCAATTTCGCGCTGTCCGGCTTCGGCATCTGGCTCATCGGCGTGCCTCCTTGCCGAACAGGCGGCCGCGCAGCCAGCCGGTCGAGATGTCGATGATGAAGACGGTGATGATGATGGTGACGAGGATGGCGCTGACGTCGGAATAGTAGAACTTGCGGATTGCGACCACAAGCTCCTGGCCGATACCGCCGGCACCGACGAAGCCCATCACGGAGGCCTCGCGGACGTTGATCTCGAACCGCAGGAGCGCATAGCTGGCGTAGCCGGCCGAGACCTGCGGCAGTATGGCAAAGCGCATGCAGGACAGCCAGCTCGCGCCTGTGGAGCGGACGCCCTCGACCGGCTTCATGTCGGCATTCTCGACGATCTCGGCGAACAGCTTACCGAGCGCCCCCGTCGTATGGATCGCAATCGCCAGCACGCCGGCCATCGGCCCGAGGCCGAACGCGATCACGAAGATCAGCGCGAACACGATGCCGGGCACCGTGCGGGCGAACTCCAGCAGGCGACGGATGATAAAGCGTACCCACGGTCCTGGCGAGGTATTCTGGGCGGCGAAGAAATTCAGCGCAAAGGCGAACACAGCGCCGGTCAGCGTGCCGACATAGCTGATCAGGAGGGTCTCACCGAGCAGCCGCAGCCATTTCTTCAGGCCCCAGAACCATTCCACCGGATCGGTCCAGACCCGCGCACCGGAATCCAGCGTCAGGATGCGGTCGAAATAGCTGACGAAGTTGCCAAAGTAGGTGAACAACGTGTGCAGGTTCACATCGGCGCCGAGCGCCGCGATGAACAACGCCGCGCAGAACACCGCGGCCGCCACCGTCGCCTTCAGCCGCTTGCGCGCGACCGCCTTGCGATAGGCATCGTTCAGCGTCGCCAATTGCTGCGCGGGAAGGATGGAAATGGCGGTCGCCATCGATGCGGGCCAGTCTGCTCGAGGGGTGAACGAAAAGGGCCGGGTTGTCGAAACCCGGCCCAATTCAGTGGCGACGTGCGATCAGGAGCCCTTCTTGCGCAGAGCGTCGACGAACTTGATCAGTTCGATGGTCTTGTCGTAGTCGGCGTTGGTGACCGGCTGCCACGGACGGTTCTTGCCATCGGACAGCTTCTTGAAGGCTTCCGGATCCTTCGTCGGCATGTCGAGGAAGGCCTGCTTGATCTTCGCCTTCATGTCTTCAGGAAGGCTCTCGAGATAGGCGTAGGGCGAGTTGATGATCAGGTCGGACTTCACGATGATGCGGAAGTCTTCCTTCTTCAGCGGCGTGCCGTCGCTCGACTTCACCATGTTCTTGGCGAGCATGCGGGTCAGGTTGGAATCGTCGTCGGCATTCCACCAGTTGGCGGCGACGTCGACTGTGCCCTGCGCCAGCGCCAGCACGGCGTTCTCGTGGCTGCCGGTGAAGACCACCTTGGAGAAATAGGTCTCCGGATCGATGCCCATCGCGTTGAGCTTGAAGCGCGGCATGTTGTTGCCGGAGGTCGAGTTGGGATCGACCAGGCCGATATTCTTGCCCTTGAGGTCTTCGACCTTGTGATACGGGCTCTTGGCGAGCACGTAGAACACCGAATAATAGCCCTTGGAACCGTCGGCGTTGACGTCGATCACGAACGCGTCGGTCTTGACGCCGGTGAGGCGGGCTCGGGCGAACGACGCCGGGCCGTAGTAGCCGATGTGGATGTTACCGGCACGCTGGCCCTCGATGACGGCCGCGTAGTCGTTGGCGACGCGCAGGTTCACCTTGATGCCGAGTTCCTTGGAAAGATACTCGGTGAGCGGACCATAGCGCTCGGTGACGCCGGAGCCGTTCTCGGCGGGAATCACGGCGAAGGTGATCTCCGGATACTTGGCCTTCCAGTCCTCGGCCGAAGCCGATCCGGCGAATGCCAGCGCGGCGGCGCCGGCCAGAATGATGCGACGAGTGATCATGTTACCCCTCTTTGGTAGTTACGCCTGTTGGCCGGGCGAAATGCCCGGTTGCCCTGTCTTTCGAAAATGCGCCGCTCAGGCCGCGGCTGCGGTGCCGAGCGCCGGAGCAGTTGCGCCGTCGGGCGCGGGCAGCGGTACCGCGCCCATGACGTCATTGGCCTCGAGGTCATAGAGCTCGCGGGCAATATGGTCGGTGAGCGCCGCTGGGGCGCCGTCGAACACCACGCGACCCGTCGCCATGCCGACCAAGCGGTCGCAATAGGTCCGCGCGAGGTCGAGCGAGTGCAGGTTGCAGAGCACCGTGATGCCGAAATGCTTGTTGATGCGTAGCAGCGCATCCATCACGATCTTGGTGTTGCGCGGATCGAGCGAAGCGATCGGCTCGTCGGCAAGAATGATGTCGGGCTCCTGCACCAGCGCGCGGGCAATCGCGACGCGCTGCTGCTGGCCGCCGGAGAGCTGGTCGGCGCGCTGCGCTGCGAGCTGGGCGATGTCGAACTGCTCGAGCGCGGACAGCGCGAGCGCCCTGTCCTGCTCGGGCCAGACCTGCGCCAGCGAGCGCCAGGACGGGATCTGGGCCAGCCGGCCCATCAGGACGTTGGTCAAGACGTCGAGACGGCCGACCAGATTGAACTGCTGGAAGATCATCGCCGAACGCGCCCGCCACTGCCGCAGCGCCTTGCCGCGCAGCGCGGTCACATCGGTGCCCTCAAACAGGATACGGCCGGAGGTCGGATCGGCGAGACGGTTGATCATCCGCAGCAGCGTCGACTTGCCGGCACCGGAGCGGCCGATCACGCCGACAAAGCTGCCCGGCGCGATCGAAAAGGATGCGTTGTCGACTGCGGCTTTTGTGCCGAAACGGCACGTCAAACCTTCCACCACCAGCATGTAATGCTCCAACCGCGCCGCGTTGGGCCATCGCTATCCCCGGTGTTTTACAGTTATGTGACGGCGGCGCTGCGGTGCGGCGATCGTCCACACTCTCCCTTGCCGTCATCGCAGCGTCATGATGTTGTCATCAAGCATCCCGATGACGAGCCCGCATCTCCCCGGAAGCCAAAGATTTACAAGATTTGCGGAGGCCCTGATGGCCGGAAAAACACTCTCGGTTGTGCCGACCGTCGACCCGACTGCGTCGGTTCGCGAGAGCAAACTCGGCAAATATACCGAGGTCGGCGCGCGCACGATCCTGCTTGAAGTCAGCATGGATGACTATTCCTACGTCGTGAACGACAGCCAGGTTACCTACAGCTCGATCGGCAAATTCTGCTCAATCGCGGCGATGACCCGGATCAATCCCGGCAACCACCCGATGCATCGCGCGACGCAGGCGCATTTCACCTACCGCGCCAGCGCATATTTTCCTGGAGAGAGCGACGACACCGACTTCTTCAACTGGCGACGTGCGCATCACGTGCATATCGGCCATGACGTCTGGATCGGTCATGGCGCGATTCTGCTCCCCGGACGGAACGTCGGAACTGGCGCGGTGGTTGCCGCCGGCGCGATCGTGACCAAGGATGTCCCCGCCTACAGCATAGTTGCCGGTAATCCGGCGCGTCCGGTCAAGCGGCGGTTCTCCGAGACAATCGCAAATCGCCTCACCGCGCTCGGGTGGTGGGACTGGGATCACGACGCACTTCGTCGCGTCCTGCCCGACTTTCGCAAGCTCGCGGTCGAGGAATTCCTCGACAAGTATGAGGCCGAGGCCGTATCCCAGTCACAGCACAAACAACGGAGCGCCGCATCGTGACGGACATTTTCATCGAAGGCGGACGCACGCTGGTTGACGGCGCACTGGTCGAGACCTCGCTACGGACCGCAGGCCGCGACATCGGCGCGCTCGACGCCGAGCAGGGTCGCGCCGCGCTCCATATCAATGCCGGCGGCCTCCTGGTGCTGCCCGGCATCATCGATCTGCATGGCGATGCGTTCGAGCGGCAGATGATGCCGCGCCCGGGTGTCGACTTCCCGACCGACGTGGCGCTGATCGACAGCGACCGGCAAGCAATCGCCAACGGCATCACCACCGTCTTCCATGGCACGACCTGGTCGTGGGAGCCCGGCCTGCGCAGCGCGGAAAATGCGCGAAAACTGCTCAATGCGATCGAGGCGCTGCGACCGCAGCTCGCCGCCGATACGCGCTTCCATCTGCGCCACGAGACCCACAATCTCGAAGCCGAGGCCGAGATCATTCAATGGCTCACCGAGGGCCGCATCGACCTGTTCGCCTTCAACGACCACAGCAACGTCAAGCCGAAGAAGCGTAACCAGCTGGCCGAGCGCACGGGGCTCTCGGTCGAGGCCGTCAACGACATGCTCGATCGGATCGTCGCGCGCCGTCCCGAGGTGCCCGCCTCGATCGCGCGACTGGCTGCCGCTGCACGCGCGGCTGATATCCGCATGCTGTCGCATGACGACAACAGCCCGGCGATGCGCCGGGATTTTCGTGCGCTCGGCGCCACGATCGCGGAATTCCCCGTCAATGAAGAGACCGCGCGCGATGCCGCGGCCGCCGGCGACTTCATCGTGTTCGGCGCGCCCAATGTGGTGCGCGGCGGCAGCCACACCGGCTGGACCAAGGCATCCGACATGATCGCGCAGGGCCTCTGCTCGGTGCTGGCGTCGGACTACTATTATCCGGCGCAGCTGCTCGCGGCGTTCCGCCTCGCCGCCGACGGGATCCTGCCGCTAGCCACGGCCTGGGACCTGATCTCGTCGGCGCCGGCGCGCGCGGCCGGGCTTGCCGATCGCGGTGTGCTCGCCAACGGCCGCCGCGCCGATATCATCGTCGTCGACGACAAGGTGCCGCTGCGGCCGCGCGTCGTTGCCGTGATCGCGGCGGGACGGCTGGTGCATCTGGCGGACGCGAGCTGCCTCGTTCACTCGCTCGCGCCGCGCAAGACGGTTGTGGCGGCGTAACCCGGCTCTATTCTGCTGCCATGGCCTCCACTCAACGCTACGCGATCTACTATGCACCGTCGCCCGACAGCGCCCTGCACCGCTTCGGTTCGGCGCTGCTCGGCTACGACGCCGCTGATGGCCGCGACCTGCCCTTTCCCGATGGTGTCGGGCCCGACTGGCGCGAGCTGACGGCGGACCCTCGCAAATACGGCTTTCACGCCACGCTGAAGGCACCGATCGCGCTTGCCGACGGCCGGAACGAGGCCGAGCTGCTCGACGCCTGCGCCGCCTTCGCCGGGCGCGCCCGGCGCATCCCCCTGATCGAGCCGGTGGTCGATGCCATCAGCGGCTTCATTGCCGTGATCCCGGCACACCGCTCGGACGATCTGCAACGGCTTGCCGCCGACTGCGTCACCGAGTTCGACGCGTTCCGCGCGCCGCTGACGGCCGGGGATCGCGCGCGGCGCAAGCCCGAACGGCTCACCGCACGGCAGTGCGACTATCTCGACCGCTGGGGCTATCCCTACGTGATGGAGGAATTCCGCTTCCACATGACGCTGACCGGACGGCTGAGCGACGAGCGGCGCGGCCCGATCGTGGCGTGGCTGCGCGAGCGGTTCGCGGCGATCGACCTCACGAGACTCGCAATCGACCGCATCGCACTGTTCAAGCAGACTGATAACGCATCCCGCTTCCGCATCGTCGATAGCTGGCCGCTGCGGGCGTAACGACGGCGCTACGCGTCCACCCGGGTGCGGGCGATGATCTCGGCGGCGCCCTTCTCCAGCAGTTCCATGCCGACGGCGCGGCCGAGTTCGCGCGGCCGGACAGCCGGACCGCGCCGGGTCACCTCGATGAAGCCGGCGCCAGTCTCATCCAGCACAGAGGCACGCAGCGTCATTTCGCTTCCCGCAAGTGTGGCATGGCCGGCGATCGGCGAATTGCAATGGCCGTTGAGCACCCACAGAACCTCGCGTTCGGCCTCCGCGGCAAGCCGCGATTGCGCGTTGTCGATTCCAGCAAGCCGCGCCCGCGTCGCCCAGTCGGTCTCGACGCATTCGACCGCGACGATGCCCTGACCGACCGCCGGCAGCATCTCGCCGACGGAGAAATCATGCGCGATGCGCGCGGTCATGCCGATACGCTCGAGGCCCGAGCGCGCCATCACCAACGCATCCGCCGGCCCCACCTCGCCGCCGTCGGGCAACCGCTGCTTGTCGCCGCGATCGAGCTTTGCCACCCGCGTGTCTGCGGCGCCGCGATAATGGATCACGGTCGCCTCCGGAAACAGCCGGCGCAGATAGGCGGCGCGGCGCACGGCGTTGGTGCCGATCATGAACCCCCTGCCGCGCCCGGCGCGGAGCGTGTCCAGCGACAGCCCGGGGCGCAACACAAGGCTGTCATTGGCGGCATCGCGCGCCAGCATCGCCGCGATGACGAGACCCGGGGTCTCCTCATTGCCCGGCACGTCCTTCAGCGAATGCATCGCGGCTTGCAGCGTGCCGGCCCTCATGGCTTCACGGATCTCGGCGACGAAGGCGCCGCCCTTGCCGCCGTGACGCAACAGCTTGCTGGTCTGGTCCTGGTCGCCGCGGGTCTCGAACCTGACGATTTCGACGGCAAGGTCCGGCGCCGAGGCGCGCAGCAGCCGCGCTACCTCGTCCGTCTGCGCGAGCGCCATCGCGCTCTTGCGCGTCCCTATCCGCAAAACCTGTCCCGACACGAAAGCTCCGCTGCGCGTGATCATCAACGGCTCGGGATTAGAACAAAAGGCCAGTCAAAACAATGGTTTTTGCCCCTGCCCGACCACGTTCAGGCGATCTCCTCAACCAGCGTGACGCCGGCCGCGCGCATCGCCGCGGTGGCGGAAGCAAGCGAGCCGCCAAGATCGATGGCACGGCAGCCCGACAGCACGACCGTGGTCTCGAAGCCGAGCCGCCGCGCATCGAGCGCCGAATACTGCACGCAAAAATCCGTGGCGAGCCCCGCCATCACGACCCGCTTGAGGCCGCGCTCGCGCAGATAGCCGGCGAGCCCGGTCGGTGTCCTGCGGTCGTTCTCGAAGAACGCCGAATAAGAATCGATCGTCTCGCGGAACCCCTTGCGGATCACGAGCTCGGCCCGGTCAGTTGCGAGGTCGGGATGAAACGCGGCGCCGGCCGTGCCCTGGATGCAATGATCCGGCCACAGCGTCTGCGGCCCATAGGGCATCGTGAGCGAGGAAAACGGTGCTGCGCCCGGATGCGAGCTCGCAAATGAACCATGGCCGGCCGGGTGCCAGTCCTGGGTCAGCACGACGTGGTCGAAGCGCGCTGCCAGCCGGTTGACCATCGGCACGACGGCATCGCCATCGGCAACCGCCAGCGCGCCGCCGGGGCAGAAATCGTTCTGCACGTCGATGATCAGCAGCAGATCGTCGGGCCGGATTTTCATCACGTCCCGATCCGCAACGACGCGCGCAGCTTGCGCAGGCAGGCGATCACCGACAGCGCTGTGATGCGGCCGGTCTTCGGGTTCTCGGAGGGAATGTTCTCGATCATCATCGAGAACCGCGCGGAATCCGAATCGACCTCGATCCGATGGGTGTTGCGCGTCACCGTCGGATCGGCCCAGATCTCGACCCAGGTGCGATCGGGGCCGATGCCGGCGAGCGACAGCGCCACCGCGACGTTGAGATTGGCCGGAAAGCCCCTGGCCGCGTCGCGCGCGCTGCCCTCGAAGATGCGCAGCGGTTCGGTAATCCCTTCGATCCGGATGTTGCTCTCGACCAGATGCGGCGCGCCGACGAGGCCCGCAACCGGCTTCCGTGTCACCAGCCTCACCGAATGAATGATCCCGATGGCCGCGGCAGTCACGGCATCGAGCCCGATCAGCGCGCCGGTCGGCACGATGATCTGACCGCCATGCGCCCTGGCGAGGTCGACGAGGTCCTCGTTCTGCAATAGCGCGCCGACGCTGAGCACCACGGCAGTCTTGCCGCGCTCGACCACCGGCGCCACGATCGAGCGGACCACCTTGCTCGGCGCGCACTCGACCACGATGTCGGCGATCTCGGCAAGCTGCTCGACCGGCACCAGCTTCGGCGCAGACTTGAGACCTTCGACCCAGCCGCGGTGCTTGTCCGGACTGTTCGCCGACAGAGCAACCAGCGTCAGGCCGTCGATGCCCTGATCGAGCGCCTTGACAACGTCGGTGCCGATCGCGCCGAGGCCGGCGACTGCAACCCGTGTCTTTGCCTTGCTGTCAGCCATCATTTCCCGCCGGCGAGCATCTTGACCAGACGATAGAGATATTCCTCGCCTTCGTAGAATGATTTTACAAGCACGCGCTCGTCCTTGCCATGGTTCCGGTTGTCATCGACATCGGCACCGAGCCCGGAATGGCCATAGGTCGGAATCCCGGCATTGCGCAGATAGCTGCCGTCGGTCGCGCCGGTGCTCATGACAGGGACAATCGCCGCATCCGGCCAGAATTCCTTCGACAGCTTCTCGATCGAGCCCATGATCTCTTCGTTCAGGGGCGACGGCGGGCTCAGCACGGCCTTGCCGGTCGGGGTCACCTCGATCTGCTTGTCGGCGAGCACGCGTTCGATCGCTGCCTGGACACCGTCGACCGGCTCGCCGGGCAGGATTCTGCAATTCACCTTGGCGGTCGCCAGCTGCGGCAACGCGTTGATGGCGTGGCCGCCCTCCAGCATGGTCGCGACGCAAGTGGTGCGGAGCTGCGCGTTGTAGCCGGGCTTGTCCGACAGTCGCGCCAAGGCCGCCGGATCAGGCTGCGACGCCAGGATTGCCCTGATGTCGTCGCCATTCTCCTGGCTCTCGGTCTCGGCGGTCTTGGTGAAATAGATCCGCGTCGTCTCGTTGAGATTCATCGGGAAGCTGTAGTTGGAGAGCCGGACAAGGCCTTCGGCGAGGTGGTAGATCGCGTTGTCCTTGCGCGGCAACGATGAGTGGCCGCCGCGATCCTTCACCGTGAGCTGATAGCCGACCGAGACCTTCTCGCTGGTCTGCACGCTGTTGCGGATCGCCTTGCCGTTCTTCAGGCCGACGCCGCCGCCTTCGTTGAGCGCAAACTCCGCATCGATCAGGTCGCGGTGGTTCTTGATCAGCCACTGCATGCCGAGACCGTTGGCATCGAGGATCTCCTCGTCGGTCTCAAGGGCGACGATGATGTCGCGGTCCGGCTTGTAGCCCTCCTTCTTGTACCGGATCAAATTGGTGATGAAGGCCGACGCCATGTATTTGTCGTCGCTTGAGCCGCGGCCGTAGAAATAGCCGTCCTGCTCGGTGAGCTTGAACGGATCGACCGTCCAGTCCTCGCGGTTGGCCGGCACGACGTCGATATGGGCAACCAGCAGGATCGGCTTGCGCGCGCCGGAGCCGTGCAGCCGCGCCACCAGATTGCCCTTGTGCGGCGCCGGCGAGAACACGTGCACGTCACCCTCGGGGAAGCCCGCCGCGCGGAGCCGCGCGCCCATCGCCTGCGCCGCCTTCTGGGTATCGCCGGTCGCGGTGGTCGTGTTGATCTCGACCAGTTCCTGGTAGATGCCGCGGGCAAATTGCTGCTGCTCGGTCAGTCCCTGCGCGGCAGCACCGGTTGCCAGCAGCACCGGAGCGAGCGCCGCCGCGAGCCGCAGCGATCGAACCATGTTTCGGGCCTTGTGCGACATCGTGCTCTCCCAGAATTCCACCACCTGATTGGAGATGAATTCAGACAGGCGACACGCGCTTTGGCAAGACGGCGAGCCCTTCAATTACCGCGCGCATGCCCCGCAGTTTCGCGCACGCTATTTGGAGTCCTTATTCGAATCCTTGGCTGCGATCACCTCGATCTCGACCTGGAAGCCGGGATTGGCGAGTGCCGCGACGCCAACCACCGAGCGTGCCGGCAGGTTCGGCTGGCTGCCGCCGAAGAACTGGGTGTAGCCCTCCATAAAGGCCTTGAAGTCCATCGGCGCGGATGCGTTGTGCACCAAAAACACCTGCATCTTGACGACATCGCCCATGCCCAGCCCCTGGCCTTCCAGGATGCCCTTGATGCGATTGAGCACGCCGACGGTCTGGGTCTTGGTATCGCCATAGGCCTGCGGGCTCGATGGATCGGCGTCCTTGTTGACGACCGGCGGCACCTGGCCGCTGACATAGACCGTTGTGGTATTGCCGGTGACCGTCACGGCCTGCGCGATCGGGAATGTCGAGTTGGGAATCGGATGCCTGACCACGTCCGCGGAGGCAGCGGTCGCCATCGCCGACAGCGCGGCACCCAACACGATAGCGGTGAACTTCATCAAACTCTCCCCAGAATGTAGCGCGGTCAACGGCGGGCGTCCTGGACGTCCTTGGTCGTCACCGCGTCCTGATAGTTGTTGCCGAAGTGCGTCCGCAGATAATTCACAACGGCGGCGACCTGACCATCGGTCATCATGTCGCCGAATGCCGGCATGCCGCGACGGCCGTTGACGACGAGGTAGATCGGATAGCTGCCGGATTCGAGGGTCTTGTTGCCGGCAAGCGAGGGATAGGTGCCGGCGCCGCTCGCGCCCGTCGCATCCGGCATGTGGCAGCCCTGGCAGACATTGGCGAACAGTTCCTCGCCGGTCATCTCCACGAAGCGATAGCCCGAAGAGAAGGTGCGCTTGCCCGCCCCACTGTCCTGCCCAAGGGCCGCAGACGCGGACAACAGCGCCAGCGCAGCGATCACCGATGTTCCTGTCCGCATCATCACGTCTTCACCACGCGTTCGTGCAATCGGGTAATGGCGTCAAGCGCGGACAGGATTGCGCCCTCCTGCCAGGCCGGCAACTGCGAAGCGTGCTCGCCCGCCAGCGCGATACGGCCGTCGATCTGGCAGAGGTTGCGGTAGTGCTGCGCCCGCCCGGCTTCCGTCCATTCGCCGGCGCAGCCGAGCGTGAACGGCACGCGATGCCAGGCCACCGCGACGCCGTTCTCGAATTCGCGCTTGTACTGCGGATGGATCATGGCGCCGAAATCGACCGCGCTGGCGACCCGCTCCGCCGGCGTCATCGCGGTGAACTCGAAGGAATTGGCACCCTCGTACAGATAGGCGCCGAGCAAAATGCCGCGGCCGCTGCGGTTGAAGCCATAGTTCGGATAGGCGATCTCCCGAATCGGCAGGTCGGTGTAGCTGATGCCGCCATAGATCGCTTCATCCTCCTCCCAGAACCGCCGCTTGAACTGCAGCCCGATTTTCACCGAGGCGGCGTAGGGCAAGGAATCGATCGCACTCTTCATCGGCGCGCCGACATCGAGCGGCAGCTGGCTCAGAATCGGCAGCGGGATGGTGCAGATGCACCAATCGGCGGTCGCCTGCTGCACCATGGACGGACTGGCGGTGTCGACATAGCTCACGGTGACGCCGGAACTGTTCTGCTGGATTTGCGTCACCTTGGCGTTGTAACGGATGAGATCACCGACCTCGCGCGCGAACGCCTTGCCGATCATGTCCATGCCGCCGACCGGCTGGAACATCGTGGTCTGGAAATCGTAGTGCGCAAAGCTCTGCACATAGCGCCACATCCGCGACCGCAGGATCTCCTGGAGCGAGATCGGATCACTGGGCAGCGGATCCGGCATCAAGCCGCCGCCGGGATCGTGCGCATAGCCACGGACATCGGCGGAGCGGAGATTGGCGTTGTATTTGTAGTCGCGATCCAGCGCGCCCCAGTCGCGCAGCGCCTGCAGCAGGATCTCCTGATCTTCCTTGCTGACGGTCTCGTCGAGCTTGCCTTGTTGGGTGACTTTCGCGAGCAGCTCCGACACTCCGCCCTGGAAATCCGCCTTGATGCTGCGAAAGCGTTGCGGCTTGCCGTCGAATGCACGCGTTGCGTGCAGATAGGCATTGTGGTTGAGCTGGATGAAGGGTTCCAGTGCCACATTGAGCCGGCGGCAGTAATCGAGCAACGCGCGGTGATGGTAGGGAATTCGCCACGGGCCTGGATTGAGATAAAGCCCCTGCTCGAACTGGCAGGTCTGCTTGAAGCCGCCGAGTTCCGTAAAACTGTCGCCGCCGCGGATCGACCAGTTGCGACCGCCTGCGCGGCTGTTGAATTCGAGGATCTGAACCTTGTAGCCGGCCTTGCGCAACTCCAGCGCCGCCGTCATGCCCGCAAGCCCGGCGCCGAGAATCAGCACCGAGGCGCCCTTCACGTTGCCCGCGAGCCTGAGCGGCCCCTTGTAGGCGGATTCCGATGCGAAGCCGAGGCTCGTCATCGCGTGATACATCGCCGAACTGCCGGCGATGGTCCCGATCAGCGCGAGCAGATCCCGCCGCCTGATCACAGATTCGTTCTGCACCCGCGTTCACCCAGCCGCTGACGTCGATGGCGAAGGGAAACGGTTGACGCGATCCGTGTCAAGAAAGGCACACGCTTCCACATCCACCCACACGCGCTTTTGATGCGTCGCGCGACCGGTACATCACACCACGCGCTCGCGATGCACACGCCTGCAATCCATCTCGTAATCGAGTCCAACCACCGGCGGCCGGTCGAAATGCCAGGTCAAGCCGTTGCGAAGCACGCCACGGCGGCCGAACTCGCTTTCGAGCACCGGATAGGCATCATGCACCGTATAGAGCTGAACCGCGGTGGTGTCCCGCCAGGAGCCGCCGAACGCGCTCATCCGGCGCTCCATCTCGCCAAGCACGAATTTCGCCTTCGCCAGGATGCCGGCGGGGCTGGTATCGCCGGGCGCGACAGTATGATCGCGATAATTGGCCTTGCCCTCGACCGATTCGCCGCTGCCGGCCACGACAAAGCTGGCCGGTGCGTCCTTCGCAGCCGGCACCGTGTAGGCGAAGGCGTGGAAGCTCGGCTCACCCGGCGGATCGAGCTTCGGACAAACGTTGCTGCGCGCCACCGGATTGACGCCGTCGCGCATCACGCCCCAGGCGATCAGTGTCTTGACGTAGATCTCGTTGAAGGCCTTGAACCCGTCCTCGGTGAACGGAGCCGGCGAGCGCAGCTCGCAGGCCCCGAACGCCGTCAGCGGCCGGCCGGCATCCCCAATGATATCGGCAATCCTTGCAAAACCCGCGCTTAGCGGCACCGGTTCAGAGAACCTGACACGCTCGATGGCAAAGCCGGGCAGCGCGCCAATGCCGCAGGAATACTGACTGACGCCGGGCACGAAGCGGTAGCCGCCGTCACGAGCCTCGATGGTGCTGGTCATGGTGCCTCTTGATGGATGCGTCGTTGCGGTGATGTCTCGTGATGGAGGATACTCGGGAACAGCGCGATGTCATCACCACTGTCGTCCTGGCGAAAGCCAGGACCCATAACCACCGCATTCGATGATGAACGGGATCGCGGCCCCAGCGTCGCACAACCCTTGAGATTTGGGGTGACGGGTCCGGGCTTTCGCCAGGACGACGCCGAGTGTGTTGAGCCACCTTTGGATCATACGTTCGCATTCTCGCGACATGATTTGTCCGAGTCTTGCCTTACGTTTCGCCCTCTCCTCTTGCAGAGGGCGCAGGGAAAGCCGGGTGCCGATCGCACCCATGGGTCCGGTGCAACAAAAAGCACCGGAGGTAGGACCACAGGTGTAACCGGAGCAATCCGGCTTTCCCTGCGCGATGGGTTACGGCTTACTTCGTGCTCTCCCCGGCGAGACTGGGCTTGCTTGTCACCGTCCCCGCAAAAACGCTTTCGCGTTTTGCGGGGAGACACCTACCACTAGGGCGTCAGGACCACACGACTTCACCGTCCGCTTCACGCGCACTCGTCAGTTGCGCAATCGGCGTCCACCGCATCTCACCGCAACACCGTGACGATGCGCAGCGCCCCTCGATCGGGTGAGACGAGGCCATCTATAGCACTGAGTTGCGCTTCTGATAAAGCGAAATATTTTTGCTGCGAAGGCTTGCCACGTCGGGCAACTCAGTGGCACGCGCGCGTAAAGGACGCACCGGCAGAAGAGTTCCCTCCTTGCGAGGGAGGGGGCCTGAGCTGCGCGCTCACCTAACGAGCGATACGCGCGACGCCCCCTTTAAGGGATCGACCGCCGCGTCCACAATTACCGCACCGGAACGCCGGCCTCGATCAGCTCGAGCCCTAATGCGCCTTGGCGACGTAGGGGCAGCCGCCTTCATCCAGCGGACGGAAGGCCTGGTCGCCCGGCACCGTGGCGAGATACTCGTAGAGATCCCACTTGCTCTTGGACTCTTCCGGCTTCTTGATGCGCATGAGATACATGTCATGCACCATCCGGCCATCCTCTCGCACGACGCCGTTCTGGGCGAAGAAATCATTGACCGGAGTCTTCCGCATCTGCGCGATCGCGGTCTCTGAATCGACCGAGTTGGTCGCGGCGACCGCCTTGAAGTAGTGCCTGAGCGCCGAATTGACGCCTGCCTGGTAGGCCGTCGGCATCGCGCCATGCCGCTTGAAGAATTCCTGGGCGAAGACACGCGTCTCGGGCGTGCGATCCCAATAGAAGGAATCGGTGAACAGCAGATCGTGCGCATGCGCCAAGCCGAGCGCAGGCACATCAGTGAGCGTCACCTGCAGCGCGACGATCTGCAGGCTTGCGCGGATGTTGAACTCGTCGGCCTGAGACACCGCGTTGCGGAAGTCGGAGCCGGCATTGGCAAGCGCCAGGATCTTGGCGCCGGAAGACTGGGCCTGCAGCAGGAAGGACGAAAAATCGGCGGTGTCGAAGGGATGGCGGACCGCGCCCAGCACCTTGCCGCCGGCTGATGTCACGGCCTTGCTCGCATCGCGCTCCAGGGCCTGTCCGAACGCATAATCCGCCGTGAGGAAGAACCAGGGCGTGCCACCGCGCGCAACCACGGCCTTCGCCGTCGCATTCGAGGAGGCATAGGTGTCATAAGTCCACTGCACGCTGGTCGGCGAACATTGCTTGCCGGTGAGGTCCGACGAACCGGAGCCGGAGATCAGAAACAGCTTCTTGCGCTCACGCGTCACCGTCTGGATCGCCAGCGCCACCGCGGAATTGACGCCTTCGGCGATCACGTCGACACCCTTGTTGTCGATCCAGTTGCGCACGATGCCGGTCGCCACGTCGGGCTTGTTCTGGTGATCGGCGGAGATGATCTCGATCTTGCGTCCGGCGACCGTGCCGCCGATCTCCTCCGCGGCCATTTGTGCCGCGATCACCGACCCCGGGCCATTGCCATCGGAATATTGCCCGCTCATGTCGGTGATGACGCCTACACGCAGGACACCATCCTCCGCTCGGGCGACGCCGGGAGCAAATGAGAGACACACGGCAGCAATTGCGACCAGGATATGTTTGGTAATGGGCATTTCTTTCCCAAGGGTTTGGACGTTTCGGACGATCTCCTGAAGCAATCAGGGATCACCGACAACCCCATCGCCGGCATGGCGCTCTGCGATTCCGCGCGGAAATTCCGGGAGGAGGAACACGGCCGGTGCGTCGACAGACGTGCATCGCCGATCATGCGAACGCCGCGACGAGGTGTCGCCGCGGCGTGCCTTGGGTCATATGATTGGAACACGAAATGGCGCGAGATCGCCTCAGCGACGCTCCCACAATTGTCTTGCCAGAATGCCGGCCTTGCGCTCGATCGCCTCGGCGGCATCGAGACACATGTCCTCGCGGTAGCGCGAGCCGACGATCTGGACTCCGACCGGCAATCCCTCATGCAGGCCAACCGGCACCACGGCCGCCGGCAGACCCAACACGTTAATCGACGAAATGAAGCGCAGGTCGTTCCAGAACAAGTCCTTGACGCGCTGATCGCCGCCGAGATCGGCATTGACCTCCGGCGTCTTGCGCACAGTGGTCGGCATCAACACCAACGGGTACTGTTCGAGGAACATCATCCAGTTCCTGATGTGGCGCGAGCGCTCGGCGATCGCCTTCATGTAGCCGGCCTGATCGAGCTGGTTGGCCAGCGCGATGAAGCCGCGGAACGTCTTCTGGAAGTCGGCGCTGGTCGTTGCCAGCATCTGGTCCTGCTGCAGGACACGGGTCTCGGTCATGATCAGGTCGCACCAGAGCTGCCAGACCTTGTTGAGATCGGGCACCTCGACTTCGCTGACCGCGTAGCCCGCATCGGCCAGATGATCGGCCGCCTTGCGCTGCAGTGCGATCACGCCGCGATCGGTCGCCATGTCCTCGGGGATCCTTGCGAGCGCGACCTTGACCGGCGCCGCAGGCTCCGGCCCCATCAGTGGCGCCGGCACGTACCAGGGATCGCGCGGGTCGCGCTGCGCCATCACTTCGAGGCCGAGGCGGACGTCGGCGACGTGGCGCGCCAGCGGTCCCTGCGAGGACATGAACTGCGCCATCAGTGGCCGTTCTGCCGTGGCGCTGGGATTGAACGCCGGAATGCGGCCCTGGGTCGGCTTGATGGTGACGATGCCGTTGCAATGGGCCGGCCAGCGCAACGAGCCGCCGATGTCGTTGCCATGTGCGATGGTGCCGATGCCGGCCGCGATCGACGCGCCGGCGCCGCCCGAGGAGCCGCCGCAGGTCACGTCCGCGTTCCACGGATTGCGCGTCAGGCCGTGCAGCGGGTTGTCGGTGAAGCCGCGCAGCGAGAATTCCGGGGTGTTGGTCAGGCCGATGATGACGGCGCCGGCCTTCTTGAGATTGGCCGTCACCGGTGAGTCGCCCGGCGCGATGTTGTCTTTGAAGGCGGCCACGCCATTCGAATTGGCCTGGCCCTTGACGTCGATATTGATCTTGATCGTCACCGGCACACCGTGCAGCGGCCCGACGACGCCGCCCTGGCGCTTGCTCGCCGCCAGCGCCTCGTCGGCAGCCTTCGCTGCTTTCATCGCCACGGCGCCGAGGTCGACGACGACGGCGTTGAGCGCCGGGTTGGCTTCGTGCATGCGGTCGAGGTGGGCGCGAACCACCTGCTCCGACGTCACTTCGTTGTTCCTGATCGCCGCGGCCGTCTCGACGGCGGACCATTGCCAGATCGGTGCATTCGTCACGTGTTCTTCTCCCATGATGTTCAATGCTTCCTTGTTGGTGTCAGAGACGCGCGCCTCCGCCGTTCAGTCCTGCGGATCGATAGGCGTCAGCGTCGATGCGCGCGCTTCGATCACCTCGGCCGCCGCAAGACAGACATCCTCCCGGAAACGGCCGGCAATCACCTGCACGCCGATCGGCACGCCGCCGGCGGTGCCCGTCGGCACCACGACCGACGGAAAACCGAGCGCGGGGACCGCGAGCAGCGGCCGCTGCGCGTCGAGCAGCGCGCGCACCACCGTTTCGTCTTCCTGATCCTGATCGAAGCGAAACGGCAGTTGCGCCGAGACCGGCAGGATGATGATGGGGTAGCGTTCCCCGAACAGCTGCCAGGCCCGCACGATCGCCAGCCGCTGCTCAAAGCAGGCAAGCACCTGATCGCCGTCGAGCTCGGGCGCGTAGGCGATATGGCATTCCAGATTGTAGCGGCTCCTGTCGTCGCCGAACTTGCGGATCATCGGCGCCAGCACGCGCCGCTCCTCATTGATGACAAGGCGATGCCAGAGATCCGCGGCCTCGGCGAGCCGTGGCGGCAAGGTTTCCTCCACCGCAAAGCCGGCCTCCGCGAGCCAGCGTCCGGCAGCGCGCACCGCCGCGCTCACCTCCGGCGCCTCGTCGCCGAACGGTGACGGCGCGATCGCAACACCGACCGGACGCTGCAGTGGCGGGCCTTGCAGGGGCACCGGCAGCCATGTGCCGTCGCGCGCATCCGCCTGCGCCATCGCGGCAAGGCCAGTGCGCAAGTCGGCGACCGAGCGGGCGAGCGGGCCCTGCACGGACATCATCTGTGCGGTGATCGGACGATCGCTCGTTGCCGACGGATTGAACGACGGAATTCGCCCCGGGGTCGGACGCAGACCGGCGACGCCGCAGGCGTAAGCCGGATAGCGAATCGAGCCGCCAAAATCATTGCCATGCGCGATCGCGCCCATGCCGGAGGCGACGGCCGATGCGGCGCCCCCGCTGGAGCCGCCCGGCGTCAACCGACGGCTCCACGGATTGGTGGTCGCGCCGTGCAGGTCGTTGTTGGTGAACCAGCGGTGCGAGAAGGCCGGCGTGTTGGTGCGACCGACAATGACGGCGCCCGCCTTGCGAAAATTCGCCACCACCGGGCTGTCCTCGGTGGCGATGACGTCGCGGAACGCGACGACGCCGTTGGTGGTGGCGTGGCCGCGCTGGTCGACGTTGACCTTGATCGTGACAGGCACGCCATGCAGGGCGCCAAGCTCCGCGCCTGATTTCACCGCGGCATCGGCCGTGTCCGCCGCGGCCAGCGCCTCATCCGCGAGCACCTCGACAATGGCGTTCAATGCCGGATTGACTTGCGCGATGCGATAGAGGCTGGACTGCACGGCTTCCCGGCTCGAAATCGCGCGCGTCGCGATCGCGCGCGCCAGATCGACGGCCGACCAGCTCCATAATTCGTTCTCGCGCGGCGTGACCATTGTTATTTCCTCCAACACGTGATGCGGCAGTCAGCCGATACGGTTCAATCGAGCCGCAGCGGTTCGTAAAAGACGGGCTGGTCCATGCGCCGGTCTTCCGGGGGAACGACCACCGCTTCGGCGCTGAGCACATGGTCGAGCATCACGCGCCGGGCGCGTGTGGCATTGCCGGTGCGGAACGCCGCCATCAGACGCTTGTGAAACTCGATGCTGTCGCAGGTGAAGCTCGACGGGAATTCCTGCACGCCCAGCCTGCCGATCAAATGGCGGATCGCCTCGTTGATGAAGCGGGCGACCAGGCCGAGCAGCGGATTGGGACAGGCATCGATCAGGATGTCGTGGAAATCGATCTCGGCATGGCGGTGGTGCTCCCAGTCCGCGACGCCGCCGGGATGGTGCTCCTGGACCGCGATCGCCTTGTCGAGGGCTGTGAAATGCTCCGCTGTGAGGTGGCCGACCACGCTGAAGGCGAGCTCCGGCTCGATTAGCCGGCGGATCTGGTAGATCTGCGCGGTGCTGACCGACTGGAAATAGAAATAGTTGCTGAGCAGGCCGACGATCCGGTTGATCGACACCGGCGCCACCCGCGCGCCGCCGCCGGGACCAGTGGTGTTCTGCACCAGCCCCTGCACTTCCAATGACTTGAGCGCCTCGCGGATGGTCGAGCGGCTGCATCCGAACATCTCGATCAGCTCGCCCTCCTGTGGCAGTCGGTCGTTGGGCTTTAGTCCCGCCTGGAAGATGTGGCTGCGGATCAGATCGGCGACGGCATCCGAGCGCTTGCGCTTGATGGAGGCGCGGCGTGAGGAGTCGAGGGACGGGAGAGCCGATTTATCCATTTTATGATCATAAATAAGACCGCGGCGGCTTGGCAAGGGCTTATGGACCCACTCGTCATGGCCGGGCTCGTCCCGGCCATCCACGTCTCTCTTGATCAAGAAACCAAGACGTGGATGCCCGGGACAGGCCCGGGCATGACGAACGATTGTACTGGGAGTTCTGTTAGCGGGAGAATGGATCGCTCAGCCGGACGTGCGCTGCGCCTCGAGGCTGCGGCTGTAGCGCGACATCGCAAAGCAGAACACGAAGTAGATCACGCCGACGAACACATAGACCTCGACGCTGAAGGATTGCCAGGCCGGATCGACGATCGCGGTCTTGGCGGTCGTGAGCAGGTCGAAGATGCCGATGATCAGGACCAGGCTGGTGTCCTTGAAGAAGGCGATGAAGGTGTTGACCAGCGGCGGGATCACGTGGCGGATCGCCTGCGGCAGCACGATCAGGGCGTTCTTTTCCCAGTACGACAGACCGAGTGCGTCGGCCGCCTCATACTGTCCGCGCGGCACCGCCTGCAGGCCGCCGCGCACGACTTCGGCGAGATAGGCGCCGGCATAGAGGATGAAGGCGATCTGCGCGCGCAGCAGTTTGTCGATGTTGACGCCGTCGGGCATGAACAGCGGGAACATCACGCTCGCCATGAACAGCAAGCTGATGAGCGGTACGCCCCGGATCAGCTCGACATAGAGCACGCAGAGCGAACGGATCGCCGGCAGTTTCGAGCGGCGGCCGAGCGCGACCAGGATTCCGAGCGGAAACCCGAAGGCAAGCCCGAAGGTCGCAAGAATCAGCGTCACCGGTAGCCCGCCCCAGCGGTCCTGCGTGACAAAGGACATGCCGAGGAAGCCGCCCCACATCAGGCATCCGATCGCGATCAATGCGGCGGCCCACAGCAGGAACAGCTCCTTGCGCCAGAAGCTGCGGCGGCTCGAGACCACGAACAGCGCGATGAAGATCAGAACCGCGAGCGCCGGCCGCCACTGCTCGCTGAACGGATAGGTGCCGAACAGGATGAAGCGGTACTTCTCGGGGACAACGGCCCAGCAGGCGCCGACGCCGCGCAGCGCGCGGCAGGCGCTGGTGTCATTGCCGGAGACGATCCAGACCGCGTTTGCGATGCCCCACTGCCAGAGACCGATGCACGCCTTGCCGAGCACGAACAGCAGCAGCAGCGTCATGATGCTCGACGGAACAGAGGCGAACAGATTGGCGCGCAGCCAGGCCACGATCCGGCCGCCCAGCGAGCGCTGCGTGCGGCGCCGGCCGATCGGAAGCGGATCCTGCGGAAGGTGGGCGACCGAGCTCATCTCAGCGCTCCACCAGCGCGATCCGCGCATTGTACCAGTTCATGAACAGGCTGATGCCGAGGCTGATGGTGAGGAACACCATCATGATCAGCGCGATCGACTCGATCGCCTGCCCGGTCTGGTTCAGCGTGGTGTTGGCGATCGAGACGATGTCCTGGTAGCCGACCGCGACCGCGAGCGAGGAGTTCTTGGTCAGGTTCAGATACTGGCTGGTCATCGGCGGGATGATGACGCGCAGCGCCTGCGGCAGCACGATGTGCTGCAGCACGAAGCTGCGCTTCAGCCCGAGCGCCTTGGCGGCGTCCGACTGTCCGCGCGGCACCGCCTCGATGCCGCTGCGCACGATCTCGGCGATGAATGCCGAGGTATAGGTGACGAGTGCGATCAGCAGCGCGAAATATTCCGGCGCCAAGGTCAGCCCGCCGACGAAATTGAAGCCGCGCAGTTCAGGCAGCATGATGCTCCAGCTCGCGCCCAACAGCCACGACACCAGCGCAGGCAGCGCGACGACGAGACCCAGCGCGTAAGGCCAGGCCGGCCGCGCCTTGCCGTCGAGCATCTGCTGAGCGACCAGGCGGCGCCTGACGATGGTGAAGACGATCACGCCTGCGACCAACGCGAGGATCGTCCACCAATTGGCCTCATTCAGCGGCACCGACGGCAATATCAGGCCGCGATTGGAAAGATAGACGCCCTCGACCGGCTTCCACGCCTGGCGCGCCGCCGGCAGGCCCTGCATCAGCACGTACCAGAACAGAAGCTGAAGCAGCAGCGGCAGGTCGCGCAGCACCTCGACATAGACGGCGGCGAGCCGCGCCAAGAGCCAGTTCGACGACAGCCGCGCGATGCCGACCAACGTGCCGATCACGGTCGCCAGCACGATGCCGATCACCGCGACGCGCAGCGTGTTGACGATGCCGACGATGAAGGCGCGCAAATAATTGTTCTTCGGCGTGTAGTCGATCCAGGAATCCGCGATCGGCATGCCGGCTTCACGGCCGAGGAAGGCGAAGCCGGTCGAGATGCGCCGCACCGAGAGATTATGGATCGCGTTCGACCACAGCCATGCGACGATGGCGACCGCAATCCCGACCACCAGGATCTGCCAGAACAGGCCGGCGACGCGGGGATCGCTGAGCGAAAGCCGCCAGGGCCGGGCGGGAGGGCGTTTCGGCGTCGATGTCGTCACAGCACAAGGATCCCAGTGAGAAGCGATCTTCTGCCATGCGCAAGAGTATATTCGAGGATGCGCACTTCATATGTTGCACCAAATTGATATCTATGCAACATATGTTTCATGGCCCAGGTTCAGTCGAAACCATCGCCCCTGAACGAATTGTGCAGCGCACTGCCGTCGCTGCCGATGCGGTTGCAGGAGGTCGGCCGGTTCGTTGCCGCCAATGACTACGACGCCACCACCCGCTCGATGCGCGATCTCGCTTCCGTCGCCGGCGCCGATCCCGCGTCCTTTACCCGTCTTGCCAAGGCGCTCGGCTATTCCGGCTGGGATGGATTGCGCGCCGCGCTCACCGAGGCGCGACGGCCGGCGCAGGGCTCGCCGTTCTCCGGCCGCGCCAAGAGCCGCCGCGGCGGGCCGAATGCCGATGTCAAACTGGTGCACGACAAGCTGGAGGCTGAGGCTGCAGGCCTTGCGCGCATTTCCGCGAGCGCGATTGCGGAAGCCGCGCGTGCACTGCATTCGGCCAACCGGATCTGGATATCCGGCTTTCGCAGCTGCCGCAGCGTCGCGGAACTCTTGACCTACCAGCTCCGCCTGTTCCGTCCCGACGCCGTGCAGCTGGTCGGCGGTTCCGGCCCGTTTGATCTCGACCACGGCGCCTTCCGCGCCGATGACGCCGTGGTCGTGATCGGCTTTGCGCCCTACACCTTGGTCAGCGTCGAGACGGCGCGTGCGGCGCATCAGGCGCGCGCCACGCTGATCGCGATCGCCGATACTGTTGCAGCGCCGATGGCCGAGGGCGCCGATCATCGGCTGCTGTTCGAGGCCGCCTCCTCTCCCGGCTTCTTCCCGAGCCTCACCGGCGCGATCGCGGTGGCGCAGTCGCTCGCCGCCGTCAGCTTCACGCTGGGCGGCGCGAGCGCCAAGCGCAGGCTGGAGGAGACCGAGGGCCGGCTTGCCGAGATGTCGCAATATTTTGTTTGGAAAGGATGAGTGTCATGGCCGCCAGCAAGAGCCGCGTGATGCATCGAAGCCTGCGCGAGACCCCGCCGAAGGCAATCGGCGGCGACGGCGTCTGGCTGATCGCGGAGGACGGCCGCCGCATTCTCGATTCCTCCGGCGGCGCCGCCGTCTCCTGCCTCGGCCATCAGCACCCGCGTATCTTGGCTGCGATTGCCAAGCAGGCTTCAAAGCTCGCTTATGCCCATACCGGCTTCTTCTCCTCCGAGCCCGCGGAAGAGCTCGCCGAGCGGCTTGTCGGTCACGAGCCCGGCGGCCTCGGCTACGTCTATTTCGTCAGCGGCGGATCGGAAGCGATCGAGGCTTCGATCAAGCTGGCGCGGCAATATTTCATCGAGCGCGGCGAGCCGAAGCGCGCCCGCTTCATCGCGCGCCGCCAGAGCTATCACGGCAACACGCTGGGCGCGCTGTCGGCCGGCGGCAACGCCTGGCGCCGCGAGCCCTACGCACCGCTGCTGTCACCCGCGTTCAGCCATGTCACTCCCGCGTTTGCCTATCACGAGAAGCGCGGCGATGAATCGGAGGCCGGCTTCGTGGCGCGCCTCGCCGCCGAGCTCGAGGCCGAATTCCAGCGGCTCGGCCCCGATACGATCGCGGCCTTCATCGCCGAGCCCGTGGTCGGCGCCACCGCCGGCTGCGTGCCGGCGCCGGAGGGCTACTTCAAGACGATGCGCGAGATCTGCAACCGCCACGGCGCGCTGCTGATCCTCGACGAAGTCATGTGCGGCATGGGCCGCACCGGCACGCTGCATGCGTGGGAGCAGGAAGGCATCTCGCCCGACATCCAGGCGGTCGCCAAGGGTCTCGGCGGCGGCTATCAGCCGATCGGTGCGATGCTTGCGAGCAGCACGATTGTCGACACGGTGCGCAACGGCTCCGGCGCGTTCCAACACGGCCACACCTACATGGCGCATCCGCTCGCCTGCGCCGCCGCGCTCGAGGTGCAGAAGACGATCAGCGAGGAACAGCTGCTCGACCGGGTCAAGGAACGGGGCCGGCAGCTCGAACAGCGGCTCACCGAGCGCTTCGGCAATCACCGCCATGTCGGCGACATCAGGGGCCGCGGCCTGTTCTGGGGGATCGAGCTCGTCGCAGACCGCAGCAAACGCCAGCCGTTCGATCCGAAGCTGAAGCTGCATCAGCGGATCAAGTCCGCGGCCTTTGCCGGCGGCCTCGGCTGCTATCCGTCGGGCGGCACCGCCGACGGCCAGCGCGGCGACCACGTGCTGCTCGCCCCGCCCTATATCGCAACTTCCGGCGACATCGACATGATCGTCGAACGACTGGGCGCTGCCGTAGACAGCGCGTTGAAGGATGTTGGTCACGGAGCATGATCCGGAAAAGTGGGTACCGGTTTTCCCGCGACAAACGCGAAGCGTTTGCGCATGGATCATGCTCAAACAGGAGGGAGGAGTAATATGTACAGGGGATTGATCACTGCAACCGTTCTCGCCGCGAGCATCGCGGGTTCAAGCGCGGCGACGCTCGACACCATCAAGCAGCGCGGCACGCTGGTGTGCGGCGTTTCTACCGGCTTTGCCGGCTTCTCGGCGCCGGACTCGCAAGGCAACTTCAAGGGCCTCGACGTCGACTATTGCCGCGCGCTCGCCGCCGGCGTGCTCGGCGATCCCACCAAGGTGCGCTACGTCGCATTGACCGCGCAGAACCGCTTCACCGCGCTGCAGTCGGGCGAGATCGACGTGCTCTACCGCAACTCGACGCAGACGTTTCTGCGCGGCACCACGCTTGGGCTGCGGCAGGGCCCGATCAACTTCTACGACGGCCAGGGTTTTGTGGTGAAGAAGGACCTCGGCGTGAAGGAGCTGAAGGATCTCAAAGGCGCCACCGTCTGCGTCGCGCAGGGCACTACGCATGAGGTGACGCTCGGCGATTACGGCCGCGCCAACGGCATCGACTGGAAGCCTTTGGTGTTCGATCGCCCCGACACCATGTACCAGACCTTCTTCGGCGGCCGCTGCGATGCCATGACCCAGGACGCCTCAGCGCTCGCCGGCGCGGTCGCCACCGCCGCCCCGAAGGCCGACGACTACGTCGTGCTGCCGCAGACCATCAGCAAGGAGCCGCTCGGCCCGTTCACCCGCAACGGCGACGAGGTCTGGAGCGACATCATCACCTGGCTGCATTACGGCCTAGTCGAGGCCGAAGAGCTCGGCGTCACCCAGGCAAATGCCGACGAGATGGCGAAGTCGCAGGTCCCGGCGATCCAGCGCCTGCTTGGCACGTCCGGCGATCTCGGCTCGCGGCTCGGCCTCGACAACAAATGGCTGGTCGCGGCGATCAAGGCCGGCGGCAATTACGGCGAAATCTTCGAGCGCAATGTCGGCAAGGCAAGCCCGCTGAAGCTCGAGCGCGGCCTCAATGCCACCTGGAGCAAGGGCGGGTTGATGTACGCGATCCCGTTCAAATAACGACTTGACTTCACCCCGCTTGCGGGGAGAGAGCCCCTCACCCCCTCCCTCTCCCCGCGAAGAGCGGGGAGAGGGAGAACAAGCAGCCCAAAATGCGCATCACCCTCATTCACGCTTTGAAGCACTCGATCGTGCCGATCGAGGCGTCGTTCGCACGCCATTGGCCGGAGGCGCGGCTGATGAATCTGCTCGACGACAGCCTGTCGGCCGACCTCGCGCGCGACGGCAATCTCACCGAGCGCATGACCGAGCGCTTCCTCACCATGGGCCGCTATGCGGCAAGCACCGGCGCCAACGGCATTCTCTTCACCTGCTCGGCGTTTGGGCCCTGCATCGAGGCGGTGGCGCGCGAGCACGCGCCGATGCCGGTGCTGAAGCCGAACGAGGCGATGATCGAGCAGGCGGTCGCGAAGGGACAACGGATCGGCCTGCTCTCAACCTTCCCGCCGACGCTGGTCTCGATGCCGCCGGAGTTTCCATCGCAGGTCACGCTGGTGCCGAAACTCGCCGAGGGCGCGCTGGCGGCGCTCGATCGCGGCGACCGCGCCGAGCACGATCGCATCGTGGTCGAGGCAGCCAGGGATTTGCGCGACTGCGACCTGATCGCGCTTGCCCAGTACAGCATGGCGCCGGCGGCTGAGCGCGTCGCCGAAGTCACCGGGCGGCCAGTGCTGACGACGCCCGACAGCGCGGTCAAGAAGCTGAAGGCGATGCTGGGGGCGTGAGCCCCGTCATTGCCAGCGAAGCGAAGCAATCCATCGCGCAGCATATGCTGCACCATGGCTTGCTTCGTCGCTTCAGCGCAAAATTGCCTCGCAATTTTGTCGCGAGCTCCTCGCGATGACGGAGATGCGAATCCCGCCCTACTGATCCTACCCGCCAGCGTCATTCACGTTGAGATCGACGCCCTGCGGATCCCTGATCGTCGACACCGTGATCAGCGAGATCAAGGACAGCACCGCGATATAGACGCCGACGCGCCAGGACTGGCCATAGGTGCCGATGATCCATTGCGCGATCATCGGCGCGAATGCGCCGCCGAAGATGGCGCCGAGCGCGTAGCCGATCGAGACGCCGGAATAGCGCACCTTGGCCGGAAACAGCTCGGCATAGAGCGCCGCCTGCGGTCCATAGGACAGGCCGAGCGCGATGGTGAGGCCGACCGCGCTGACGAAGAACAGCAGCAGATTCTTGCTGTCGATCAGGAACCACATCGGCACCGCCCACAGCACCATCAGGGTGTAGCCGATCTGGAAGCAGCGCACGCGGCCTATTCTGTCGCCGAGGATGCCGCCCAGCAGCGTGAAGATGAACCAACTCACCGCCGCCAGCGTGCCGATCAGCAGCAGCTGTTCCGACGGCATCTTCAGCGTGTTGGTGCCGTAGCTGATGATGAACGCGATCAGGATGTATCCGGCCGCGTTGTTGGCCATGAAGATCAACGCGGTGCGCAGGATCTCCTTGCTGTGATTGCGCATCAATTCCCGCAGCGGCGCGGAGGATTCCTTGTGCCGCCGCTGCATCGCCAGGAACACCGGCGATTCCTCGACGGTGCGCCGGATCACGATGCCGACGGCGATCAGGAGGATCGAGAGCAGAAACGGAATGCGCCAGCCCCATTCGATCATCGCCTGCTTGCCGAGCGTCGCGGTCAGCACCCACAACACGCCGGTTGCCAGGATCATGCCGAGCGGCGTGCCGATCTGCGGGAACGAGCCGAAGAAGCTGCGCTTGTCGACGGGCGCAGATTCAACCGACATCAGCGCCGCGCCGCCCCACTCGCCACCGGCCGAGAAGCCCTGCAGGATGCGGAGAAGGATAAGGAGTGCCGGAGCCCAGGCGCCGATCTGCGCGTAGGTCGGCAGCAGGCCGACCAGCGCCGTGGCCGCGCCCATCAACAGCAGCGTCACGACTAGCATGTTCTTGCGCCCGAAGCGATCGCCGAGATCGCCGCAGACGATAGCGCCGAGCGGACGGAACAGGAAGGAGAGGCCGAGCGTCGCGAACGCGACGATCTGCGCCAGCAGCGGATTGTTCGCGTTCATCGGCGCGAAGAACAGCGCGCCGAACACCAGGCCCGCCGCCTGCGCGTAGACGAAGAAGTCGTACCACTCGATCGTGGTGCCGACGAGCGTCGCGGTGAGGACCTTGCGCTCCTCATCAGACAGTTCAGCGCCGCGCGAGCGCGCGGATATTTCGATGGACATGTCGCCTCCCCAAACCCGTTCTTGAACTCGTTCTTGGCCGTGCGGGCGTGATCGGCCGCGATGCACGTACCCTGCACGGATACTGGTATCGGGATAGCAGAGCTTCCGGCACGGGACGAGCAAAATAGTTGCAGAAGCAACGATATAGCACCAGCCGACGGCCGCGCGGCCGGTTCCATGACCCGGCTACCTCACCCTCCGCTGACGGTCTCCCATCCCAAAATGCCGATTGTGCAATGCAACAAGGCCGCTATGCTGGCAGTCTCCAAGAGGTCTTAAGTGTCTGACATCAATGCCGATGCCTGGGTTTCCTCACGCCACCGCCCGATGGGCTTCCCCGAATTCGTCATCATCATCGCCTCCATCATGGCGCTCAACCCGCTGGCGATGGACATGATGCTGCCGGCGCTGCCGAACATCCGTTCCGCGTTCCAGATCGCCGACGCCAACCGTCCGCAGATGGTGCTGTCAATCTTCCTGGTCGGCTTCGGCGTCGGCCAGTTCGTGATGGGCCCGCTGTCGGACCGTTTCGGCCGCCGCCCGGTGCTGCTCGGCGGCATGGCCGTCTACACCATCGCCGGCCTGCTCGCGATCATGGCGCCCTCGTTCGAGACGCTCTTGCTGGCGCGTGCACTGCAAGGGCTCGGCACCGCGGCAACCCGCGTGATCGCCACCTCGATCGTGCGCGATTGTTACGCCGGCCGCCGCATGGCGAGCGTGATGTCGCTGGCGATGATGGTGTTCATCGCGGTCCCCGTGATCGCGCCGTCATTCGGCCAGGCCGTGATGCTGCTGACAAATTGGCACGGCATCTTCGTGCTGCTCATGATCTACGGCGTGATCGCGCTGGCCTGGAGCGCGATGCGGATGCCGGAGACGCTGCCGCTGGAACTGCGCAAGTCGCTCGCGATCCGCCAGGTGCTCTCCGCGTTCCGCCAGACCGTCACCAACCGCCAGACGCTCGGCTACGCCCTCGCCGCCGGCGGCGTGCAGGGCTCGCTGTTTGCCTTCGTGTTCTCGTCGCAGCAGATCTTCACCGAGATCTTCAAGCTCGGACATTACTTCCCGGTCGCCTTCGCGGCGTGCGCGGTCGGCGTCGCGATCGCCGGCTTCCTCAATTCGCGCATCGTCGGCCGCATCGGCATGCGGGTGATTTCCCACGCCGCGCTGACCGGCTTTGCCGTCGTCGCCGCGGCGCTGTTCGTCGCCGTGAAGACCGACACGCTGTCGCTGCCGCTGTTCATGGCGCTGGCGGGCCTGATGATGTTCGCGTTCGGGCTAATGATGGCGAACTTCACCGCGCTCGCGATGGAGCCGCAGGGCAAGATCGCCGGCACCGCCTCATCGCTCTACGGCACCATCACCACGCTGCTCGGAATCGGCGTCGGCACCACGATCGGCCAGGACTACGACGGCACGCTGCTGCCGTTCGCGACCGGCTTCTTCCTCTGCACGCTGGCCGCGCTCGCCGTCGTGCTGGTGACGGAAAAGGGCCGGATGTTCCGACCGCATCATCATCCGATTTGATTTTGTAGGGTGGGTTAGCCGAAGGTGTAACCCACCATCTTTATTGCGAGCAGAACGGCGGATTACGCTTAGCTAATCCGCCCTACATTTCCGACACTGCTCCGCGTGCGCGCTGGAGCCACGCGCCGCCGCGTCGTCGCGAATCCCTCCATCCCAAGCTGCCACTGCAGGCCGACGATCGCGCCCTTGGTCGGCTGCAACAACCCGAGCGCGCCGAACATCGTCACCGGTAGCCAGATTGCCAGTTGCAGCCAGGCCGGCGGCGCGTAGGTCATTTCCATCCAGAGCAGCGCCGGCACCACGACGTGGCCCACCACGACGATCACGAGATAGGCCGGGAAATCGTCCGCGCGCTGCGGGGTGAAGTCCTCGCCGCATGCCTCGCAGTGATCCGCGACCTTGAGGAAGCGGCCGAACAAATGGCCACGCCCGCAGTTCGGGCACTTCATCGTAAAGCCGCGCCACATCGCCTTTGGCAGGGAAACCGTCTCGGTCATCGTCGTTATCCTTGACCTGATCTGATGATCCATACAATATGCATTCGATAGCATACAATCAAAGACAAAGCGTCGGATTGCATGGATTGGATCCCTACGGTTTCGGAATGGCACGGCCCGCTATTCCTGCGCATCGTCGATGCGCTTGCCGCCGACATTGCGAGCGGCCGGCTGGTTCGCGGCCAGCGCCTGCCGACCCATCGCGCGCTGGCGTCGGCGCTCGACATCGATCTCACCACGGTGACCCGCGCCTATGGCGAGGCGCGGCGGCGCGGATTGCTCGACGCCCGCGTCGGCCAGGGCACCTTCGTCTCGGAGACCACCGCGCGCGCGGCGTCCGACCTGCCCGCCCCCGTCAACATCGACCTGTCGATGAACCTGCCGCCGCAGCCGGTCGAGGCCAATCTCGACCTGCGCATCGCGCAGGGATTTGCCACCATCCGCTCCGAAGCCGGGTTTTCAGCCTATCTCGGCTATACGCGTCCCGGCGGCACCACCGAGGAGCGCGACGCCGGCGCCACGTGGCTACGGCCGCGCGTGCCGAACGCATCGGCCGACCGGATCGTGATCTATCCGGGGTCGCAGGCGATCATCTTCAACGCCCTGCTGGCGCTGACCTCGCCCGGGGATGTCGTCCTGACGGAGGCGTTGACGTTTCCCGGCATCAAGGCCGCGGCCGCGCGGCTCGATGTCCGCCTCGTCGGCATTGCCATGGACGCCGAGGGCGCCCGTCCCGACGCGCTCGACGACGCCTGCCGCAAGCACAAGCCGAAGGCCGTCTATCTGGTGCCGACGCAGCAGAATCCGACCACGGCGACGATGAGCGCAACGCGTCGCAAGGCGATCGCCGACATCATCCGGAAGCGCGGCTGCGTCCTGATCGAGGACGACGTCTACGGCCCGCTCGAACCGCAGGTGGCGCCGATCGCCACACTGATTCCCGAACGCACCTACCTTGCCGCGAGTATCGCCAAATGCATCGCGCCGGCCTTGCGCGTCGCCTATCTGCTGGCGCCCGATGCGGCCGCCGAGCAGCGGATGCGCGCCGGCATGCAGGCCACCATGCAGATGCCGCCATCGCTGATGGTCGCGCTGGTCACGCAATGGCTGCGCTCCGGCGTCGCCGCCGACATCATCCGCGCCATCCGCAACGAGGCCGCCGCGCGCCAACAGCTCGCGGCCCGCTTCCTTAAGGGCGTCACCTATGCGGCGCGGCCGGCGAGCCACCATCTCTGGATGCCGCTGCCAAAACATTTCGACGGCACCGACCTGCTGACGCATCTGATGCGCAACGGCCTCGCCGTGGTCGGCGAAGACGCCTTTGCGGCAGGCGATGCCGCGCCGCGCGGATTGCGCGTCTCGCTCGGCGCCGCGCGCAATCGTGCCGAACTGAGCCAGGCGCTGCAGGTGCTGTCGAACGCCGTGCGCACGCCGGTCGGCGCCACGCAAATTGTATAAATTTCGACCATCGTTAGGGAATAAACTCGTTCGAAAATGATTATGGTGCGGGGGCGCCTACGCTAAAACTGCGGCGTCCAGGGCATCAGGCAGGGGCGGCTTTCAATGTCATGCGGATACGATCGAGCATTCCACATTGCCATGCGGACGCTTCGTGAGGCAGTGACCGCGATCTTGTGTCTTGCATTTGTCACATCAAGTGCGGCGCGCGCGACCGATGCCCCTGCCCCGTCGCCGGACAAGCTCGAACGCATCACCGCGTTCTTCGACAACGAGGTTGCGACAGGAAAAATTCCAGGCGCCGCCATCCTGATCCAGCAGCACGGCAAGCCGGTCTATCTGAAGACCTTCGGCTATCGCGACGTCACGACCAAGTCGCCGATGCGGCCGGACACCATGTTCGCGCTGCATTCGATGACCAAGCCGATCACCAACACCGCCGCGATGATGCTGGTCGACGAAGGCAAATTGTCGCCGCAGGACCCGCTGTCGAAATACATTCCGGCGTTCGCCGACGTGAAGGTCGGCATCGAGCCGGATGGCGGCAACGATCTCGGCAAGCTCGAACTGGTGCCGCCGATCCGCCCGGTCACCATCGAGGACTTGATGCGGCATACCTCGGGCATCACCTACGAATATATCGGCGCCGACTGGATCCAGAAGCTCTACCGCGCAGGGCATCTGTTCGACGGCAAGTTCGACAACAAGGAATTCGTCGCGCGGCTGGCCAAGCTACCGCTGTCGCGGCAGCCGGGCACGATGTGGCGCTACGGTCATTCCACTGACGTGCTCGGCCGGGTGATCGAGATCGTCTCCGGCAAGACGCTCTATCAGTTCGAGAAGGAGCGCATCTTCGATCCGATGAAGATGAACGACACCCGATACGTGCTCGATGCGGAAACCGAACGGACGCGGCTGGCCGAGCCGCTGCCGTCGGACACGATCCTGATCGCGGGGGAGAACGACCGGCGCGCGCATCCGGAGTGGGAATCCGGCGGCGGCGGTCTGGTGTCGACCATCCTCGATTATGCGCGCTTCGCGCAGATGCTGCTCAATGGCGGCGAGCTTGACGGCAAGCGCTATCTGAGCCCCTTAGCCTTCAAGACCATGACATCGGACCATATCGGACCGGGCTCCGGCGTCGGCCGCGACTACTGGTACTTTCCCGGCGACGGTTTCGGCTACGGCTACGGCATCGCGGTGCGGACCGATCCCGGCATCGCCAAGCCGCCGCCGCCCGGCTCGATCGGCGAATTGAAATGGGACAGCGGCAGCGGCACCTATTTCGGCGTCGATCCGAAGCTCGACATGATCTACATCATGCTCGAGCAGACCCAGAACGAACGCCAGCGCATCACGCCGGCGTTCAGGAAACTGGTGTACGACGCATTCAGCCCCGACTGAGTTTCGTCACACTCATCTATTTGCGCCGAACCGTCTCCTGCCTGCGCCGTGCTGCGGCCGCGATCAGGCTCGCGGTGCATTCGTTGCAGACGAACGCACACTCATCCGTAAACAGGCCGATCCGTGGTTCTAATCCGATTCGTCGGCTACCCCATCGATGACGTCACCGCAGCACACGCATTGGTAGCGTGACGCCAGTTCCCGCTCCATGACGCGCTCTCCGGCCGTCGCAGCCTCCCGCTCCGCTGCTTCCCTCTCTGCAGCTTTCCTTACGCTATATACTATCGTATATATCGAGACGACAAGGCAGGCGGGCGAACAATCCGGTCGGGAACCCTGCAGACAACAACCATCGACCGGAGACGATCGCCTCACAATTCCTGCCTGGTCCAACCAGGTTCATTGAGGAAACGCGATCATGATAAAAAACAACGGCGACGCGGGACGTCCGCGCGCAACGGGAGAACTGCACAAGATCCGCCGCGCATCGGCGGAGCGTTTTCGAGCGAAGTGGATGCCGGTTCGCGTGAAGAAAACGCGTCAAAATAGGAATCTAGCGAGCGCCGCGGCCGTCATCCTCGCGCTCGGCACGGCCGGCGTAGCGCGCGCCGAAACGACTCCGGTCGGGGTTCCCGACAAGAGTTTCCCGGAGAGCGTGACCTCGACCTCCGACGGGACGCTTTACGTCGGCAGCTTCAACCATGGCGGCGTGACCAAGATCTCCGGCGGCAAGGCCGAACAACTGGTTAAGCCGGGTGCCGCCGACAGCCGCTCGACGCTGGGCGTGCTCGCCGACGAGAAGAGCGGAACGCTCTATGTCTGCTCCAACGACATCAGCGCGATGGGCGTCGCGGGTCCGAGCGACGCCAAGGGCGCCTGGCTGAAGACCTTCGATCTCAAGAGCGGCGCGCCGAAGGGCAGCTTCGCCTTGAGCGATCCGAAGTCGTTCTGCAACGACATCGTGGTCGGCGCCGACGGCACCGCCTATGTCAGCGATTCCTTCGCGCCGTTCGTCTACAGCCTGAAGCCCGGCGGCACGGCGCTCGCGACCTTCGCGACCGATCCGCAGCTCGCGCCGGCCAAGGACGGGGTCGGGCTCGACGGCATCGCAATCGGCGCCGACGGCAACCTCTATGTCACGACCTTCATTCCAGCCAAGCTGTTCAAGATCGAGATGAAGGACGGCAAGGCCGGCGCCGTGACCGAGCTGAAGCCGTCGCGGCCGCTCGATCACGCCGACGCGCTGCGCGCCCATGGCGGCGGCTTCCTGCTGATCGAGGGCAACGGCAAGCTCGACAAGGTCACGGTGAAGGGCAACGAGGCCACGATCGACACCATCAAGGATGGGCTGGCCGAGCCGGTCTCGGTAACACAGGTCGGCGATGTCGGCTGGGTTGCCGAAGGCAAGCTGTCGTATGTGATCGGCGACAACAAGGGCAAGGACCCCGGTCCGTTCAAGCTGACGCCGATCGCGCTGCCGAAGTGAGACCTGGAGCAGGGTGACCTTGTTTCGAGTGATGGAATGTGGTTCGGCTGCGACGGCGCTGCGCTCCCTCTCCCCGTTCTTACGGGGAGAGGTAAAGCGCAGTTCGCTGCTCGACTGCCCTAGATCACGTAGAACCCATGCGTGCCGTCGCGGCGGAGCTGATCGACGAGGCCGTACTCCCAATCGAGATAGGCCTGCATCGCCTGCTCCGCGACGCCGGTGCCTTCATAGGGGCGGCGGTAACGATGCGCGGGATCGGGCCTCGGCACGACCCGTGGCGGTCCGACCTCCAGCGGGCCGTCATAGCCGCCTTCGAGCACATAGACCTCCCAGCCCATTTGCGCGAGCCAGGACGCCGTCATGTCGGCGCGGATGCTCCTGTCGTCGCTCAGCACGATGCGCGCGCCGCGCACGGGGGCGGCCATATCGATTTCCTGGACCAGCTGGCCGCCGGCATAATGCCGGAAGCCCGCAGGATGACCAGCCGTATACTCCTCGGCATCGCGTACATCGAAGCGATAGAGCGTGCGGTGCGCGTCACCGTCCAGCGCGGCGAGTTCGCCCGCGCCGATGTGACGAACGCCGGCGCGATAGGCGACGTCGCGCGCGTTGTCCCCGGCGCCCGCGAATGGCCCGACGTTGCCGCGCTTGCCGGCGCCGTGTTCGAGATCGTGTTTCGCGAGCGTCCAGCCGATCGTGCCGTTGCGCAGCGCCCGCACCTTGTTGGGCAGCCCGGCATTGATCAGCGATTGCGTGCCTATGATCGATCGGGTGCGGCCGGCGCAGTTGACGATGATGATGGTGTCGGGATCGGGCGCCGCGCTCCCCGCGCGCAGCACCAGCTCCGCGCCGGGCACGCTGACCGAGCCCGGGATGTTCATGGTGGCATATTCGTCGAAGCGGCGGACATCGAGGATCGCGATGTTGGCCTTGTCGGATATCAGCGCAGCGACCTCGTCGGCGCTCAGCGATGGGGTGTGCCTGCGCGACTCGACCAGCTCGCCGAACGCCTTGGCGTAGGAATTGACGTCCTCGAACATCTCGTAACCGGCCGCCTTCCAGCCCTGCAGGCCGCCCGCGAGCGAAGCGATGTTGCTGTAGCCCAACGCCTGCAATTGGTCGGCCGCAGCAACGACCAGTCCCTCGCCATTGTCGTAGAGAACAATCGGCACGGCCTTGCGCGGCAAGCGCAGCTCGGCCTCGAGCGCAATCCGGCCGGCCGCCATGTTGGCGGCAAACAGCGGATGGCCGGTGGCGAATTCCGCCTCATGCCTGACGTCGAGCAGCGCGATCTCCCGGCGCAGCAGCAGTGTTGCGCGGATGTTCTGGGGTGTGACGGAAGCAAGTGTCATGAGATGCTGGCCTGGGCAGAAAAATGGGCAGGCCTGCTCTAGGCCGAAATCGCGCGTCGTCAATAGGTTTAACCAAGTCGCAACCCCGCTCCCCGGGACCCAAATCCAAGGAACGAAAACCCGCCATCCCGCTTTGCTCAACCGGGATGCACTTGCTACGTTCCCAATCGGCCCCGCCGGCGCCCGATCAGGCCTTCCGGACAAGAGAAGGTAGCGGGGCCACGCCTGAAGCCTTGGCGGCCGGAAGTTCTGGGAGGATGACCATGAGAAGCGTCGGAAATGAACCATTGTCGCGTCACGCCCTCGCCTACGTGCTGGCTGGCGGACGCGGCAGCAGACTTCAAGAGCTCACCGACAGGCGTGCCAAGCCCGCAGTCTATTTCGGCGGCAAGTCCCGCATCATCGATTTCGCGCTCTCCAATGCAGTGAACTCCGGCATCCGCCGAATCGCGGTGGCGACCCAGTACAAGGCGCACAGCCTGATCCGGCATCTGCAAGGCGGCTGGAACTTCTTCCGCCCGGAACGAAACGAGAGCTTTGATATCCTGCCCGCAAGCCAGCGCGTCTCGGAGACCAACTGGTATCTCGGCACGGCCGACGCGGTGTACCAGAACATCGACATCCTCGAGGCGCACGGCACCAAGTACATTCTGGTGCTCGCCGGCGACCATATCTACAAGATGGACTACGAGGTGATGCTGAAGCAGCACGTCGAGAGCGGCGCCGACGTCACGGTCGGCTGCCTCGAAATGCCGCGCGCGGAATCCAGCGGCTTCGGCATCATGCATATCGATGATAACGGCCTGATCCAGTCCTTCCTGGAGAAGCCGGCCGATCCGCCGCCGATGCCCGGCAAGCCCGACAAGTCGCTCGCCAGCATGGGCATCTACGTGTTCGATTCGCAATTCCTGTTCGATGAACTGCGCCGCGATGCCGCCGACCCGAATTCCAACCACGATTTCGGCAAGGACATCATTCCCCATATCGTCAAGCACGGCCGGGCCGTGGCCCACCAGTTCAACGATTCCTGCGTCCGCTCCGGCGACGATCCCCGCTCCTATTGGCGCGATGTCGGCACCGTGGACGCCTACTGGAGCGCCAACATCGATCTTACCGATGTCGTGCCGGAGCTCGATCTCTATGATCGCGCGTGGCCGATCTGGACCTACGCCGAGATCACCCCGCCCGCCAAATTCGTGCATGACGAGGACGGACGGCGCGGCCAGGCGGTGACCTCGCTGGTCTCGGGCGCCTGCATCATCTCGGGCGCGGCGCTGCGCCGCTCCCTGCTGTTCACCGGCGTCCACGTCAATTCCTACGCCAATATCGAGAATGCGGTGATCATGCCCTATGTGAATGTCGGCCGCGGCGCCCGGCTCAGGAACGTCGTGATCGATCGCGGCGTCCGCATTCCGGAAGGGCTCGTGGTCGGCGAGGATCCGGAGTTCGACGGCAAGCGCTTCCGCACCACCGAGCAGGGCGTCACGCTGATCACGCAGCCGATGATCGACAGGCTCGGGACATGACGCATCTGCGCGTCCTCGCGGTCGCCTCGGAAGTCTACCCGATCGTCAAGACCGGCGGCCTCGCCGACGTCGTCGGCGCGCTGCCGGCGGCGCTGAAGCAGCACGGCGTCACGACGCGGACGCTGGTGCCCGGCTATCCCGACGTGCTGAAGGCGCTGCCTTCGGCAGAGACGCTGCTGCATTGGCCGGAATTCTACGGCGGGCCGATCCACTTGCTCGGCGGCACCCATGACGGCCTCGATCTTTATGCGCTCGACGCGCCGCATCTCTATGCGCGCCCCGGCAATCCTTATGTCGGTTCCGACGGACGCGACTGGCCCGACAACGGTATCCGCTTTGCGGCGCTGTCGCGGATGGCGGCGGAAATCGGCCGGGGTGCAATCGCCTCATTCGTCCCCGACATCGTGCATGCGCATGACTGGCAGGCCGGCCTCGCGCCCGCCTATCTGCATTATGCCGGACAACCGCGGCCGGGCACCGTGATGACCGTGCACAATCTTGCCTATCAGGGGCAGTTCTCACCGGACATGCTGGCCGCGTTCGGCCTGCCGGGCGAGGCCTACTCGCTTCACGGCGTCGAATATTACGGCACCATCAGCCTCTTGAAGGCCGGCCTGCAATTCGCCGACCGCATCACCACGGTGTCGCCGACCTATGCGCGCGAGATCCAGAGCGACGACGGCGGTATGGGGTTCGGCGGTCTGTTGCGCGAACGCGCCGACGTGCTGAGCGGCATCCTCAACGGCATCGACATCGCGGTGTGGAATCCGGCTACCGATCCCGACATCGCGGCGCGCTTCAGCGCCGGGCAAATGGCGGAGCGCGCGACCAACAAGGCGGCGCTGCAGCAGCGCTTCGGGCTTGATCCGGCGCCGGATGCGATGCTGCTCGGCGTCATCAGCCGGCTGTCATGGCAGAAGGGCCTCGACCTCCTGCTCGAGAATATTCCGACATTGCTCGGCGAAGGCATTCAGCTCGCGCTGCTCGGCAGCGGCGATCGCGATCTGCAGGATCGCTACGCCGCGCTGGCGCGCGACATTCCCGGACAGATCGCAGTCGTGATCGGCTATGACGAGGCGCTGGCGCATCTGATCCAGGCCGGCGCCGATGCGCTCGCGGTGCCGTCGCGCTTCGAGCCGTGCGGCCTCACCCAGCTATGCGCGCTACGCTACGGCGCGGTCCCTGTTGTCGCCAATGTCGGCGGCCTTGCCGACACCGTGATCGACTTCGACGAAGTCGCGATCACCGGCGATACACCAACCGGCATCAAGTTTGCACCCGTCACCTCGGATGCGGTTGCCCACGGCTTGCGCAAGGCAAACCTGCTGTTCAACGACAAGGTGACCTGGCGCCGGCTGCAGCAGGCCGGCATGGCCACCGATGTCTCCTGGCACAATCGCGCCGGCCGCTACGCCGCGCTCTATCGCGAGCTCGCCGCGACGCGCCGCTAAGCCGTCATCAACCAGGGCGGGATCAGTTCAACAGATCGCAGGACGCGATGCGGTTGATGTCGGCCAGCCGCCGGTCGGGATTTCCCTTGAGATCAAGGCTCGCGACGAGATCGAGCAGGCGGCCAAAGGCGCGGTCGGCGACCGCAACGGGCAACGGCTCCTCATCGAAGGCCTCGATGTAATTGCCGACCAGACTGCTCAGCAGCCGGCACATCGCCCGTTGCTCGGGCACATGCCTGCTCAAGGTCTCGAGTTTTTCCTGGAGGGTTCGGTAGGTTCGCAAGCCGTGCGGCTGCTGCGAAAGCCAAGTGTGCAAATCGGAATTGTGCAAATCAGTCATATCGCCTCTTCAAGCAGGAGAAGAAGCTACCGGCTTATACAGCCGTTCATGGTTCCTCACCATGACGATTTTTGCATGCATCCCCTGCCCGGCCGCGCAGACCGTGTCATCGGATTGGCACGTCGTGCGATTAAAGTCGCGCGAGCGCGGGCAGAATCCTGTAGCGCGCGATCTCGTGCGGATAGTCGCCGCGATTGGCGAGCAGCACGATGCCGAACCTGCGCGCAGGCACCAGGCCGATATAGGCGGAAGCGTTGTTGAGCCCGCCGGGCTTGTCGATGACGGTGACCCCGTCGAGCCGCACATGCTCCCACGCCATTGCCTGGCCGAACGTCGTATCGACACGAAAACTCTCGCGCATGGTCATCTGCAACGCCGCGCGCAATTCGGGATCGATCACTGCGCCGTCGAGACAAGCGCCCAGCAGTATGCCGAGGTCACGCGCCGACGAGAACATCTGGCCGGTGCCCGGAAAGTCGTAATAGCTCTGCTGATCGCCGGGCGGACCGATCGGTGTGCCGTCGTGGGAGTAACCCTGAACCATACGCTGCACGATCTCCGGCGTCATCGTCGCGCGATTATCCTCGCCACGGTCCGGAACGACGGTCGACGTCATGCCGAGCGGCCTGAGGATACGGCTCTCGATCAACGTCGCGATCGGCATGTGATAGCGCCGCTCCAGCACCAGCTGCAGCAGAACATAGCCGGCATGGCTGTAGATGCGCTGCTTGCCCGGTTGCTCTCCCGCCGGTGGCCTCCATGCATTGAGCATCGCGATGAACTGACCCCGGCTGAAGCTCTCGTTTGGCCAGGGCGGATGATCGGTCGGCAGCAGCAGCCCGGATGTATGGTCGACGAGTTCGCCGACGGTGACGTGGCTGATGTAGTCGCCGTGCAATTCGGGCAGATATTTGCCGACGGGATCGTCCAGCCGCAATTCGCCGCGCTCGGTGCCGAGCGCGACCAGCGTCGCCTCGAACAGCTTGCGCAGCGAGGCGAGGTTGAACAGCGTGTCCGAGGTGATCGGCCGCTTGGCCGCAGAGTCGGCGAAACCGTAATTGAAGAAGGCGGTCTGACCACCGGCATAGACCGCCGCGGCGAGGCCGCCCGGATCGGCCGCTGTCGCGGTCGGCGCGAGTTCCGTCGTGACGATATCCCTGATCTGCGCATCCATGTCGGAATCCGCCCGCGCCGCCGCGAGCGCGCTAGCAGCGACGGCGAGCAGGACGGCCGCGATGCGGACGGGGAGCCATTGTTTCATAAAGAGCGAAATCGGAGCGATGTTGCGATCTGACCCGCAGGCAAACATGTTCAGCCATCAAGAGATGGCGACATCGCGATCCTAGCGATGGAACCTGCGCTTTCGAATTCACGATTGCGCGCATTCCACCGTTACCGGTCCCGGCTGGGACGGGGCGGTCCGATCGCCGTTCCGGCGATCACTGCCGGAAACCACGATCGTGACCGCCCTCCTACTCCAGCCACGGCGCGGGAACTGCAATGGATCTGAAAAAATGCGGGACGTTGAAAATGTTGGGAGTGTGCCTCGACGGAACGCACGATCAGCGCCTGCCGGGCCGACGGTCGATATTTCTGACATCGTCACATTCCGCTCCCAACCGGGGACCGTTTCTTACTACCAACAATTCGTCAATCAACGGTTGCATAGGCCGTGCGGATTCGACTTACAAGACGCAGCCGACCGCGACGAATTGTCCTGTTCCAGATGCCGGACGCATGCGGCGCCCGATTAAGCGTGAGTTAACTATCGTTCGCGCGCTGCGCGACCGGACAATCGACCACGAGGAGGGTGCGTCCAACGTCTTGCTGCGGCGGTCGCGCTGACGATTGCGCCTGTTCGGATCTTCCCTATTCGAGGCCGAGATAATACCGCCACTCGGTGCCCATATTGTCGTCGGTGACGACAGGCAAGCCTGCGGTACGTGCCATCAGAATCGGGCACTGCTCGACCATTTCGCTATCGAGGCCGTATTCATGCACCAGCGTGTCGAGCAAATCATGGTCGGCCTTGTCGGTTGGGTTGAACTGAGATTTTCCGTCGATCGTGTAGGCCTCGAGCACCTTGCGCCATCGCACATAATCCCAACGGAGCGGTGCGTTCGACGCGACCATATGGTTGCTGAACCGCGCGCCGTGGGCGAATGCGACGCATGCAGTCTTCTCAACCCGTCGCGACAAGGTCGTGTTGTAGAACACGATGCCGCCCGGATTGAGATGACGGCCGACCAACTCGAGAAATTCAGTCGAGAGCAAGTTGGTCGCGTTGGCGCGGAAGTTCCACGTCGTGTTGGAGACGACCGCATCGAACAGTCGTCCAGGATGCCGGCGCAACCAGCGACGTCCATCATCCGCGATGATCGTGACTTTCGGATTGGACAGCAGCGACCGCACTTCGGGCCGCTCCGCAATCAGCTGGGCGTAGCCCGGATTGATCTCGACGATGGTGAGCTTTTCGACCGATGGGTTGTTGACAATGACCTGCGCCCAGGAGCCGGACGAGAGCCCGATTATCAGCACGTCGCGCGGGGCCGGGTGAAAACAGGCTGAGCGCATATGGACGGATGATGCCGTTGCGGTCGGTCTTGAGACTGGTGTTGAAGCGTCCGTCATACATGCCGTTGCCGTAGACGGTGCCATCTGTATCGACCGTGATCACGCCACTGCGGTTCTCGACAACGTCTGCGAACGCATGATCGGATATCGCGCGGTTCTGGAGGTTCTCGAACAGATGCCCGGACAGAGGCGGGGCAATGATCGTTCCGGCGAACAGAACCGCAACGGCGACGGCAACCGCCCTCCCGCGCACACCGGCCACAGTGGCGGACCTGAAGATCAGCAGCAGCGCGCAAACCGTGCCAAGCGCGAGTAGCAAAATGCTGATCTGCTGCAGACCGAGACAATTCGTCAACACGAAACCGGTGATGACGGCGCCTGCGGCGCATCCGGCAATATTCGCACTGTAGAGCAGTGCGGTCTGCATACCGGCACACTCATCAGCGGCGATGGCGAAATGCGACAAGTACGGCAGCAATGCGCCCCATTGGCGCGCAATCAGGTAAGTCGCGGCCAGCATGAGCGGGATGGCGCCGAAGCTCAATCCGGCAAGTTGAGTAACGATCGGCAGAAAAGCGGCACCGACGACATTGGCCCAGATCAGACTCCTGGCCGTTACGCCGATCGCGTCCGCGGGAGACAGTTTTACACAGACATTGCCTGCATTGTACGCACCGCCGGCAACGCCTGCCAGAAAGCCGCTCAGCACAATGGCGAACGCGAGCGAGCTTGATCCTGATGTAAAGGACGCAGCGCGGAAAAGGAATATCTCATAGGACAGTGAGACAAAGCCGCCGAGCGCGGCCAACAGCATCGCGAACGGCATGGAAAGGACCGGTTGCGCTATCCGCCTCCCCTCCGGGACTACAACGATATCGTCCACCTTGCTACGGCGGTAATAGGCCGCGAGGGCACTGCCGGCAACCGCGACGTTGATCCCCGCAGCAATGTACACCGCCAAGTGCATGCCCAGATAGGGGAAGATAAAAGCGGCGCAGAGCAGGCAAGCGGCGGAAGCCCCCAGCGTGTTGACGTAATAGAGCAGACCAACTGAACGGGCGGTCTGTCCGGACGTCCTCACGAGGTGCGAGACAAGGATCGGCAGCGTCGCCCCCATCAGCAGCGTAGGGATCAGGACGAGCATCAGATTGACCGCGGCAATTGCCGGCGGTGACCAGTCGAGAGTGAGGTCGCCGACCCGGTCGAAAATCCAAAGCGATGCCAGACCGAATGCCGCGGTCAGCGTTTCGATGATTCCGAGCAGCAGCAGGGGCTGCACGGCACGCCGTCGCGTGATCAAGCCACCGACGAGGCTGCCGAGACCGAGACCCAGCATGAAGGCGGTCACAACGATCGTGACGGATTCGGTGTTGACGCCGAATATCCGGAACAGGCTCCGCTGCCACGTGAGCTGGTAAATAAGTGCAGGAAGTCCGGAGAAGAAGAACAGGATGGGCAGGATCCGATGGCGTAGCGCCGATGATGCGGAGCTCGCCGTCGACATTTCAAGGGTGGTCACATTCATCTCCCAACTGGAGAGATTTCCAACTAGCAGCAATTCGTCAATCGACGGTTGCAATTGCGCCCTGCATTCGAGCAATGGGAAGAGTTTTGTCCCAAGCGCCCGCCCTTGAGTTCCTGACGATGCAAAAGGCGCAATGACGATTTAGGCGAAATTTACCAAGGCGGCCTATGTCGCCCGCGACCGGACGATCGACCGCGGTAACGACGCCAACAGCAGCACGAGACAGACGCACAGCAGCACGATGTCCTTGAACAGGAACTCGCCAGCCAAGTTCCAGGCCATCGGATCGGTCGACAGGCTCCATTTGACCACGCCGGGCGTCGTGAAGAAGAACGACCATGTCACCGCAAAAGTGATCACGCCCATCAGCGCGCCGATCGCCGAGAGAATCGGGCTGAACGCGCCGGCGGCGAGCAACACCGCGATGCCGAACTCGGCCACGCCCAGCACATAGGCCTCGCCGCGGAGCCCGAACACCGACAGCCACGAAATGAACGGACTGTTGCTGATGAATTGCACGATGCCTTGCGCCGATTGCAGCGTGAACTTCTGCATGCCGAACGACACGAAGATCACCACCATGATCCAGCGCAGGATCGCGAGCAGACGATAAGACCCCTCGCCCTGTTCGGCGACGTTGAACGACAGATTCATGCGGATGTTTCTTCCCTCGCTGCGATGCCACCATCGGCCGCTGGTGCGGCGCTCGTGGCAGGACTACGCAGCGCGATGCGCACGCGTTACGCGTGGGGCACGGTCACGGCCTTCACAAGGATGTGCAGAGGAAGTGATGACGATCGTCGTCTGACCGCGACGGTCTCAGGCACGCTGGCGTAGCGGCCGCGCGGCGTCCTTTGCCGGCACCGGCATGGTGAAGCCGTAAAGGAACAGGTCGACGACCATGTCGGCGAACTCTCCGGGATCGATCCCGCCTTTCGGGTCGTACCAGGTGTGGCTGAAGTTGAGGATGCCGAACAGCATCATGCTGTAGATCTTCTTGGTCCGCTTGACGATCTTGCCTTCCTTGTCGAGCTTGACCAGAAGATCTGCGATGGTATCGACCAGCTGGCGCTCCAGCGCCTTGATCGCATCCTGCTCGGTCTCGCCGAGGAACGAGAGGTCGTTGAGGATCACGCGCTGCTCGTCGCTCGAGCGCGCATTGAGCGCGACGATGGCCTGGATTGCGGCGCGGAACTGCTCCAGCGCCGTCGCCTTGCCGACCATCGCGGACTCGACATCCGCGATCATCTCGCGGATATGGGCATCGAGAATCGCGAACAGGATCGCTTCCTTGGAGTCGAAATAATGATACAGCGCGCCGCGCGACAGCTTGCAGGCATCCGCAAGGTCCGCGATCGAGGCACGCATGTAGCCCTGCCGCGCGAACAGGCCGCAGGCGGTGGTGAGAATGCCCTGCTGGATCTCGTCGTAATTTTCTGAGCGCGTCCGCGCCATACCCATCTCTCTCGTGCACCATCGGCGCCGCCGGAATCGGGCGGCCTTCGTCCCTCTATACTACCGCCGCCCCGCGCGCTCCTCCCCTTTGCGGGCACCATCCACCAGAACTCGTCCATCGCTCGCCATGACGCGCGACTTGCGTCAAAAAATAATTTGAACGACCGGTCGGATTATATTATGGTGCCCGTCATCAGGCAAGCGGATTGCGCACGCCGGGACCAACCCGGCGGCATCGAGGGAGGCTGCGCGTGGATGCTCACAAGGTCGATGCTGTCGTGATCGGAGCCGGTGCTGGCGGGCTGTGCGCCGCGGCGCGTCTTGCCCATGGCGGGCTGCATACGCTCGTCGTCGACGACAAGGACCGGCTCGGCGGGCGCGCCTCAACCGAGGAGATCGACGGCTTCAAGGTCAATATCGGCGCGATCGCGATCGAGTTCGGCGGCGTGTTCGAGGAAACCTTCCACACCGTCGGTGCGCCGCTCGACATCCGCGCGCCGGAGCCTGCGAGCTCGTTCTTCATCGACGGCAAGGTGATCGATGTCGGCCGCGGCGGCTGGTCGCTGCTGCTCGGGCAGCTCACGAAACAGGCGTCGCGCATCCTGGAGAAATTCGCCGACGCCCGCTCCGGCAATCTGCCCGACGGGCGGCAATCGACCGAGGACTGGCTGAAGGGCTACACCAGCAACGCCACGGTGCACGCGCTGTTCCGCAACCTCTGCGCGGCGATCTTCGCCTGCAACGCCGCCGAGCTGCCGGCCCGCGCCTTCCTCACCTATTTCACCGGCAAGGGCGCCTTCAAGAAGTTCGGCTTCTGCCCGCAGGGCACGATCGGCGTCTGGAATAGCCTGGGCAACGCTGTCAGGCGCAATGGCGACATCTGGCTCGATACGCCGGCGACGACAATCCACACCGCCAACGGCAAGGTCGAAGGCGTCACCGTGCTCAGGGACGGCGAGCGGGTGCGGATCGAGACCGACCTGGTCATCAGCAATGCCGGACCAAAGGCCACCGTCGCGCTTGCCGGCAGCGAGGCTTTTCCGGCGGATTATGTCGCCAGGGTGAAGAACGACCTTCGCCCGGCTTCCAACATCGTCATCAACGTCGCGAGCCGCGAGCCGCTGATCAATCATCCCGGCATCGTCACCTTCGGCAAGACGCGCCGGCTCTGCAACATGGCGAACCTCTCCGCGACTTGTCCGGAACTGGCACCGCCCGGCTGGCACCTCTATGTCGCCTATGCCGTGCCGGTGCCGGCGCTCGGCGATTTCGACTCCGATGCCGAAGTCGCGCTGGCGCTCGAGGATCTTCGCGAGCAGCTCGCGAACTTCGGCCAGGCAAAAATCCTGTCGATCCGGGTGATGCGCGACGACTGGCCAGCGCAACGCAGCTGCGCCGGTTACGACCTGCCGCGCGAGACCGGGATCGAGGGCCTGTGGTGCGTCGGCGACGCGGTGAAACAATATGGCAATGGCGGCACCCAGGCCTGCGCCGAAACCGCAAAAATCGTCACCGATGCGATCCTCGCCGCGCGGCCGCGCAGGTCGGCCGGCCGGGTCTGAGCGCGATGCCGACGATGATCCCCCATCGGACGCAGCAAGCAGCGCCACTCTCCGCGCCGGCGCAGGACAGCCTGCTCGAATTCCGCAACATCCGGATCGTCTACGACAACGCGATCGAGGCAATCCGCGACGTCTCGATCGCGGTGCCCGAGGGCAATATCGTCGCCCTGCTCGGCTCCAACGGTGCCGGCAAGTCGACGCTGCTGAAGGCGATGTCCGGCATCCTTTATACCGAGGAAGGCGTGATCGAGAACGGCAGCATCCGCTTCCAGGGCGATGAGGTGCACCATCTTGCGCCGGACGAGCTGGTCCGCCGCGGCATCGTGCAGGTGCCGGAGGGCCGCCGCGTGTTCGCGGCGCTGACCATCGACGAGAACTTGCAGATGGGCGGCTACACCCGGACAAGCGCCGAGGCGCGCCAGCGCCGCGACAAGGTGTTTGCGCTGTTCCCGCGGCTGCATGAGCGGCGCGACCAGATCGCGGGCTACATGTCCGGCGGTGAACAGCAGATGCTCGCGATCGGCCGCGCGCTGATGACCGATCCCGTGCTGCTGGCGCTCGACGAGCCGTCGCTCGGCCTCGCGCCCTTGATCATCGACCGCATCTATGAGGTGATCGTTCGGCTGCGTGACGAGCTGAAGATGACCGTGCTGCTGGTCGAGCAGAACGCACAGCGCGCGCTCGACATCGCTGACTACGGCTACATCCTGGAGACCGGCCGCGTCGTGCTCGACGGCACGGCAGAGAGGTTGGCCGCCAATGAGGACGTCCGGGAATTCTATCTCGGCGTCTCCTCCGGAGGTCGCAAGAGCCTGCGCGACGTCAAGCACTACAAGCGCCGCAAGCGGTGGCTGTCGTGACAGCGCTGCTCACAGTCGAGAACCTGTCAAGGCGCTTCGGCGGGCTGCATGCGGTCGCCGACGTCAGCCTGGAGGTCGCGCCCGGCGAGATCTGCAGCGTGATCGGCCCGAACGGTGCCGGCAAGACCACGCTGTTCAACATGATCTCGGGTGTGCTGCGGCCGAGCGGCGGCCGCATCACCTTCGACGGCATCGATCTCTCGAACATTTCGCCGTGGAAATTCGCCGCCGTCGGCATCGGCCGTACCTTCCAGAATCTCGCGCTGTTCAAGCACGGCACCGTGGTCGAGAATATCCTGACCGGCCGCCATACCCATCTGCGTTCAACCGTGCTCGATGCCGTGGTCTTCTTCGGCCGCACCCGCAAGGAAGAAATCGCGGCCCGGCAGCGCGTCGAGCACATCATCGAATTCCTCGAGATCGAGCATATCAGGGAGGCCGTCGTCGGCACGCTGTCCTACGGGCAGCAGAAGCGCGTCGAGCTCGCCCGCGCGCTCGCCTGCGAACCAAAACTGCTGCTGCTCGACGAGATGGTCTCCGGCATGAACCAGGAAGAGACCGAGGACATCGCGCGCTTCGTGCTCGACATCCGCGACGAGCTCGGCATCACCGTCGTGATGATCGAGCATGAGATGCGCATCGTGATGGACATCTCCGATCGCGTCCATGTGCTGAATTTCGGCCGCAAGATCGCCGAGGGCACACCCGACGAGGTCAGGCGCGATCCGGCCGTCGCGGAGGCCTATCTCGGCGGCCAGCGCGCCGAAGCCATGGCGAAGGCAGGCGCGTGATGTCGACGCTGGACAGTCTTCGCACCGCTCATCCGCCGCTGCAGGCCGGCGCTACGCGCAGCGCGCCCGCAGCAGGAGCCCACGCGTTCCAGGCCGCACTTGGGGATGCCGCCATCACCATCCCGCAATTGCTGCAGCAGCGCGCCACCATGCATGGCGAAGCTCTCGCGCTGCGCGAGAAGGACTACGGCATCTGGAATCCCTATTCCTGGCGGCACTATTACGAAACCGCGCGTGCGGTGGCGCTGGGTCTGCTGTCGCTCGGCATCAAGCCAGGCGACCGCGTTGCTATCGCCGGCGAGAACACGCCGGAATGGTTCTACGCCGATCTTGGCGCCCAGATGATCGGCGCGGTCGCGGTCGGCATCTATCCGACCAATCCCTGGGTCGAGCTGCAGTATATCGTCAAGCATTCCGGCGCCCGCATCGTCGTCACCGGCGATCAGGAGCAGACCGACAAGGTGCTGGACGCGATGGCCAACAATGGCGGCCTGCCAGATCTGGAAGCCATCGTCTGCATCGACATGAAAGGCCTGCGGCACTACCGGCAACCGGAGCTGATGTCGTTCGCCGCATTGTGCGAGCGCGGCAAAGCGTATGCACGGGAGACCGCGGACGCCAACGCCACGCTCGACCGCCTGATCAGCGAGGGCGCGCCTGACGATGTCTGCATCCTGGTCTACACTTCGGGCACGACGGGACCGCCCAAGGGCGCGATGCTGACCCATCGCAATCTCGTCTACGCTGCCTATGCCTACGCCAAAACCGTCGGCAGCGCCGACAAGCCGTTCGAGGCGGTGAGCTATTTGCCGCTATGCCACGTCGCCGAGCGCTGCTACGGCACGGTGACGCATCTGGTGCTCGGCGGCGCCGTCTCGTTCGCCGAATCGATTGATACGGTCGCGATCAACATCCGCGAGATCGCGCCGACCTTCTTCGTCGGCGTGCCCCGCATCTACGAGAAACTGCAGCAGGGCTTTCTGTTCCGGCTCGGCGAGAGCGGCAAGTTGCGGCAGAGCTTTACCAAGGCCTGCCTCGCCTGGGGCCGCACGCTGTCCGACCGTCGACAGGCCGGCAAGACCAACGTGCTCGACCGCGCCGCCTACGGGCTGCTCTATCTGTTGATGTTCCGTAATTTGCAGCGCCATCTCGGCTTCGCTTACAGCCGGCACCGGTTGTGCGCTGGCGCCTCGATCTCACCGGAGACGCTGCGCTTCTTCGACATCATCGGCCGTCCGGTGTCGCAGGGCTATGGCCTCACCGAAAGCGGCGGCGTCGCCTTCATCCAGACCGAGAACCATCACCGGATCGGCGGCTGTGGCGTGCCGTTGCCACAGACCGAATGGAAGCTCGATAGCGACGGCGAGATCCTGCTGCGCAACCCCGGCGTCTTCAAGGGCTACTTCCTCGACGAGAAGGCTTCGACCGCCTCTCTCGAAGCCGGCGGCTGGCTGCGCACCGGCGACATCATCGGAATGCTGGACAATGGCGAGATCGCCGTGGTCGACCGCAAGAAGGCGATCATCATCACCGCCGGCGGCAAGAACATCGCGCCGTCGGAGATCGAGAACGCGCTGAAGGATTCCGAATTCATCAAGGAAGCGATCGTGGTCGGCGAGGCCAGGAGGTATCTCGGCGCCATCATCCAGGTCGACTACGACAATGTCGGCCGCTGGGCCCGCGACCGCGCCCTCGCCTACACCAACTACAAGTCGCTGTCGCAGCTGCCGGAGGTCCACGAGCTGGTCGAGCGCATCGTCAGCGAGACTAACAAGCGGTTCGCCCGGGTCGAGAACATCAGGCGCTTCGCCATCCTCGAAAAGGAGCTCGACCACGACGACGGCGAACTGACCGCTACGCAGAAGGTGCGCCGCGCCATGATCGAGAAGAAGTTCGCGCGCGAGCTCGCCATCATCTACCGGACGGAGGGCTGAATGCAGTATCTCATCCAGCTCCTGATCTCGGGACTAGCGATCGGCGCAATTTACGGCCTGATCGCGATGGGCTTCGCCGTGATCTACAAGTCGACCGGGCTGGTCAATTTCGCCCAGGGCGAGATGACCATGATCACGGCCTATGTCACCTGGACCATCTCGACCACGGTCAGCGGCAATGTGTTCGTTGTCGCGGCAGGCGCGATTCTCGCAGCTATCGTCCTCGGCCTCATCATCGAGCGCGTCGTGATGCGGCCGATGCTCGGCGAGCCGGTGTTCGCGACCGTGATGGTCACGATCGGGCTCGCGGTGATCCTGCGCTCGGCCATCAATTTCATCTGGGACGCCTATCCGCATGGTCTCGATATCGGCATGGGCCGCGGCATCGTGCATCTCGGCGGCATCGGCGTGCGCACCGGGCAGGTCGCAGTGATCGCGACGCTGCTGGTGCTGCTTGCCGCGATCTGGGCGTTCTTCCGCTACAGCAGGGTCGGCGTCGCGATGCGCGCGGTCGCGGCCGACGACCGCACCGCGCTCTTGATGGGCATCAGCGCCACAAAAATCCATGCACTGGCCTGGGCCGCCTCCTCCGTGATCGCCGGCATCGGAGGCGTGTTCTTTGCGCTGACCTACGATCTGTCGCCAGCGATGTTCCAGCTCGGGTTGAAGGCGTTTCCGGCCACGATCCTGGGCGGACTCGACGCCGTGCTCGGCTCCGGCCTCGGCGGTCTCCTGATCGGCATCACCGAAAACCTTGCCGGCGGCTATCTCGGCTCCGGCATGAAGGAGGTCGCGGGCTTTGCCATGATCATAGTGGTGCTGATGATCCGCCCGTTCGGCATCTTCGGCGAACGAGACATCGAGAGGGTGTGATGCGCACGGGCGATTACAAGCAGGCCTATGGCGAGCTGGTTGCGCTGATCGATTCCCCACCGGTGTGGCTATGGTCGGCCGTGCTGCTGCTGGCGCTGATCGCAGCGCCCTACCTTCTGAACTCCTACGCGCTGTCGTTCCTGATGATCATCCTGATCACGGCGACCGGCGCGCTCGGACTCAACATTTTGACCGGCTACACCGGCCTGATCTCGCTCGGTCATGTCGGCTTCCTCGTCACCGGCGCCTATGGCTATGCGGTGCTGGTGTCGAAATATCACATGCCGCCGCTGGTCGGCTTCCTCGGGGCCGGCGTGGTGCCGGCGCTGGCGAGCCTCATCGTCGGCACGCCGTCGCTGCGGCTCAAGGGGCTCTATCTCGCGATCACCACGCTCGCCTTCTCCTTCATCATCAACACCGTGATCCTGGAGATGCGCTGGCTCACCAACGGCGCCCGCGGCATCCAGGTGCCGCGGCCTGACATCTTCGGCATCAGCTTCGACAGCGACGCGGCCTTTACCTATCTCTGCCTCACCATCGCGGTGCTGACGCTGCTCGCCACCCTCAACATCCGCCGCAGCCGGGTCGGCCGCGCCTTCGTCGCGATCAGGGACAACGACACCGCGGCGAGCGTCATGGGCATCAATCTGCACGCCTACAAGCTGTTCGCCTTCGTCACCTCGGCCTTCATCACCGGCATCGCCGGCGCGCTGTACGGCATTTATCTCTCATTCGTCAGCGTCGAGGGCTTTCCGTTCCTGCTCTCGATCGAGGCGCTGGCGATCCTGATCGTCGGCGGGCTCGGCTCGGCGCTTGGCGCCGTGCTCGGCACCATCCTGATCGTGCTGCTGCCGGAGGCGACAAGGATCGTCTTCAGCCTGTTCAGCGCGCAGATGGACGCGACATTCACCACCGGCGCGCAGGAGCTGAAGAGCATGCTCTACGGCCTTGTCATCATCCTGTTCCTGCGTTTCCAGCCGAGGGGGCTGGTCGGCGCCTGGCACGACATCAAGCGGACCTGGGTGCATTGGCCGCTGCGCTACTAACCAAAAAAAGACACAACACCATGAGGAGGAGACAATGATCAGACATCTGGCGGCAGCCTCACTGCTGCTTTCCACGGCCAGCCTTGGCATCGGCCCCGCCGCCGCGGCCGATCCCGGCATCACCGACACCGAGATCCTGATCGGCGACGTCGAACCCCTGACCGGCCCGCCGGCGCTGCTCGGCGTCGCGGCCTCGATCGGCCACAAGATCGCGATCGCGGAAGCCAATGCTGCCGGCGGCATCAACGGCCGCAAGATCAAGTATGTCCTTGAGGACGACGGCTACGTCACCGCGCGCACCATCCAGGGCGTCAAGAAGGTGATCGACGTCGACAAGGTGTTCGCGATGATCGGCATCTCCGGCTCAGGCCAGTCGATCGCCGTGATGCCGGTGCTGGAGAAGTCCGGCATCCCGACCGTGATCGACGTCGCGCCGGTGAAGTTCCTGTGGGAGCCGGCGCGCAAGAACGTGTTCGTGATCGGGCAATCCTACGAGGAAGGCATCGTCCACCTCGTCAACTTCCTCGCCGACAAGAATCCCGGCAAGAAATGGGGCCTGATCACACAGGACGACGATTACGGCATCACCGTGCGGGACGGCTTCGACTCCGTCGTCAAGGCCAAGAAGCTGAACGTCGTCTACAGCGGCAATTACAAGAAGGGCCAGCAGGACTTCTCGTCCGACATGCTGCAGCTGAAGGATTCCGGCGCCGAGGTGTTCCTGGCCGGCGGCATCATCGCCGAGAACATCGCGATGATGAAGGAACTCGAGAAGCTCAACGTCAAGCCGGTGACCGGCATCTTCTGGCCCGGCCGCATCGAGCCGGTGCTGAAGCTGATGGGCCCGGCGGGCGACGGCATCTACGCAGTCGATTATGTCGAGCCGTTCGCGGGCGTGGCCGGCAAGGCGTTCCTGGAGAGGGCCAAGCCGCTGGTGTCGGAGGCCGAGTTCAAGGGCATCAATCGCTACACCATGACCGGCTATGCTGCGGCGAAGGTGCTGATCGCGGCGATCGAGCGCTGCGGCAAGCAGCCGACCTGGGCCTGCACCATCTCGGAGCTGGAGAAGACCAGGAATGTCGAGACCGGCGTGATGGCGCCGATCAGCTTCGGCCCCGGCGTCCGCTTCTCCAACCAGAAGCTGCAGATCATGCAGGCCGATGCGGCCACGCTCAGCTTCAAGCCGGTGCACAAATGAAGGTCCTGATCGTCTTTGCCAATCAGGAGGCGCAGTCCTTCAACGCTGCACTGCTGGCGCGGTCGGTGGCGGAATTGACCGCGCTCGGGCATGCGGTCAGGATCTCCGATCTCTACGCGATGGGCTTCAATCCGGTGGCGACCGCGGAAGATTTTGGCGCGCGGCGGTTTCCCGACCGGCTGCAGTATGACCGCGAGCAGAAGCACAACCACCAGCGCAACACGCTCAGCGGCGACATCGCCGTCGAGATCGAAAAGCTGCTCTGGTGCGATCTCCTGATCCTGCAGTTTCCGCTGTGGTGGTTCTCCGTCCCCGCCATCATGAAGGGCTGGATCGACCGCGTGTTCGTCAACGGCGCGGTCTATGGCGCCGGCCGCCGCTACGACACCGGCGGCCTTAGCGGCCGCCGCGCCATGGTCGTGACCTCGACCGCGGCCTATCCCGGCATGTGCGCACCCGATGGCCTGGTCGGCGCGCTCGACGTGTTGCTGTGGCCGATCCATAACGGCACGCTGGCCTATGCCGGCTGCAAGGTGCTGCCACCCTTTGTGTCGTATTCGGTGAACTTCGTCGACGAGGCGACACGGCATCGCTATCTCGACGACTATGCGGAGCGGCTGCGGCAGCTCGAGACCACCGAGCCGCTGTTCTTTCATCCGCTGGCGGATTTCGGCGAAGACTGGCGGCTGAAGCCGGGCATCGCGGCGCAGGCGGTCGGCCAGGGTAAGCCGGCGGCGACGTAACGGCTGCCCTCCTCACATCCGCTTGGCGATTTCTTCCAGCATCACCTCGGTGGCGCCGCCGCCGATGGTCAGCACGCGCGCGTCGCGCACCATGCGCTCGATCGGGGTGCCGCGCATGAAGCCTGAGCCGCCATGCAGTTGCAGGCAGCCATGCACGACCTCGTGCAGCACCTCCGGCGACAGCGCCTTCACCATCGAGACCTCGCGGAGGCAATCTTGCCCGGCCGCCGCGAGTTCGGCGGCGTGATAGGCCAGCGCCCGCGCCGCCGCAGCCTTCGCGGCGAGCTGTGCGAGCTTCAACCTCACCCCCTGCTGGTTCCAGAGCGGGCCGCCAAACGCCTGCCGCGTCTTCACATAGTTCGTCGTCAGCTCGATCGCCTTGGCGGACTCACCGGCGCAGATGCCGCCGATGCAGATCCGCTCGTTCTGAAAGGTCTCCATGATGCCATAGAAACCCTTGTTCTCCTCGCCGAGCAGGTTCTCCGCCGGTACGCGCACGTCCTGGAACGAAATCTCGGCAGTGTCCGAGCAGAGCCAGCCATGCTTGTCGAGCTTGGTTGCCGTGATGCCCGGCGTGTTGCGTTCGACGATGAACAGCGAGATGCCGCGGCTGCCCTTGGCGTGCGGATCTGTGCGCGCGGCGACGATCAGGATATCGCCATAGACCGCATTGGTGATGAACATCTTGGCGCCGTTGATCACCCAGCTGTCGCCGTCGCGCCGCGCACGCGTCTTCAGGCCCGCGACATCGGAGCCGGCATCGGGCTCGGTCACCGCGATCGAACAGACCGTCTCGCCGCGGATGATCGCCGGCAAATATTTCTGCTTCTGCTCCGGCGTGCCGCGCAGGCTGATGTGCACCGCCGACATGTCGGTATGAACAAGGATCGACGAGGTGAAGCCGCCGAAGCTCGAACGTCCGAGTTCCTCGGCAAACACCATCGAGGCCAACGGGCCCATGTCGGTGCCGCCATAGTCGGCCGCGTGGCGCATGCCGAGAAAGCCGAGCGCGCCCATGCGGCGATAAATCTCGCGCGGAATCTTGCCGTCGCGTTCCCACGCTTCGCCATGCGGCACCACCTCCTTCTCGACGAACCTACGCACCTGCTCACGCAGCATGCGCAGCTCCTCGGGCAGATTGGGCTGCTCCGAGAAATGGAATTCGGTCTCAGTGAGCTGGCGCGGATCCGAGGTCATGACGTTCATTGTGGCGCCCTCTCATGGCCGATGTGAAGATGGTTTCGCAGAAAATTCGCAAGGGATGCGATCGCCTCGCGCGCCTGCGGGATCTCCGGGAACATCTGGAAAACGTGAATCATGCCGTCCCAGACTTGCAGCACGACGTCGACGCCGGCGGCCTTGGCGCGCGCGGCAAGCTCCGTCGAATCATTGCGCACGGTCTCGCGGTCGCCGACCTGCACCAGAAGCGGCGGCAGGCCGGCGAGATCAGCATAAAGCGGCGAGGCCAGCGGATCGCGCGGGTCGCCATCCTTGCCGAGATAGTTCTTGGCGAGCGCCAGGATCATCGCCCGCTGGTGGATCGGATCGGCCTCGGCGCGGCTCTCATAGCTCGCGCCGGCAGCCGTGAGATCGGTCCAGGGCGAGATCAGCGCGCCGGCCGCGGGGAGCGGCACGCCGCGGTCGCGCGCCGCCAGCATCGCACCGAGCACGAGATTGCCGCCCGCGGAGTCCCCGGCGAAGGCGATATCCGCCGAACGCAGTCCCTGATGGCGCAGATATTGATAGGCGATCAGCGCATCATCCAGCGCGGCCGGGAAACGATGCTCCGGCGCGAGCCGGTAATTGATCGCCAGCACCCGACAGCCGGATGCCGATGCGACCCGCCCGATCAGGTCGCGATGCGAGGCGACCGAGCCGACGCGGAAGCCGCCGCCGTGAAGATAGAGGATCGCCTTGTCGCGCGGCGCATCTGCCGGCACAAGCCATTCGCCGTCGATGCCGCCAGCGGAGACCGGCTGGCAGGTCACGGGCACCGAGCGGACCGCAAAAGCGGCGTCCCAATCGCTCCGCATCTGCGCCACGGTCGTATCGCGGGTCCAATTGCGATAGATCGTGCGCAAGCGCTCGATCGCACGATCGACCGGCGTGATCGCGATATTGTCGTCCGCGCTGCCCATCTCAGCCGCCGATGCCCATGCCGCCGGACACGCCGAGCGTCTCACCGGTGATATAGGCGGCCTGGTCGGACGCCAGGAACAGCGCCGCCGCAGCAACCTCCTCCGGCTCGCCGAGGCGGCCGAGCAGCGTCGCGCCGGTCATCGCTTGCAGAATTCTGTCACCGCCTTTCGCGACGGCCTGTTCCAGCATCGGCGTGCGGATCGGTCCCGGCGCAATCGCGTTCGCGGTGATACGAAAGCGCGCATTTTCTCGCGCGATGCTCTTCGTGAAGGAGATCACGCCACCCTTGGCCGCGGAATAGACCGCACCGCCCTTGGAGCCGAGCCGCGCGGCCTCTGAGGTGACATTGATGATACGGCCGAAGCGCGCCGCCTGCATTGCCGGCAACGCAGCGTGGGTGCAGGCCAGCACCGAGGTGAGATTGACCGCGATCAGCCGGGACCAATCTTCTGCGGTGGTGTCGGTGAAGAAAGCGTGCTGATCGATGCCGGCATTGTTGACGACAATATCGAACGGACCATCCTGCGCCATCACTGCCTGCACCGCCGTGGCATCGCTGACATCGAGTCCTGCGACCACGGCGCCGGTCTCGCGCGCGAGCGCCGAGGCAGCGGCCACGTCGAGATCGGCGATCACGACCCGGGCGCCTGCGCCGGCAAAGCTGCGGGCAATCGCCGCGCCGATGCCGCGCGCGCCGCCGGAGACGAAGGCACGGCGGCCATCGAGACGCCCGAATGGCAAGGGCGCCACCTCAGCGCCCCGTGAATACAGGCTTGCGCCGCTCAATCACGGCGGCGAGCCCTTCGCGTGCGTCGGCCATTCCCGAGAGCTCGGCAACGGTGCGCGCCTCCTCCGACAGGCACTGCTCGATGCTGGTGCCGGTGCCGGCCCAGACCAGCCGCTTGGTCGCCGCCAGCGCCTTCGGCGCGCCGGCCGCAAGCTCGCGCGCCAGCCCGAGTGATGCGTCGGCCAGCTCCACATCGGGCACCACCTTGGTGACAATGCCCATCTGCAGCGCCTCGGTGGCCGGGATCACCGGGTTGGTCAACAGGATCGACATCGCCCGCCGCAGGCCGACCAGCCGCGACAGCGTGACGGAGACGCCGGCATCCGGCGCCATCGCCACCCGCGTGGCGCCGGCGAGGAATTTGGCCGATTCCGCCGCGATCACGATGTCGGAGGCGCACACCAGACCAAAGCCGCCGCCGCCTGCCGCAAAGCCCTGCACCGAGGCAATGACAGGCGCCTCCAGCCGCAGCAATCCCGTCACCGCATTCTGCAGATACGCGGTGGCCTGCCGGATATAGTCGGGAAGCTTCTCGCCCTTGGAAGCGAAGGCGCGGACATCGCCGCCCGCGCAGAAATTCGTGCCCTCGCCGCTTAACAGCACCACGCGCAGATCCGGATGACCGTGGCAGACCATGATGGCGTCGCACAGCGCGCTCAGCAGTTCGGCGCTCATGCCGTTGGCCGCGTCGGGACGGTTGAGCCGCAGCCGCGCGATGCCGTCGGTGATGTCGAGCAGAACGGGGCCCTTGTCGATCATGGCGAGACACCTTTCTTAGAGCAGGTCAGATCGAAGCGGATGGCGATGGTGCGCCCCTCTCCCCGTCCTTACGGGGAGAGGGTTGGGGTGAGGGGAGTCTCCGCATGAACGGCAACAGCCGGATTCGTGGAGACTCCCCCTCACCCGGAACGCATCTAACGATGCGTTCCGACCTCTCCCCGCACGCGGGGCGAGGCGAAGGGAAGTCCGCTGCTCAGTGCATCGCAAACTCATCTCAAACCAGGAATGACAGCGTGTAGATCGCCTTGTCGTTGTTGACGAGGATGACCTTCTTGGCGGCCATCCGCAATTCACCGTCGACGTGGCGCAGCCGGTATTCGTTGCGCGCCGCCCACAACGTGTCGTCGCGCAGGCTGGATTCGAAGATCAGGCTGTTGCTGGCGACCGCCATGTCGCCATCGTCCGGCTGCTCGTCCATCAGTTCGATATTGGAGATCAGCCGGCGCAGGTTCGACTGCGGCGTCTGGGTGAAATGCTTGCCGGTCATCAGCTGGCGGACGCGCAGCGCGATCCGCGAGCGGTTGTCGTAGATGATCGACATCTGCCGCTCCGGATCGATGTCGGCGCCGTTGGCCGGCACCCAATAGACCCCGTCGTCGGTCCAGAGCTTTTCCCAGGCCTCGTATTGATGCTCGTCCTGCAGCCGCGCCTCGCGATAGAGGAAAGCGGTAATGGCGCTCATCAGCGTGGCGCTGCTCTCGCGCGACAGCATCAGGCCGGCTCCATCAGCTTGCGATAGTGGGTCCAGATGCCGCGCGATGGCACTTCATCGGTGACGTGGCCGACCGTGAAGCCGAGCTCGTCTCGCCGCTCGCGCTTCTCGCCTCGGCCGACGAAGATCCATTCCGGATTGCGCGCCAGCACGCCACGGTGGCAGCGCTCGTACATTTCGGAATCATCCGCAAGCAGAAAGCCGGCCGGGCCGACCGAGCCCATGGTCTGCTGGCGCAGCCTCCGGTTCAGATCGGGCGCGCCCTTGAATTGCAGTGCGGTGACGTGCTGCACGCTGTCGTCGACGCCGAGGGGCTGGATCACGAACATCTGGATCTCGGCGATGAACAGGTTCGGGAAGATCATCACATGCGGCGTGCCGTCGATCATGATCTCGCGCGCCGCGGTGTCGCCATAGGTCGCCTTCATCCGCGCGGTGTAATCGGGCAGCCGTTCCTCGCTGGTGCCGAACCAGCTCATCGGCGCATCGCGCTTGCGGAACTCGGGCCGCAAGTCGATCTCGGTATGACCGTTGCCGTAGTCGCGCGTCAGCGCGCTCGAGGCGCCGCCATAGAGCTTGCCGATCATGCTGTCGGCGACGCCGAAGATCGAGGTGTGCACGAAAGCCGGGTGATAGCCGTCGCACTCGTTCTCCAGGATAAACTTCCAGTTCGCCTTGACGCGATGCTTGAGGAAGCCCGCCGTGATCTCGACCTCGCCCTCGGGCGAGGTGCGCACCAGGCGATCGATGGTCTCCGCGGCGCCGCCAAGGTGCTCCTTCAGGGTCGGTCCGTCAGCCACGAACGAGCCGAACACGAAGCCGCGATAGGATTCGACGCGTGTCACCCGCCCGAGCGAGAGCTGCGACTTGTCCTGCCCCTCGTAACCATCAGGGAAGGCATAGCCGACCAGGCGGCCGTCATTGGCAAAGGTCCACGAATGGAACGGACAGGTGAACGAGCGCGCATTGCCGCGCTCATAGGAGCAGACCTGGTTGCCGCGATGCGAGCAGCGGTTGAGCAGCAGGTTGACCTTGCCCTGCTCGTCGCGCGTCATGATCACGGATTGCGGGCCGAGCGACTTGACGACGTAGTCGTTGGCGTTCGGCACCTCGCTCTCGTGTCCGACATAGACCCAGGTCCGGTACCAGATATTCTTGAGCTCGGCCTCGAAAACCTCGGGATCGGTGTAGAGCGATCCGTGCACCCGGTCGGGCCGGATCAACCGCTCCCACGGCGAGACGCCGGTCGTCATGCTCATCGCTCCGTCTCCCTCGCCGCCCGCTCGCCGCGGACGCCTTTATCGGTCGGCCAATAATAATCCGAACGACCGTTCGATCAATAAATAGCACGGGTGCCGCGAGCCGGCAAGCGGCTTTGCGAATGGCGCGTATCGCCGGCGCGGTACGCCAAGATGCAATCCCGGGTGGCCAGCAGTGCCAAGGTCCCGGCCTTGCGCCGTGGCGCGCGCGCATCCTGATGGCGATGTGTGAACGACGCCCCGTCGGTTGAAACTGCATCCTGGTCACGGCTGAGTTGCAGCCGTCAGTCGACATCGGTTCCATCACCTGTTGAATCGCGGCAACACCGGCGAACAAAATGCGCAATCGTGCGAATTGCGCATTTTGCACCACGACTGCGCCGCATCACGGTCCAATCCTGCCTGCGGGTGGCGCAACAAGAACACTATTGGGGAAAACCTACATGCAGCAGGCACCTTCGGGCGCACGGAGCGCGGAATCGTCTGGATACGTTCTCTATTTCCAGCTTGCCAGCAATGGCGCGAGACGCGCGTGCAGTCTGACGATCCAGGCGGAAAGTGCCAACGAGGCGGCGCGGATCTTTCGCGAGAACTGGAGCGAGATCGAATCGATGGCGCGCGATGGCGTGAGCACCGGAATGGTCGGCTCGGCGCCAGTCAGCCTGGCGATGGCGTGAGCCGTATCGCGCGACGCACGGCGAACCATATGCCTGAGATGTGACAGGACGACGGCCGTAGCCGCAGGCCATGACCGCGCGGTCAATTGACGCGCTAACGCGACAATCAAGTCATGACATGCAGGGCTTGCGCGCACACGCGAGCCCTGCAACGTCTTAGAATAATTCAAATCCAATCCGGTTAGAGAGATTCAAGTCTGCTCCGGTTCTTTTCGCGCGCGCCGACTGCTAGAGGCCCGGCGTGAACGAGTTCGCGTGAATCGGAAGTCCAAGAGTGCCTGTGAATGCTGATGGCCGGGTTGTCGGCGACCGTCGAAATGCCGCCGACATGGGCCGCACCCACCTGCTGATCGGTGCAGCCTTCCTGCTCGCCGATGTCTCCTCCGCGGTGACGCCGGCAAATGCCCAATCGAGCGTCCCGTTGCCGCCGGTCATGGTCGAATCGCCGACGCAGAAGCGCAAGCCGGCCGCCGCTGCTGCGGCAAGGCCGGCGCAGCGAACACAGGCGGCCGCCGCGGCGCGGCAGCGCAGCCGGAATGCCCAGCCGACAGCGTCGGAGCGCGCGGCCGCAGCCGCCGCAGCGCTGAACGAAGCCAAGCTCGGCTATCGCGCGATGCCGAGCTCGACCACCTTGCGCAGCGGCGCTTCGCCGCTCGACACCTCGCAGACGGTCAACGTCGTGCCGGAGCAGGTGCTCAGGGATCAGCTGCCGCGCAACCTCGACGACGCGCTGGCCAATGTCAGCGGCGTCACCCAGGCCAACACGCTGGCCGGCACCCAGGATGCGGTGATGCGCCGCGGCTTCGGCGACAACCGCGACGGTTCGATCATGCGCAACGGCATGCCGCTGGTGCAGGGCCGCAGCCTCAACGTCGCGGTCGAAAGTGTCGAGGTGCTGAAGGGTCCGGCGTCACTGCTCTACGGCATCATGGATCCCGGCGGCATCGTCAACACGATCAGCAAGCGCCCCGAGCTCTATCAGCACGGCTCGGTGACCCTGCTCGGCTCGACCTACGCCAACTCCAAGAGCGGGGCCGACGGCACGATCGACATCACCGGCCCGATCGGCAATGGCGGCCTCGCCTATCGCTTCATCGGCTACGGCGTGAGTGAGGATTATTGGCGCAATTTCGGGCGTCATCGCGAAATGCTGGTGGCGCCGTCGCTGGCCTGGTACGGCGAGAACACTACCGTCCAGCTCAACTACGAGCACCGCGAATTCATCACGCCGTTCGACCGCGGCACCGCGTTCGATCCCGCGACAAAGGCGCCGCTGGCGATCCCCGCGACGCGCCGGCTCGACGAGCCCTTCAACAACATGTGGGGCACCTCCGACCTGATGCAGGCCTCGGTCGAGCACCGGCTGAACCAGGACTGGAAGCTGTTCGCCGCCTACAGCTACAACACCGAGACATTCAGCGCCAACCAGCTGCGCATCACCGGCATCAACGCCAAGACCGGCGTCGAGACTCGCAGCAATGATGGCACGCAGGGCTCGCTCAGCAATTCGAGCTACGGTACCTCCTATCTGCAGGGCAATGTCTGGCTCGGCGGCTTCCGCAACGAGGTGCTGTTCGGCGGCGACGCTCAGTACCGCACGATCTATCGCGACAATCTGATCCGGCAGGCGACCCCGAGCTTCAACTTCTACAACCCGGTCTATGGCCTGATCACGCCGGGCACCACGGTGTCGGCGGCCGACAGTGCCCAGACCGACAAGCTCGGCCAATGGTCGCTGTTCTTCCAGGACACACTGCATCTGACCGAGCGCTTCGCGCTGGTCGGCGGCGTGCGCTACATGGATTACGACCAGTTTGCCGGCAAGGGGCGGCCATTCATCACCAACACCAACGTGTCGGCCGACAAGGTGTTGCCGCTCGGCGGCGCCATTCTCAAGCTCACCGACCAGGTCTCGCTGTATGCGAGCTACACGCAATCGCTGAAGCCGAATTCGACGATCGCGCCCTTGAGCAATGGCGGCGGCGTCGTGCTCGGCTCGAACATCGCGCCGGAAGAAGGCACGCAATACGAAGCCGGCCTCAAATTCGACCTCAACAAGCGGATCTCCGGCACGGTCGCGGTCTACGACATCGACAAGCGGAACGTGCTGGTGAGCCAGCTCGACACGTCCACCGGCCTCAACGTGTACACGGCGGCCGGCAAGGTGCGGTCGCGCGGCGTCGAGGTCGACGTCACCGGCAGGCTCACCGACAATTGGAGCATGATTGGCAGCTATGGCTACACCGACGCGCGGGTGACCGAGGATCCGACTTACGCCGGCAAGCAGCTGCAGAACGTCGCGCTGAACACGGCCTCGCTCTACCTCGTCTATGATTTCGGCACGGCGCTGCCCGGCCGGCTTCGGCTCGGCGGCGGCGCGCGCTACGTCGGCGATCGACCCGGCGACGCGGCGAACAGCTTCGTGCTGCCGTCCTACACGGTCGCAGACGTCTTCGCGACCTACGAGACCAAGGTCCAGACGTTCCCGGTGATCTACCAGTTCAACGTCAAGAACCTGTTCGACACCGTCTACTATCCATCTGCCGTCAGCAATCTGGCCGTGGCGATGGGCGATGCGCGGCGCTTCTCGCTCTCGGCGACGGTGAAATTCTAACATGGCTGCGGCGCGCACAGCGATCGGACTGCTGGCCGTCTTGGCCGCGACCGCTTTCGCCTGCGCCACGGTCCGCGCTGACGAGCTCACGCTTTACTCGACCCGGGAAGCCAATCTGGTCGAGCCTGTCACCGCGGCCTTCACGGCAGCGACCGGCACCCAGGTCAAGACCGTCTTAGTCGAGGACAGCCTGGTCAAGCGACTGACATCCGAGGGCGACACGTCGCCCGCCGATGTCCTGCTGACCATCGGTCTCGACAAGACGACCCAACTTGCCGCGCGCGGGCTGACGCAGGCGCTTGCATCGCCGGCGCTTGACCAGGCGGTGCCGGCGAACCTGCGCGGCAACGGCGGCCAGTGGATTGCGCTCGCCGTTCGTCCGCGTGTGGTTTTCGCACGCAAGGACAGTCCGCTCACCGCGATCGCCTATGAAGAGCTCGCCGATCCCAAATGGCGCGGTAAGTTATGCATGCGGCCGGCCGCGCACCAGAACAACGTGGCGCTGATCGCCGCCTACCTAGCACATCACGGCACGGATGAGACGCAGACCTGGCTCGCCGGAATGAAGGACAATCTCGTTCACAAGCCAGCCGGCAAGGATAACGACGTCGTCCGCGAGATCGCGGAAGGACGCTGCGAGATCGGCGTCGGCAACACGGTCGCGCTCGCACAACTCCGTGACGGCCGCGAAGGCAGTGATTGGCGCGCAGCGGCGGACACCGTGAAGGCAGTGCCGACCGCGTTCGCGGGCGGCGGCAGCCACGTCAATCTGACCGGCGCGGCGATCGCCCGCCACGCGCCGCATCCGGCCGCCGCTCGCGCCTTCCTTGAATTCCTCGTCACACCGGAAGCCCAGACAATCTTTGCCGCCGCTGAACTGGAATATCCCGTGCTTGCGACGGCAAGGCGGGCCTCGATCGTCGAAGGGATCGGATCGTTCCCCGCCGATGTACTGCCCGTCGACCAGATCGCCGCGCATCAAGCGGCCGCAATCGCCCTGATCCGAAAGGCCGGATTCGATGAGTGATGCTCGACGCCCGATCAAGGCCGCGCTGCTTCAGGCCCATTCGATTGCTGGTCTTGCACTGGCGCTGCTCTGGGCCGTGGTCGGCCTCACCGGCGCGACCATGGCCTTTGAAGATGAGATCGAGGCCAGCCTGAACGGCCACATCATGCGCGTCGACGCCAGTGCGGCCCGGCGGCTCACGCCGGACGAGCTGGTCGCACGGCTTCAGGCTGCCGGCGACTTCGGCAAGGTCTCGGCTGTCACGATGGCCAGCGATCCGTCAGCCGCGGCGCGCGTCCGCTTTGCCCGCAGCGAAGCCGGCTCACGCCCGTCCTCGGTCTATGTCGATCCCTATGACGGGCACGTGCTGGGCGCGCCGCGCGGCGAGGCCTTTTTCGCGACCGTCCGCAAGCTGCATCGTTGGCTGCTGTTGCCGGGCGACGGCAATGGCGTTGGCCGCAAGATCACCGGCACCGCCGCGATCTGTCTGATCTTGATGCTGATCACCGGCCTCGTGCTGCGCTGGCCGCATCGCGCGCGCAGCGTGAAGATGTGGCTGAAGCCAAATCTGGGCCTGCGCGGGCGTGGCCTGCACCGTTCGATGCACGCCGTAATCGGCACCTGGATGCTGCCGGTCTATCTGGTGATGACGCTGACCGGGCTGTGGTATTCGTTCGAATGGTACAAGGCCAGCGCCAACTGGCTCTTCGCGCCCCCTCACGCCACGACAGCTGCAATGCAGTCCAAGCCGCCGCGCGGCGCGGCCGCTGCCGAGAGCAAAGTTGAAGCCAGGACCGAAACCAAGGCTGAAGCGAAGGCCGGGGCCAATCCGCTTGCCTTCGATCACGTCTGGTCAGCGTTCCTGCAGCAGGAGAATGACAGTTACGGAAGGGTGCTCCTGACCCTGCCGGCTGGCGCGGGCACGGCGATGCGCGTACGGTCCTGGCCGCTGGATTCGACGCTCGAGAGCGTGCGTGACGAATTCCGTATCGATGCCGTCACCGGGCGCGTCATCTCATCGGATCGCTACGCGGATAAGACGTTTGGCGAGCGCGTCCTTGCCGGCGTGCTCGACATCCACCGGGGCGCCATCCTGGGATGGCCCGGCAAGCTCGCCTTCATGCTGGCCGCCGCCATGATGCCATTGTTCGCCGTGACGGGCCTGCTGCTCTATCTGTCCCGCCGCAGGCACCGGCGCCTCGCGCGCCAGCCGGTGGGCCACCTCGTTCCGGGCGAATGAAACTCGTTCGCCGGCAACGCGCCGCACGCGCGTCACGGTGCTTCTCCAGGCCGGCGCTCAGCCGAGATCGGGCGCAGCGAGTCGGGCGCGCAACTCGGCGTCCGTTTCAGCAGCGAGCTCGAGCAATCCGCGATAGGGATCGCCCGGTATCCCGAGCGCGGCGGCAAAGGCGGGCTCGGTCTTGAGGCCGCCTGCCCTTGACTTGCCGACGGCTCGCCGCAGCCGTCCGTCATCGAGCGCAAGCAGCCGCCGTTCGACCTCGAAATGGATCCAGCCCGACTGCTGCTCGACCGGACACTGATCACCGAACAGCTCGAACGGCCAGCCATCCCACACAAAGCGGGCAACTACCGGCCGCGTTCCCGAGGTCCATCGGTAGAGGACAAAATCACCGGCCGATTGATAGTGGGTCCAGACGATGTCCGCGAAAGCATTTGGATCGGACGCATGGCAGACGATATCGATATCGCTGCCGGGCACGGCAAGGTCGAGCGGCAGCGTTCCGACGATACGTGGATCGAATGGCTCGAGCCGCTCCATCACGGCAGAGTTGGTGACGGCGGATGCGTAGTGCCCGACTGTCATCGCGTGGCATGCCCTCGATATCGCAGCGACGCAATACCACGGTTACGCGGAATGAGGCAGCCATCTACGGATGGACGGAAGCCTGAGGGAAAGCGGCCTTGTAAACGTTGCGGGACGATCTCGACCGCGTCACCGTGGTCGAAAATCGCCCCGCCAAGCCGGCGGACAGGCGAGACTGCTCGCGAGCACGCCCGTCCAGCCGGTAGTCGGAATGATCCGTTCGATCGATTAGCCGAACTGGTTCATCGTGTTGTGGGCGCCGCCCGCCTTGAGGGCGGCCTCACCGGCGAAATACTCCTTGTGATCGTCGCCGATGTCGGATCCCGCCATATTCTGATGCTTCGCGCAGGCGATGCCCTGACGGATTTCCGCGCGCTGCACGTTCTTGACGTAGCCAAGCATGCCCTGCTCGCCGAAATACTCCTTCGCGAGATTGTCGGTCGACAGCGCAGCCGTGTGATAGGTCGGCAACGTGATCAGATGGTGGAAGATGCCGGCGCGCTTGGCCGAATCCGCCTGGAAGGTACGGATACGCTCGTCGGCTTCCTTCGCCAGCGGCGTGTCGTCGTACTCCACCTTCATCAGCTCGGCGCGATTGTACTTGCTGACATCCTGGCCGGCTTCCTTCATCGCGTCGTAGACCTGCCAACGGAAGTTGAGCGTCCAGTTGAAGGAAGGCGAGTTGTTGTAGGCGAGCTTCGCGTTCGGAATGACCTTGCGGATGCGATCGACCATCGAGGCGATCTGCTCGATATGCGGCTTCTCGGTCTCGATCCAGAGCAGGTCGGCGCCGTTCTGCAACGAGGTGATGCAGTCGAGCACGCAGCGATCCGCACCGGTACCGGGACGGAATTGGTAGAGGTTGCTGGGAAGCCGCTTCGGACGCATCATCTTGCCGTTCTGATTGATGATGACATCGCCGTTCCGCGCATTGGCAGCCGTCACTTCCTCGCAATCGAGGAAGCTGTTGTACTGATCGCCGAGGTCGCCGGGCTTGTGGCTCACTGCGATCTGCTGCGTCAGGCCGGCACCGAGCGAGTCGGTCCGGGTCACGATGATGCCGTCTTCGACGCCGAGCTCGAGGAACGCATGGCGGCAGGCGCGGATCTTCGCGATAAACACCTCGTGCGGCACGGTCACCTTGCCGTCCTGGTGGCCGCACTGCTTCTCGTCGGAGACCTGGTTCTCGATCTGCAGGGCGCAGGCACCCGCCTCGATCATCTTCTTGGCGAGCAGATAGGTCGCCTCGGCGTTGCCGAAGCCGGCATCGATGTCGGCGATGACGGGCACGACATGGGTCTGGAAATTGTCGATCTTCTCGATCAACGCCTTTTCCTTGGCCTTGTCGCCTTCCTTGCGGGCGGCATCGAGCGCGCGGAAGATATCGTTGAGCTCACGAGAATCCGCCTGACGCAGGAAGGTGTAGAGTTCTTCGATCAGAGCCGGCACCGAGGTCTTCTCGTGCATCGACTGATCTGGCAGCGGTCCGAATTCGGAACGCAGCGCCGCGATCATCCAGCCGGAGAGGTAGAGGTAGCGGCGGTCGGTATTGCCGAAGTGCTTCTTGACCGAGATCAGCTTCTGCTGAGCGATGAAGCCGTGCCAGCAGCCGAGCGACTGGGTGTACTTGGTGCTGTCGGCGTCATAGGCGGCCATGTCCGCGCGCATCAGCGCAGCTGTGTAGCGGGCGATATCCAGACCGGTCTTGAAGCGGTTCTGCAGGCGCATGCGCGCCACGGCTTCGGCGGTCACGCCGTTCCAGGTGTCCTTGGTCTTGAGCAGCGCTTCGGCTGCCTCAAGCTCGCTCTGATACGAAGCCGGTCCCTGGATGGCCCGGTCGCCGATCCCGCGCGGTTGGAAGTTCATGTCCGTGATCCCTTCGGTGACGAAACAACTGCTGCGTTTGTGACGTGCAGCGTCACCGAGGGCTAGACCTGGCGCGGAAAACTTGTCATAACTTACAAGAAACCGATGTATTGTTGTAATAATATTACAAGAATTGGATGAGGCGATGGTAACCTCAAGCGCCCGTTCCGTTTTCATGGGCCCACGACTGCGTCGGCTGCGCCGCGATCTCGGGCTGACCCAGGCGGACATGGCGGCCGATCTCGAAATCTCCGCCCCCTATGTCGCGCTGCTGGAACGCAATCAGCGGCCGGTGACGGCCGACATGCTGCTTCGCCTTGCCCGCACCTACAAGATCGATCTGGCCGATCTAGCCGGCGACGGCGGCGCCGATCACACTGCGCGCATGCAGTCGATCCTGAAAGAGCCGATGTTCGCCGACATCGACATCCCCGCGCTCGAAGTCAGCGACCTCGCGGTCAGTTATCCCGGAATGACCGAAGCGTTCCTGCGCCTCTACACCGCCTATCGCGAAGAACAGCTGGCGCTTGCGGAGCGGAGGGCTCCGGACCTGGCGATCGCGTTACCGGGTCAGGAGACCTTTGACGCCAACGATCCCGTTGCGGAAGTCCGGCGATTCCTCGCCGCACGCCGCAACAATTTTGCTAGTCTCGACGATGCGGCCGAGCGTCTCGTCCACACGCCTGCCGGACCGGCTGGATTCATCGAACGGCTTCGGGAACGTCACAATCTCCAGGTCCGCTATCTGCCGCCGAACGTCATGCTCGGCTCGGTCAGGCGACTGGATCTCCATCGCAGACAATTGCTGCTGGAGGACTCGCTCGATACTGCGGGCCTCAATTTCCAGCTGGCCAAACAACTTGCCTATCTGGAACTGGAAGATGAGATCGGCGCGGCCGTGGAAGCCGGAAAGTTCACGACCAAGAGCGCCGAATTGCTGGCCCGCCGCGCACTCGCGGCCTATGCCGCGGCCGCGCTCATCATGCCGTATTCCGTGTTTGCGAAAGCGGTCGACACGCGCCGTTACGATCTTGAGGCGCTGGCGCGTCAATTCGGCACCAGCTTCGAGCAGACGGCGCACCGCGTCACGACCCTGCAACGGCCGGGTCTCGAGAAGGTCCCGTTCTTCCTGATCCGCGTCGACCCCGCCGGCAACATTTCGAAGCTGCTCGATGGCGCCGGATTCCCGTTTGCGAAGCACGGCGGCGCATGTCCGCTGTGGTCGGTCCACGATATCTTCAAGACGCCGCGCCAGATCGTCACGCAATGGCTGGAATTGCCCGACGGACAGCGGTTCTTTTCGATCGCGCGCACCGTGACCGCCGGCGGCGGCGCGTTCGGCGCCATCCGCGTCGAGCGGGCGATCGCGATCGGCTGTGCCGCCGAGCATGCGGGCCAGTTGATCTATACGCGCGACGGACAGGGGCCGAACGCAGATGAGCCGACGCCGATCGGCGTCGCGTGCCGGGTCTGCCATCGCCCAAGATGTGCAGCGCGGTCGGCGCCGCCGATCGGACGCGAGATTCTGCCCGACGATTTCAGGACATCGAGCGTTCCGTTCGGGTTCTCGGCGGACTGACGCGGTCGATCATCCCTGCGGCCGGTTCTGGTCATACAGCACCCGCACGCGGATCGTGCCGTCAATGGCCTTCAAATCGGCCAGCAGCCCCTCGCCCTCGCCGCCGACAACGTCGGTCTCGAGCACGACATAGCCCACCTCCGGATCGGTCTGCAGATATTGCGCCAGGATGTTGATCCCGTGCCGCGAAACCGCGTCGTTGACCTGACGCATGACGCCCGGAACATTGCGATGAACATGGATGAAACGGGTGCCGGTCGGTCGCGCCGGCAATTGCACCTGCGGAAAATTGACCGCGCCGAAGGTCGACCCAACGTCGGAATAATCGATCAGCTTGCGTGCAACTTCACCGCCGATGCGATCCTGCGCTTCTTCCGTCGAACCGCCGACATGTGGCGTGAGGATGACGTTGGGGAGGCCCTGCAGCGGCGAGACAAAGCGCGCCTCGTTCGACACCGGTTCGACCGGAAACACGTCGACTGCGGCACCGGCCAGCCCGCCCTCACGCAGGACGCTCGCCAGCGCAGCGAGATCGACCACGGTGCCGCGTGAGTTGTTGATCAGATAGGCCTCAGGCTTCATCAGCCGCAACTGGGCTGCGCCAATCATGTTGGCAGTGGCCGGCGTCTCCGGCACATGCAGCGATACGACGTCGCTCGCTGCGAGTAACGCCTCAAGCGTTTCAGCAGGCTCGGTATTGCCATGGCGGAGCTTGTCGGTCTGATCAAAATAGATCACGCGCATACCCATGGCTTCCGCGAGATTCGACAGTTGCGAGCCGATGTTGCCGTAGCCGACGATGCCCAGCGTCTTGCCGCGCACCTCGCGGCTGCCTTCGGCGGACTTGTCCCAGCCTCCGGCATGTGCGGAGACCGAACGCGGAAAGATCCGGCGGAACAGCATGACGATCTCGGCGATGGTCAGTTCCGCCACGCTGCGGGTGTTGGAGTACGGCGCGTTGAATACGGGGATTCCCAGCTTTCGCGCGGCGTCGAGATCGACCTGGTTGGTGCCGACCGAAAAGCAGCCGACAACGAGCAATCGGTCGGCGGCGTCCAGGATTTCCGCGGTCAACTGGGTCCGCGACCGAATTCCCAGCATATGGATACCCGACAGCGCTTGTTTGAGTTCTCCGGGTCCCAGCGCCTTGGGCAGACGTTGCAGTTCGGTATAGCCGTTCGCCTCGAACATCCGGGCCGCGGAGTCATTCACGCCCTCCAGCAGCAGCACGCGTATTTTGGTCTTGGGAAGCGACAACATCATCGAGATCCAGATTCGTAGGGTTCGGACAGGTTCTGCACGAGCGCAGTTTCAACGGATCACGTGATAACACAGAAAACAATCGCGTCAGAAGCCGCCAGCGCGGCCCGCCCCGCGATTCCCGAGGAAGTCCATCGATCCGCGCCCCCAGACGCAGGGCAGGAACCGATTCAGTGGGCATTTGGCCTCTATCTGTCCGATACGGTCCGGCGAGCACGCGTGTTCTGCAGCCGAGAGATTGTGATTTTATTCACCTGTCATTGCGAGGAGCGATAGCGACGAAGCAATCCATGTTTCCGCGCAGGCCGCGCGATGGATTGCGTCGCTCCGCTCGCAATGACGAGAACAGACCCGTCACCCTGAAGTGGAGGCTGTTGAACTGCGCCACGGCAGATCAGGAAATCGCCATCCCTGACGTCTTGTCGAACAAGTGCGTTCGCTCGAGATCGAGCGCGATGTCGATGACATGATCCGGCTCCGCAGCGACGCCGACCTGCATTTGCGCCGTGAACGCAAATGGGCCGACGCTCCCGATCACCAGCGTGTGCGGCCCGAGCGGCTCCACGTCTTTCACAAGCATACGGATGGAAGAGCCAGCCGAAGCGCCTTGCCGCAACACATGATCGGGCCGCACGCCGAGCACCACGGGCTTCCCGACGCTCCCGGCATAGGCGGCCTCACGTGACTTTGGCAATGTCAAAACCGTGCCCGATGGCTCGGTGAAGGTTAGCGCGCCGTCGCGGGCGACGATCTCGCCATCGATAAAGTTCATGCTGGGTGCGCCCATGAAGCCGGCGACGAAGAGGTTGCTGGGCTTCTCATAGATCGTGATCGGATCGGCCGTCTGCTCGATCCGGCCGCGATTCATCACCACGACGCGGTCGGCCATGGTCATCGCTTCGACCTGGTCGTGCGTGACATAGACGATGGTCTTGGCAAGGCGGCGGTGCAGCGCCTTGATCTCGGTCCGCATCTCGATGCGCAGCTTGGCGTCGAGATTGGACAATGGCTCGTCGAACAGAAAGACGTCCGGGCTGCGCACGATGGCACGGCCGATCGCCACGCGCTGGCGCTGTCCGCCGGAAAGCTGCTTGGGCCGGCGCTGCAGGTATTGCTCGAGGTCAAGGACGCGCGCCACGTCGTTGACGGCCTTCTCGATGCCGGCACGCGATTCGCCCCGCACCTTCATGCCGTAGCCGATGTTCTCGCCGACGGTCATATGCGGATAGAGCGCGTAGTTCTGGAATACCATCGCGCAATTGCGCAAGCCCGGGCGCAACTGCGTCACGTCGCGGTTACCGATGCGGATGGTTCCGCTGGTGACGGCCTCCAGCCCCGCGATCATGCGCAGCGTCGTGGTCTTGCCGCAGCCGGACGGGCCGACAAGCACGACAAACTCCTCGTCGGCCACGTTGAGGTCGAGCCCCTCGATGATCTTGTAGGGCCCGTATGCCTTGCTGACGTTCTCGATCTCGACGTGCGCCATGGATTCCTTTTCCGTCCCTTCGTCGACGGCAGGTAAAGTCCCGGATGACGCTCGCGCATCATCCGGGACGTCTTGCCGGAAAGCTAGTTCTTGGGCGGAAGGCCCATCGCCGCGCGATAGGCTGCGAGCTGCTTGGCGCGGCCGAACTCATCGGTCAGTCGATTCCACTCCTTCGCCATCGCGTCGAGGGCCGCCTGCGGCGTGGTCTGGCCGGCCAACGCCTTGCCGAGCTCGATCTCCACGACCTCGGTATAGGAGAAGTAGCCGGGCAGACGCATGTCGAGCGCGACGTTCTTGGCGTTGATGGAGTCCGATTGCGCGCCGAGGTATTGCTTGGCCTCCTCCGGCGTGAAGATCTTGCTCCACAGTTGCAGATTGGCGGTGTGCGATTTGCGATACGGATTGACGCCGCTGCCGCCGGTGATCGCCGCCTGGCCCGACACCTCCGGGCTTGTCAGCGTCTTGACGAAGTCCCACGCAGCCTGCTGGTTCTTGCCGGCCTTCGGCACGGCGATCTGCCAGCCGCCGAATGCCATGAACGGTCCCGGAATGACGCTAGGGAATTTATCCCACTTCCTGGTCTTCGCATTCCAGATCTCGTCCGAACCGGGCAGCATCGCCGAACCGACCTTGCCCGAGATCTTCGACTGCTTCGGATCGGCGGCGATGACGCCGGTGTCGCCCCAGCCGATCGATTCCGCAACCTGGCCGCCGGCCACGGCTGCGTTCACCTCGCCGAACGAGAAGTTCAGCGCATTGGGTGGCCCTAGCTTCGATGCCCGGATGTATTCCTCGAGCCCTTTCACCCAGCCCGGGTTGTTGATCTGCGCGTCCATCGTTTCGGGGTCGAAGAACATCGCACCCGGATAATTCGGATTGTTCGCGTAGGCCGCCGCATGGCTGAAGAAGAACCAGAACTGCTGACCGCCGCGACGGAACGCTTCCGCCGTTCCCCACATGCCCTTGTCGGGCCGCTGGAAGAACTCCGCAATGTCGAGATACTGCTTCCACGTCGTCGGCGGCGCGAGGTCGTAGCCGTACTTGGCCTTGAAGGCGTCCTTCTCCTTGGGATCGCTGAACAGATCGGTGCGGTACGTATAGGTGTGGACGTCGCCGTCCATCGATTGCGAGTAGATCTTGCCTTCCCACACCATCAGCCGTTCGCGATAGGCCGGCTCGATATCGTCCCATTCCTTGCCGGACTGCATCTCCTTCGGCATCTCGCTGAGATAAGGCACGAAATCCGGCAGCCAGGCCGGCGCAAAGCTGACGAGGTCGAATGTCGCGTCCGACGCCGTGAGCGACGTCGCGATCTTCGGATAGAGCTCGGACCACGGAAACTCGACGACATTGACCTTGCCGCAGGTCTTCTTGGCCCATTCGTCGGCGCCGAGCTTGAGCGCGGACGCGATATACGGTCCGGTCTGCGACGCCACCGTCAGGGTGACGCCGGTGTAGTCCGGGCTGCAAGCAGCATTCGCCTGGCTTGCGGCCCAGGCCATCGCGAGCGAGGTGGTCAACATCAGAAACGTCCGTCGCAGCATCGTCTAGTCCTCCCTACAAGGTTTTTGCTATTTTATGGCCCCGATCAGCAGGCCCGACCGCATCATCCGGCTCAGCAGGCCCGCCATGATCATCATGGGAACGATCGCGACGAGCGCCGCAGCCGATATCGCCCACCATTCGTCGCCGCGCTGGCTGTTCTGTCCCGCCACCAGAATGGGCAGCGTCTGCCATCTGGAATTGGTCAGGAACAGCGCGAACAGAAACTCGTTCCAGACGAAGGCCAGCGTGATCATGAAGGTCGCCAGCAGCCCATTCATCGACATCGGCACCACGATGCCGAAGAAGATGCGCCAGCTCGGCACGTTATCGACCATCGCCGCCTCCTCGACCTCGATCGGCACGGCTTCGAAGAAGTCGCGCATCAGCCAGACGACGATCGGCAGCGAAAAGGCGACGTAGCACAGCGTCAGGCCGACGAAGCTGTCGATGAGCTGGAAACCCAATCGGCCGATCTCGCTGTAGAGCAGGTACAGCGCAAAGGCCGTGACGATCGGCGGGAACATGCGCTGGCTGACGAACCAGAACAGGATGTCTTCATTGCCGAGAATCGGCCCGGGCAACGGCAGGCGATTGGCGGCGACGGCAACGATCAGCGCGATCGGAAAGGCGAGCAACAAGGCCTGCGGTCGCGTAAACCCGAACGTCGCGTCGAAAAGCAGGTAGCCGCCGAGCGCGAGCAGGAAGAACACCAGGCCCGCACCAAGGCGTACCTTGAATTCGAACCGCACCAGCGCATAAGCCGCCATCGCGCCGATCGCCGTGGCGATCGCCGCCGCCGACAGGCCTACGATGGTCGAGTTGAGGAATGTCCTGAAGAACTCGCCGCGGATCCCCCGATAGAGATCGATGAAGGGCTGCAAGGTGGGCGTGAAGTCGATGAACGGCAGATAGGTCGGTCCGCCGACCACGCCCGGCGGCGTCTTGAAGGCCGTCACGACCACCCAATAGAGCGGAAATACCGTGATCAGGCACCAGGCGAGGACGCCGACCGCGACCAGGCGGCGGCTCCATGGCAACAGTCCCGTCAAGCCCTGCCCGCTCATCGGCGCTTCTCCAGATGAGGCTTTAGCAGTGTCAGATAGGTAACGCCGATGATCGTGATCGCGATCAGGAACAGGAAGCTGAGCGCCGATGTGTAGCCAAGATTGAACTTCTTGAAGCCTTCCTGATAGGCGAACAATGTCAGCGTCTCGGTGTCCACGCCCGGCCCGCCGCCCGTCATCACAAAGACCGTGTCCATGATCTTGTAGCTCTCGATCAGGCGGATGAAGACGACCGCGGCCGAGATCGGCAGCAGCATCGGAAAGGTGATCCCCCAGAACTGCTGCCAGGCGCTGGCATTCTCGAGCTCGGCTGCCTCGTAGACGTCTTCGGGAAGCGTTTGCAGGCCGGCCAGCATCATCAGGATGACGAACGGGGTCCACTGCCAGACCTCGACAGCGATGATGCAGGCGAGCGCCCAATGTCCGTTGGTGAGGAACGGCAGGTTGACCAGGCCGAACGTCGACAGGAACTGGTTGAGCGGTCCCATGGTCGGGTTGAAGATCATGCGCGCCACGAGTGCAACCGCCACCGGCGCCAGCAGCATGGGCAGCAGCAAGGCGACGCGAAACAGCCGTTCGCCCGGCACCCGCGCGTTCAGCGCCAGCGCGACGCCGAAACCGATCGCGTATTGCAACCCAACGGCGATGAAGGCAATCAGCGTCGTCGTGAAGATCGCATTCCAGAACCGCGGCTCCTGCAACAGCGTGGCATAGTTGCCGAGCCAGACGACCCGCGGCGGGATCGGAGGAATCAGGCGATAGCTCAGGAAGCTCGTGGTGAGCGAATAGATCAGCGGAAAGATCGAGATCGCCAGCACGACAAGCACCGCCGGCCAGATGAAGACATGCTTGATCGGATCATTCCGCATCATCGCAGCATCATCCCTTCAGCAGCGCTTCGATCTCCGCGCGACGCGGCATCGCGGGCGCCGTCCCCGGCCGGGTCACCGAGATTCCCGCCGTGGCCGAACCGAAGCGCGCTGCCTCGAGCGGATCGCCGCCGTCCGCGAGCGCCGCCGCGAAGCCGCCGACGAAGGCATCGCCCGCGCCGGTGGTTTCGACCACCCTGCCGGCCGCGAACGGCGGCACGTGCAGCGAACGGTCCCGCCCATGGAACAGCGCGCCGCGCTCGCCGAGCGTGATCAACGCCGTCCCGGCGCCCTTGGCCAGCAACGCATCGCCGGCGCGGCGGGCGCCGGCGAGATCACTCACCGCGATGCCGGTCAATCCTTCAGCCTCGGTCTCGTTGGGAACGACATAATCGCAGAGCGCAAACAGGCTGCTGTCGAACTTGATCGCCGGCGCCGGATTGAACACCGTGATGCTGCCGGCCGCGCGCGCGATCTCGAGCCCTCTGAGCGCCGCATCGACCGGCTGCTCGAGCTGCGTCACGAACACGCGGCTGTCGCGAATGGCGTCCGCCACCGCGTCGACATCGGCCGGGCTGATACCGCCCGCCGCGCCCGGCACCACGATGATGGCGTTATCGCCGCGCGTCTCGTGGACGTAGATGAACGCCGCGCCGGTCGGCGCGTCCGCCGTCCTGGCCACGCACGGCCGGATTCCTTCGGCCTCCCAGGTCCTGATCGCAAGCTCGCCGAAGGCGTCACTACCGATCCGGGAGATGAAGCTCACGCTGGCGCCGGCCCGCGCAGCCGCGACAGCCTGGTTGGATCCTTTGCCGCCGGGCCCCATCGCGAATCCCGATCCTGCGATCGTCTCGCCGATCGCCGGCATGGTGCCGGCGCGGAACGCCAGGTCGACGACGAAGACGCCGAGAACGGCGACGCCATTCTTGCTCATGTCGTTACTCCCCGTCCGGCGCGATGACGCCCTTGCTGAACAGGAAGCAGCCGTAGAAGCGCCGCTCGCCCGTCGCGATCACGCAATAGGCCGTCTTGGCTTTCTCATAGAACGCATGGCGCTCGACGCCGACGAGCGGCCAGGATCGTCCCTCGGCGCGATCGATCGCGGCCTGCACTTCGCGCTGCACGGGAGGCACTTGCTGGGCCTGGCCGACGATCTCCATCCGGATCGCGGCATCGTCGACAAATGTATCGAGCGGCATCACCGAGAGAACAGCCTCGACCGCCTTGGCGGCGCTCACATTGTCGATGCGAAGCAGCCTGCCAAGCACGCTCTGGCGGGCGATCGAGTCGGCCGGAAAATTGGTATCGCACACCACCAGGCGGTCACCGTGCCCCATCGCCCGCAGGGCATAGAGCACGTCGGCATTGAGCAGTGGATCGATGCCCTTGAGCATGTTGCGTCCCTCCCTTGTTCTTCAAAATCGCCGAACTCTGATGGTCCGGACCCTCAATCGTTATCACCGCAAGGTGACGTCGCTCGAGCCGTTTCCGTTCCGATTGAATCGGAACGGGGCTCTCGATTCTTGTTTTGACGCGTTTTCGAGTGAACCGGTACCCACTTCGCCCGAAAACGCTCTAGTCACCATACGGAATCCAGATGTTCTTCACTTGCACGGCATGGCGTAGCAGGATCGGGCCCTCGCTCGCGGCCTTGTCGTACCAATCGAGCGCGAGGCCATGATCGACCAGCGTACGCTTGAGATTGCCGATCGAGTGCCGTTCGGCCGCCACTGAGGCGTCCTGCGATCCGAACGCCCAGAGCGCGTCGACATCGTCATGCTCGGCAAGAACCTTGACCAGCTCGCCGCTGTCGCCGGTGACGATGTTGACCACGCCGCCCGGCACGTCCGACGTCTCGAGCACCTGGTAGAAATCGGTCGCGGCCAGCGGATGGCGCTCGCTCGGCACGGCGACGACCCGGTTGCCCATCGCAACCAGCGGCGCCACCAAGCTGATGAAGGCGAGCAGCGGCGCCTCGTCGGGACAGGCGACACCGACCACGCCGATCGGCTCATGCATCGCGAGCGCCACGCCGCGCAGCGGCGGCGCATGGATTGTTCCCTCGAATTTGTCGGCCCAGGCGCCATAGCTGAACAGCCGCTCGATGCTCGCATCGACTTCCGTGCGCGCCTTCGCGCTCGCCACGCCGGTCATGTCGGCGATGCGCCGGGCGAACTCGTCGCCGCGCGCGGAAAGATTCTCGGCAAGGTAGTAGAGGATCTGGGCGCGATTATGCGCCGTCGCCCGCGCCCACGCCTCGGCGGAGCGCGCCGCGGCCACCGCATTGCGGATATCCTTGCGATTGCCCTCGCCTGCCTCGCCCAGGCGCCGGCCCTTCGGCGAGAGCACCGCGCGCGAATAGTTGCCGTCCGGACGGACCTGCTTGCCGCCGACGAACAGCTTGGCCGTTCGATCGATCGGCGGCACGTCGAAGCCGGCGCTGGCGCCGGACACCGTCGGCAGCAGCGATGCCTTGGCCCGGGCCTTGCGCCCGCTCCAGGCCTTCGGCTTGAGATATTCATACATGCCTTCACGGCCGCCCTCGCGGCCGAAGCCGGACTCGCGATAGCCGCCGAAACCGACGCTGGCGTCGAACAGATTGGTGGCATTGACCCAGACCACGCCGGCCAAGAGTTTCGGCGCGATGTCCAGCGCCAGCCCGATCGTCTCGCTCCACACGCTGGCGGCAAGGCCGTAGCGCGTGTTGTTGGCGAGCATCACGGCCTCGTCCGGCGTGCGGAACGTCATCGCCACCAGGACCGGGCCGAAAATCTCTTCGGTCGCAACCGTCGAGGACGGATGCACGTTCCAGAGCAGGGTCGGCGGATAGAAACATCCTTCCGTCGGCATCGCACTGGGCGCCTGATATTTCTCGGCGCCCTCCTTCACCCCGGTTTCGACCAGCGACCTGATCCGCTCGAGTTGCACCGGCGCGACCACCGCGCCCATGTCGATCGCCTTGTCGAGTGGCATGCCGACGCGAAGCGTCTCCATGCGGCGGATCAGACGCCTGCGGAAGGTCTCAGCAATTCCCTCCTGCAAAAGCAGCCGCGAACCGGCGCAGCACACCTGGCCCTGGTTGAACCAGATCGCATCGACCACGCCTTCCACCGCGCCATCGATATCGGCATCGTCGAACACGATGAACGGCGACTTGCCGCCGAGCTCCAGCGTCAGCGATTTTCCAGTCCCTGCAGTCGATTGACGGATCAGGCGCCCGACCTCGGTCGACCCTGTGAAGGCGATCTTGTCGACGCCGGGACTTTCGACCAGCAAAGCGCCGGTCGCGCCATCGCCGGTCACGACGTTCAGCACGCCCGGCGGGAGACCGGCCTCGGCCGAAAGTTCGGCGAACAGCAGCGCCGTGAGCGAGGTGAATTCCGCGGGCTTCAGCACCACCGTATTGCCTGCGGCCAGCGCGGGCGCGATCTTCCAGGCCAGCATCAGCAGCGGGAAATTCCACGGGATGATCTGCCCGATCACGCCAATCGGCACCTGATCGGCGAATTCGCACTCCTGCAACTGCGCCCAGCCGGCGTGATAGATGAAGTGGCGCGCCGCGAGCGGCACGTCGAGATCGCGGGTTTCCCGGATCGGCTTGCCGTTGTCGATCGCCTCCAGCACGGCGAACAGCCGGGCGTGACGCTGCAGCATGCGTGCCAATGCGTAGAGATGACGCGCGCGGCCATGGCCGCCAAGCTTTGCCCATGCTGCCTGCGCGGTGCGCGCGGCGTTGACTGCCGCCTCGACATCGGCAGCAGCGCCCTGCGCGATGCGCGCCAGCGTCTTGCCCGTGGCAGGCTCAATCGTGGTGAGGTGTTTGCCTGCATGAGGCGCCGTGAACTTGCCGGCGATGAAATGCCCGAACGTGGCGCCATGCCGCGCCAGCCAGGCGCGTGCCTCGCCGTCCGCCTCGGGCGCGGGGCCATACTCCATGGTCTCGAAATAATTTGCGACGCTCATCGCTGGAGTCTCATCCCACGGGGTGGCGGTTGAAAGCCGAGTAGTGGCCGGTCACGTGATGCTCGAGCTGCCGCTCGATATCGGCGAGCAGGCTGGAGGCGCCGATGCGGAATAGGTCCGGCTCGAGCCAGTCGCGTCCCAGCTCCTCTTTCATCAGGAACTGGTAGTTGAGCACGTCCTTTGCCGTCGAGATTCCGCCGGCCGGCTTGAAGCCGATCTTGTAGCCGGTGCGCTCCTGATAGACGCGGATCATCCGCAGCATCGCGAGCGTCACCGGCAGCGTCGCGTTGACGCCTTCCTTGCCGGTAGAGGTCTTGATGAAGTCGGCGCCGGCCATCATGCAGACCATCGATGCCTTTGCGACATTGCGCAGCGTCTTGAGGTCACCCGTGGCCAGGATCGTCTTCAGATGGGCGTTGCCGCAGGCGGCGCGGAAATCCCGGACCTCGGCGTAAAGGGCCCGCCAATCGCGCGTCAGCACATGCTCACGCGTGATGACGATGTCGATCTCCTGCGCGCCGTCACGTACCGATGCCTCGATCTCCTTCAGCTTCAGATCGTGCGGCACGAGACCTGCGGGAAATCCGGTCGAGACCGCAGCAACCGTGATGCCGGATCCATCAAGCGCTTCGACGGCGGTCGCGACGAACCGATGGTAGACACAGACCGCACCAGTATGCAGCTTGCGCGCGGCGAAACCGAGCTTATCGAGCACATCGCCGCGCACGGGCGCTTTGGCCTTGGCGCAGAGGCGCTTCACCCGTTCGGTCGTGTCGTCGCCGTTGAGCGTCGTCAGGTCGATGCAAGTGATTGCCTTGAGAAGCCACGCCGCCTGCGCGTCCTTCTTGACTGTCCGCCGGCCCGGCAGGCTCGCGACACGCCGTTCGGCAGCTGACAGATTGATCCTGATTTCGTCGACCCAATCCATCTCGAGCGCGCGGCCATTGTTGCGCGGGACCGGATGCGCATGCTCTCCGCCGGGCGGCTGCGCGGCGAATGCGGACGGATTCTGTATGAGGATGCTCTGCGTCATGGAGGCGCCGTGCGGTCCTAGCGAATCGACGAGATCGCCAGGTAGACTGAATGTGTCGATCGCAACATGTGATCCTCCCCTGACCTTGCCGCTGGGCTTGCCGGCTGCCAGGGAATACCATCGTCCCCAACGCTCGGATCAGCCCGTCGGCCGGATGTTACTATTGTAACAAATCGACGTTGATAAAATCACAACATTGTAAGATCATTGTCAATCGTATAAGCAATCTCGGCGACCAAAATGGCTGAAATTCCGAACGCACGACCAAGCGAGACGCGCGTCCAGCGCCTGCAGAGGCTGCGCCGCGCCGTCGAATCGGGCGGCACGCTGCATCTGAAGGACGCCGCCGAGCTTCTCAAGGTTTCCGAAATGACGGTCCGGCGCGATCTCGCCGGGCCGGACGCCGCGCTCGCCCTGCTTGGCGGCTACGTCGTCAATGCGGCGTCGCCGACAGGGATCAAGTACACGTTCGAACAGGAGATCGATCAGCACACCCAGGACAAGCGCCTCGCCTGCCGATCCGCTGCCTCCCTGATCCAGGCGGATGATACGATCTTCGTCGATTGCGGCACGACGATGCAGTCGCTGGCGGACTGCCTGCCCGAGAACCTGCCGCTGTCGGTGATCTGCTACTCGATGAACGTGGCGTCGATCGTGACGCACCGACCCGGCACGCAGGTGATGCTGATGGGCGGGCTGTATCATCCGTCGTCGCAGTCCTTTGCGTCGGACGACGGCCTGTCCTATCTGCGGCGGCTCGGGATCAACAAGGCCTTCATCTCCGCCGGCGGCGTGCACTGGACCCGCGGTGCGAGCTGCTCGAATTTTCACGAGGTAGCCGTCAAGCGGGCCGTGATCGAGACCGCGATGGAGAGTATCCTGGTGGTCGATGCGAGCAAGCTCGGCAGCCTCAAATCGGCATTCTTCTCCGATATCGGCGCGTTCTCGCGCATCATCGTTGGCGGCGCGGCGTCATCGGACATGCGCAAGCACTTCCGCAGCCTTCCCGTGGAGTATGTGACCAGCGCAACCTGATCCGAGCGGGGGCTGGCACACCCGGATCAGGCTGCTCACGATGCGCGGGCTCGCGGGACCACGCATCGAACTCCTGCTGCTCAGTTGCAGGTAGGTTTCGCCTTGCTGCAGGCGTCGGTCAGTTCCGGCGGCGGCTCCTTCTTGAACACCGTCTTGTAGGATTCCAGCACGTTCGACTGCGTCACCGGCAGCGACTGCACACCGATCCAGCCGGGCGTTTCCTTGCCGAGCAGCGCGTTCATCATGGCCATCGCTTCCGCGACGCCCTGGTCATAGGGGCGCTGCGACCCGGTCGCCTTCAAGGGCCCGCCCTTGGCGATCTCGATCGCCGATTGCAGTCCGAGGTCGACGGTCGTGACCGGAATGTCGATGCCCTGAGCGCGCATCGAGCTCAGCGTATCAAGCGCTGGCTGATCCCAGACCGCGAACAGGCCCTTGATGTCCGGATTGCCGGTAAGGAAGTCACCTGCGATCTGCGACACCTTCGGCGGGTCGGTGAAGTCGACCTGCTTCATCTTGATGTCGGGACGGTTCTTCTGCATCCACTCGCGGACACCCTTGGTGCGCTCGTTGGTGCTGAAATAATCGACACCGAAATTGACGAGACCGATGGTGGCGCCCTGCGCGACGCAGGAGGCCAGGATCTGTGCCGCGATCTGGCCATTGCCCTGACTGTCCGCCGATATCATCGAGGCATATTCCTCCGGATGCTTGAGGCCGGTCGGGATGCTGTCCATCAGCACCAGCTTGATGCCGGCCTTGGCAATCTTCTTGTAGGTCGGCGCGGTCGCCGTGAAATCGACCGGGATCGAGATGATGCCGTCCGGATGCTGCTGGATAGTGTTCTCGATATCGGCGATCTGCTTGTCGACCTGATATTCGGCGGACGCGACGCCCGTCACCGTCACGCCGTACTTCTTCAGCGTATCGGTGATGCCCTGGATCTGGAGCTGCGCCCAGTCGAGGTTGACCGTCTGCATGGAAATGCCGACCTTGAAGTGCTTGTCCTTGATCTTCGCTGCGTCGGCGTCCGACAGTGCGAGCACCTCGGGCGAAGCGGCCTTCTCGCCGTGGGGTCCCTGACCGACGATTGATTTCGGTCCAAGGGTCGCGAGATCGACGCCCTTGACGCAAGTTGCAGGCACTTCGGCGCGAGCCGAGGGGGCGATCGAAATGGCCGTTGCCGCGATCAGCGCGGTCAGCGGCAGGGTTTGTCGCAGAATTGGCTTCATTGTTTCCTCCCGTTTTGGTCGCCGATTGACCGGAGGCCGACGACCTTGCCCCTACCTTTCAACGCAGTGCGCTCTAGCGTTTCGTGAAGGCGACCGCGGCCACGATGATCGCCCCCTTGATGACGAGCTGCAGCGGCGAGCTGACGCCGAGCAGCACGAGGCCGTTGTTGAGCGTGCCGATGATGAGGCTGCCGAACAGCGTTCCCAGGATGTAGCCGCGCCCGCCGAACAGGCTGCAACCACCGAGAATCACGGCGGCGATGACGTCGAGCTCCATCCCCTGCACGACGTCGGGCCGCGCGGCATGTGAGCGCGCGGACAGCACCAGCGCTGCAAGCCCGGCCAGCGCGCCGGTCAGCAAAAAGGCCGCGGTCGTCACCCATTTGGTGTTGATGCCGGAATAGAGCGCCGCGGTCGGATTGCCACCGACCGCATAGATGCGACGGCCGAACACATTGTAGTGCAGCAGCAGGATGCCGACGATCATCGCCACCAGCGTCCAGACGATCGGAACCGGTATGCCCAAAAGCGTGCCTTCGCCGAATATCGCGAAATAGGTCTCGTTGGTGATGATCACCGGCTTGGTATTGGTGACCATCATCGCCAGCCCCCGCGCCATGCTCAGCGAGCCGAGCGTCACAAGGAACGATGGGATCGAAAGCTGCGTGGTCAGGACGCCGTTGAGCAGCCCGACCAGCGCGCCGGTCCCGAGCCCGGCGACCGCGCCGACGATCCAGCTGTTGTTGATCTGGCTCATGGCGAGCGCCGCGGCCATGCCCGACAGCGCCAATGTCGATGCGACCGACAGATCGATCTGACGCGCGATGATCACGAAGGTCATGCCGACCGCGATGATCGAGACCAGCGTCGTCTGGCGTCCGATATTCAGGAAATTGTCGACCGACAGGAACCAGGGCGAAGAGAGGCTGAACACGACCAGCAGCACCACGAAGGCGATGTACAGCATGTAGGGCCGCTCGCCCCGCAGCAGATTCTGCAGCAGCTTGCGGCGACGATCGGATCGGGTCGACGAGGCGACGACATTGGGCGCGGCCAGTTCGGTCATGCGGGCAGCTCTTGCAATATGCCTTGTCCGGAAGCCTGGTACATCTGCAGAAGATGATGGAGCTCTTCGGCATCATTGATCTCCCCGCGCACCAGCGTTCGCGCCACGTGTCCATCGACGATCACGGAGATGCGGTCGCAGAGCTCGATCAGTTCGACGAGATCCGACGAGACGACCAGCACGCCAGTGCCGTCGCGCGCGGCATTCCGGATCAAGCCGTAGATTTCCTCGCGTGCACCCACGTCGACGCCAACCGTCGGTTCGTCCAGCAGCAGCACGCGCGGCCGCGGATCATTCCATTTTCCGAACACGACCTTCTGCTGGTTGCCGCCGGACAATGTCCTGACCAGGCTGGAGGCGCCTTGTGCCTTCACCGAAAGCCTCGCGACCGCGGCTTCCGCACGCCTCGTGGCGGCGCGCTGCTGCATGAAGCCCCAGCGCGAGAAGTGCGGAATCCGCGGCAAGGTGATGTTGCGTTCGATCGAATGATCCAGGACCAGGCCCTGCACGTGCCGGTCTTCCGGCACCAGCGCGACGCCATGGTCGATCGCATCCGCCGCGCTCTTCGGCAGCCATGGCCGGCCCTCGATCTCGAACGTGCCGCTCTCGACCGGTCGAAGTCCGAAGATCGTCTCCAGAATCTCCGTGCGTCCGCTCCCGATCAATCCGGCAAGGCCGTGGATATCACCCTTCATCACCGAGACATCGACGGCGGACAGCCGGTCGTTGGACACGCCTGACAGCGACAGAACCGGCGACGGATTGGCCGAGCTCGTTGCCGCAGGCTCGACGCGCGACGCCGTGGGCGCCGATCGATCGGTTCCGATGATGGCGTTCACCAGCCGTTTCATGTCGGTATCGGCAGTGACGAACGTGCCGGCGTTGGCGCCGTCGCGGAGCACCGTGACGCGCTGCGAGATCTCGAAGACCTCGTTGAGCCGATGGGTCACATAGATGACGCCAACGCCGCGGCGCGTCGCCTTGCCGATCGCGTCGAACAGGATGCGGACCTCATCCGATGTCAGCGAGGAAGTCGGCTCGTCGAGGATCAATAGCCGCACCTCGCCCATCAACGCCTTGGCGATCTCCGTCATCTGGCGGTATGCGAACGGCAGCGAGCCGACCGTCGCTCTCGTATCCAGGGGAATGCCGAGCCCACTCAGGAACGCCTCGGCCTTGGTCATCAGTTCGCGCTTCCGGACAAAGCCGAACCGCGCACGCGGCTCGCGACCGAGCAACAGATTGTCGGCGACACTCAGGGATTCGACGAGACTGAGGTCCTGATAGACGACAGCGATCCCAGCCTCGCGCGACCTTGCCGGACTATCGAACGTCACCGGCTTGCCGGCGATTTCGATTGTGCCGGTGTCGGGTGCATGAACGCCACTGAGGATCTTGATCAGCGTGGATTTGCCGGCCCCGTTCTCGCCCAGCAGCGCGTGTACCTCGCCGGGGCGAACCTCGAGGTTGACGTTGCGCAACGCTCGTACGCCGCCAAAGCGCTTGTCGATGCCGCCGACCATCAGAAGCGACGACGGCCGAGGCTCTGCCGCGATCGAACCGGACAACTCCAAATTTTCCTCCCGTCACCCGCGCGACGCGTTGGTACGATGATGACATGTTGTTATTTTTGCAACTTATTGTGTTATAATTCTATCACATCAGGCGGCCTGTCAATGGGAGATCGCGCCGGCAGGCCTTCGAATTGGGGGCGGCCCCCGATCAAGTCCCGGAGCACCCGATACGCGCCGCCGGCCTCCGCCAGGCACAATGACGACGATCCGCGCTGTGCTACGCTTCAATCGCTCATCTCATCCAAGGCAACGCCGGTGAACCGCGATGAAACCGAGTGCTGCGATTGCCGTCCTGATCTGGTCTTGCCTGTCTGCGACGGCGCAGCAGCAACGCGGTGCCGCTCTCTACGCGCAACGCTGCGCGCAGTGTCACGACAGCGGCAATAAGGATGTTCGTGCGCCGGGTCGCAGCGCGCTACAATCGAGGTCGTTCGATGAGGTTCTGAGCGCGATCACCGCAGGCACGATGGCCTCCTTCGCGCAGGGACTGAGCAATGACGAGCGAGCGGCCATCGCCTCACTCGTCACCGGAAAGGCCGCGTCGCATGCGGAGACCGAGAGTGCAGGCCGATGCGCGCAGGGCGAGGCCGGCTTTCCGCAGGCGATCGATGGGCCTCGGTGGAACGGCTGGGGCGCGGACCTCAACAACAGCCGGTTTCAGCCGGCGGCAATGGCCGGCCTCACCAAGGACCAGGTTCCCCTGCTACGTCTGAAATGGGCCTTCGGGTTTCCTGACACCTCCAACGCCAACGCTCAGCCGACAGTGGTCGGCGGCTTGCTGTTCGTCGGCGGCGGTGACCGCAAGCTCCACGCCCTCGACGCCAAGAGCGGATGCACCCGCTGGGTGTTTCCGACCGAAGCGCCGGTCCGGACGGCCATCAGTTTCGCCGCGCTGGATGACGGCCGGCCTGCCATCTTCTTTGGCGATGTGCGCGCCAACGTCTACGCCGTCAATGCGACGACCGGCACGCTGATCTGGAAGAGCAAGGTCGACGATCATCCGGCCGCCCGGATTACCGGCGCACCAACCTTCTATTCCGGCGTCGTCTATGTCGGCGTTTCATCGATCGAGGAGGCCACGGGGTCGCGCCCCACCTACCAATGCTGCACGTTTCGCGGCAGCGTCGTTGCGCTGACGGCCGAAACCGGCGCGCAGACCTGGAAGGCCTATACGATCCCTGAGGCGCCGCATCCGACAAGGACGAACGCCATCGGGACCCAGCTGTTCGGCCCGGCCGGAGCGTCGGTGTGGTCCGCGCCGACGATCGATGTTGAGCGCAAGGCGCTCTATGTCGCGACATCGAACAGCTATGCGGACCCGGCAACGGACACCAGCGATGCCATCCTCGCGTTCGATCTCGCGACCGGCCGAATGCTTTGGCATCAGCAGGCCACGCCCAAGGACAGCTTCGTCGTCGCGTGTTTCGGCACCGATCAGACCAACTGCCCTGCAGACCGCGGCCCCGACCATGACTTTGGACAATCGCCCATCCTGGTGAACCTGCGTGATGGACGACGCGTGCTGGTCATCGGCCAGAAATCCGGCGTGGTGCATGCGTTGGATCCCGACCATGAGGGCAAGATCCTGTGGCAGACGCGGATCGGCCAAGGTGGCCCATTGGGAGGAACCGAGTGGGGCTCCGCCGCGGACCAGGATCGAATCTATGTCGCTAACTCGGACGTGCGGTTTCTGAGGGACGGCACGCGACGTCTCAATTCAGGCGAGGGTGGAGGTCTGTTCGCACTGGATCTTGCGACCGGGAAAATCGAAATGGAGGTGACGCCGGTCGCCTGCGGCGACCGCCCGCAGTGCAGCCCCGCACTGTCCGCAGCGATCACCCTCATTCCCGGCGTCGTCGTCTCGGGCGGGGTGAGCGGATTCCTGCGCGCCTACGCGACCGATGACGCAAAACTGCTTTGGGAGATCGACACCGCGCGCGACTACACCACGGTGAATGGCGTTTCGGCCCATGGCGGCGCCATGGACGGACCCGGCGCGGTCGTCGTCGATGGCATGCTGTATGTCAATTCCGGCTACGCGCAATGGGGCGGCCTGCCCGGCAACGTCCTGCTGGCCTTCGAGGTCGGCAACCCCTGACAAGCGCAAATGTCAGCACTTGCGACGACATGCTCAGCACTACTCGCCACGGGCTATTCGTGCTTTGATGTCCGCAAGATCAGCTGATGGGTCGGAAGGGAGCCCTTGTGGTGCTTGACGACGTGCCGCGCAACATTACGTCAGGGGCCGTTTCTCTCGCGCCCTGCAATCGTCCCGACTCGCGATATCAGGGCCGGCGTCCCGAAATCGACCGACATGGCTGCGCCTCAAATCGATGCACATGTCGTTGCGCACGAAAAACACAGAAACTATAAGTGCTTGGAAGAATGGTCGGAGTGGCAGGATTCGAACCTGCGACCCCTGCGTCCCGAACCCGGTTATCGCGCCGCATAGTGCTGAAAAGTCTAGCGTTTCGGCTTCATCCGACCACGGATATTTCCGTTCGCTTCTGACTTAGCCGGGGTTATCCCGGGGTTGGCGCTCCATGTAGAATATACGTTTTTCGGTTGGTTGCGGAGGCCCGCAACCGCCGATACCGACATTTGCTGATGGTGGCCATCTGAGGCGGAGAGTTTGTTCCGGTGCAGCACGGCACGATAATCCTGGTGCATAACCACCCCACTACCCCTTCGTCGATCACGCTAAATCACGCTCGATAGTTATGTGCGTCAAGTTCTGCAAGATTGATCGTGGGGTCCGGTTGAGCCATCCCCTCGGAGCCACCGTCGCTCGCTTGCCCAAAGCGTAGCGCTGGCGAGCGACGGTGGCGGAGAGGGGTGGCGTGCATCCCCTTGGTGGGCCTGAGCATCGTCAGGCCGCCTGACGTAGCGCCTCCTTCTTGTGCTCCTTCAATAGATCCATGTTCAGATAGCGATGGTCTTCGAGCCAGGCCTCGTGGCGCTCGACGGTCAGCGCCCGCACCAGCCGCAGACAGCTCTCGGCATTGGGGAAGATTCGCACCACATAGGTGCGTCGCCTGATCTCCTCGTTGAGCCGCTCCAGCATGTTGGTCGACTTCATGTGTTTGCGGTGCGCCAGCGGCAGGCGGAAGTAAGTCAACGTCTCCTCGATGTTCTCCTCGACCCAGCCGGTGAGCTTGGGGTACTTGCCGCCCCATTTGGCCAGCCAGGCGGCGAGATCACGCCGCACCTCTGAGAGGTCGCGCCGGTCGTACATCCAGCGCAGCTCGAGCAGGCAATCGTCATCGACCTTGCGCGGCACATAGTCGAGCGCATTGCGCAGGAAGTGCACATAGCAGCGCTCCTAGAACACGCCTGAGAGAACCTCCGGGATCGCTTTCTTCAAGCCCGGATGATCGTCGGAGACGACGAACTCCACCCCATGCAGGCCGCGGACCTTCAACGTCTCCAAAAATTCCTTCCAGCTCGACCGGCTCTCGCGGTTGGCCAGCTCGACCGCGAGCACCTGACGGCGGCCTTCCCAATCGACGCCAAACGCGATCAGCACCGCCTGGCTCGCAATGATCCCGTCCTCCCGGATGCGCTCGTAACGGGCGTCCAGGATCAGATACGGGAACGGCTCCTGCAGCTTGCGCTCGGCCAGCGCCGCGACCAGCGCCTTCTCCGATCGCTGATGGCGCTCGGACGGCATTGTTACGCCGTTTGTCCTAGACGGCCCCATGGATGGAGATACTTTCCTTGCCTACGTCGAACTCGCCAGGCGAGTGTCGAAACTATCTCGTCGCCGAAAGATACGACGCAACGTGATCGGAATATGCTCTAGCTCCCGCAAGGTTGATGCGAGCTGAGAGGACAATCCCGTCGGCTTGGATTATCGTTACTGCGTATTCGTCAAAGCGATTGAGCGGTACCAAACAGCCGTTTTCCGGCTTGCGCCAGCCGCCAGTGCGCCGATGACAGTTCGAGCGGACGATTCTCCTGCCGCCGCGGCGAATCTATGAGAGAGACTTCGAGTTCCCAAAAACCAAATCAACATACTCTTTCATTTGCCCGATATGCGCTTCCGAACGAGGAGATGTGCATTCATTCAAATGGTCTTCCAGCTTTTCAAGGCGCATCAGTATTTTTTTGCCCTGATAAGAAACACTCCGAAATACCGGGATGGGCTTGATGCTTTCGATGTAAGTGCGGCGGCCGGCGCCATTTCTGCTCCCCTTTGCCAATTGAATGTTTAAGATCATACTTAAGACGAGATGCGGCGCGGTATACCATCCCCACGTCAAGCTACCCAAAGAATAGGCAATAACACCAATACGACCTGGATCCCTCTTTGTCCGGTAATATTCAAGCGGCTGAATAACGTGAGGGTGATGCCCCAGAATCAGGTCCACTCCTTCCTCAATCAATGAATGAGCGGCCTCGATTTGTCTGTAACGCGGGAAAAACTCAAATTCGTACCCCCAATGAATCGATGCGATAATGAAATCACAACCTTGTTTATTGCAATCGTCGATTTGCTTTTTGAGCAACCCTAAATCGGTTGGGACGTACTTGGACAAGAGTTTGGCCGTATGCACACGAAATATCTCGTTATCGGGCAGCTGATGCGCATTGAGTCCAAACGTTGCCGATACGAATCCGACCTTGATTTGATTTTTGGCAAGAATGTTTGCTCGCCCGTATTCCTCGGGGAGACGGGGAACACCAATATTTACGATCCCGGTTTGGCTCATCAGGCTCCGGGTAGCTTCAATACCCTCTATTCCCAAGTCCAATATGTGATTATTGGCGGTGTTGAGAACAGTAAAATGCTTGCTCCCATGTTCCGTCAACGCAGAATATTGAGCGAACGAGCAACACATCATCGCCGAGCGGCCGTCACCTAAAGCTTTTCTTACAACCTCTTCTTCTGCTACAGGCGATTCATAATTCGCGAATGAAATGTCAGCATCAAAGAGGGCAGAAGCAACATTTTCAAAAAGGAAATCCTTGGAGGATTCGAGGCCATCTGCCTGAATTAGATCACCCGATGCGCTCAGCGTCACCGACGTATCGCTCCTGAAGTCATCCGGCAACTTCACAACGGATTTGTCGTGTAGGAACAAGATCTCGGATACATTCTTTTCTGATCTTGTGATCGGCCTTGCACTTTTGTAGAACCAGTATGCCATATCCATAAATTTCATTTCTTCTAAATCGGTGGCTACATCCTGAAGCGGACGATCCCAGAGACCTAACCACGTGGCGCATTGTACGGCTGCGCGTGTTCGCGCGGAGACACGGAAAACCTCGGCAGGACTTGCGGGAAGGTGACGCGGCATGAACAGATGTCTCTCGAGTAGGAAGAGGATAGGGCTTTGTGATGCCTGGCGGGTCAATAGCTGTCGTCGGTGCGATCAATTATTCGCGCTGGCGTGGCCACTCTCGACGGAATTCACCCCGACGGCCGCCCCGCATCGGGATCGTACTGACGCACTCATCAATCGGCGCGCGGGTTGAGCTCTGATAGCGTCTTTACCTGAGCGATGGATATGCTCCAAAACTTGCCGCGACATCGATTCCGCCGGCGCCCGCTGATAGTAAGTCCGTTGTTTGAGGTTTTCTCTTTGGCTAGCAGCCTTCATTGGAACTCCTTCCCTATCTCGGAAGTGTTTTCCGCAGATCTGGATAGCTTTTGGTGCGCTGAGACTATGTGGAGGGTCGCGCCTCGAAACTACCAGCATCGATAGTTGATAGTTTGGTAGCCGTGATCTGCCACTGAGCTTTCAGGCCGTTAGGTAGCTATCGCGGCTGCTCTTGGTCCGTGTTGCTTGCTGGCTAGGATCATCTGCGAGACATCATCGCTGCAGGTCGAGCGTATCGCAACGAACCACGACATTTGATAATGTGAAAGATCGTCTCGCAAGATCGATGGCAGATTGAAAACGGATGCGGGTTGGCTCTTTCGGCCGATCCAACTGAAAATGGTTCGCCATTTTGTACAAGTTGTCCTCGTCCTCCGTCGCGCGGCGCGTGACCGCGTCCTGTCGCTTGAACACATACGTCTGATCGCCATAGTCGATTCCGGCAAAGTATCGGACGCCATCGACGAACGGCGCGCGCACACCGATGTCCGCGCGTTGGTTTGTCGGCAGAAAATTCGTGGCGAGCAGGATGGGAGCGCCAACCGGATTACGGTCGGACCGGAGCTCCACGGCAAATTCGCCGGGCTTCACGCACTGCTTCTGAGGGTCGTTGGGCGTGGCGGCTGCCGGAGCATCGGCAGCTCCGGGCGCGGCTGCGGGCTTTTGAGCTAACTGATCCGCGCGCGGTTGTTCGGGCATCGCGGTCTGATCCGCGGGTACCGGGCCATTGGCCGGAGCCGTGTGCTGGTGGGCTTTCGTCGGTGTGCAGAGGGAGATACTTGTCAGCGCAACGGTGCAAAGGGCAACGAAAAGTGATCTGAGCATTTGTCGCCCCAATAGCCGCAACATCGGCGCCATTTACCAAGGGTTGCATCAAAATCATAAGACAACCTGTCGCGTTGTTCCCCGCTATGCGATCAGCGGCCCCAAACGACTGGCAGCAACAGCCGTCCCCAGAACGAGATAGTCGGCGAGAAGTACAACGTCGCATCTGATGTCAGTCGCCGTAGGGTCGGAAACAAAACGGCACCTCCCCAAGACACCCACACCTGCCGCCGCGCCAGCTGACGGCCCAGACAAAGCCGCACGCTGTGGCGAAAGGAGAGGTATTGCTTGATGTCCGGGCGGCAGATGTCGAACTGCTCGGGGTCCGGCAGCACGTCCGGATCCTGTCGCCGTAGCAGAATCAGTTTCCCCCAGGAATAGACATGTCACCTGCGATCCCAACAAGCGAAGCGCGCGCCCACCCAAAGGCCATGCCAGTCGTCCTCCCAACTCAGAGAAGTACGGCACCTGAATGCGCCCCTTGGAATGACGGCAATGCAGTGTCCGCTCCGTACAATTCCCTGGAGATCGTAGCGCCGGTGATAAGTAAGATCCGGCGCCGTTCACTTGAGGCTCTGGGGCGAGCCTCGGCTGCCGCCGGACGGCATCGTCCGCTCGTTATGAGAGTGTACCGCAGGAGAGTAGCAGGACGCTTGCGTGTCGGCTATCAATCTAGTGAATCTTAAGAACGTAGAATCACTTTCGGGGTAGGACGCGGTTTGGAAATCACCGACGAACAGTGGAGGGAGAAGGCTCTCGGCATTCCCACCGGTCTCCGGGCTGTGTCTCGCAGCGAGGACGACGACGGTTTGCGGCGGGCGATGCTGATCGTATGGGCGGCTCTCGCCAAGGCGTCGGGGACGATCAAACATCTGTACTCGCTCGTCCGGGAATCGGCGATCCTTGAACTCGCCGCCAGCCTCGACATGCAGGCGCCTGACTATGGGCTCTCATTCGACGGCACGGAGAGCTACCAGGAGATCGTGAAGCGGCTCGGCGGATGTCTTCGCGCCATGGAGCGCGAATATACCGAACGGGATCTGGGCTCGAGGCCCACAGATCCGGCCGATTGGCTCGTCGACCATGCCGGGCATTGCGCGTATCTCATCCCGATGGGACGCGTGGCCTGGAGGGAGGCGAGAAATCCAGCCCAAGACATGCGCAACTTCGACCAGCGGGGACTGCTACGCCTTCGGTTCGTGCCCGCCATCGTGGACGGCGCGAGGGTCCAGATCGTGAAGGCCGACCGGATGGCCAAGCAGAAGTCGTCGGCGTTCGGTGCCGTGCTATTTCCCGATCCGACCTTCGACTGCGACGAAACTCCGATGACGTTTTTCGTCAAGGCGGTCGGCATTCCAAATGGCGAAACGATCATCTCCGACGCGTGCAAGGCCGCTCACGCCGAAGTCTGCCTGACTGCGGTTTTTCCCGAACTCATGATCGACCCGCAATCGCGTCGGCTTATTCAAGCCCAACTCGCCGAGAAACCTTGGCTGGCCGACGGTGAAATACCAGAGGCGCCGGGCATCGTGGTAGCGGGCTCCTGGCACGAAGTGGAGGGCGGTCAACGATACAACATCGCCACCATCTACGATGGTCATGGCGTCCAACTCGCTCGCCACAAGAAGCGGATGGCCTACAGGGACGCTGAAGGACGTGTAGAAGACATCCAGCACGGAACCGAGCTCATGGTCGTGGTCCTGCAAGAAGCCCTTTTCGGCTTCGGCATCTGCCTCGACTTCTGCAATAGGTGTTATCATACCCCATATGGATGGCTCGACATTGATTTCGCGATCGTTCCGTCGTGCGGCAACGAGGCGACCATGGATGGACACATCCGTACGGCAAAAGATCTGCACAATGAACGAAACACCCGCAGTTTCGTGGTCCAACAGGCCTATCCGCCGCTGCAGCAGGCCGCCGGCTATGTCCTTAATCCCGACGGGAACTCATCGAGCTGGGTGGCAAACCAACTTCTCATCGAGGTGCCCTGGAGTGTGTACCGCGGCCAAACGTTACACGACCGTTGACTTGTCCTTAATGAGGGCCGATGTAAAGCGTACGGAAACGAGTTCTGCCGGATCTCCACTCACCGGGTCCCATGTCCGCCACAGACCGCAAAGCCTTCGAAACCTCGCTCGATCGCATCGGGCGCGGCGATGCGACGCCGGCCGAAGCGGCCGCCGCTATCCGAAAGGCGCTGACCGCTGAGCCATCTCTGGCCGAGCGAGTCTACGACGCGCTGCGCGACGTCACGTGGCGGACGTTGACGTCGCGATCCTTCGGCGACGAGCTTTTGCAATGGTTCGAGGTGTTGCGGCACGCCGCGGCACTTGCTGGTAGCAAGAATGCCGGCGGCATCTCGGAGAGGATGCGCGCCTTTGCGGACCTGATCTCGCAGTCAGCCAGGTTCGCTGAGCTCCAGCCGTTGGACGAGGTCCTGAATCGAAAGCACACGAAGCCGCTTCTGAGCGCAATCGCAGGTGCCGGCAAGGCCGTAAGCAACATCGCACTGATGAGCATTCTCGGTCTTCGGGAATCGAACCTCTCAAGGGTGACCGGAGCTCTCCAGGGAACGGGGCTGATCGAGCGATCTTCGTCAGGAAAGGAAGCGAGCTTCACGCTAACCGACCTGGGCCGCCGAGTGGCGAAGAAGCTCGACATCGCCATCAACGATCCGGGCACAGATCGCGAATGGTGGCATGAAGCGCCCTTCCCGCTGGCGATCTGGGACGCGAGCGGTGAATCCGTCGGCGCGAATGCCGCGTTCTATCAACTGACTCGTTCAAAGCAACCGCATATCCTTCCGTCGCTTACCGACTGGAAGCTGATAATGGCGAAGATGGTGCGCGACGACCGGATGACGTCGAAGCATACTTGGCGGTTGCAGATCGACGACGCGACTTGGATACAATTCACCGAAGCTGTGATGCCAGACGGCCGTCTGTGTCTCTTGGGATCGGATGTGTCAGTCGCCATGAAGGGGATGAGCGACGTCGAAGATGCGCTGAAGATCGCGAAGGAGGCCGCGGCTCGGGCCCGACGCGAGTTCGCTGATACAAAGAACCGTTTGGTCGCCTATCAGTCTGCGAACTCGCACATCAGAGACGAGATCATAAGCGTTGCCGCACGGTCGAACCAGCGCGTCCGCGACACGATACACGTTTGGGCGCACGCCGCAGCAGGCCAGATTGTGCCACACGAACTTCATGCGGTGGAGAAGGACCTCGGCGCGATGCAGGTCGCGGTGCGCAACCTCATGGGCCCGGCCGATGTCGTTACGCACGGAAAGACCGCGTCGGATTGGATCGACCCAAATCGAGTCGTGACCGAGGCCATGAACACGGCGAGAGATCTCGACCCGAGCATCCATGCGACCGCATCGTTCGCTAATGTTCCGAGAGTTCGTGGTGCCGTATCCCCACTACGTACGGTGCTGAGCCACATGGTGATCATAGGCACCCGTCATGGCGCGTACGATTTTCATGGCACGTTGAAAGGATCCAACCTGGTCACAACGGTACGCGTCAAGAGTCCTGACGAGCATGCATATCTCGACCCGCTCGAGGCGGTGACGAATTCCGGTCTAGGCTATTGCCGCGCGATTGTAGAAACGAATGGCGGAGCCTGCGAAGTACGGGAATCCGGATCGGGATCCGATACCATGATCGTCTTTTCTTGGCCTGTTGAAGAGACGACTCCGCACGCAGGCAGGATAAAGTTCGGACCATCGGCCAAGACGAACAAATCGCGCAAGCCCACTTCGCGGAGCCATCGATAACGTTCGTAGCTCACCATTCGGCTTGAGCCAGCGCCTAGATGTTGGATGACACCTTTAGCGTATGTTGTCACAGTTGGCGAATACCGAAGTCCACGACGGGGCGCCACACCGAGCCTAATTTAGCGCGTACGAGAGCCGATTTTCCCTACTATGAGACCCTTTCACGGGGAACGAGCAAGCCGGCCTGCAGGCGACCCAGGACGACATCGGTTACAGCTCGGCGTCCTGGTATTCGCAATATGCCGGGGCTCGGCATCATGTTTGGGAAGCGCGCGAGTTAACCTTTGGTTAACCAAATGCCGGCGAACGTGACAACCTTGGGTAAGGAGGCGCCTATGGCGACGTTTCGAGTTCAGCTCGCCGATGGCGAAAAGAGGCTTAAGACCGACTTGAGAGCCGCCAACGAGGATTCAGCCCGCGATGCTGCGGAGAAATGTTTCGACGGCGCTCGTTGGCACATCGTCGAGATCCGGCGGCTGACCGACTGATCACCGTTCCGTCGACGACTGACCGTGCGACCGGCCCGAAAGATCCAAGCAACACGCAGGAAAGCATGAGCGAAATCAGCGCCGGATTTAAGGCCCGCCTCGAGTTCGTCCTCGACCAGACTTGCGTCGAGGCACCGGACGGCGGTAGCCACGAAATGCGCCGTTTCATTGCGGAAAGCCTGATGCGGTTGGCCCAAGCCGGAGAACGCTCCAGCGAGGGATTGGCTCAGGTAGCACGTCAGGCGCTGACGGCATTCCGCGAGCAAATGATGACGAAGACCGCCTGAAGGATTCGACCTGAGAACCTATTCCCTTCTCGCTTCGCTGAGATCGCTTCGGCGCAGGAGGCGCGCCTGAGATGTTGAGGATCGTCCAAGCCACAATGCGTGGTGCCACTGACGGTGGGTTCGCGTCAAGGCCGGCGTCTCGACGAGACATCGTGCGGTCGTTGAGACCATCTCATGGGGCCGCGCTGAAGCCGGCAACACGAAAGCAGCGCGACAATATTGCCAAGCAACCGCGATCATCCTTTTGAGATCAATGTGATCGTACCGACGAAGGCCTTGAGGTCGCCTTCGTCACGCCGGCCGTTCTCGATCCGCTGCTTCATCCTGCGAACGAATGCGTCGAACGCGAATGGCTCGAACGAGCGCCCCTCGGGCGATTCCCAGACCTTGGGAACGGCCATCCGGCGCATCAGATCCGCGTCAAATCTTTTGCTTAGGCGATTGCTGCAGATCGCGAAGATCAGGGATCTTCGCTCGCTGCAAGGTGGCACGGATCTTCTCGGCGCGAGCTTCCTCGAGCTGTAGGCAGGGAATCGAGGCCGGTTTGAAAACGAGCTCCGCAAAATACGGCTGCTTCTGAATTCCGCCAGCGCCAGACCAGAGAGGCTCGACGAAGAACGCCGCTGGAATTTCCTTTCGACATGCGGACTCGAGCGCATCGAGCGTCGCCTGTTCACAACCGTTTGCTGGGAACGGGACAGAGGTGACGTCAAACAGCAGCGTAGGCCACCTTGAACAGGCCTCGCGCCCCAACCGACATCGCCCCAACCGTATCGCCGTGATAGGAATGTTGCATCACGACAATGCGTATTCGCTGTTTGCCTATATTATGCCAATAGCCGAGCGCCCTTTTTAAGGCGGCTTCCGCACTGCTTGAGCCACTGTCGGAGAAGACATGGTCGAGACCACGCGGCGCGAGTTTTAGCAGCAGCAGCGCAACCTCCTCGGCCGGGTTCATGGGTGTACCCGGTAAAGATGATCTGGTTGAGCTTGCCAGCCTGCTCGACGATATGCGGATGACAATGGCCATGGCTTACTATTACCCGCCAGGAGGAGATTGCATCTATGATGCGGCGCCCATCTGCCGTTTAAAGATAAGCCCCATCAGCGCGCACGACCCTTGTCATCTCGTCTTGAAGCGCGTGTTGCGTGAACGGATGCCAGATCGACGACTTCTTCTTTTGCGTCATGGCTTGAAATCATCGCGGCGGAAGGAGGTCTTGAACGCGGCTTGCAGCGTGTCTGCCGATAGAGGAGCAATCCAGGGTAGTCGTCCCAGCCACCGCACGCGGCCAATCTCGCAGATTGCTCTCACGGCATCCGAATTCCTTTCGCCAACGAAGGCGATTCCGAGAATGTCGATCTGACGTTTTCGGAGGACCTCTATCGACAGCAGTGAATTATTGATTGTCCCCGGTGCTGTGCTCGCGCAGAGCACGACAGGAAGTCGCCATCTCTCGAAGACGTCAATGTAAAGCGCGCCGCCACTCAGCGGCACCATGAGTCCGCCGGCCCCCTCGATCACGAGCGGCTTCTCTCCGGTGTCCGGCACGTCGAGCGAATCCGCGTTGATGCGAACCTCGTCAAGCTCCACGGAATGAAGAGACGAAACGGCGGTTTGCAGGCGGTAACGCTCAGGCACGATGCGATCTGGTGGAAGACCGCCAAGCCGAGCGACACGCTCGGTGTCTGTCTCTCCTTCGAGGCCGGCCTGAATCGGTTTCCAAAAACTCGCGCCGAGGAGATTGACGAGCCCCGCGCAGAAAACCGTCTTTCCGATGCCGGTGCCTGTACCGGTTACCACAATCCGCTGCTGACTCATCGAGCTTGACCTCTTGTCTCCTCGACCAGAGCATCCAGCATTTTACGCACGTCGTGCTCCGCGACTCAGTGCATCAGTGAAATTCACACGCGCCAGCCGTGAGGATCGTCTTGGCCTTGGACAGCTCGGCAGCCTACGATCGACCCACGGTGATCCGAACTCCCAGCGAATCGAGCAAAGGCTGCTCAGCGTCCTTACAACTATTCTTCCAATCGCTTAACGCCAACAGCGGCGACACAATTGTTATGCAAGATACCAAACAACTTAACAGCCACGTCGCCCCCGACCTAAAGACTCTTCCCGTACGTCAACTGCATTGTGACAGGTTGAGATTGTTATCGGTGCACAAATATTTGTCCGGACCGGACGAAGGCATTCACGTCCGGCTGGATGTATCCTAATAGATGCAGAACGGTACGTTTCGAACGGCAGCCATACGTTTGGTGAGTGAGTTCACTCAGTTTGGCGTCATTGAAATAATGCTGACTCGCCCTGTCAGGAAAACAATCGACGCATATGGCTCTGCGGATCAAAGCGGCCGATGCCAGCCGCGCCTTTCATAATGACCCGAGTGGGCCCTATGGATTGGTATTCGCGATGGCGCGCAACTAGTGGCTGACGACCGCCCCCGATCACGATCATCGTCTGATTTTGCAAACGCTCCAAGCGCGCGACGTCGATCAAGATAACCTGCTTGTGCGCCACATACCATTGAGCACCTGGCAACGCCCCCTCCTGATCAGTAGAAATACTGCGGGCTTCTGCGGCAAGGCTGGGACGTGGTACGAGCGTCAAACACCTCTTCTGCTGTCAACCCTTTTCCAGCATTGCGTTGAGCTCGATCCCGATATAAGAACGCTGCCAAGTTGCGGCGTCACGTTTGCGGCCAACATGATCCGTCACATCGTCTTCTTCACAGCCAAGGATAAGGCCGGTATCGACCAAATCATCGAAGGTCTGTCGGTCCTCACCTCAATCCCATATGCACGCCGGCTCGAGATTGCGCGCAACCGCAAGAGCGATCAGCTCGGCAACGATATCGACGTCGTGGTGTACGGCGAGTTCGACAGCGAGACGGATCTTGCTGCGTACAAAACGCACGATTTGTATCGAGAAGCGATCCGGTGCGTACGCCCAATCCGGGAGCTGCGGTTTGCCGCTGACTACGAGCTATCAGCCGATGTGCATTTCGCCGGAACGGCAGGGTTAAGCCAAGTTGCTCGGCGCAGCCGACCAGCTGGCCGCGACTAGCTTGATGATCAGCCTCGAGGCCTTGTACGTGCCGGACAAAAATAGCTCTTGTTCGGGACGGGATCACGATTGGCGCGTGCCTCACCGCCTGCTGGTGGTCGATAACGGATAGCCCTATGCACGTCCGCGAATTGCAGTGGATTGAGCCTGTCAAGGCGCTGCGATGCTTGGCGCAGCGGCCGCAGCTTACCTTTCTCGATAGCGCGGCAGGGCATGAGCTGCTTGGGCGTTACTCATATCTGACCTGCGAACCGTTCAGCACCTATTTGGTCGCCGATGGACAGGCAAATTGGAATGGAGCGGCCGTTACTGGCGATCCATGGGCGGTCCTCCGCAGCCTTCTCGCCAGATATCGAGAAGCGCACCGCCCCGATCTCCCGCCGTTCCAGGGCGGCGCTGCCGGCTTCCTTGCTTACGACCTGAACCGAACACTGGAGCGGCTGCCGGCGACGTCAATTGCCGGTCTCGGGTTGCCTCAATCGATACTACATTTCTATGACGTGGTGGTCAGCTTCGATCACCGGGACCACAGGTGTTGGATCGTCTCGACCGGATGGCCGGAGCAGGACTCCGCTCGACGAACCGAGCGTGCGTGTCGTCGCGCCGACGAGTTTGCGTCGCTGCTTGCCAAGCCAAGGTTGCCGCGGATCATAATGCCTAGCACGGCTGGTGGATGGGATTCGAACTTTGGCCGAGAAGGCTTCATAGCCGCGGTCCAGCGCGTCATCGAGTTGATTCTGGCTGGGGATATATTTCAGGCGAACATCGCGCAATGCTTCAGTGCCAGGGTGTCGCCCCTGTTCGATCCGCTCACCTTCTATTGCCAGCTCCGGTCATCGAACCCGGCACCGTTCGCAGCCTTCTTGCGCTACGACAAACTAACGATCGCATCGAGCTCTCCTGAGCGATTTCTGAAACTTGACGGACGACAGGTCGAAACACGCCCCATCAAGGGCACGATCGCGCGCTCCGCTAATTCAGATGAAGATCGGCGTCGCGCCGAAATCCTTCTTGCGTCCCAAAAAGACCACGCCGAAAACATTATGATCGTCGATCTGCTGCGCAACGATCTGTCACGCGTTTGTACAGACAACTCGATTGAGGTTGCAGCACTATGTAACGTCGAATCCTATGCCTCAGTGCACCACCTCGTCTCGGTCGTCAGGGGCGCACTTGCTGCAGACCAGGATGCGGTCAGTCTGCTTCGCGCTTGCTTTCCGGGCGGCTCCGTGACCGGTGTTCCAAAGGTGCGGGCGATGGGAATCATTGCGGACATCGAGAAAGTGGCGCGAGAGGTCTATTGCGGGTCGATCGGCTTCATCGGGTTCAATGGGCACATGGACACCAACATTGCGATCCGCACCGTGATGATCGACGACAACCTGGCTGTGTTTCATGCAGGGGGCGGAATAACGGCGATGTCGAATCCTGAAGCCGAATATGAGGAGACGCTTGCCAAGGCACAGCGTCTCTTCGACGCCTTTGGTGCCGATCTATCTGGTGCATTTTGATTTTCATCATCGACAATTACGACTCCTTCGTGTTCAACATTGCGCGCTATTTCCGCAAGCTTGGTGCAGAGACCAAGGTAGTGCGGAACGACGCGATCAGCGTCACCGATCTCGTCGGACTTCAGCCGCGTGCAATCGTCATATCTCCCGGTCCCTGCACGCCAATGGAGGCCGGTATATCCACTGCGGTTGTCCGCGAACTTTCGGGTCGTGTTCCGATTCTTGGCATCTGTCTTGGACACCAGTGTATTGGGAGCGTTTTCGGCGGACGCGTCGTGCGCGCACGTCGTCCCATGCACGGCCGGGCCTCACACATAACGCATGGCGGCCGTGGGTTATTCAAGGAACTCCCGTCTCCACTTTGTGTCGGGCGCTACCATTCTCTGGCGGTCGAACTCGATGGGTCAGGCCCGCCGGACCTCACGGTGACAGCCCGTTCAGATCAGGGAGAGATCATGGCCTTGGCACATCGTCATCAACCAACCTATGGCGTACAGTTCCACCCGGAGTCGGTACTTACTGAACAAGGTCACGTCTTGCTTGGGAATTTCCTGGGATTGGCAGAGAGCTTCCGAGCGTGAGGATCGAAGACTTCGTTCCGGACATGGCAGCCTAATCCGGGGCAGGAAACGGCAGCTGCGCACTGAATGAATCGGCTCGGCAGAACGTGGTGCGAGACAGCTCTGATCTGTTGAAGATGTAACGAGAAAGCGCGAAAGAGCTCAATTGGTACGCTGCGTACTCAACTTTTTCTTTCAGTGCAGTCTCAATTGAATTACTTGAAGCCAGCAATGCGTAGCCCTCTTCGCATCACCTCCATTCCATGAGCAGGCGGATTATCCTCTAGCCTCGCCGCAAAACATGTTTACTTGAGATCCGCCAAGAGATTGGCGGTGCCTGCGGTAGTCTCGCTACCGCTGCCCTCACGGGCGTTTCCTCCCTTGACTTGGCCGCCGGTCCTACAGGATCGGCGGCTCCCTTCGGTGCGAGGTCAACGTTCTCATGATTGAGGAACCATGGATCAATCTGCACTCGGCCGACGCGGCGCCGACAGGCGCAACGTGGGTGATGGGGGGTTGGGAGAATTTATGCAACACAGAGGCGTGCAATTCAGCATTCGAGAAGCGTTGGCGGGCGAATGGCGCTACAGTTTTAAGATCGACGACAAGATTATCAGTGGCAAGACCCAGACGAGATTGCAGCTTCTTGCGGTCCGCCGGGTCAAGGATCGCATTAATCGCGAACTGAATCGCGGCACAGAAACTGAGAGTTGATATTGGAGTGGGCTCCTCTCCCAGGTGCGCTAGCTCAACGTCTGCGACGACGGGACGCAGCGGCGCGAGTTGGCCCGCCGTCTCGAACTTGATGCGCACGCGCAGCACTGGGCGCGATCCGTCGTTGGACCTCGCCCATCGCAGCCCAACGGGCGGCGCCTCTTCGCCCCGGCCGACGTGCACGTTGCAGAGCGTTTCATGTCCCGCCCCCATCGGCACGTCATAGAGCTCTGGCAAAATGAACTGAATTGGTGCAACCTCAGGTAATGACGGGTGGGACCGACATATGCGTCGCGTGGTTTCTATCGGCTTTCTAGCCTTGGCTCTCGGCATTGCGGTATCCCCGGCCCGCGCATGGTGGGACGAAGGGCACATGCAGATCGCTTATTTGGCGTATAAGCGCCTCTCCGATCCTGTCCGCGATAAGGCCGACGCCTTGCTGAAGCTCAACAAGGATTACGCGAAGTGGACCTCCGGCGCCGCCGACGACAAGACGGCGAAGATGCACGCTTTCGTCCATGCCGCGACTTGGGCCGACGACATCAAGACCAAGGAGTACGGCTATACACGCGACGCGGTCAACAGCCCGACGGCCGGCCAGAACATCGGCTATTCGGATCACAACCAACATGCCTACTGGCATTTTAAGGACATCGACTTCACACCCGACGGTACGCCCCTGCCCGCCGCGGCCGCGGTCGACTTCGTCACCCAGCTCAAGCTGATGATCGCTGCGCTGCCGGCATCCTCTGGCGCATCCGACGATTTGCGCTCGTATGACCTCGTCTGGATCCTTCATCTCGTCGGCGACGCCCATCAGCCGCTGCACGCCGCCGCCCGCTACACGCTGCAGATCCCCGACGGAGACGCCGGCGGCAATGCGGAATCCGTGATACCCGCGAGCGGATCGAGCATGGCTCTGCACAGCTACTGGGACGCGATCTTCGGCGGTTACTCCTCGCCCTATGGTGCCACCTTCGACGCCGATGACAAGGACGGGCTGTCGAGCGTCGGCGTCAGCCAAGCCGAGGCGCAGATCGCCGATCCCGCCGTCTGGGCTCGGGAAAGCGCGGACCTCGCCAAGCAATACGCCTACGCTGCGCCGATAAGCACGGGAAAGAATCCCGTCCTTCTGACGCGCGACTATGAGACGAGCGTCAAAAACGTGGCCCGGGCCCGGGCCGCGCTTGCCGCCGCCCGGCTGGCCAACCTGATCGAGACGGCGCTCAAGTAGATTTTCGCCGGATTCCGGCATGCGATGATTTGGAGGACCAGACCATGTTGAGACTTTTCGCCGCCGTCGCCTTGTCCCTTGCGTCGCTCCTTTCGGCGCCCGCCTTCGCGGGATCGCCTTTGGCGCAGGTGACGCCGACCTCCGGCACTTCCGTTTTCTTCGACGCCAAGCGCATCACCGCGGTCACTTCGCTGCCGCCGATCAACGAATTCAGCGTGAACGCCGAGACGTTCCGCCTTTTGCCGCAGATATTCTTCCCGACGCCTGCCCAAATCGAATCGACCGCGCCGAAGGCGCCGGTCACGCAGGTGCTAGGCGTCTTCGCGAACCTGATGCCGGTAAAGGAATCCGTAGACGACGTTCTGGAGCTGGCCGGCCGCGACCAGTTCGCCGAGTTCATCCTGATGGACGGCTCGAAGGTGTGGATGCGCGCCTCCGCTATCGGGTGGGTCTCCCACGAATTCCCGGCCGCGGGCATCCCCAACGCCGGTAGCTTCGTCGGCCTCGGGCTTGCGCCCGGCCGGGCCACTGCATTGAAGGAGGACGTGGATACTGTGCGCAAGGCCATCGAGCAGATCACCGCTCATTAGCAGACGACGTTTCGCGCTTTCGGCTACGAACCGCGCGCAGCATCCATACCATGCGCGATGGGCATCAGCAGCCGTCGCAGAATCCATCGTCCAATTCACGGTTGAGAGACCGCGGATGCAGTGCGCACTGCGCAACGAGCACGACTCCGCGGAGCTCCACTTCAGACCGGGGGCGAGCGCCGCCTGAATGTTGCGGTGACGCGTGCAACAGAGAAGGTGGTCATCGCCACATCCATGCCGATATCGGAGATATCAGACCTGCTGACGAGACGGAGCGGCCGAAGGGTGCCGCGCGACTATCTGCAAAGCTACCTGAATATGCTAGGACAGTATCCGATGGTCTTACAGACTCCGGAAAGACTCTGTTGGACCGCATGATCGCCGAACAGCGTCCTCACAACGAAGCTCGAGATCATGAGGAGGACGGCTTTACAAGGTCCGTCGAAGCCTTACAGGCCCAGCAGGGCTCGCGATGGCGGCGCATTCAGCCTTTATTTCGCCGTGATGATCCCCGGACCGGCCTCTAGGATCGGCGTGGGAATGCGATCCGCCGCGACATCGATTGCATCAAAGAGCGTGCTCGCGAGATCTGGCGTCCGAATGTGTTGGGAAGAGCCGTCCCTTACTCCAGAGAGTTTGTTCGTATGCCTGGCCTCATGGCGGAGACGCCAAACGCCTGCGGCTCAAGAACGCTGTCGAACATGCGCTCCGCGGGGGGAGGATTGCAATGAGCGGACCCAAAGCATTCAAGATCGCAACCCGAGCCGAGATCGTCGCCATCTGTCGTCGCAACCTCGCGCGGCTCGACGCCGCGATCGAAAGCTGGACCTCCGCTGGCAGACGCAATGGGATGATTGAGCAGACGGACATCGAAAAGGTCATAGCCCGGCGATGCTCTTCATCCGCGAAGTGAGTCGGCCGTCGCCCGGGCAAGGTCCAGTTCGTCGAACAACCGTCCTTGTGCCGTTTGGCGTTTGATGGACGTGGAGCTGGAGACTGGGTGGCACGATGAGGTTGGGTCGACGTGCATATTGACGCGCACGGCAAAGATCCGAACGATCACCATCGCACCGGAAGTGCTTTACGCCAGATCCTGCAAAAGAGACTCAGTCAAACTCTCTTCGGCAATCGATAGCTGATGCTCCCGCATCGCCACGCGCAGAGCCTCATCCCATACTGCTTTGGCTTCGGGACCCGTTAATGCAAGTCCCGGGCGAGGTGCCTGCGCAACCGCAGCGATGTAGTTGGCAGCGTCAAAGCGCCATGGTTGGGCGCCGCATTCGCGCATGACATAGTTGCCAATGCGCACGCCGGCCCAATCGAAGTCTCCATGGTATCGCAACAGAGCACCAGCATCTGCCAGTTGTTGCAGCATAACCCGTTGCGCGGCCGCTGGCATGCCATCGGTGCACATCATCGCCGCACAGTTAGCGCCATGCCGATCAGCCGCCGCGGCAAGCAGGTTTGCGTTCTCACAGACATAGACGTCCCGTCCTTCTACGTCCCAAGAAGGATTGGACCGCAGCAAGAAGCGAAGTGAGGCATAGGTAGGCTCGCCCGAGGCGACCAACTGTGTCGATCGCCCCTTTACGTTGAGGTTCAGCAATAGAGCTGGCCGCGCTAACTCGTTGACCAGCACGCCAGCCCTCGCCCAAACGTCCCGAATCCGCTCGTCGCCGATGTCGTTCTCGACGCCGAATGCGTCTTCATCATGTTGCTTTGGCGCCGGCTTCTCTCGCCACACCGCCAGAACTAGCGCGGCCACAGGCCGCCCATTGTCGAGCGCATGCGCGTCTCCCAGAATGGTTGCAGCCAACTGAGCTCGAGTCATTCCACCAGCCGGCAGAGCATTGAGAACAACATTTGCGCGGTAGCACAATTGGCCGGCGGCATCTGGATTGCCATTCGACAAACGCTTCAAAAGACCAAGTCCGGAGGGCGCCTGAAGAAATGCCAAGAGGTCTGCGTGGCTGGCAACTGAAACGGCCTTCGACCATTGCGCGTGCAGTTCGGCGCGAGCCGTCTCGGCATGAACGATGGGGCCGTCGATGAGCTCAAGCGCCTCACGGAGCGATCCGGCTATGCCGGCTCGGCTCAACGCCGCATCAATCAATGGAACATCGATCTGCATCGAACTTGTGAAACGCACGTTGCGGCCGATGAGTCCTGCGAGCGCAGCATGCTCGTCGGCATCAAGATTGGCAAGACGAAGGCTTTCCAGCTTGCCATCCGCCGGACCGCGTTCAAAACGCTGCCGAAGCCGCTTTCTGAGCGATGACAGCACCTCTCCCCCGAGCAGACGCTGCAGACGATCGTCATCTTGCATCATGCGTCAGCGAACCGTCGGTTGGGATCGCTGTCTCGTTGCTTGGCGCGACCATCCCATGTCCAACGAGAGACGTGTATCGCGTCGATATTTTCAAGCCGCTGAAGGTGGCAGATGGACACGCCCGGCAGTTCAGCGTAACAGCCCCATTCGCGCTCGCTGGTTACGACGAAGTCGAGATCGAACTCGCGAATCAAAGCCATACAATGGGCCCGCGCAGCATCGTCGATGCCGGCGAATACTTCGTCCAATAATACCAGACGCGGCGAGTGTGGAGTACCGCTCTGGCTGTAGAAGCTCGCGACCGCCGCGAACAACGGTACGGTGAGCCCCAGCGCACGTTCGCCGCTCGAAGCCGGCCCCGACAATTTGACCCATTGTTTGTCTTGCCAGCGTTGAACCGTAAATCTATGCCAACGACGATAGTCAAGAGCTCGGGTCAATTGGTCGAGCAAGCTTCCTGTCGTAGACGCATCGGCATTCGCTCGCTCAATGTTTATTCGCTCCTGCAGCATCGCGCCGACGACGCTGCGATCCTCCAGGCTCCAAAGATCCGCGTTGGTGTTGAGCAGGCGCTTGCGCGCGGTTGCGAGACCGACTGGCGCGCCGCCGACACCCTCGGGAAGAGGCTGCCAGTCCAGACGAAAGCGAACACCCGTCGAAGTTGGCCGCTTGTACAATTCGGCGTTGATGGCTTCGACCTTCCGATCGGCGTCCTGCAGCAATCGTTGGATGGCTGCGGCAATTTCCGCCTGAAGATGATTCTCCAGGACCTCGCGTTCACGCGCCGTCAGCAATTCGCGGCGCTGAGCAATTTCCGCCTCGAGCCGTTCGGTCAAACGGTCGGGCCGTTCCGCGCGATTCTGATAAATAATTGTGACGACCAAACCGTAATCGGCAGTCTGATCCATCTGGGGTTGATGACCCAGGGCACTCAGAGCACGGCCGAGATCGGTATAGTCCTGTGAAAGCTGGGCCTGGATGCGCTTCCAAGCTTCATCGTCGGAGACGACCTCTGAGAGTGACTGTTCGGCGCGACGCGCAAGCGTCAGCGCAGGCTCGATGGTCCATGTTGTGCGCAGGTCGGGAAGCTCCATCTCGGGAAGCGCGACGGAAAGCAGATCCGTCGCCGCGAAACCCTGAAGCCGAGTTATGGCCTGCTGCCGCGCGAGCGTCCGCTCATGCAAGACCTCATCCGCGGAGGTCACCTTCTGTTCGGCACGCGCGCGTTGCTCGCCGGCGATACGCGCGGCCGTTTCCTTTGTCTCCAGGTCGGCTTCGCCAAGCCTGACTGCGGTCCGAGCCGCAGCAAGCTTCTCCTGCAATTCCGCGACCTTCGCGCCGACCGACCCTTGCAGTGTTTCGAGCCGGACCTTCGCTTCGTTGGCTTGGCGTGCTCGCTCCTCCGCGTGTGCGGCGCTTCTTTCGACGTCGACTTCCGCATCATGTTCGCGTTGTCGTTGCCGCAACAGCTCGGATTGGGCTTGGCGCAGATCCCGCCCTGCATGGACCAGCGCCAATAGCTTCTCGATCAGTTGTGATAGCGCCGCATCGACCGCATCCAATCCCGCATGGGTATCCGGAAGGCGCAGGTCTTGGGCGTCGCGCGCAAGCACCGAACGTGCCTGGTTGACGGTTTCAACAGCGCTTGCCAACTGTTGCGCGGCCTGCTCAAGGCGACCGGCCGCCACACGAAACTCGCGAGCGGCCGCTGCCGCGCCAGCATGCGAGGCGCGCAGCCGGTCGTCGGCCGGCGCGTTGCGCCACTCAGCGGCTGCGCGCTCCTGGTCGCGCGCGTGTTCCGCAAAGCGCGCGTCGAGATCTTGATGCGCTTGTGCAAGCTCCGCGAGCCGGGCAGAAATGGCCGTGAGCCTGCGCGCGCGGGCATCGGCGCGAGCGGCGTAGCCGATATAGACCGCAACTGGCTTTACCCACGCGCCGGCGAGCGCACCAATCCGGAATTCGCCGGCAGGCGACAGCCAGGTCTCTGCTTGGCCGCCATCTGTGGCGCCACAGCTCATGCCTTGGAGTAGCTTCTCAACAATCTCACCTGCGACCTGACGACCCGAAGGTCTTAACCACCCCGCCAGGGTCTCCGACTGGGCCGCTCGTTCCACCAGCTTCGCATCGTGAAGCGGTGGAACGCCATTTGGCAGTTGTATCTGCCCATCCGGGTCAACCCAGGCATCAAGCAATCCTGACGCTTCGAGGGCGGCTTCCAACCCGGCCCGTTGCGCGGCGTCGAGGCCGTCGTGAAAATCCACCAACTGCCACAACGGCGCGCCGGCACGACCGACGCGAGCATCGCCGGCTCGGAATGGCGGAACCGGCGGAGTGCTGTCCTCACCTTTCTCAAGACGCTCGCGCTCGTCCTTTAGCTCCGCTTCTTCAGTCGCAAGCGTCCTTCGCTCGGCTGCAAGCGCAGATTGCCGTCCTGCAAGGCGTTCGCTGGCCAGCTGTTGCGCGATTTGCAACGAAGCGCGCGCCGGGTTCTCCCCTTCAAGCGTTGTAACCCAAGTGGCGAGGTCACGCAGCGGCTGCTCCGCGCTCGGCAGGATCAATTGCTGCAACGCGCCAAAATGTGTTCCCCATGCCTCGAGGAGTGCACTGCCTTCCTGTTCGACTGAAAGATCCGCGGCATCGCGACGCGCTTGCGCAGCTTTTGCTTCGTCTTGCCGCTCTTGGTGCGCTCGAATCCTGATATCATGCTCGCGCTCAGCATCGTCCATCGCTTTCCGTCGTTGCCGCACGAGCGCCGCCTGTTCCCGACGTCGATCGATCATGACTCGTAAGTCGTCTTTTGCCGAATCGTAGCTCTTCTCGTCGAGTTCAACGAGCTCGGCGGCGCCCGCTGTGGTCAGCGGGCTGTCGCTCCATCGACGATCGAGCCCGCCCGTCTCAGCGAGAGGAACGGCGGCCGTTCTGATGCCGAGCAGCGCGCGTTCAATCTCCGCGACGCGCTTTGCGCGCTCGGCCGCTGCGCTCGACTCCCTGGACAATCGGGTCCGCGATTCGATCGCGCTGGTCTCTGCCCGTTCGGCGTCGCGCCGCCGATCGTCGGCATCCCTGGATGCCGAATCCAGTCTGTTCGCATCCTGATTGACCGGATCAGACTGTAGAACCTCAAGACGGGTACGCTCGGTTGCCACTGTTTCCTTCGTCGCCAGATGAGCGGCCTTGGCCACTTGTTCTTGCGCCTGCGATTCTTCGAGCTCTGCGCGTGCCTCGTTCAGTGCGCGGCTGGCGCTATCAAAACCGGTCTGCGCGGTGCGGAGCAATCGAGCCTGCCGGCGGGTTTGAGTCTTTGCGTAGATCCGGTAGCGATCGGAGAAATGCCCTACGCCTCTAGCAAGAGCTTGATACTCCTGCAGCTGACGACGGTCTTCCTCAAGCTGGTTGAACGCCTCGGCCACGTCGGTGAGCAAGTCGGTCGAAAGCGGCGGCAGTGCCTCGGTCAGTGCGGCGGAGAGGCTCGCCTCATCCGGCTTTTTCGAGAGCTGCGGCTGCCTGAGTTGGATCAGCGTGTCCATCAGGGCCGCATAGCGCGCATTTCCCAGCTGAAAGAGATGTTCATCGACCGCGCGGCGGTAGCTTGCGGCTGTCTCAAAGACCTGACCGTGGTCTGCCAGCACCTCTTTCAGTTTTTCCTTTGACAGCACGATCCTTTGCCGGTTCGTGAGCCACACCTCGTGACCGACACGCCATCCTTCAAGAATGAAGAACCAACTGTCGACATTGCTGCGGGCCGCAGCGGCGGACAGGCCACTGCCTAGCGTGAGAAAGTGAGATTGTCCGTCGCCGCCCAGGCGCCCGAACTCGATCCACGCATATCCCATCCGGCGCTCGTGCTTGCCGAGCAATAAATTCCAGGACATTTTCTTCGAGCCATCGCCATCAGGTTCTATTCGCGATGACTTGAGCTGCGCATCAAACAGAAATGGCATCGTTAGGGACAGAACCTTCGACTTTCCGGTGCCATTATTCCCACGGAGCAGCAAATGGCCGTCCCTGAACCAGAATTCTTCGCTATCGTAATGGAACAGGTCAACCAGGCCGAGCCGAAGCGGTTGCCAGCGTTCGCGGGTCGGCATAGGTAACTCTGGCTTGTGACCGTTAGCGGGCATCGGAGTTCTGCCGAGAAGGGGTTTTGCGAACAGTATTTGCCTCGCGCACTTCCGCCGGCCCGACGGCGAACCGGCCGATTGCAGGCAACGGCCGAACTATTCCGTCCGGCGATATCGTGATCAATCGAAGCTTGCGCAGTCGTTCCAGCGCGATCTGAGCCAGTTCACGCTGCATACCGGGCTCTCGAGCAGATCGGCGCCAATAGCGACCATATCTCTCGCGGGCTTGGTCGATGAAGCTTGCGATATCGACCTCGGACGATTGCCCGAAGTGCTCTGCGCCCTGCCGCAATTTCCTGGAGAGATATTCGGCCACCAACAGCGTAATGTGCGCCTCAGTGCCTTCAGCCGGCATCGAGATATCGGTCAGCGTACCGGCTTCGTCAGCGAGCGCCAGGCCTTCCGCGCGTTGCTCGGCCACAAGACCGGCAGCCTCCGACAGGCGGGCAGCCATCGGCCCGCGTTGGTTCAGGAAGTAAGCCCGCGTGGTCGCATCGAGCGCGTCGGTATAGACCACAGGGTCGTCGAGGAGACGGCGCGACAAATCGCGCCGCATGGCAGTTCGGCGGGCTTCGTCACTGTCCGGGACATGTTCGGCCGCGAGGGCTCGTAATCGCTGCTCAATGTCGCTCGGCATTTCGTCTGCGGCCCACGTGGATGGCCCTCGTATGGCCGCGAGGACTCCTGCAAGCACGCGGCGTTGCACATCATAAAGCGCGTCATGCAAATGTTCACCGCTCTCGAAAGCGTGATGAACGAAGCCCTCCTCTTCCCCGGCAACTCGCACCAAAATGCCGAGCTCCAATAGGTGGTGACAGACCGCCACGAGTTCGCGTCTTTCGTGGTGCGTCTCCAGTTTGAAGCTGAAGCCAACGTCGTTCAATGTGGGTTCAGCGGCCAACGCCAGCAGGCGGTCGCCTAGAACGCGAAGCGTAATCTGCGGATCGGCGCGTTCAAGTACAGCGCACGCCAGGCAGAACAGGACATAGCGACGCCGGTCGTAATCCGGAAATCCCCGCGTGGAATCGAAGAGATCGGCGGGACGTTTGAAAAGTCGGGCGCAATCGCGCTCAACGTGAAGAACCCAGCCGGTCTCACGCGCGAACCATTCCCTAAGGTCCTCGACATGCCGCCGCACCGCCGCGAAGTCGGCATGTCCTGACGTCATCAGCGGGGTCATCAACAGTGCACGCAGCGCCGACGAGAATTCTTCACGCAAATACTGTGTCTGATGCCATCCAATGCTTTGACTCTCGGTGCGGGCCGTCCTTCCGTTGATCTTGCCGTCTCGTCCAGTTTCGTCGCCATGCGTTTCGAGCACGCTATTCATCTTTTCACTTCCATCGAGGTTACGGTGAGAAGATGATCACGGCCAGCGAACAGGCCTGTCTCAGTCAGGATCTCAGCGGTAGAGTCAGCATCGAGTGGCTCCAGGCGCACGTGAAGGAGGCCATCGCCGGTTTGTCGTTCGACGGCATCATCAGGATTTGTTTGCGCTGGGAGCGTTTCACCCAGCAGATGCAGAAACAGCTGAAATCCATGGCGATCGAGCTCACCAAGATCAGACAAGCGCTTTGGCTCGCCATTCGCAAGCCGCGCACGAGCGGCTTGAATTTCACGGTCTTCTTCCGTCAGCTGCGCTTCGAGCCGCTCGCGCTCGGCCTGGCGATCCTGTACGCGTGGTAGCGGGCCACGCGGAGCGACCTCGCCATATTCGCGCAGGCGCGGATGAATGCGAATAGGCGGGGCATCGGCCCAAGGGATCGTCGCTGGCAGTTCCGGTACTTCCGCCCCGATCAGGAAATGGCGTGCGGGATTGAGTGCGAAGGCCGCACGCGCAAGACGATGTGCATCGCCGTCGTTCTGACAACCGGCGAACCAATGGGCAAGGGTCCGAAAATCCGCCGAACGATCGCTGCGGCCGCTACGCCGCTCATTCAACGCAGCAATGACCGCAAGCAGGTGTGGGATCGCGGACCGCGCCCTCGATCTTAGAACTTCGGCCTGCGGCGGCTCATGTCCGGCGCTGACAAACCAGCCGCGCAAGCCTTTCCATCGCTCGCTCCAGGCCTGATAAGACCGAGACAGCGCATCTTCCTGCTCATTTTTCTGATCGGGAGCGGCATCACGCGACTCGCGCTGCGACGCCTGCTGCAAAAGCGGCTGAATTATGGGATCAAGCGCGACAATATGCTGTGCAATGCCGCCCGAGCGACCCACGAGGTCGCCAATGAATCGGTCCAGATAGTCAATCAAGCGGCTTTTGTAGGCAATGATAGAGGTTGTGTCTGAATGCTGAAGCTCGATGCTGCGGCCGATATTCACCATGAACGCCTGAGCGTTCTCCGCCAAACCTTCGAAGACGCGTACGAGATCCCTCAGAGTTTCGTGAATCTTGGCCGCATCAAAGACCGCCTCTTCCGCGAGATTGCGGAGAACCTGAAGCTGCTTTGCGATGTCTTCAAGCGCAACACTCTGCAGCTCCGCACGTCGCTGCAGCGCCTGATTGAACACAGTGAGCGCGGATTCGACCGCTTCTCCACCCTCGGAAAGGCGATAAAGAAAGCGCGCACGATAGAAATCGCTGATACTTGCAACACGCGCCGTGTCGGGCTGCGACTGCAGGTTCCCCCACTCGCTCAGTTGCGAGAGAGCAGCTTGGAGATCTTCTATCTTCGGCGGCGATCCTTCCCACTGGGCCTCGGCAAGAACCTCGTCAGGCCTTAGGTGGAGACGGAACTGACGTTTCGCCGCGGCGAACGCCCCCATGATGTCACGGTAAAGAACGCATTTCTCGGCACTGACGTGCCGAAAGAGCTCGCGTGCATCAATACGCATGGGATCGTCCCAGGATCGGGAAGACTAGTCGCGGGAGACTCGCAGTGGATTACCGAAATAGAACAGTTCGGGAACAACCGCAAGCCGGCGGCGCGAGTTTTCTATGCGCCAACTCCGATAACTCGATCTTATGCGAGTTAGCACATAACTTGGTTTCATGCGCCATATCCGAATATTGCAGCTTTATCGGATCTGTCGCATAAATGGGGTCGGACAGTGGGCATGACCGACCTCGCAAGGACACCATAGCAAATAGGCAATCTGATACGCCGCGCCCGCAAAAAGCGTGACCTCAGCCAGACGCAGCTTGCCGATCTGGCGGGGGTGCGACAGGAGACGATTTCTCTGATCGAGACCGGTAACCCGGCGGCGAGGCTGAAGACCATCCTCGCCGTGCTAGCCGCCCTCGACCTCGAATTCCGGATTGTGGCCCGCAGCAAGACCAACCCGGCAGAAATCGAGGATATCCTCTGATGGCGCGCCGCCCCCGCCATGTGCTGCTGCGCGTGCTCCTCAACAACCGGCTTGTCGGTCGGCTTATCAAAGTAGCTAGCGGCGCCATCGAATTCCGGTACGAGACTGAATGGCTTGGCTGGGAGCATGCCCTGCCTGTTTCGCTCTCGCTGCCGTTGCGAGAGGACGCCTTCCGCGGCGAAACGGTCACAGCAGTCTTCGACAACCTCCTCCCCGATTCCGATGCGCTGCGCCGCCCTGATGGCGCAAAAGGTTGGTGCCGCCGGAACCGACGCCTATAGCTTGCTCGCTGCCATCGGCAGGGACTGTGTCGGCGCCCTGCAGTTCGTCGCCGACGATGATGATATTCGCTATGGTGATCCTAAAAGAAGTGGTGCTCGATGTACTCAGCTACGCTGGGCTCATTGCCCGGCACCGTGTAAAGCCTGCGGATGTAGCCGGTGGCGTCCGGGTGCTTCCATTGTGGCTTCACCTGACGGTACGGCCCGGTGTATTCGCACAAACGACCATCCGGACCGGTCCATTCGCGAGAATAGAAGATGGGGATGTACTGATGCTTTTCACCTGTTCCTGCCGCCAACCTTAAAAGCCCGCCCTATGCCGGCTGCTTTGCTATAGGAACTTGGCAAAGGCCATCCTGAATACGTGAGAGCCGCCACGAGAATGCTCGCGTCCTGAAAGGGACTGGTGGATTGTGGAGAGCCAAAACGACCGGGCGCATATCGACTGGCACACCTTCAGCTGCCGCGCACGTCTATTGATCTGGGAAGGAGGTGCGAGTCCGAAGCGTTTACGGATCCAGCGGTCATACACCGATCCTGACCAGACGTAGAACGTCAGAACAGCATTTTCTTCCTTGACCTCAGAATCGAGCAGGACCGACGTCGCACAAGTCCCTTTCAGAGTACAACCTGCCAAAGCTGCCGCCCATCCAAGCCCAGTCACCGCTCATAAAAATATCGCAGCGAGCGTGCCAAGCCCGCCGAGCGCCAGCCCGATCAGCGAACCGACCGTCGGCAGGGTCTCGAAAGAGCAGAACGGTGAGAAGCGGTTCAACCAGCACAATAATAGCTTCCACCGATATTTGCGATAATTATCGAAATATTCTTAAGATGCGTGTAGCCGAGCGCGCATCCGAAGACGAGCAGGATACCAGCAAAGGATATCAGCACAAACATCGGCAGGAGCATTGTCAGATCCCCGCCGGCCTTTCCAGACTGCCTTGAGGCAATCAACTCCGCGATTATCGAATCGCGCTTCTCCAAGGAAAATCGCTGCTACCGCTACAATCTTCAAGATCAAGCTGATCGCCTCGTTTCGAAAAACGCAAGGTCAACGGCACCACCGAATATTGACTCCATCTCCGTGCTGCCTTTGACAGCTGGAAACGCAAAGGCCTTCGGCAAGGCACCACCGTCTATCGCCCCTCGCAGACAATTCAACGTCTGTCCGGCGGCTGCCCGGATCCCGAGATGCAGTGATTCCTTCGCACCGATCAAAGCGCTTTCATTACTGTGCAGCAGCGAGAGTGGCCCAAGACGGACGCAAGCGCGCCGCTTGCTGGCTCTCAGGCCAGAGCATCACAGCCTAAGCAGCAATCTGCACAGGCAGTGCGGAATAGCCGTGCACAAAGTTAGACGCAATTCGCTCGGGTTCGCCGACAACCTTGACCTCCAGTCGCGCATTCAAGATCTCTTCCCAGAGGACTTTCAACTGCAGTTCCGCGAGGTGTCGACCAACGCAGCGATGGATTCCGAATCCGAACGAGAGATGCTGCCGTACGTTCTTGCGGTCGATGACGAAACTGTTGGCGTTCTCGATGACCTCTTCGTCTCGGTTGCCAGAGATGTACCACATGACGACCTTGTCGCCCTTCCTGATCTGTTTCCCACCTACGATGCTATCGGCCGCGGCGTTGCGGCGCATATGAGCGATGGGCGTCTGATATCGAATTATCTCGGACACGGCGCTCGACACCAGCCTGGGATTGTCGCGTAGTTTTCGCAGCTCGCAGGGGTGCTGATTCATGAACAGAAGGCCACCGGTAATCGAGTTGCGCGTTGTGTCATTCCCCCCCACGATCAGCAGAATCAGGTTCCCGAGAAACTCACTCGGCTCCATATCGCGTGTGGCGGGCGAGTGCGCCATCAAAGAAATCAGGTCGACGCGCGGCTCGGCATCGATCCGCTCGTTCCAAAGTCGAGTGAAATAATCCAAGCACCCGGACAAGAGTGTGCTCCGCTTGGCCCAACTGTCGATCACTTGGCCTTTTTTAGGAATCGCGACAGCTATATCCGACCAATAGGTCAAGAGACGCCGATCCTCAAATGGAAAGTCGAATAACGTGGCGAGCATCTGCGTCGTCAACTCAATGGAGACCATGTCCACCCAATTGAAGGCGACGTTGCGAGGCAAGCCGTCCAGAATCGCCCTGACCCGAGAGCGGATCAGGCTCTCGAGCTTCGTCAGGTTTTCCGGTGCGACTATCGGACTTACAGTATTGCGCTGCTCGCGATGTTTAGGAGGACCCGTCTTGATGAAACTCTGAGTCCAGTGCTCATTAGGCACGTCGACAATAGTGACACCTTGCTCTGAAGAGAATGCCTTGTGATTTGTATCTACTGCTACGATATCGCGGTATTTCGTTATGGACCAATATGGACCATAAGGGCTATCCTGGCAGTAGTGAACCGGATCTTCCCTTCGCAGCCGCTCGAACCATCTCCAAATGCTATCATCTTGAAAGCGCTTGGCTTCGCTTACATCGAGATTGCTCAGCGAGATATTACACGCATCGTCGGCTCCATAATTTGCTAATCGGGTTTTCATGATCGTCTCCGCGGATTTTGCTCTGTCGAGAGCTTACGCATCCACAGGTCGGGATCCATGGTTTCGAGCTGCCATGGTGTTTTGGTTGCGAGCGCGCCGCTCCTCGCACAGAATATCCCAAAGTGCAGACCGTCCCTCCTACCATGTCCGGCAGTAAGGATCGGATTGACTTTCTGAATCGATTTGCTTCAGTGGATCGATGAGAACTATCACCACTACGCGGGCATCGTCATAGCAGCGGCATCGCTACTCGAGTTATCGAAGAGGATGCAATGTGACCGCAGCTTCCGACTTCGTTGCGCGACGTCCTCGGCTCCTCGCGGCCGTACTTGAGTTGGCTACTCGCTGGCCGCAGGATCGTGAGGTGACAGTAGCCAAGGCCGATCGTGGTCGACGAAATCGGTACCGCCGTCCCTCCTGGAAAACCCAGTTTGTTCCTCGACATGGCAGCAAACCTGCGAGCATCCAGCATCCTGGCTAGCCAACCTGCCATTTAGGCGGCGCACGGACCCTTCGCGGATGATCGGGCTTCGGGGGCCAAGATGCTCGATCGCCTGCTGCAATACATGCATATCGTCCAGACCGATCGCGAGCGCTATCGCCTCGCGACAAATGAAACAGCAGTCCGGCACGCAAGCCGTGATCGGAGAAAATACCATGTCCCCACTGAAGCGGGTCAGATGCCAGTTACGCATCGTTCGCGATTCCAGAAGCATCTCGGCACGCTCTTCGGAAATGATCTCGCTCGACATTCGTAGCTGATATTGCACTAACCTTGCCAAGGCGTTGCTCAAACAATGCTTCCTGCGTCGGCTGCCTTGCCGGGACGATCAGCTTCCAGGAGCTGACGAAATTTCGTTCTCCGGAACGGAAACATGATAGATATCATACCCAGTCTACGGCGTCAGTGATGCACAGAAGAAATCCTGCGGTGGTCACAGGGCGTCTTGCCTCCGACACGATCGGTAGGTTGCTCCGCGGTCGCAAACCAGGAGAAAGAAATGGGCGCCTGAGATGGGGCTTGCTTTCCTTGGCTCTCTCTTAGCGATACGATCACCGAAGTTCTCGCAACAGAAGCATCCTTCAATATCGGAGCTGCGGGCGTTCACAACGCGGCAGAGAGCTCCAAGCTCGTGATAGCCCGCCGAACGAGCTTGAATCGCACGTAGCGTCATATTGTACGATCTCGAGTGCGCTACAACTGTCCCGGCAAGCCAACGCAGGCTATTCCAACGCCCTGAGCGCGCTGGACGCTCTCGGTCAACTCTGGTTATGGCAGTTCTCACGGTAGTAGTGACCTTGCTCCGATCGGCAGGTCACCTTGCCGCATGGCGATCTTTAGCGTTTGAGGTAAGACAATGGCCGCCAATCGGCACGATGTATGTAGCCGGGAGCAGTCCGAATGTGGCGACCTCGTCCACTCGATCGCCGGAAATAGATTTCCGATCCGGTCCCTCAGGATCGAACGTTTCCTCGCGGGCCAACTTACGCCTCTTCAACGAAGCAGCCCGGCGAGCGCCACCGAACCCGGGCATCTGGCGTGTGGCGAGACCGAACGAGGATGTCAGTAGCAGTCAACGATCCTAAGCGGCAGTCGAGGCTGAGAGTGGGGATGCGACACGCCAGGCTGATCCGACCTTCGGTAGCGGATTGGCGAACTCGGCACAGCGTTGGCGATCTGCTAGGAGCTTCGTCCAGGGGCCTTTTTGTCAACGTTCCCATCCTTGAATTGCAATCCGACGGAAGCAAAGCAAGCCGCTGTGCACTGAACGCTGCGCCCTGCTCATGCAATTCCTTGCTCCGGCAGCTGAAAGGACCAGCCAGAATGACCGCATACTCCTTGGTGTCGCAAAACTTACGCGCAGCCAATCCCGGTGGCGGCGTATTAGAGATAACCACGACCGCAGGATGTATCGTCCGATGTTCTTATTGCCTCCAGGACAAGTTTGCCGATCGTCAAAGGCCAATCTCCCAAGCGAAGCACCTTGGTCTTCAGGATTTCAAGCAGTGTCTGGCACGCGTACCGACAGCTATCGACATCAGTTTTGCGGGCTACTCAGAGCCTTGGCTCCATCCGGCGTGCACCAAGATGGTTGAGCATGCTTACGCACTCGGCCATGGCGTCCGAATTTTCACGACTCTTGTCGGTATGAATGGGAGTGACATTCGGCGGTTGCGAATGCTGAAGTTCAGGGCATTCGTTGTCCACGTCCTCGATGACGGCACTTACATGAACAGCCGCCTTGTCGGAAAGACCTATCTCAATGTCATGCGCCGACTGGTCGAGGCGAACATTCCGTCAATTCGATTCGTCGTCGTCGGCAACGTCCATCCCGATCTCGTCGGCATAATTCCCGCCGGAACGCTAGCGCGCTTGCAGCCGCTCGGTAGAAGGCGCGGAAGCATCGATCGACAGCCGCTCGTCGGAACTCTGACATGTATTGGCAAACGGCAATATCGGAATGTCCTTCTCCCAAATGGCGACGTCACTCTTTGTTGTATGGATTTTGAGCGGCGCCACGTCTTGGGCAACCTTCTGCGCGAGGAATACGAAGATCTCTTCGAAGGACCAAGCTTTCGCGAAATCGTCAATCGAATGAACGGAAGGGATGGGTTTCTGCTTTGCAGGATGTGTGAGTTTGCCAGACCACAGGCGTCGGGATGTACGATGGGTGCCTACCAAGCTTCTTGAGCGGCAGCCCCGCTTGCGTGCCGATGCTATGGGTCTGTGAGGAATGATATGACGAGGAGCTGCAGGTCGCCCCGCCAGTTGCGGCCTGCAACCGGACTTCGTTACCCGTCTGCGCGGCAATCCGAACTGCCGCTCCCTCAGCATCACTGACGTGACCGCAGTTGGCTATCCCAGCCGCGAAAAGCTCTTCGGCGTGAGCTACCATTTGCTGTTTCGCCGACGCTGAACGCGCATATCCGCGATCGACCGCCACGATCACCGCGATCGAAATCGGAAGCGCATCACGATCACGCTCATCAGTGGAAGGGCATACGCCAACTGCAGCTGAGATCTTCGGCTGACAACTCTCTTTTGTCATCAGACGCCTTCCTTGCTGGCACGACCTACGCTGCAGCGTCTATCGAGATAGGGTACCTGCAGGTCGTCGCTCATTCTACCTTTCACTATGCCACGTCAGGTTTAGGAAAGCCGATATTGGTAGCGTGAGAACGAGAGATCGATGCCAGCGGACGGGAATTGGATAGGCTTAACGATATCAGCCCAGCCGATCCGCTGCGTCCGACACCACCGTGGAGCAGCTGCAACAGCAGCGAGCGGCGTTAGAGCAGCACCACCTGGGAGATGCGCGACAGATTGGCCCCATATATCCCCACAGGGAGCTTCATGATGTCGCTGAGTAAGACGATCGCCTCATCCAAGCAGCGTCCGCTGCCGCGCTCGAGCGAAGACCAAGCTGAGTGCGACCACCGTCGAAGTTTATGATCGTCGACTTCGCAGATTGGCCGAGGCGCTGAAGCAGTCTGACCAGTCAATTTCTCGGCTCGATGACGATACGTTGATCGATTTCGCCAAGAAGCTGCGGCCAAAGGAAAAGGTCGTCGTCTCGGCATTCGAAGAGTCCTACGCCTTGAACCCGCGTTTCAAGTGCCTAAAGCGGTTTCCGCCGGATTTGAATCTGAGGGATTCCCAAACGGTTAGCGATGATGGAGACTCTGTGCATTGATTCTCCTTGCCGGCGTGGGCGGGCGGTGCCGAAGGCCTATTCTTGTGACCTGCGGGAGCGCGTTATCGAGGCCGTGGCTGCGGGCGCGTCACGGCGCGAGGCGGCCGAACGTTTCGAGGTGAGCGTAGTATCGGCGGTCAAGTGGCTGCAGCGCTGGCGAGACGATAATAGGGCCGCTGCGAAGCCGCGCGGCGGAAGCGTTCGCCACTCGAAGAGTTCGCGACAGAGATTTTGGCTGTGATTGCTGATCATCCAGACCTGACCCTGGTGGAGACGCTTGCAGAGCTGCGCAAGCGGCGAATTCGAACCAGCCGCAGCGCGCTGTGGCGTTTTCTCGACCGTCACAACATCACCTTTAAAAAAAAGCCTGCAAGCTACTGAACGGCAGCGAGAGGACGTTGCCCGAGCACGCCGACGTTGGATACGAGAGCAAGGTTTTCTTGATCCCGCCCGGCTCGTGTTCATCGACGAGACTGCGGTCAGCACAAATCTGGTGCGGCTCGGGGGGCGTGCGCCAAGGGGTGTCGGGGTGATCGGCGCCGTTCCGCTGGGGTCATGGGAGACAATCACTTTCGTGGCGGCTTTGCCCCACAATAAAATGACTGCCCGGTGGTCGAGGGAGCTATGACCGGAGAAATGTTCCTCGCCTATGTTGAGCAGTGCTTGGTTCCAACCCTCCCGGCGCAACGACATCGTGGTGATGGATAACTGCCGAGTTCACATGGCTCCTGCCGTGAGGGAAGCGATTGAGAAGGTAAAGGCGAGCGTGCGGTATCTCCCGAAATACTCGCCTGATCTTAATCCGATCGAGCTGCCTTACAGCAAATTTAAGGCGTACCTGCGCAAGGTCGCGGCGCGAACAGTTCCGCATCTCACTCGCGCGATCCGTTCGTTCATCCCACAACTAAGCCCAAGCGAATGCGCCAACTATTTCGCTCACGCAGGCTATGTTTCAAAATGACCGGAATCCGCTTTAGCTCCGAAATGGACTTGAATCGCACCCGGCGTCAGATTGTACGCTCTTGGACAAGTCGCGGCATCCGCCGCGTCGCACTCCAGACAGGGAGCTAAAATTGCGAATGTCTCAACGTCACAAGATCACACCGCTCGACTGCGTCACGATCGTCGCGCATCACTTCTCCCGATGGCGGGTCGTCAACAACCCTATGCACAGCGCAGTAGATCCGCCAGCATGCGAGTTGCAGCCGGGATAAAACGAGCCACTCGACGGCAGAGCGGACCGCATGCGGCCAAATTCAGCGCCGGTCCGCTGTCGTCGAGCTGTAGCATCGGCGGCATCAAACAGAACTGAATACCGAAACTTTCCGGTGTTCGTTCGTTATCTCCCCTCTCAAAAGGATCTTCCGCTGGTTGGGCGCCTATCAGTCGCTTCGTCTGGCATAACAGCCTCTGGGCTGATGGGCCGGCGTTGGTCGCGCCTCACCCTGCTCTTCAACATCGCTCCGCGCCTCTGGCATTTCCCAAACGGGAGCTCTCTGGATTCGTCGGACCTCCTTACCGACGTTGATGCGCTCGGATCTTGGCGTGGTCGGACGAAAGGCGATTAGATGCGAATTCTCTTTGTTGATCGTGATGTGGACTTCGCGCGCGTCGTAAAGGAGGCGCTATCAGCTCGCGGTTTTGCCGTTGACGTCATCGGCACCCTTAACGAAGCGCAGATCGCTCTGGCTTGCGCCAGCTATCACATTCTGTTGCTCGAGCTGGTTCTGCCGGATGGAGATGGCCTGGACTGGCTGAAGCAGCTCAGACGCGAAGGATACTCGATGCCCGCGATAACGATGAGCAGCTTGAACGATCTCGGCAGACGGATCGCGATCTTCAATGGTGGTGCCGACGATTTCCTGCCTAAGCCGGTGTCGATCGATGAGCTGATCGCGCACATGCGCGCCATTTTGCGCCGGTCGTCGCAAATGACGGCCCCTGTCGTGACATTCGGCAATCTACATTTCGATCCAATCGGCCGGCAGGTCTCAGTTGGTGGGCGGCCGTTGAAGATTGCGCGTCGTGAAATCTGCATCCTTGAACATCTGCTCAACCGCGCAGGGCGCACCGCGCCGCGCGCGTCGCTGGAGGAAGGCCTCTATGCCTTTGATCACGAAGTCTCGACCAACGCGCTGGAAGTCGGGATATATCGCTTGCGCACTCATTTGAACCAGTCAGGTGCGACGCTACGGATCAAGACCGCGCGCGGCATCGGTTACGCGCTTGAACTGAGCAGGGCGGCATCCGCTGCCTAGCCGATGGAACTCGAGAGCAAAGCACAACTGAAGCTTCCGCCTGATAGTTATACTGGCAGCCGCGGACTTTCGAGCGCCGTCACGTCTGCCGTTCTTTCCCGCCTTTTGTACGCCCTGTGCACGACCGCTCTCCTCGTTCCTCTCACTGCCGCAGCGGAGATGAGGCGCGACGCCAATCAGGGGACGCCTCGCGCAACTCCTGACAGCCTTAGTGGAACTCTGTGTCTCTCCTCCCAGGGCAAGACTGTTCGTCTCCCAGCGCCAGCCGCGAGCATCTTTGTTGCCGACCCGGCGATTGCGGACTATCAGGCGCCGTCGAGCACGACCATCTTCGTCTTTGGAAAAAAGCCGGGGCGGACCAGCCTTTTCGCTTTGAACGAAAATGGAGAGGCGTTAGCTGAGTTTCGCGTTGTCGTCACCCAACCCGTCGAAGATCTGCGTGCCACGCTCAAGGCCGAGCTCGGGGACTATCCGATCCAGGTCACATATACGGCGCGTGATGCCATCCTGAGCGGGACAGCGCCGAATGCCGAGATCGTCGACGGCGCCAGGAAGATCACTGAGCAATATCTCAGTGCGGGCGCGCTGGTCGTCAACACGATCCAGGTAGCCGGTTCATTACAGGTCAATTTGAGCGTGCGGGTCGCCGAGGTTTCACGCAGCGCCATGAAGGAGCTCGGCATCAATCTCTCTGCCTCGGGACAAAACGGCGCCTTTGTTTTCGGCTTAGCAGTGGCAAAGCTGGCGGTAGCCGCGCAAGCCGTGGCGGCGGCACGGCCAGCGTCGGAGTCGGCGTTGGCGGTGCGAACGTCAATGCCGTGCTCGACGCACTCGCCAGCGAGCACCTCGCCTCAGTCCTGGCTGAACCGAACCTGACCGCCATGTCCGGTGAATCGGCAAGTTTCCTGGCAGGCGGCGAATTTCCGATCCCGGTGATGCAGGACAATCGGCAAGCGTCAGTCCAGTTTCGTCAATTCGGGATCAGCCTCGAGTTCGTGCCGATCGTTCTCAGCAACAATCAGATCAATATCCACGTAAAGCCTGAAGTCAGCGAACGATCGAAAGAAGGCGAAGTGAGCGCGAACGGGATATCTGTGCCAGGTCTCTCCACCCGGCGTGCCAGTACTGTCGTCGAGCTTGCCAGCGGTCAAAGCTTTGCCATCGGGGGACTCATCAGGCGCAATTTCAGCACTGACACTGGTACTTTTCCTTGGTTAGGCGATGTGCCGATCCTGGGTGCGCTGTTTCGCTCCTCTTCATTTCAAAGGCAGGAGACGGAGCTGGTCATCATTGTCACCCCCTACATCGTGCGCCCAGGATCTAGCCCGGGCAAGATGAGCGCGCCAACTGAGCGCATCGGACCGCCTTCGGACGGGGGGCGCACTTTGACGAACACGCTGGCAGGTTCGCCAGAAGGCCGCCAGGCGCCTCGCACGGCTACACCGGGCGCGACCGGCGGTGCCGGCTTTATCATCGAATGAGGACCGCGAATGAGCTTGCGACACCTGTGCCATTTGATCGCGGTTGCGGCAGCCCTGGGCGGATGTACAAATACTGCTGCGATTCATTCCGGGCCGGCTGAACAAGCGATCGGGGTGGAGCAGAAGACCAGTGTGTTGCTGCTCCAGAACCTCCGTCGCACCGAGAGGTATGATCTGCGGAATTTCATTGCGAATGCCAGCCGCGGTCGGCGGGATGCACTCCAGCTCGACGTCGCTGGCTCGCCCCGGCTAATGGCGCAGGTGGCCCATGAGGCGCGCGCGATGGGCGTTGCGCCCTGCAATATCCGCCTGTCCGCCTCCCCTATCGATCTGTCCGCCCATTTCGGGGTACGGATCGAGGTGATTACGAAGCACATCCTGCCATCTGTTCCCCCCTCTCGATCGTTGGGCCTTCTGTAGACGACAATTCGTCCAGTTCGACTTGGCTGCTCGGTCCGGAATAACCTCGCAGTCATGATCAATGATCCTGGCGACTTGCTGGGCAATGGGGCCGTCATGCCGATCGTGCGGTGCTTCCTCTTACCGCACGCGGCGCCCCGGCGGCGGGCAAAGAGCAATTTGGAAGATGGGACCCATGACAGGATTCCGCCAGAAACCCAATAAGCGGCTCGTTAGACCCGAGCAGCATGAACGTTTGTTGTGTTCCGGTCCACGCCGGTCTCGCGATAAGCAGACGAGCCCCCAAGACTCAGTCTTCACGCTGCCTCTTCCGGTCGCCCGGCCTGCAGATCAGGTGCTGCGACAATTGGGCTTTGACCAAAGGCCCGAATGCATCGCTCTGGCGCGCGAAGCTAGGCCAGCCCCGCAGCAAAGACTGCCTTTGCAACCCTCTCAAAACAGTTCATTGGAACGGCCTTTCCCGGCGCGCCTTTTCGGATCAACTGACGCACCAAGACATGGTCCTCGATAATGCTCAGACGCAGGGCCTGCGCTTCGTCCAGTAACCGTAAAGCCGTTTCGTCCTCGCCGAGGCACACCAATACCGGGACGCCGGTCTCACCACGAACGTAACGCAGCCCAATCAACGTCGCGCGTCCCGTCAGAATCAATTTGGCCCGATGGTCGCCGAGCGGAGACTCGTTCGCCGACTCCCGACCGAGCCTGCGGTGTTCACCCTTGATGTGCGGATTACCGTCCTGCTCCTTGGACCCGCGCTTGGCTTCGCTCTGCGTCATGCGCATATCGCGCAAGAACAACCAGCGCTGGATGAGCAGATCGGCCGAGCCGCTAATCAGAAAAGCCTGGACGACCCGGATGATCTCGGCGTCGGGATAATGGATGTCGACGAGATCACGCATGCATTGGGCGTAATCTCGTGCCGCTCGCCGCTCGGTGACCTTGACCTTGCGCCAGGGACGATGCACGTCGAGGAGAACGAAGAGGCGCGGCGCTTCTCGGCGTCTGCAAGATCCCTGGACGCTCGCTCCACCGCTTCAACTGCGATTCGGTGCCGCGCTTCCATATTGGACAACTCACGAAGCGCGCTTCGCTCCCTCATGTCTTTCACCAGCCGCAATTTCGACGCTTCGGCGGGATTCAGGCCGTCAGACGCGACATCCATGTGACGGTCTCATCAAAGCCGCACTGCTCGCCCTCCCCCTGGCGCAAGAACTTCCGCAGCCGGCCGCGCTTAACCCGCATTTCTCACACGGCGCATTGATCTGCGACGGGTATTGGTGGAGCGTCGCGAAGGCGACGAGGGCCGTGGCGCCGGAGGCGCGGGCGA
>NZ_JBNDLA010000011.1:0-235807 GCF_050435825.1 Bradyrhizobium sp. I1.14.4 | reverse complement strand
ACGACAAAGCCGAGCCTTTCGTCTGGACCAAGAAAAAGGTCCGCCAACGCCGCTTCAAAGGCCGCCGTATCACTCAGCTCTGATTCCGGGTACTAGAGCCCCGTTCCGCTTCAATCGTAACGGGGCTCTCATCGAACGAATCGACGCCGCCCCACTCGACTTCCTAACAAACCGAAAATTTCTTCCGCGATGCCGCAGATTCTTTTGCGGGTTTGCGCTCGCCCAGACGTCTTCTGAGTAAGGCGTCGTCATCGCGGCCTTCCTGTCGCGATGGCGCGCGTCTGCGCGAAGTAAGTGGGACGTCTGTGCGTAGTCGAAGAGATCATTGGGTTTTTGGACATCGTCCGCGATGTCGGATCGGGTTGCGCGTGTCGGCTGCGGCGCTCTCCGTGGTTGGCTCCGCGCTAGCCATTGTGCCGGCGCGCGCAGCGAAGGAAGAGGCAAAGGATACTGCCGCTGCGGCCGCAGCGCCGGCAGCGGGCAAGCAGCAGGCCCCGGCGAATGCGTCGGCCCAAAAGCCTTTGGCGCCGCTGCAGCGCTTCGACATCGACGACTTCGCGGTGCAGGGCGCCGACAAGCTGCCCCAGGTCGAGATCGAGGAGGCGATCTATCCCTTCCTCGGTCCGAACAAGACCTCCGACGATGTCGAGAAGGCGCGCGCGGCGCTGGAGAAGGCGTATCACGACAAGGGCCTCCAGACCGTCAGTGTCGCGGTCCCGCAGCAGAATGTCACGGGCGGCGTGGTCACCCTCAAGGTGACCGAGCTGAAGGTCGGGCGGCTGCGGGTCAAGAACTCGCGCTATTTCGATCTCGACCGGATCAAGGATAGTGCGCCTTCGCTGAAGGAGGGCAGTGTTCCCAATTTCAGCGATGTCACCAAGGACATCGTGTCGCTCAATCAATGGCCGGATCGTCGTGTGACTCCGGCACTGCGCGCCGGCGTGGCGCCCGGCACCGTCGACGTCGATCTCAACGTCGAGGACAAGGCGCCGATCCACGCCAGCCTCGAGGTGAACAACCGGCAATCGCCGTCGACGACGCCGAGCCGCGTCTCCGCCACCGTGCACTATGACAATCTGTGGCAGCTCGGCCACTCCTTGAGCTTCACCTACCAAGTCGCGCCGGAACGCCCGAGCGACGCCGAGGTGTTCTCCGGCTCCTACATGGCGCGGGTACCGAACGTCGATTGGCTCAATTTGCTGTTCTACAGCGTCAAGTCGAACAGCAATGTCGCGACCATCGGCGGCACTAACGTGGTCGGTCCCGGCCTGATCATCGGCGAGCGCGCCGTGATCACGCTGCCGACGCGCGAAGGCCTGTTCCACACGCTGTCGGTCGGCATGGACTACAAGCATTTCGACCAGACCGTGAATCTAGGTACCGACGGCTTCTCGTCGCCGGTGACCTATTATCCTGTTGTCGCGACCTATGGGGCGACGTTCCAGGAAGAGAAGTTCACGACGCAGTTCAATGCCGGCATCACCTACAATGTCCGGACGCTGAGCAGCCCGTTGGACGAGTTCGACGCGAAGCGCTACAAGGCCTCGCCGAGCTTCACGCACCTCAACCTCGACGTCTCGCATACCCAGGAGCTGCCGGAAGGCTTTCAGCTCTACGGCAAGGTGCAGGGCCAGATTGCCGACGGTCCGCTGGTCTCGAGCGAGCAGTTCAGCCTCGGCGGCCTCGACACCGTTCGCGGCTATCTCGAATCCGAGGTACTCGGCGACAACGGCGCGGTCGCCAATCTCGAGCTGCGCACCCCCAATGTCGGCGGCATGCTGCAAGGCGAGCTCAAGAGCGAAACCGGCGATGGCAAGCCGCGCTTCGTCACCTTCAACGATTGGCGCTTCTTCACGTTCTTCGATGCCGGGTACGCCGCGATTCAGCAGCCGCTTCCGCAGCAGCAGCCGTCCTTCGTCGCATGGAGCTACGGCATCGGCACCCGATTCAAGACGTTCGATTATTTCAACGGCATGGTCGCGTTTTCCGTGCCGGGGGTTACTCAAGCATACACGCACGCCAACAGTCCGCGCGTGAACTTCCGAATCTGGGGTGAATTCTGATGGGGATGGATCTTACAGTCGAGCGACGTACGCGCCGGCTGGCGCTGCGGCGAGGCATCGCGAATGTCGCGACGGCATTGTTGTTCGGGCTCGTCGCCCTGGTGGCGTCGTTCGCGCCGGCGAACGCGTGGTGGAACGACGAATGGTCGCTGCGCAAGAAGATCACGGTCGACGTCAGCGCGTCCGGCGCCAACGTCACCGATCCGATCGGGGCGGCGCCGGTGCTGGTGCGGCTGCATGTCGGAAACTTCCGCTTCAGCGCCGCCAAGGATGACGGCAGCGATCTGCGGTTCGTCGCCGGCGACGACAAGACGCCGCTGAAGCATCACATCGAGAAGTTCGATTCCCTGCTCGGCGAAGGCCTGGTCTGGGTGGCGATGCCTAACCTCGCGCCGGGCGCGCGAACCGACATCTGGCTCTATTACGGCAACAAGAAAGCGCTCGCGACCGGCGACCCCAAGGGAACCTACGATCCGGATACCCTGACGGTCTATCACTTCAACGAGCGCGGCACGCCGGCGATTGATTCCTCGGTGTGGGCCAACAACGCCCAAAGCGTCGGCCAGCCGGCGGACGGTTCGCTGATCGGGACCGGCTTGCGGCTCGACGGCCGCGCTCCGGTGACCGTGCCGGCCTCGCCGTCGCTCGCTTGGCCGGATGGTGCAGCGCTGACCTGGTCGGCCTGGATCAAGCCTGCCGCGCTGCAGCCAAGCGCCGCGCTGTTCAGCCGGCGTGACGGTGCCAACGCGCTGGTGATCGGTGTCGACAACGGCAGCCCGTTTGTCGAGGTCACCAATGCGGGCTCGGTGCAGCGCTCGACCGCCGGAGCACCGGTGGCGGCCGGCAGCTGGCATCACGTCGCTGTCGTTGCCGCAAACGGCCAAATCACGCTCTATCTCGACGGCGTATCCCATGCCGCGCTCAGCGCGGGACTGCCGGCTCTCAATACTGTTGGCCTGATCGGAGGAGACTCGTCGACCTCCAGCGCTTCTCCGATCGCGCCTGCGACGGCACCGTCCGCAGCAACACCATCAGTGCCCCCTGATGCGTCGGCTGCGGACGGTGGAGCCGCGCCTGTGGCGACGCCGGATGCAGCGGCCACGCCGGCTCCGGCGCCTGTTGCCGCCATGGCCGGCTTCGTCGGCGACATCGACGAACTGCAGATCAGCAAGGTCGCGCGCCCCGCCGGACTGATCAAGGTGATGGCGATCGGGCAGGGCCCCGACCAGGCCAAGCTGATGGCATTCAGCGTCGACGAGGAGACCGCAAGCTGGCTGTCCGGCTATTTCGCGGTGATCCTGAAGTCGGTGACGCTCGACGGCTGGGTGGTGATCGGCATTCTCCTGATCATGGCTGCGATCAGCTGGGTGGTGATGTTCGACCGAGCCTCGTATCTCAGCAAGCAGGCCAAGGCGAACGCCCAGTTCATGAAGGGGTTTCGCGAGATCGCCGCCGATCTGACCATGCTGGATCGTGGCGATGCCGACGATATCTCGACACTGGGCGGACGCCTCACCGAAGCCGACGCCAAGATGATGCGCTCGTCCTCGCTCTATCGCATCTATCACATCGGCGCTGCGGAGATCCGCCACCGCTTCGGGACCAACAATCCACAGCGCGTGCCGGTGCTGTCGGCGGTTTCGATCGCTGCGATCCGCGCGGCGCTCGATAGCGGCGTGGTCAAGGAGATGCAGCGGCTCAACCGTCTGATGGTGGTGCTGACGATTGCGATCTCCGGCGGACCGTTCCTTGGCCTGCTCGGCACCGTGGTCGGCGTCATGATCACCTTCGCGGCGATCGCGGCCAGCGGCGACGTCAACGTCAATGCGATCGCGCCCGGCATCGCTGCGGCGCTGGTGGCGACCGTCGCCGGTCTCGGCGTCGCGATCCCGGCGCTGTTCGGCTACAACTACCTGATCTCGCGGATCAAGGACCTGAGCAACGACATTCAGGTCTTCGTCGACGAGTTCGTGACCAAGATGGCGGAATTCTATTCCGCCGACCGGCCGGACCCGATCGAACACCGCATCGCGGCGGAGTGACGGCGATGCAGATCCAGACCGATTCCAAACCCTATGACGACATCAACATCACGCCGATGCTGGATCTCGCCTACGTGCTGCTGGTGATCTTCATCATCATGACGACGGCGACCGTGCAGGGACAGAAGGTCAATCTGCCGAAGGCCTCGGCGGCGCCGAGCCTCGCGACCCAGACCACCAAGGCGATCACGGTCGCCAATGACGGCAAGATCTTCCTCGACACGATTCCGGTCACGCTGGCCGAGCTCGAGCAACGGCTGATCCAGCAGAAGGCGCTGACGCCGGAGTTTCCCGTGGTGCTGCGCGGCGATGCGCAGGCGCAGTACCAGAGCGTGATGGACGTGTTCGATCTGCTCAGCCGCATCGGCCTGAGCCAGGTCGGGCTCGCCACCAAGCCGCTCGTGAAGTGAGTCAGCCGAGAAACGACGCCATGATCACGCAGCCAGCACCGTTCCCACTCCCCCGGCGCCGGACGTTGCGGTCCTGGCTGAATGGCGTGATGCGGTCGTTCGATCCCGGCGACGGGATTGCAGGCGGCATGCGCGTAGAGCCGGCGTCGGTCGGCACCGGTCTTGGCGCGGAGCTTGGTGTGTTGCCGCCCATCGCGGATACGCGCGAACCGGCGCGTGGTGAGGTCCTGCCGTTTCCTGTCCATGGCGAGGCCTTACTGGTCAAGCTCGCGGATGTGCTGCGCCGGCACGTCGCGGGGCGCCAACCCGCTGACAATCCGCTGCGGCTGACGATCTCACGATGCCCGTGGACCCGGCTCTCGATCGATGCGGCGGCCTGTGTGGATTATCTGAGCGAGTCCGAGACCTTTCAGGCTGCGATCGAGGCAGGCCCCGACACCTGGGTCATCCTGAAGACCACGGACTTCGACGCGCTCGCGAGCTTCGTCACGCAATACGTCAATGACAGGCTGACCAACCGCGTCTCGATGGAGACCGCGCCATGAACGCGCCGATGCGCGACCAGAACGCGCAGGCCGCGCGCGCCGCGCCGTCCGCTGAAGATCACGCTGTCGCCGTCGCTCCCGCAACAACGGCCGCGGCGCCGTCGGGGCCTGCCCGCAACACGGCTGCCCGGAAGGGCGAGCGCAATGCGCTGCTGCGTTACGGCTCGGTGGTGGCGGTGGTCGTGCTGTTCCTTGGCGGCATCGTCTATTTCTTGCTCGGTCATGACGACATGCCGCCGCCGCGTCAGGTGCGCGATCTCACCATCGTCAATGTGACGCTGCCGCCGCCACCGCCACCTCCGCCTCAGCAGCCGCCGCCCGAGCAGAAGATGATCGAGCAGCCGAAGATGGCGGAGCCCGAATTCAAGGAAGAGAAGCCGGTCGACAAGCCGAAGGACGAGCCGGCCAAGGATGCCAAGAACGACGAGCCCCCCGGTCCGCTGTCGCTTGATGCCAAGCCGACGGGACCCGGCGATCTGTTCAATCTGGGCGGCAAGCCCGGCGGCAACCCGTATGGCGGGGGCGGCGGCGGCAGCCGTTGGGGTTGGTACACCACGATCATCACCTCGCAGGTCGAGGCGGCGATCCGCGCCAATCCGAAGACGCGCAACATGGCCACGCAGATTCAGGTGCGGCTGTGGGTGGATGGCTCCGGCCACGTCACCCGCGTCGTCCTGACGCCGTCGTCCGGCAATCCGGAGATCGATGCGGCGCTCCGCAACGAGGTGATCGGCAGCCTGACGCTGCGCGAACCGCCACCCAAGGACATGCCGATGCCGGTGGTCACGCGCGTCACCGCGCGCCGGCCGAGCTGACGAGACCAACTGACGAACGACCAACCTTTGAACGACCAACCTTTGAACTTCAAAGTGCGAGTGAGAACTGGGGGACTGATGTTTAAGAAACGAGCTCACGCAGGATGGCGCGCGTTGCCGCTTGCGGTGTCGCTGAGCGCGCTCGCCTGCGCAACGCCGGCCGTGGGCCAGACTGCGGACCAGGCCGCCGACCAGGCGCCCGCCGCCGCAGCGAAGCGGACCGATACCAAGCGGCCGAAGGTGTCGAGCGCGAAGCCGACATCGTCGAACGCCACCGTCAATCTCGTCAATCTCCTGGTGCAGCAGGGCGTCCTCAAGGAAGAGCAGGCCCAGGCGCTGATCAAGCAGGCCGAGGACGAGGCCTATGTCTCCCGCCAGGCCGCCAAGGACGCCACGGCCAAGGCCGACGACGCCAGCAAGGCAGCAACCGCCGCTGCGGCCGCGGCGCAGCCGCCCGGCACCAGGCACGTCACCTACGTTCCCGAAGTCGTCAAAAGACAGTTACGGGAAGAGATTAAGCAGGAGGTGATGGCCAAGGCGCAGAAAGAGAACTGGGCGTCGCCCGGAACCTACCCGGAATGGGCGCAACGTATCCGCTTCTACGGCGATGCGCGCGTGCGCTATCAGGGCAACTATTTCCCGACCGGCAACGACCAGGCCGGCGCCGCCAACTTCAACGCGATCAATACCGGTTCGCCGCTCGACGTATCGAACTCGAACCCGTACTTTGGACCGACCTATGACGCCACGCAGGACCGCAACCAGTTCCGGTTTCGCGGCCGCCTCGGCATGGAAGCGGACCTGCTCTACGGGTTCACCGCCGGCTTGCGCATCGCGACCGGCGAAAACAACTCGCCGGTGTCGACCAACCAGACGTTTGGTGCCACCGGAGGCAACTTTTCGAAATATGCGCTCTGGCTGGATCGCGGCTACATCAACTGGCAGGGTTGGAATGGCGATTTGAGCCTGTCCGCAGGCCGTTTCGACAACCCGTTCTGGTCGCCGACCGATCTGGTCTGGTACCGCGAGCTCGGCTTCGACGGCGTCGCCGTTCAGGCCAAGCACGAGGTGTGGGAAGGCTTCACGCCATTCGCGGTGGCCGGCGCATTCCCGATCTACAACACCGATTTCAACGCCGGAATCAATCTGGCGGATCCGGCCACCGGGGCGCCGACCAAGTTCGCAAGCCACGACAAGTGGCTGTTCGGAGGCCAGGTCGGCTTCAATGCCCGCTTCAGCCCGGAATATGCGTTCCGGTTCGGCGTCGCTTACTACGACTTCGACAACGTGCAGGGCCAGCGCTCCAGTCCCTGCATCGTCGAGACGTCATCCGATGTTTGCGATACCGACATAACCCGGCCGTCCTTCGCGCAGAAGGGAAATACCTATTTCCCGTTGCGTACCATTATCCCCGATCCCATCGGCCAAGGTAACAATGGCGGCCAGAACTTTCAGTACCAGTATTTCGGACTGGTCAGCCAGTACCGCCCGGTGGTCGTCAGCGGACAGCTCGATCTCGGACATTTCCATCCGACCCACATCGTGCTCGACGGCGAGTACGTCAACAACACCGCGTTCAGCCGCTCTCTCATGAACACGGCCGCTGCAACCTACGGCGTTCTGATGAACAACCGCGGGCCGAGCCCGGATGGCGGCACCACACCGGGTCCGTTCAACGGCGGCAATCAGGGTTGGCTCGGCCGCGTCACTGTCGGCAACAGGGAGATCAAGCATCTCTGGGATTGGAACGTCCACGCCGGCTACAAATATCTGGAATCCGACGCCACCATCGATGCCTTCGCCGACTCTGATTTCGGCCTCGGCGGCACCAACCTCAAGGGCTATTTCGTCGGCGGCAATATCGGTCTCGGCGAGAATGTCTGGGCGACCTTGCGCTGGATGAGCGCCAACAGCATCGCCGGCAACCCCTATGCCGTCGACGTCCTGCAAGTCGACCTCAACGCGAAGTTCTGACCATGCGCATCGCACTCTTTGTCCTGACGATGGTGATCGCAGCGTTGAGCTCCGGCACCGCATTCGCCCAGTCCGAGACCGACCGCCTGCGTGACGCCCTGCGCAGCGCGACGGCGCAGACCCGCGCGCTGGAAGACCAGCGTACGGCCCTGCAGGCAAAAATCGCCGACGCCGATCGCGAAAAGGCGGCGGCCAAGAAGGAGGTCGACGACCTCAAGGCGCAGCTGAAGAAAGCCGACAAGGAACATCGCGACGCGGTCGATGAGTTCAATCAACGGCTCGCCGAACGCGATGAGACGCTGGAGAAGTGGAAGTCTGCCTATGAGGAGGCCGCCACTGTCGCCCGCACCAAGGACGCCGAGCGCGCCAAGTTCGAAGGTGAGGCCACCGCCTACAAGGCCAGCACCAAGAGCTGCATCGCCAAGAACACCCAGCTGGTCAAGGCCGGCAAGGAGATGGTGCAACGCTACAAGGACCTGACGATCGGCGAGATCGTGGTCTCGCGCGAGCCGGCGATTCAGCAGCGCCGGGTCGAAATCCAGAATCAGCTGCAGGAAAGCCAGGACAAGTTCCTCGATCAGAAGGTGAATCCATGACGACCGCCCTTATCGTGAAGCCGCTTCGGTCGATCGGTCTCGCCGCCGTTGTCGCGGCTTTGTTTGCGCCGATGGATGCGTCGGCGCAGGCGCAAGCCCCGGCGCCACGCACGGTGCAGGCTCCCGTCAGGAAGCCGCAGCCGCAGCCCGCGGCACAGGCGCAAGCCGCCGCCGCTCCCGCGCCGGCTCCGGTCGCGGCGGCGCCGAAGCCCGCCACCGCTCCCGAGAATGTCATCGCGCGCGTCGGCGACACCAATATCTCCGCCGATGATCTTCGCAGCTATGTTGCTGCGCTTGCCCCGCGCGAGCAGGCTGCGCTCGCCAAGGATCCGGCCATGCTGAGCCAGGCGGTCCGGCTGCTGCTTGCCAACCGCCTCGTGCTGCAGGAGGCGGTGGCGAAGAAATGGGATCAGCAACCCGGCGTCGCGGCGCAGCTCGAGCGGACGCGCGAGAGCGCAGTGGTCGAGCTCTATCTGCAATCGGTGTCGACGCCGCCGGCCAGCTTCCCGAGCGAGGACGATCTGCAGAAGGTCTATGAGGCCAATCGCGCCGCGTTCCTGATGCCGCGGCAATTCCAGCTCGCGCAGATCTTCATCGCCGCTCCGAAGGAGGGCGACAAGGCCGCCGAGGACAAGGCGAGGCAGGAGCTCGACGACGTGCAGCGCAAGCTGAAGGCGCCGGGAGCGGACTTCGCGGCGATCGCGCGCGGCGACAACAACGCTGCCAAGGACGTCGGCGACCTCGGATGGGTTGCGGAGACCCAGATTCGTCCGGAGATCCGCAGTCAGGTGATGGGGCTTGCCAGGAACAGCGTGTCCGAGCCGATCAAGCTCGACGACGGCTGGCATATCATCAAGCTGATCGACACCAAGGCATCCTATACCCGCACCTTGCCCGAAGTGCGCGACCAGCTGGCGCTGCAGATTCGCTCCGAGCGGTCGAACATGATGCGGCGGGCCTATCTCGCCGAGCTCTTGAAGCAGCATCCGCCCGTCCTCAACGAGCTTGCACTGTCGAGCCTGCTCGACGCGTCGAAAAAGTAATATGGAGATAAAGATGTCCGAGATCATCACCAAACTCACCATCGACGGATTGCGCGACAACTTCCAGAATGTCGGCTATCGCGTCGAAACGCTGACCGATCCGGTCGCCAACACGACCTATCTGCGTTCGGCGACGGCGGGGCTCGGCTTCGAGATCCGGCCGGGAAATCAGCTGCTCGGCGAGGAACAGGGTTTCGTCGACGCCACGCTGGTCACCACGCTCCAGGTGCAGGGCGAGCTGCCGCTCGACCTCGTCAATCGCTGGAACGCGACGCGGCGGTTCGGTCGGCTGCAACTCAGCCATCCGTTCCTGGTGTTCTGCCTCGATGTCTCCGTTGCCGGTGGGGTGGCGCCGAACTTCGTGCGGGCGCAGATCGAGGTTTGGGACCGGCTGGTTCAGGAGCTGATCGCCTATCTGCGCGAGGAGCTGCCGAAACTCGCCGCCCGGAATGGCGCGGCTGCCGCCCCGCAACCCAGTGCGCCCGGCCAGCAGCCGGCGCATGAGCGCACCGCGGAAGCAGGGGCAGTTCCCACCATCCAGTAAGTCGTGCCGGCGCGCGACGATCAGGACCGCAAGCGACCAATGAATGACGGTGCCTCCACGATGAAGGCGAGCTGCATCAGCCGATGGCGGAAGCAGCTCGATCCTGCTCGTCACTGGAGCAGTTGCATTGCAGCCGGCGGTCTTGCGCTCGCGCTTGGTCTTGCGCAGACCGCTCACGCGGAGGCAGAGACGGCGGCGCCATCATTCAGCACACGCTTTGCCGCCGTCGGGTCGGCGGAGCCTGCTGCCGATGCGACGGCAAAGCCGCCGGCCGAGGTGACGACGAAGCCGGCCGCGCCTGCAAAGGATGCGGCCAAAGATACGGCCAAAGGTGAGGCGAAGGATGCTGGCGGGAAAAGTCTCCCGCCTCCGCCCGGGAACCAGGCCGCGGTTTCGGATGCGCGCATGCGCTATCGCGCGTTGATCGAGAAGGAGGCGGCCGGAAGCGGGCTCGCACCCGAGATCGCCGAGGCCGTGATGGGCGTGGAGAGCGGCTACAATCCGGATGTGATCGGCGGCGTCGGCGAAATCGGGCTGATGCAGCTGTTGCCATCGACCGCGCGCATGCTGGGCTTTTCCGGCTCGCTCGCCGAACTTGCGATTCCCGAAAACAACATTCGTTTTGGCGTCATGTACCTTGCGCAGGCGTGGCGCCTTGCCGGCGGCGACCTCTGCACCGCGGTCATGAAGTACCGTGCGGGTCACGGTGAGACCCGTTTCTCCTATCTGTCGGTGAATTATTGCGTGGCGGTGCGCGCCCGGTTGTTTGCCCGCGGCTTTCGGGTGACGGGAACCGTGCCGGTCGCGACCTTCGGCGAACCTGGGCGAAGCGGCGCTGGGGGTGGCGGCGGATGTGGCCGCAAATGCCTCGGCGGCGGCGGGCGCATCGGGCGCGTCGATCTCGTTGCGCTCAACACGCGGCTGAACGCGCTTGTGATCCAGGCCCGGGGAGGGAAATGGCAAGCGGCCACGCCGCCGTAGTTGATATCGTCGTCTTGATATCCTCGCTTGATATCCGCCCTTCGCTTCCTATCGTTTGAAACAGTTCTGGTTCTGCAAGGAGCAGCACCGATGAAAGCACTTATGTTGGCGATCGCCGTTGCCGGATTGTCGGCGATGCCGGCGCAGGCTCAGACACAGACGCAGCAGCACACGCCGCTGCCGGAAATTGTCGTCGGTGCACCTCCGCCGGCGGTCAATCTCAACCGCGACACGAGTGGCGGCACCGGCCGGGCTCCGGCAAGAGGTGGCGGCGGCGCCCCCGAGCGCTGCGGCGATGCGGTCTCGCTTGGCTGCATCAATGAGCGGCTGAGGAAGCAGGTCGATCAGGTCAATCCGCCGGTGACCAACACGCCGCCGCTCGACGCGAAGTCGCAGGACATCAAGATCGGTGTGGTCAACGTCCCGGCGGTGCAGCAGCAATATGGCCGCAACTTCGGGGTCTCGGCCTTTCCCTATCGGCCGCCGGCACCCGTCTACAGCCACCGATAACGATCGCGCGACCCTATGCCTGTTTCTCAGAGATCGTGACGCCGTCACATTTCTGACCATGGGCGTGTGGAAAATAGATCGAGCAACGGCTTGCTGATTCGATGCGAAAATCTGACGTGACGTGCCCCCATTGCCAGGCCGGCTATCGCCGGATCGAATTGACGTCGAAGGGCGGCGTCGCCGGCGAGTTTCGGTGCCTGGTGTGTGACCACGTGATCGAGCTGCTGGACGGTTCGACCGATGTTGCCTTTCGGCTGACCGTGCAGCCGGGCAAGACGGCTTACGCTTACTAGGGCATGATCCGGAAAAGTGCCGAGCGGTTTTCCCGAAAGATCATGCTCGGACAATGCGCCGAAGCCGCCTTCGCGCAAGCAAGGCGCTGAAAGGTCGCAGCCGGCAATCATTCGCCGCGGATGTCGCTCGGTGCCTTGTTGGTCCAGCGGTGGAACGCGCGCCTGAAGTTCGCCGCATCGCTGAACCCGAGCGCCAATGCGATATCTTCGTTGGCCAGCGTCGTGTTGCGGAGATATTTCAGGGCAATCTGGGTCCGTAGCTCGTCGTGCAGCCCCCGAAAGGAAAAGCCCTGCTGGCGCAACTGGCGCCGCAACGAGCGGTCATTCACGCCGAGCAGCTTCGCGATCGCCTCGAAGGTCGGCGGATTTGCGATGTCGCCAAGCAGGATGGCGCGAATCTTTCCGGCAACGCCGGTCCGCAATCTCAAGTCCCCGAGCAGGTCGTCGCAGAGGGCGACGATGGTCGGATACGTCGTCTTGTTGCCGAGATCGGCGCTCCGATCCAGCCATTGCGCCTTGAAGACGATCTGGTTGGCCGGCTGATTGAAGCGCACCGGGCATCCGACATGGTCGAGCGGAAGATCGAAGTCCGCTGCCTGCGGATAGGCCAGCGTGATTTCGAAGGGGACGAAGCCCGGCCCCATGACGTCGCGCATCAGCGAGATGTGGATGCCGATCTGCATCTCGGCGACGAACCGGTAGAGCGCGGGATCGGCAAACGCATGCAGGTTGGGCTCGATCGTCCATCTCGCATGGACCTTGTCCTCCCTGAAGTCGATCGCCGCCAGCGGCGCCGCGAGCGCGTGGTAACGCATCGCGAATTCCATCGCCTTGCGGAAGTCCGGGCAGCAGAGCAGCGCGTAGCCGTACATTCCGTAGGTCGAGATGTGGATCGATGCGCCGATGCGATAAGGTAGATGACGGTCGGTCGACAGGCGCAAGGCGTTTTGACAGACCATCATCAGTTGCGTCAGCGAGATCCGTGCCTGCGGTGAATGGACGTCGGCGAGCGGAATGTTGGTGCCGCGCAGGATGGCGTCGGCCGGGACGCCGGCGCCGGCCAGCATGTCGAACACGGCGCCAAGCTTGGTCGTCTCGTAAACCTTGTCGCTGCTGCCGACGGTCAGGATATCGTTGCGGGGGCCCAAGGGTCTCTTCGGTCGCATGGTTGGTTGCAAATTGAACCAGCCTTTCCTTTTGTCCGGATGCCGGACGGCGCAAAGCTTGAGCCGGACGAATTTTGGTTCGCCAGTGCCTCGCAACATAGCCGGTTCGGGGCACAACCCAAGGCCAATCCAAGGCTTATCAATGGGGCGCCGTTGTTGCATAGCAGCAAAATGGCAGCGGTGAAAAAGATGAAGACACGCAAGAAGAGCATCCTCGGTAAGGGCCGCCTGCCGTCGACGAGAGCAGCTTGTCCGGTTAAGACCCCGCCGATGTCCGTTTCGGACCTTCACAAATCTCGGGCATCACGCGAGGCTTCGTCCTAATGTCACACGGTCTGACCGTCGTGACTTAGGACGGCAGGCCACGCGATCCGCTCGCTCAAGAACTGCGGACGCAACGGTCGGAGGACATGCCAGGTCGAGGGAGGCTTCCATGGTTGGAAGGCTGATTCAGACTGCCCAATCCGCCTATCAATATCCGCTCATCTTCAAGCAGCTCTGGCACACGCCGCGCGTGCAGGCGCCCGACCAGGAGATCGTCTATCGCGATCTCAAGCGTCAGACTTATCGACAGACCAGAGAACGGATCGGCCGCCTCGCCTCGGCGCTCAGCAAGGCAGGCGTCGAGCCCGGCGACACCGTCGGCGTGCTCGAATGGGACAGCCATCGCTTTCTCGAGGCCTTCTTCGCGATCCCGATGATGGGCGCCGTGTTGCAGACGGTGAACGTTCGCCTGTCGCCGGAGCAGATCGCCTACACGATCGATCACGCCGGCGCGTCGACCCTGCTCGTCAATGAAGAGTTCGTCGGATTGCTTGAAGGCATCAAGGCGCAGTTGCCCAAGGTCAAGCGGATGATCGTGATGTCGGACAAGCCGTCGCCGCAGACCGGCAGTCTGTCCTTCATCGGCGAATATGAGAACCTGCTTGGCGCGGCCTCGCCGGATTACGACTTTCCCGATTTCGACGAGAACACCCAGGCCACCACCTTCTATACGACCGGCACCACCGGTCTGCCGAAGGGAGTTTATTACAGCCACCGCCAGCTCGTGCTGCACACGATCGCCGGGCTTGCACTGTTCGGCATGGCCGGGTCGCAGGGGCGTTTCTCGCGCGACGACGTCTACATGCCGATCACGCCGATGTTCCACGTTCACGCCTGGGGCTTCCCCTGGTCGGCGACGCTTGCCGGCACCAAGCAGGTCTATCCTGGGCGCTACGAGCCGGCGATGCTGGTCAAGCTGATCAAGAGCGAAGGCGTCACCTTCACCCACGGCGTGCCGACCATCCTGCAGATGCTGCTCAACGCCGCCGCTGCCGCCAAGGTCGATCTCAACGGCCTCAAGATGGTGATCGGCGGCTCTGCGTTACCGAAGGCGCTGGCCAAGCAGGCGATGGAGGCCGGCATCGACATCTTCGCGGGTTACGGCATGTCGGAGACCGGCCCGCTTGCCGCGGTCTCCCATGTCCAATCCAGGGATCTCAGCGGCGATCCTGACGGAGAGGTCGAATTCCGCACCCGCGCCGGCATGGCCGGCCCGCTGGTCGATCTGCGCATCGTCGATCCCGACATGAAGGACGTGCCCCATGACGGCAAGTCCCCTGGCGAGATCGTGCTGCGGGCGCCCTGGCTCACCCAGGGCTACTTCAACAACCCCGAAGGCTCGGAGCAACTCTGGGAAGGCGGCTATCTGCACACCAGCGATATCGCCGTGGTCAGTCCGGGCGGCTGCGTCCAGATCACCGACCGCATCAAGGATGTGATCAAGACCGGCGGCGAATGGGTGTCGTCGCTGCAGATCGAGGATCTGATCTCGCAATGCGACGGCGTGGCCGAGGCCGCGGTGATCGGCGTAAAAGACGAGAAATGGGGCGAGCGGCCGCTCGCGCTCGTGGTCAAGAAGCCGTCCGGCGCCGACGGCCTCAGCGACGACGCCATCAAGGACCATCTCAAGGTGTTCGCCGACAAGGGCGTCATCTCGAAGTACGGCATACCCGGCAAGATCCTGTTCATCGACAGCATTCCCAAGACCAGCGTCGGCAAGATCAACAAGAAGGAGCTGCGCGAGCTGTACGGCGACATGTGAGTGCCCGAATGCAGCCGAGAGAAGATCGAGGAGGACAACATCATGAGCAGCCTCACACTTGCCGGCCTGGGTGAGCATGTTGGAAAGGAGGTCGGGCTTTCCGACTGGGTCACGATCGATCAGCAGCGTATCGACACGTTTGCGTCCTGCACCGGCGATCACCAGTGGATACATGTCGACGTTGAACGGGCCAAAAGAGAAAGTCCGTTCCGCGGTCCGATCGCGCATGGCTACCTGACGCTCGCGATGGTGGCGCCGCTCGCGATGCAGGTCGGAATCATTCCGCGCGATGCCGCCGCCGGGCTGAACTACGGGATCGACAAGGTGCGCTTCCTGGCGCCGGTGCCTGCCGGTGCGCGCGTGCGGCTGCGTGTGGTGCTTTCCAGCGTCGAGCCGAAGGACGGCGGCCAGGTGATCATGAAAACCCTCAACACGCTGGAGGTCGAAGGGTCGGAGAAGCCGGCGCTGATCGCCGAAACGCTGGCCCTTCTGATCCCCGCGTCGGGAGCAAAGCAATGAGCACGGAAAATCGCACGCCGGCTCCGCCCACATCCGACATATCCGAGGCCGCATCCAGGAACACGCTGGCGCTCAATCCACTGGTCGGCATCCAGGGACAGGACCTCGTCGAGGGCGCGGGCATCCTGTTCAAGGCCGTCATCAACGAACCGAAGGTCGCAACCGAGCAGTGGCTGTCGTTCGTCGGCGAACTCGGCTCGATCGCTGGCGGCAAGTCGGAGCGGGCGCCGAAGGCGGGCGACAAGCGGTTTGCCGATCCGACCTGGAAGGAGAGCTCGCTGCACTCCGGCCTGCTCAAGGCCTATCTGGCCTGGGGTGAGGCGGTGAGCGGCCTGGTCGACAAGACCAGCCTCAGCGACATCGACAAGCAGCGCGCGCATCTGATCACGGATATCCTGATCGATGCGGTCGCGCCGACCAACACGATGCTCACCAACCCGGCGGCGGTCCGCAAGTTCATCGACACCGGCGGACAAAGCCTTTGGAGCGGCCTGAAGAACTATATCGGCGATCTGACGCAGAATCGCGGCATGCCGTCGATGGTGGACATGAGTGCGTTCAAGGTCGGCGAGAACCTCGCGACCACGCCGGGCGCGGTGATCTTCCGCAACGAGCTGCTCGAGCTGATCCAGTACATGCCGACAACGCCGATGGTGCGGAAGCGGCCGCTTTTGATCACGCCGCCGCAGATCAACAAGTACTACGCGCTCGATCTCTCGCCGGAGAAGAGCATGGTGCGCTTCCTGCTCGAGAGCGGCATCCAGGTTTTTGCGGTAAGCTGGCGCAACCCGACCGCGGCGCACCGCGACTGGGGGCTCGACACCTATGTCGCGGCACTGGACGAGGCGGTCGACGCGGCGCGCGAGATTTCCGGCAGCGAAGACATTTCGCTGATGGGATCCTGCTCCGGCGGCATCACCTCGTCGGCCTATTTCGCGACGCTTGGCACTGCCGCAGAGAAGAAGATCAAGAACCTGGTGCTGGCGGTCTGCCTGCTGGATCCCAACTCGGCCGAGGAGAGCACGTTCGGCTGCCTGATGACGCCCGAGACCATGCGCGCGGCCAAGGCGTCGTCGCAACTGCGCGGCATCGTCGACGGCCACGACCTGGCGCGGATGTTCGCCTGGATGCGGCCCAACGACCTGATCTGGAATTACTGGGTCAACAACTATCTGCTCGGCAACCAGCCGCCGGCCTTCGACATCCTGTACTGGAACGCCGACACGACCCGCCTGCCGGCGGCGCTGCATGGCGACTATCTCGATCTCTATTTCTCCAACCCGTTCGTCAACGCCGGCAAGCTGACGCTCAACGACAAGACCATCGACATGAGCAAGGTCAAGGCCGACAGCTACGTGGTCGCCGGCGTGACCGACCACATCACGCCGTGGAAGGGCGTCTACAAGACCGCCCAGATCATGGGCGAGGGCACCACCTTCGTGCTCTCGAACAGCGGGCACCTGCAATCCCTGCTCAATCCGCCGACCAATCCCAAGGCGTCCTTCATGATCGGGCCGATCTCCGCGGACAAGCCCGATGCGTTCATGGCCTCGGCCGAAAAGCGCAAGGGCAGCTGGTGGCTCGACTGGCGCGACTGGCTGCAGGCGCGCTCGGGCGACGAAGTGAATGCGCCCGCCGCGCTCGGCAGCACGCGCTATCCGACCCTTGCTGCGGCTCCAGGGACCTACGTCTTTGAGTGAGGATCTCACCAGCGCCGATACGGCGACGCCGGCGGCGGTTGCGCAGCGCGGCACGATCGAGACGCGGCAGATCACGGTCGACGGCCAGCTGCTCCAGGTTGCGATCCGGCACGGTGACGGCAGCGGGCCGCCGTTACTGCTGTTCAACGGGATCGGCGCCAACTGGGAGCTGGCGCGGCCGTTGCTCGACGCGCTCACCGGCACCACCGCCATCATCTTCGACGTGCCCGGCGTCGGCGGATCGCCGAGGCCGGCGTGGCCGTATCGTCCGTCGACCCTGGCGCGGCTTGCCGCCGGGCTCGTGGCCCAGCTGGGCTACGCCGAGGTCGACGTCGCCGGCGTGTCCTGGGGCGGCGGCATCGCACAGCAATTCGCGCATCAGTTTCCAAAACGCTGCCGCCGGCTGGTGCTGGCCGCGACCGCACCCGGTTTCACCATGGTGCCGGCAAGCCCCGCGGTGCTGTGGAAGATGGCGACGCCGCGCCGCTACACCGACAAGGGCTACATGAAAACGATCGCCGCCGACATCTATGGCGGGGCGTTTCGCGACGATCCGTCATTGATCGGCCGGCATGCGGCCGCGATGCACGGTGCGCGCAGCATGGGTTACTTCTATCAGCTGCTCGCAATGACCGGCTGGACCAGCCTGCCCTGGCTGTGGTCGCTGCCGCAGCCGACGCTGATCCTGATGGGCAGTGACGATCCGCTGGTGCCTCCGGTCAACGGTCAGATCATGGCGAGCCTGATCCCGAACGCCGAGTTGCGCCTGATCGACGACGGGCACCTGTTCATGGTGACGCGGCCAACGGAAACCGCCGGCCTGATCGAAGCGTTTCTGGCTGACGACAGCCGTCAGGCCGCGTCGTCATCTCTGCTCGCGCGAACGACGAGCTACTTCAGGGATCTCGTTCCAACGTCCGGAGGCGGGCGACAGAAGCCTTAAACACAGCAACCAGGGAGGATATCGTGACCGACAATACCTCTTACATCGAGATGCTGCGGAAGTTCGGCAGTGATCTCGGCTTGCCGAAGCTGAACGTGGACGAATTGCTGCAGGCCCAGAAAAAGAACCTCGAGGCACTTGGCCAGAGCGCGAAGGTCGCGGCGCAAGGCGCGCAATCCGTGGCGCAAAAGCAGCGCGAGGTGCTGGAGGCGGGCTTGCACGAGGCCTCGACGCTGGCCCGCGAATACAAGCCGCTCGGCAAGGTTCACGAGAACCTCGCGTTGCAGACCGAATTCGCGCGAAAAATGTTCGACATTGCCGTGAAGGGTGCCCAGGACAGCGCGTCGACGGCGCGGCAGTCGACCACCGATTCGGTCAAGATCATCCAGGATCGCATGAAGGAAAGCTTCGAGGAGTTCCGCGCCAGCGTCCGTCCGGACAAATCGGGTTGAGAGCGCTCCCGAAACAGCACGCGATCCACCCCGACGGAACGCCACGCCCCGGCGGGGCTCGCGACACAAGGTCAAATCTCGACCGCATCAGGGAGCACAACATGGCGAATCCGCAGGCGACACGAGCTGGAAAGCCGGACTATGCGCCGCCGCCGGTCGACGGCGACTTCTACCGGATTGCCACCGTCCTGAACGAGAAGGAGCGCGCGCTGGTGCAGCGCGTGCGCGCATTCACCGAGGGCGTGGTCGCGCCGGTCATCGAGGAGTTCTGGGCCCGCGACGAATTTCCGTTCGCGATCATCCCGAAGATGGCCGAGATCGGCATCGGCGGCGTCGGCTACCAGGGTTATGGCGCGGCCGGCGGCAGCTGGCTGCTGAACGGCTTCGTCGCGATGGAGCTGGCGCGGGTCGATTCCTCGATCGCGACCTTCTGGGGCGTGCATACCGGGCTCTCGGCGGGCTCGATCTATCTGTGCGGCGACGAGGCGCAGAAGCAGCGCTGGCTGCCTGCGATGATGCGCTTCGAGCAGATCGGCTCGTTCGGCCTCACCGAGCCGCTGGTCGGCTCCGCGACGTCTGGCGGCATGCTGACCACCTGCCGGTGCGAGGGTGACGTCTGGATTCTTAACGGCCAGAAGAAGTGGATCGGCAACGCCACCTTCGCCGACATCAACGTGATCTGGGCGCGCGAGGAGGGCTCCAACCAGGTCAAGGGCTTTGTCGTGGCCAAGGACAATCCCGGCTTCTCGGTCGAGAAGATCAAGACCAAGATGGCGTTGCGCGTGGTGCAGAACGGCCTGATCACCCTGAAGGATTGCCGTGTGCCCGAGGCGGATCGCCTGCAGAACGCCAACACCTTCAAGGACACGGCCAAGGTGCTGCGCATGACCCGCACCGGGGTCGCGTGGTTCGCCGTCGGCTGCGCGATGGGCGCCTATGAGCATGCATTGCGCTATGCGACCGAGCGGCACCAGTTCGGCAGGCCGATCGGCGGCTTCCAGCTGGTGCAGGATCTCCTGGTCAGGATGCTCGGCAACGTCACCGCGACGCAGGCGATGATGCTGCGGCTCGGACAGATGCAGGACGAGGGCGTGATGCTGGACGAACACGCCTCGCTGGCGAAGGCGTTCTGCACCGTCAAATGCCGCGAGACCGTCGGCTATGCGCGCGAGTTGCTCGGCGGCAACGGCATCCTGCTCGAGAACCATATCGGCCGCTTCGTGGCCGACGCCGAGGCGATCTACTCCTACGAGGGCACCCGCGAGATGAACACCCTGATCGTCGGCAAGTCGATCACTGGATTGAGCGCCTTCGTCTGACTGGACGAGGCCGACGCCTAGGTGGGAGCATCATAACGAGCCGAGCGAACAACCGTACGACGGAGAACCGGCATGAACGGCGCGGAAAGTCTTTTGCGGACACTCGTCGCATCGGATGTCGAGGTCTGTTTCGGCAATCCCGGCACGTCGGAGATGCACTTCGTCGCAGCCCTCGACAGGGTCGAGGGCATGCGGGTCGTGCTTGGCCTGTTCGAAGGCGCGGTGACCGGGGCGGCCGACGGCTATGGTCGCATGGCAGAGAAGCCCGCCGCGACGCTCCTGCATCTCGGGCCGGGGCTCGCGAACGGATTAGCCAATCTCCATAATGCGCGGCGCGCGGCGACACCGATCGTCAATATCGTCGGTGACCACGCGACCTATCACGCGCAATATGACGCGCCGCTCGCTTCCGACGTCCATGGCTTCGCACGGCCGGTCTCCGCCTGGGTACATTCGTTGGCAAGTGCCCAGACCGTTGCTGCGGACGGAGCTCGTGCCGTTCAGGCGGCGTTGCAATATCCCGGTCAGATCGCGACCTTGATCCTGCCCGCCGACACCGCCTGGCTGGAAGCCGATCGCCCGGCGCCGGCCTTGCCGAAGCCGACGCCGGCACAGGTTGCGACCGAGGCGATCGACCAGGCTGCGGCCGCGCTCCGATCCGGAAGGAAAACCATGATGCTGATCCGCGGAGCCGCGCTGAAGGAGCGCGGGCTCAGCGCGGCCGGCCGGATCGCCACGGCGACCGGCACACGGATCGCATGCGATACGTTCGCGCCACGTTGCCAGCGCGGAGCCGGCCGCGTGCGGGTCGAACGCATTCCCTATTTCGCGGAGCAAATCGTCGAGTTCATGAACGGGACGGAGCAACTCATCCTGGTCGGCGCCAAACCTCCTGTCAGCTTCTTCGCTTATCCCAACAAGCCGTCCTGGTGCACGCCCGAGAATTGCAGGATTCTCCATCTCGCCCACGCGCATGAGGATGGTACCGCCGCCCTGGAGGCTCTTGCCGACGCAGTGAAGGCCACAGGTCGGCCGCTGCACGTCGGCGTATTGAACAAGCCAGACATTCCGGCCGGGCCGCTTGATGCGCGGACGGCCGGACAGGTCATCGCCCACTATCTTCCTGATGGCGCCATCATTTCCGACGAAGGTGCAACGGCAGGCGGCGGCGTGCATCGATTTGCGGCCATGATCGAGCCGCACGATCATCTGACGCTGACAGGTGGCGCGATCGGACAGGGCATCCCTCTTGCAACAGGTGCTGCGGTGGCCTGCCCGGACCGGAAAGTCGTCTGTCTCCACGGTGACGGTGGGGCGATGTATACGCTGCAGGCGTTGTGGACGCAGGCCCGGGAGTCGCTCGACGTCACCACGGTGATCTTCGCCAACCGCTCTTACGCGATTCTCAACATCGAACTCGGGCGGGTCGGAGCCGGTGATCCCGGTCCTAAGGCATTTTCGATGCTCGATCTGCACAATCCCGAGCTTGATTGGGTCAAACTTGCGTCCGGCATGGGCGTAGAGGCGAGCCGCGCAACATCGGTTGACGAATTCGCGAGCCAGTTCGCCAGCGCGATGAGAGATCGCGGCCCCCGTCTGATCGAGGTCATTTTGTGATTCTGAGCGTCGACCGACCGGCTTACCGCTTCACCGCGGGCGGCAGGTGGCCTGCTTCGGCGTCCCGTTGAAACAGGAAGGTTACTGCAACGATCGCGGCGGCAAAACCGGCGGCGGCGCCGACCCCGAGTGCCCAGCGCGGGCCGAGGTGGTCGGCGACCCAGCCGACGATCGGTGCGCCGATCGGCGTGCCGCCCAGCGCAACGCCGAGCCGCAGCGCCATCACGCGACCGCGCATCGCAGGCTCGGTCGAGAGCTGCATCAGCGCGTTCGAGGTGTTGGTGACGGTCAGCGCGGCGACGCCGATCACGACGAGCGCGGCGGCGAACAGCCAATAGCCCGGCGCCAATGCGGCCAGCGTGCAGCCCAGGCCGAAGATCGCAGCGCCCAGCATCAGGGAAGAGAATCGCGGCTGCTCGCGGCTGGCGGCAAGCAGCGCGCCCGACATCGTCCCGAGCGCCATCACCGACGACAGCAGGCCGAAGCCGCGCGCATCGGTGTGGAACACGCCGACCGCCATTGTGGAGATGAAGATCGGAAAGTTCAGTCCGAAGGTCCCGATCAGGAACAGCATGATCAGCGTCGCCCTGAGGTCGGGGCGGGACCAGACATAGTGAAAACCCTGCATGACGCTGCCCTTGGTGCGATGGGCGCGCGCGTTCGGGCGCAGCTCGGAGGGGCGCAGTAGGGTCAGCGAGGTCAGCACCGCGAGGAACGATGCGCCGTTGAACAGGAACGCCCAGCCGGTGCCGACCGAGGCGATGATGAGGCCGGCGACGGCGGGGCCGATCATGCGCGCAGCGTTGAACGAGGTCGAGTTCAGCGCGATCGCGTTCGACAGGTTGGTATCGCTGACCAGCTCGGCGACGAAGGTCTGCCGCACCGGCGCATCGAGCGCTGCGGCGCAGCCGAACAGGAACGCGAAAGTGTAGACCTGCCAGAGCTGCACCAGCCCGGTGACGGTGAGCATCCCGAGGACGAGTGCGAGCGCGCCCATCGTCGCCTGGGTCGCCATCAGCAGCTTGCGCTGGTTGAAATGATCGGCGGCAAAGCCGGTCCACGGCATCAGCAGCAGCTGCGGTCCGAATTGCAGCGCCATCACGATGCCGACGGCGGATGCGCTATGCTGCGTGAGCTGAGTGAAAACGAGCCAGTCCTGGGCGGCGCGCTGCATCCAGGTGCCGATGTTGGACACCAGCGCGCCGGCCGCCCAGACCCGGTAGTTGAAGCTCGCGAACGATCGAAAGACGCGTCTCATGTTCGCTGAGGTTCATTCCCGCCGTGAAACCGTCCGAACCGTCGCGCCAGGAACAGGCCGATCAGGAGGCCGCCGAGGCCGAGCGCTGCGACGTCGCTGGTGGTTCTCAAGCCGAAATCGCCGACGCGGCAGACCAGGAGATATCCGACGGCGAGGTTGAAGAAGCCCCACACGACGTTGACGGTCGATGACGACAGGCCCTTGCCCGGCGGCTTTGCGAACGGGCTCTGGAACGGTTCGCCCATCATGCCGGCGACGACGTGGGGGATCGCGTTGGTGAGGAAGGCGCCGCCGAAGACGTAGGCGACGAGGTCAAGCCAGTTCATGCGCGTTGGTCCTTTCAAGGAGGTCGATGATCGCCTGCGTCGAGCCGGTTTCGCCGAGCCGCGGGAACACGTGTTCGATGCTGTAGTCATGTGCGTGCGGCCGCGCATCGGTCATGGCGTCGACCGCGAGCGCGACGTTGAAGCCCGCTTCATAGGCCTGCCGGGCCGTCGATTCGACGCCGGTGCCGGTCGCAACGCCGGCGACCACGACATGTGTGACGCCACGGGCTCTTAGCTGGTTCTCGATATCGGTGCTGGCGAACGCGCCCCATGTCCGCTTGGTCACGACGATATCGCTCGCTTGCCGGTCAAGCTCCGGGAGCAGGTCGGTCCAGCCGTCGGGAAATTGTCCACTGTGGCGTGGCCGCTCGGTTCGTCCGGGTGCTGTGCCGTCAACATTGACCAGCACGATCGGCAGTCCGCGCCGTCGAAACGCATCGATGAGAGCGCAGGCGCGCGCCACGACGTCTCCGAACGGATGCACGAACGGCGCGCCGACGAGCCCTGATTGCAAATCGACGACAATGAGGGCGGTGATCGGATCGAGCGTCGTCAGAGCCATGATCGTCTCCTTTCTCGCGATTGGCGCGGTGCGGCCGGCGTCAATCCTCGACCAGCCGTTTCAGCAAGCCGACGGCGGCGGCGAGTTCATCCTGCTCCCGCGCCGACAGCCGGTCGGCGATGGTGCGCGACAGCCAGTCCTGCCGCGCGGCGCGGCCGGTGCGCAGCCGCTCGCGGCAGGCATCGGTGAGCGACATGATGGTTTGCCGGCCGTCGTCCGGATCGGGCGCACCGCGGACCAGGCCCGCAGCCTCGAGCGCGGATATTGCCGAGCTCATCGACTGCGGACGCATCCCCTCCGACCGCGCCAGGCTGGACACGGTCGCTGGACCGTCCTTTTCGAGGCGAAGCAGCACCGCGACCTGGGAAGGCGGCAGGTCGTCACGCTGGCCCTGCTCGCGCAGCCGGCGCTTCAGCGTGCCGATCAACAGGCGAAGATCCTCGGCGAGCGCGGATGTGCGCGCGGAGCCGGTGCGGGCGGGTGAGCTATTCATGTCGGCGGGTTAGCCGATATGAAGGTAAACTGTAAAGATTAACTTATCAGCTAGGCTTCATAATTAGGTGATCGGCACTCTGCCGCCCGGCGTCATGCTCCGGACCGGCGCTTTCCTCATCCAGCGCAACGAGCGCCTGCCGCAGCGTTTCCACCAGTTCCAGCGCAACGGGCGAGGGACGCCGCTGCGGGGGAAACACCGCGGCGAATTCGAAATCGATCCGCGGCAGGAAGCGGCGCGCCACGACGCCGCGGCTCTCGAACTCCCGCGCCGTGAACGGATCGCAGAGCGCCACGCCAAGGCCGGACGAGACCAGTCCGCACATGATCTCCGACAGCATCGTTTCGACGCGCAGGATCCGGCGGACATCGTTGCGGCTGAAGGCCTGGTCGATGAGGTGCCGGCCGGTCGAGCCGGCCGACAGCGAGATGAACGTCTCGTCCTCGAAATCGCCCGGCTCAAGCGTGGCCTTGCTGGTGAGCCGATGGCCGGCGGGAAGAATGGCGACGCGCGGCAGCGCGGGCATCCGCACGCATGGCAGGCCGGAATGCGCGATCGGGGCCTCGGCAAAGCCGATGTCGCACTGATTGTTCAGCACCCAGTCGATGACGATCGGCGAGATCAGACCGAAGAAGGCGAGGTTGAAATTGGGCCGCTCCTTCAGGAAATGTCCGGTGAGCCGCGGCAGGAAGCCGTTGGACAGCGCAGGCAGCGCGGCAATTCGCAGCGTGCCGGTGCGGCGGCTGCGGATCTCTTCGGCGGCCGCGGTGATGCGCTCGAGGCCGACAAAGGAGCGTTCGACCTCCATATAAAGTGCCGTGGCCGCCGTGCTCGGCACCAGCCCGCTGCCACGCCGCTCGAACAGCTCCATCTTCAGCAGCGCCTGGAAATCGCGGAGCAATCGGCTCACCGCCGGCTGGGTCACGGCCATCAGCTTGGCCGCCTCGGTTACGCTGCCGGTCAGCATCATGGCCCGGAACGCCTCGACCTGCCGTGGATTTATCCGCGCCACATTGTTCGTCCTTCATAATATTTCGGCATACGAAGCCTGCCATTATTCATTGGACGGCGAAAGCGAGGGCTGCGATCTTTTTCATCAAGTCTGGATACCGCATGTTTTTTCAGCAGATTGGAATGGCTGAAAGGGGGCTGGCGGTTCCCTGATACCGTATTGCTCGGCCGGGCTTTGGACGGGCGCAAGATCAACACACGCGCCGGCCTCCCGGTCATCGACTCCCGGGACGCCGCTGCGCAGCGAAATGGGAGCTTGGACGATGAAGCATCTTCGCCTTCTGTGCGCAGTCAGCCTCGCGGCGCTGATCTCGCTCTCGTCGCAGGCCTCGGCCCAGCCGACGACGCTCTACGTCGCGGGGTACGGCGGCTCGTACGAGAAGACGATGCGCGACGAGGTGATCCCCGCGTTCGAGCAGGCCAATGGCGTGAAGGTTCAATACGTCGCCGGCAACTCGACGGATACGCTCGCCAAGCTGCAAGCCCAGAAGGGCAATCAGCAGATCGACGTCGCGATCGTGGACGACGGTCCGATGTACCAGGCGATTCAGCTGGGCTTCTGCGGCAAGCTCGACGGCCTGTCGACCATCGATCTCTATGACGCTGCCCGCTTCAAGGATGATCGCGCGGTGGCGATCGGCATCGTCGCGACCGGCCTGATGTACAACACCAAGGTCTTTGCCGAGAAGGGCTGGGCGCCGCCGACCTCCTGGAATGACCTGAAGGATCCGAAGTACCGGCAGCAGCTCGTCATTCCGCCGATCAACAACACCTACGGCCTGGAAGCGCTGTTGATGCTGGCGCGGATGAACGGCGGCAGCGAAGCCAACGTCGATGCCGGCTTCAAGATCTTCAAGAACGACATCAATCCGAACGTGCTCGCCTATGAGCCGTCGCCGGGCAAGATGACCGAGCTGTTCCAGTCGGGCCAGGCGGTGCTCGCGGTATGGGGCACCGGCCGCGTGCAGAGTTTTGCCAGCACCGGTTTCCCCGTCGACTTCGTCTACCCGAAGGAAGATGCCGCTACGCTGCTCACGACCGCTTGCCCGATCGCCAGGCCGAACGCGTCGCCGCTGGCCGGCGCCTTCATCAAGATGCTGCTTGATCCGAAGATCCAGCTCGTGCTGCTGAAGGAATATGGCTACGGGCCGGTGCTGAAATCGCTGGTGATCCCCGAGGGGCTCGGCAAGATGGCGCCGATCGGCGAGCGCGCGGCGAAGCTCTACAATCCCGACTGGACGGCGATCAACGAGAAGCGCGAGGACTGGACCAAGCGCTGGAATCGCGAGGTCGAGCGCTGAGCTCTCGCGAGGGTCGCCTCTCGCCCGCGCCATCAATCCCGGCTCCTTCAATATCCGGAAAGCACATTGATGTCCTTTCTCGAACTCGAGCACGTCGCAAAGCAGTTCGGTTCGCAGACCGTCGTCGACGATTTCAGTCTCACGGTGCGGAAGGGCGAGTTCATCTCGTTTCTCGGTCCGTCCGGATGCGGAAAGACCACGACGTTGCAGATGATCGCGGGTTTCCTCGAGCCTTCACGGGGCACCATCCGGCTCGAGGGGCAAGATCTCACCGCGGTGCATCCCGCCAGGCGCGGACTTGGCGTGGTGTTTCAAAGTTATGCGCTGTTTCCGCACATGACCGTGGCCGAGAACGTCGCCTTCGGGCTGGAGATGCGGCGCGTGCCGCGGGGCCAGCGTGCCGAGCGCGTTGCTGCTGCGCTGGCGATGGTTGGGCTCGCAGGCTATGAGGAGCGCTATCCGCGCCGGATGTCCGGCGGCCAGCAGCAGCGCGTGGCGCTGGCCCGCGCGCTGGTGATCCAGCCGAGCGTCCTGCTGCTCGACGAGCCGTTGTCGAATCTCGACGCCAAGCTGCGCGAAGAGATGCAGATCGAGCTGCGCCAGATCCAGCGGACGTTGGGCACCACCACGATCCTCGTCACGCATGATCAGAACGAAGCGATGTCGCTGTCGGATCGCATCGTGGTCATGAGCCAGGGCCGCATCGAGCAGATCGGCACGCCGCAGCAAACCTATGAGCGGCCGGCATCGGCCTTCGTCGCGCAGTTTCTCGGCAAGACCAATGATTTCGCCGCGACCATTGACCGAACGGCAACCCCGGCACGGCTGGTTGCCGGCTCCTGGCACGCGCCTGCGCCTGCGGTCGCCGCCGGCCGCGTGACGATCAGCCTTCGCCCGGAACGCATCAGCTTTGCCGACGCAGGTCTCGCCGCCACGATTGTCAGCCGGATTTTCCAGGGCAATCATTGGCTGTTCCAATGCGACACCGAATGCGGGCCCGCGCTCGTGGTCCGTCAGAACGACGGCCAGCCGCAGCCGGCCGAGGGCGAGGCCGTTCGCCTTGCCTGGCGGCCCGAGGACATGAGCGTGCGCCCGAGCGGAGGCGCCGCATGAGCACCGTCGACACCGTGTCGCGGTCGGTCGCAGCATCGTCCGACCAGAGTTCGGCGGGCGCGCCATGGCTGTTGACCGCGCCGGCACTGATGCTGTTCGTCGGCGTGCTGGTGATCCCGCTGGCCATGACCGTGATGCTCTCGTTTCACGACTGGGGCCAGTACAAGGGCATCGAGCCGGTCTTCATCCTGAAGAACTGGCGCGAGATCGCGAGCGATCCCTATTACGCGGAGATGTTCTGGCGGACTTTCCGGATCGCGCTGCTCGCGACCTTGATCACCGCCGTTCTCGGTGCGCCGGAGGCCTACATCCTCAACCGCATGAGCGGACGCTGGAAAGGCTTCTTCATGCTGCTGATCCTCGGGCCGCTGCTGATCTCGGTGGTGGCACGCACGCTGGGTTGGGCGCTGCTGTTCGGCGGCAACAACGGGCTCGTCAACAAGCTGCTGATCTCGCTCGGACTGATCAACGCGCCGCTACCCTTCATGTTTACCGAAACCGGCATCGTCGTCGCGCTTGCCCATGTCATGATGCCATTCATGGTGCTTTCGGTCTGGGTCGCGTTGCAGCGCGTCGACCCGCAGATCGAGAACGCCGCGATGTCGCTCGGCGCCGGCGCCTTCACCGTCGTCCGCCGCATCATCCTGCCGCAGATCATGCCCGGCGTGCTGTCCGGGGCGATCATCGTCTTCTCGCTGTCGGCCAGTGCATTCGCCACGCCGGCGATCATAGGCGGCCGGCGGCTCAAGGTCGCGGCGACGCTCGCCTATGACGAATTTCTCAACACGCTGAACTGGCCGCTTGGTGCTGCGGTCGCGGTGCTGCTCCTGCTGGCGCTGGCGCTCATCGTCGTCGGCAGCAACACGCTGATCGAGCGGCGCTATGCCGAGGTGTTCCGATGAGAACCAACGGCCCGCTGGCGCTCGCCTTCCACACAATCTTCGTTGCGGTCATGCTGGCGCCGATCGTCGTGGTCTGTCTGGTCGCCTTCACGCCCGACGGGTTCCTGTCGCTGCCGACCAATGGCTTCTCGCTGCGCTGGTTCAGGGAGATCGCGAACTATCCCGAATTCGTTCACGCATTCTGGGTCAGCCTCGGGCTCGGCATGCTGTCCTCCTTCGTCGCGCTGTTGTTCGCGGTGCCCGTGGCGCTGGCGATTGCCCGCTACCAGTTTCGCGGCCGCGACGCACTCATGGCGCTGTTCCTGTCGCCATTGATGATCCCGCATGTGGTGCTCGGCATCGCGTTCCTGCGCTTCTTCACCTCGATCGGCATGGGCGGCAGTTTCGCGGCACTGTTGGTTGCCCATGTGATCGTGGTGTTTCCGTTCGCGCTGCGTCTGACATTGGCGGCGACAACCGGCATGGACCGCTCGATCGAGATGGCCGCCGTCTCGCTCGGCGCCGGAGGCTGGACGCTGTTTCGCCGCGTGACGCTGCCGCTGATCCTGCCCGGCGTGATCAGCGGCTGGGCGCTCGCCTTCATCCAGTCCTTCGACGATCTGACCATGACCGTGTTCCTGGCCGCGCCGGGCACCGAAACCCTGCCGGTCCGCATGTTCCTCTACATCCAGGACAACATTGATCCGCTGGTGACGTCGGTATCCGCGAGCGTGATCGCGATCACCATGACGGCGCTGATCCTGCTCGACCGTTTCTACGGGCTTGACCGTGTGCTCGCCGGCAAGAGCGATCCCGGGCGATAGGAGAACCCATGCACAAGGATTATGACGTCGCTGTCGTCGGCGGCGGTCTGCTCGGCTCCGCAATTGCCTGGGGGCTTGGCCGGCTCGGCAAGACGGTGGCCGTGCTTGACGAGGGCGACATCGCCAAACGCGCTTCGCGCGCAAATTTTGCGCTGGTCTGGGTGCAGAGCAAGGGGCTCGGCATGCCGGCCTATACCGGCTGGACGGTGCGGGCGTCGGAAAGCTGGGGCAGGCTGGCCGCCGCATTGAAGGACCAGACCGGCCTCGACGTCGCCCTGCAGCAGAATGGCGGCTTTCATCTGACGCTTGGCGAGGAGGAGTTCGCGCAGCGCGGCGAACTCGTCACGCGCATGCACAACCAGGCCGGCGCAGCCGACTACAGGATGGAAATGCTGTCGGCGTCCGCCGTCAGGAAGATGCTGCCGCTGATCGGTCCCGAAGTTTCGGGCGGCAGCTTCTGTCCGTTGGACGGTCATGTGAATTCCCTGCGCACGTTCCGCGCCTTTCATACCGGCATGAAGCTGTTTGGCGTCGACTATCTCCCGGAGCGGCCGGTGTCCGCGATCGCCCGCGATGGCGGCGAATTCCGGCTCTCGACGCCGCCGGGCGAAATCCGTGCGGCCAAGATCGTGCTTGCAGCCGGCAACGCCAACCAGAAGCTGGCACCGATGGTCGGCCTGTTCGCGCCGATGGAGCCGACGCGTGGCCAGATCGTCGTGACCGAGCGCACCGTGCCGTTCCTGCCGCACCCGCTGACCACGGTGCGCCAGACCGACGAGGGTACGGTGATGATCGGCGACAGCCGGGAAGAGCAGCTCGATGATCGCGTGGTCAATCACGCGGTGAGCGCGGTGATGGCGGATCGCGCGCAGCGCATGTTCCCGCATCTCGCGCGCCTCAATGTCGTCCGCACCTGGGCCGGCATCCGCGTGATGTCGCAGGACGGCTTTCCGATCTACGACCAGTCGGAGAGCGCGCCCGGCGCATTCGTCGCCTGCTGCCATTCCGGCGTGACCCTCGCATCCAACCATGCCTTCGACGTCGCGCGCATGGTCGACGCCGGCGCGCTCGAGCCGGACTTGGTGGGAGCATTCTCGGCCCGCCGCTTCGGCGCCGCCACTGCGCCGGGCATGGGCGCGCACTGAAGAGGCATCAGATGTTCAAACGAACCGATCAAGACAACCGGCCACACGTGCAGATCTTTGTCGACGGTACGGCCATTGAGGCGCGGCAGGGGGATACAGTTTCCGCGGCGTTGCTGGCCTCGGGCCGCGACGTGCGGCGCGCCACCGCGGTCAGCGGCGCGCCGCGGCTGCCTTATTGCATGATGGGCGTGTGCTTCGACTGCCTCGTCACCATCGATGGCGTCGGCAATCGCCAGGGCTGTCTCGTACCGGTCACTGAGGGCATGCAGATCGAAATCCAGAAAGGCAAGAGGGAGATCGGCCGATGACGACCCCTGGTCGCGACAATTATGATGCCGTGGTGATCGGAGCGGGCCCGGCGGGGCTTGCCGCGGCGGCGATGGCGGCCGGAGCCGGCCTGTCGACGCTGCTGCTTGACGAGAATCCGGGCCCCGGAGGCCAGGTCTGGCGCGCCATCGCATCGACGCCAGTGAAGGCGCCCGAACTGCTGGGTGCCGACTATTGGGCGGGCGCCGAACTCGTCAACGCGGTGCAGTCGAGCGGTGCGGAGATCGTTCACCGCGCGATGGTCTGGAGCCTCGATCGTCAGCTCGAGATCGGCGTCTCGGTCGGCGGCGCGTCGTCCTTCATCAAGGCGCGGCGCGTGATTCTCGCGACCGGCGCGCTGGAGCGGCCGTTTCCAATCGCCGGCTGGACGCTGCCGGGCGTGATGACCGCGGGCGCCGCCCAGACGATGCTGAAATCGTCGGGCCTGGTGCCCGATGGCCGCACCGTGATCGCGGGCCAGGGACCGCTGCTGTGGTTGCTGGCGGCCCAGATCCTGCGCCTCGGCGGCCGGATCGATCGCATTCTGGATACGACGGAGCGCCGCAATTACCTCGCGGCATTGCCTCACGCCTTCGACTTCGTGACATCGCCCTACTTCGCCAAGGGCATGGCGATGATGCGGGAGGTGAAGGCGAGCGTTCCGGTGACCACAGGGGTCAGTGAGCTCGCCGCCGCCGGCGAGGGCCAGCTTGCGCGCGTGAGCTATGTCGCCGGCGGGCGGCGCGAGACGATCCCTGCCGAGCTATTGCTGCTGCACCAGGGCGTCGTGCCGAACGTCAATCTCGCAATGGCGGCCGGGATCGAGCATCGCTGGGATGACCGGCAACTGTGCTGGTCGCCGGTGCTCGATGCCGATGGCAACACGTCGGTCGAAGGCATTGCCATCGCGGGTGACGGCGCCGGCATCGGCGGTGCGACCGTTGCGGTGGCGCGTGGCCGCATCGCCGCGCGCGCCGCAGTCGAGGCGCTCGCGCCGGCCGCCACAGCAAAGCTCACCGCCGAGAACGTGCTCAGAACGGCGCTGGCGAAGGCCGAACGCGGCCGCGCCTTTCTCGACGTGTTGTTCCGTCCGGCGCAGCAGTTTCGTGTGCCGTCGGGAGACACGATCGTCTGCCGCTGCGAGGAGGTGACGGCCAAGGATATCCTCGACGCCGTCGCCATCGGTGCGACAGGTCCGAACCAGCTCAAGGCCTATCGCCGCACCGGCATGGGGCCGTGCCAGGGGCGTCTTTGCGGTCTCACCGTCACCGAGCTGATGGCGCAGGCGCGCGGCAAGAGCCCGCAGGAGATCGGCTACTACCGGCTGCGAGCGCCGGTGAAGCCGATCACCTTGGCGGAGCTTGCGGCGCTGCCGCAGTCGGAGGCCGACGTCAAAGCGGTGGTGCGCGGATGAACAAGCTTGCGGATGCCATCATCGTGGGTGGCGGCATCCACGGATGCTCGACCGCGCTTCACATGTGCCTGGCCGGCATGAAGCCGGTGCTGATCGAGAAGGACTATGCCGGCCGGCACGCCTCCGGCGTCAACGCCGGCGGGGTGCGGCAACTTGCAAGGCATGTCGCCGAGATTCCGCTCTCGATTCGCTCGATGGACATATGGGCGCGGATCGAGCAGCTGGTCGACGACGATTGCAGCTTCGAGAGCCACGGCCAGGTGCTGGTCGCCGAGCACGCGGCGGAGCTGGAAAACTGCCGCGCCCGGGTCGCGGAGTTGAACGCCCTCGGCTTCACCCATGAGGAACTGATCGACGGTGCCGAACTGCGGCGGCTGGTCCCTGCCGTAGCCGAAACCTGTCCCGGCGGCGTGGTCTCGCGGCGCGATGGTGCGGCCAATCCGGCCCAGACGACCACGGCGTTCCGACGTAAGGCCGCGGCGCTCGGCACCACGGTGTGCGAGGGCGTTGCCGCAACCAACATCCGACACCGCGACGGGCTATGGCAGGTCGATGTCGGCGCCGATAGCTACACCGCGCCGGTCCTCGTGAACGCCGCCGGCGCCTGGGCCGGGCGGATCGCCGCCAGCCTTGGGGAGCCGGTCCCGGTCGAAACAGTGGCGCCAATGCTGATGATCACCTCGCGCGTGCCGCATTTCATCGATCCCGTCGTGATCCTGCGCGGCCGCAAGCTGTCGTTCAAGCAATTCGCCAACGGAACCGTGCTGATCGGCGGCGGCCATCTGGCGACGCCGGATCAGGACCGCAATGAGACCATGCTCGACTGGCGCAGCCTGTCGGTGAGCGCGCGCACGGTGTTTGAGCTGTTTCCGGTCATGCGCGGCGCGACAATCATGCGCGCCTGGGCCGGCATCGAGGCCCGCACGAAAGACGATTTGCCCGTGCTCGGGCCGAGTGCCCGACACAAAGGGCTCTACCACCAGTTCGGCTTTTCGATGCATGGCTTTCAGCTCGGTCCCGCCGCAGGCGCGGTGATGACCGAGTTGATCGTGAACGGCGGCACCCAGACCCGGATCGGCGATCTCGGTATCGATCGCTTCCACACCTCCCAGACCCAAAGATGAGGATATCATGACCATTACCCGCAGCATCCGCACGCCGATCATGCACCGTGCCGTTGAGGCCAACGGCTTCGTGTTCGTCGGTGGGACGATCGCCGACGACACCCGCGTCTCGATGGGCGAGCAGACCCGCAACATCCTCGGCAAGATATCCGGCTATCTGAAGCAGGCCGGCACGGACACCTCGCGGATCGTCAGTGCCTCGATCTTCGTGACCGACCTGTCGAAGAAGAAGGAGATGGACGCCGTCTGGACCGAGTTCTTCGCCGACGAACTGCCCGCGCGGGCAACCGTCGGCGTCGCCGATCTCGGCGGCGGTGCCCTGATCGAGGTGGTGGTGACCGCGCTCAAGGGCTAGCGCATGATCCGGCTCCGGCGCTGGAACGCGGTGGGGTCAGGTTGAATCGTCATCGCGCTCCAGCATGATCCGGAAAACCGCTTCGCGCTTTTCCGGATCATGCTCTAGACCTCTGCATCCGCTGCTCGGTCGGAATAGATTTCCCGTGCGCGCTTGGTCACGGCCGCGTAGCGCCCGGTCGCGCTGAGGCTCATCAGGCCGGCGCGTACCAGTCCGAGAATGGCGCGTCGCGAGTGGAACGGTCCGGTCTTGCTCGCGGCATATCCGCGCGGGTAGAGCTGCAGGCGGCCGGTGAGCGCTTCCTGCAACGCCAGCTTCTGGGTCCCGCTCAGGCGCCGGCGCCGCGCGGGCTTTGCCGCCTCCGCCAATATGCGCAGCTCGATGCGCGACGATTTCCGTGGCGCGGCGCTCATTGTCAGCTCACACTCCGGTCGACCGGCGCGGCCCTCCCAGGGCGTGGCCCGGCTGGCGTCGCCATCGGCGACGGCATTTGGCACATCATGGATTGCGCCTTTGCTCATTCTTGAGAGACAACCGCATTTCGAGCGGCGGCGGCATCTGACGAAGGTCAGGATCGGTTGTGACGAAAGTCATATTCGTTTGCGGCCGCTGCCGGCTTACGCCAGAGTGGGCTGCTCGCTGAGTTGATGGGCCACGCATGATCGATCTGAGCGCGGATTTGCTTGCGGCCGCAGAAGCCGATGTCATCGGTCTCGCCGTCATCGGTGCCGACCGAAGCATGCAGCGGAAAATCGGGCGGCTGGTCGAATGGCTTCCCGCAATCGGCATCGATTGCTGCGACTGCATGCTGCTGGTCGGCATGGAAGCCGAGTTGGCGGCGCTTGCCGAAGGCCAGCGGGACATGATTGCACTCGCCGGTGTGCGTGGTGCGTCGCCTGACATCACGCAGCCGATGACGGCGGTCGTGCTGTGGAATGGCGCGCGGTCGCACTACTTCGTTATCGCCATGCCGGATTTCGCGGGCCGTCAGGTCGAAGCGCTGCTCGGAAGCGAGCGCCGGGCCCGGCGCCTGATGGAGCAGCAGCTCGAGGCGGCGAGCGCGGAGGTGCGCTTTGCCTCGCTGGCGCGGACGCGTCTTCGGTTGGCACGCGATCTGCACGATACGCTGGTGCATTCGATCGTGGCGCTGCTGACCCAGATCCGCCTGATCAGGCACTACCTGACGGCCGATCCGGCACGCGTGGCGGACAGCCTTGCGACGGCGGAAGACGCGGCGGCGAGCGGCCTCTCGCGCGCCCGCGAGGCCGTCGCGCGCCTGCGCATGCCCGACGATTTGAAGCTTGATCCCGATGTCGAGGGACTGCTGAGCGACTTCGCCGCACGCAGCGGTGTCAGGGTGTCGATCCAGATCGACGAGCAGGCGCGGGCCGGCCTGCGCGACTGCGGCTTGACGGTTCAACGCATCCTCAGCGAGGCCTTGCGCAATGTTCAGGCACATGCGCAGGCGCGCCGCGTCTCCTTTCACGCGTACGATCAGCCGGCCGCCGTAGGCCGAAGGCTCATTGTCGAGATCCACGATGACGGCCGCGGCTTCGACCCCGCGGTCCCGACACCCGGACATTTCGGATTGATTGGAATGGCCGAATTTGCTGAACTTGTCGGCGGAAGCTGCGCGGTGGAGAGCGCGCCCGGACAGGGAACGCTGGTCCGGATATCGCTCCCCGTGGCGGTGCCGCCGGCGGCGTCTGCCGGCGTGCTGGCCGATTGATGTCGTTGCCGCGCATTCAGCGCGTTTTTTGAGCGAAGTGGCTACCGGTTCGCGTAAAGAGAACGCGACCAGCAAAAAGACAAGAGCATGATCCGCTTCAATCGGATCATACTCTGGAGCGACAGGACCTTCGAGAGGATGACGGAAGCCCGTGAGCACTATTGAGAAGGTACGGGTGCTGATCGCCGAGGATCAGACGCTGATCAGGGAAGGCATCGCCACACTGCTCGCCCAGCAGAACGACGATTTCGAGATCCTTCCCGGCGCTGCCGACGGCGAGCAGGCCATCGAATTCGCGCGGCGCTATCGGCCGGACGTCATCCTGATGGACCTGCAGATGCCGCGCGTCGACGGCATCGCGGCGACCCAGCGGATTCTCCGCGAGCTGCCGCAGACCCATATCGTGGTGCTGACGACGTTCGAGACCAACGATCTGATCTTCGAGGCGGTGAGCGCGGGCGCCAAGGCGTATCTCCTGAAGGATGCCAGGATCGACGAGATCGCGGGGACGATCCGCGCCGTGATCAACGGTCAATCCGGGCTTTCGCCCAGCGTCGCCGCGCGTATCCTCGACGAATTCAAACGGCTGCGCGGTCCGCGCATCTCGGCGAAGCTGCCGGTTCGCGACGGGCTGACGGCGCGGGAGAATGAAATTCTCACGCTGATCGTCGAGGGCAAGAGCAATACCGAGATCGGCGAACGGCTGCATTTGGCCGAGGGAACCGTGAAGAACTATGTCAGCACGATCCTGGAGAAATGCCAGGTCAAGAACCGTACAGAACTCGCAATAAAGGCAATAACTTACTAGAAATAATTGTCCGCGACCGCACAACCGTTCGGTTGATCCGGCTGAGATTGCTCGCCTTTCTCTGGGCCGCGCCCGCAAAATTGGCTATAACATTGTTTCGGATTTGCTTTTGACACCGCAGGTCCGGATTGCGCAGCTTTGAGTAAGCAGGGATTGACCATGAAGGGTATCGAGCGCCAGACCAAGGGGACCGACGGACTGGCAGACGCTGCGGCGGCCGGGAACGGCGCGGATGCCGCGGCGCATGGCACGGCGACGATCGATCAGGTCCGCGACCTCCTGTTCGGCGGCGCGCAACGCTCGCTCGAGACCAACCTCTCGGGTCTGCGCGACGAGATGCAGGCATCGCTCAAGCAGATGCAGGCGGACTTCACCAACGAGCTCTCCGCGCTTCAGGCGCGGCTCTCCGACCTCGAGCGGGATACCGAGCAGAAGCGCCTCGACTCGCTCAAGGATGTCGGTGCGGCCATCACGCAGCTCGGCGCCGCCATCAGCGGATTGGGATCCGGCCGCACGGGCAAATAGCATGGCAGCTGCTGCCGGCCAGAATCGCGAGATCGAGCAGCTCAAGATATTGCTGTTTCAGCCCGAGGCGACGCGTCTGACGTCGCTGGAGGCCGACCTCGACTCGCTGCAGCGCTATGTCGGCAACGCCGACCGCCTGGAGACGGCCACTGCCGGCATTCTGGTCGAGGCGCTGGAGCGCGCCGAGGTCAACCGGCCGCGCGAGCTTGCCAGCGCGATTGCGCCGGTCGTGGTCTCCGCGATCCGGAGCGAAATCAAGAATTCGCGCGAGCAGATGATTGAGGCGCTCTATCCGATCGTCGGCCGGCTGGTCAGCGCCGCGGTCGCGAACGCGTTCCGGGAACTGGTTGCCTCGCTCGAGCAGCGCATCAATGCGCTGACTTCGGCGCAATTGTGGGTCGGGCGCGTCAAGTCGCTGGTGACGGGACGACCGATCAGCGAGTTCGTGCTCGCCGATAGCCCGCCGCAGATCAACCGGCTCTTGATCATCGAACGCGGCAATGGCCGCCTGATCGCCGACTGGAAGCGCGAGGCGAGCCCGGACGAGCGCGCCGACCTGCTCAGCGCAATGGTCGCGGCGATCCTCGAGTTCTCCGTGCAGGCGCTCGCCGGCGAAGGCAATCTGCAGACGCTCGATTTCGGCGGGCGGCAGCTCGCGCTGCGCGCCTCGCCGCGCTTCATCCTGGCGGCGGAGTGCCTGGGGCCGCTGCGTCCCGCCGACAACGCCAGGATCAACTCGCTGTTTTTCGATGCGATCGAGCGCATCGACCGCGGCGCGGATTGCGATGCGCCGATGCTTGCGTCGCTCGCGGCCGCGATCGAGACCGACGACGCGCCGCACAGGATCGCGAGCCGGCGCGGCAAGGTGATCCTGTTTGCCGTGCTCGCCGCCGTGGCCGCGCTGTTGCTTTATTTTGCCGCGACCGCGGTGACGCGCGCCCTGCTGGAGCGGCGGACCCATGCCGCGCTGGAGCAACTCGCCACGCAGCAGCCGTTGCTGGCCTCGTTCCCGCTGCGGCTCGACTTCGACCATGGCAGCCGAAGCGTCGCGGTCTCGGGCATCGAGCCGAGCCAGCTGGAGACCGCGCCGTTGCTCGACGCGCTCACGGCGGCGGCAGCGCCCTACAAGATCGTCAACCGCATCGGGCTGATGTCCACGCCGGAGCAAATGGCGGCATCGCAGGCCGGCATCGCGGGCCTGCAGGCGAGCCTCGACCAGATGCGCGAGGCGATGAGTACGCAGGCAAAGTCGGGCGACCAGAAATACGCCGGGCTGACCGCGCAATATGACAGGCTCGGCGAGCAATACGCGAGATTGGGCGAGCAATATGCAAAGCTGCAATCCGTCGTCGATGGCCCGGCGGCGCGGCTCGACCGCTTCATCGCCTCGACCGCGATCTTCTTCGTCAACAATTCAGACGAACTCCTCGACAACGACCAGGCCGAGCAGCAGCTTCGCGAGCTTGCGGGACTGTTGGCGAGCAACGATCTCAGGCTGCGGATCGTCGGCTATGCCGATCAGAGCGGTACCGAAGGCACTAACAAGACGCTGGGGCGCAAGCGGGCGGAGCAGGTGCAGCGCAAGCTGACCGCGCTTGGGGTCGACCCGTCGCGGCTGATCCTGGTGTCGCGCGCCGCGACGATGCCGATCACCGACCGGGTCGACGCCACCGTCGGCGGCAACCGCCGGGTGGCGTTCGAGACGGTCTATCGAGGCGAAGTGGCCCGCTGATGCTCACCGCAAAAGTCATGCTGCTCGGCGATATGGGGGTCGGCAAGACGTCGATCCTCTATCGGCTGATCTACAACCGGTTCGAGGGCCAGTACAAATCCACGCTGGGCGTCGAGATCCTGAGCCATGACGTGGTGCCGGCGGACGGCAGCGATCCGATGCGCCTCGTGCTGTGGGACACCGACGGCGATTTCGGTACGCAGATCTTCGACACCGTCTATGTCACCGGCGCGTCCGCGGCCATCATCGTGTCCGATGTCACCCGGCCGCAGACCGTGACCCGCATGGTCGAACTGGTCCGCGGTTTCGAGGAGCGATTCCCAGGCCGGCCCTACCGGGCGCTGTTGAACAAGATCGACCTGCCGGAAGCCGCGGGAAGCGCCGGCGCGATCGCCGAACTCGCGAAGTCGAGCGTCAAATCGGTCAGCGCCAAGACCGGCGCCGGCATCGCGGAAAGCTTTGTCGAACTCGCCCAGACCATCCGCCGCCGTCAGCTTTAGCTCGCAACTCGCGCTTGTGTCAGCCGCCCCGACTTCTCGGGGCTGGCGAATCGGGCCGGGGCGGCTGACTTCATCGCACGTGGGGCGTGCGATGAAAGGCTCTCGCGCGGCCGCTGAAGCCGCACACTTTCCCCGCCAACTGCACCACGCCGTCCCACACTCCGATAGTGACGATGGTCATCTTCCGCTCGGCCAATGGCCTGCCTATCGTCCGCCACGTCACCGGAACCAGCCGCGAGACGAACGCTGTCTCGGGCGCACGGAGTGAGAGAACATGAGCATTTTTGGAAACATCATGGGTGCAATCTTCGGCCACGGCGCCCAGGCCAGGACGGTTGAGACCAAGACGGCCGAGACCATAACGACGGCAGCGCCCGGCGGCTCGCCGGCGGCACCATCGACGTCCGCATCCGCGGCACCCGGCACGCCTGCGGCGCAAACGGTCGACGTCGCGGCGATCGTCGACAAGGCCGCGGCCGCCACCGGCGAGAAGCTCGACTGGCGCACCTCGATCGTCGACCTGATGAAAGCGCTCGGCCTCGACAGCAGCCTTTCGGCGCGCAAGGAGCTCGCCAAGGAGCTGCACTACACCGGCGATACCAACAACACCGCCACCATGAACGTCTGGTTGCATCAGCAGGTGATGGCCAAGCTTGCCGCCAATGGCGGCAAGCTGCCGGACGACATCAAGACCTGACGGTCTGCCTTTGAGCCGTGCGCGACGCTCGCGTCCCGCACGGCTTCGGACGATGTGTATTGTGTGAGGAGCAGTTGCGATGACCTCATCTCATCTTGCCATCCTGAACAGGTCGCGGACCGGCGTCGTCGCCGCTTCGATCGGCGCGGGACTCGGCCTCGCGGCATTGGCGCTGGGCATCACTATCGCCATCGCCCGCGCGGACAACGCCGGCGACGAGCCGCAGTCGGCGAACGCGAATGTGCAGCGCGCCGCACAGAACCTGCCGCCGGCGCGGGTCATCCTGCCGGCGCCGTGGGAGCAGGCGGCACCCGCGCAGCCTGTCGCGGCTCCAGTGAAGCCGGCAGACCGCAGATAGTCTTTCGCGCCTTTGTTGCGGCCGGCGATTCAGTCGCCGGGCCGCGCCACATCCCGTTTTGAGGAAACGAGATCACATGCTGAAGGAATTCAGGGAATTCGCCATGAAGGGCAACGTCGTCGATCTCGCCGTCGGCGTGCTCATCGGCGCAGCATTCGGCGCAATCGTCTCGTCGATGGTGGCCGATATCATCATGCCGATTATCGGCGCGGTCAGCGGCGGCCTCGATTTCTCCAACTACTTCACCGCGCTGTCGAAGTCGGTGACGGCGACCAACCTTGCCGACGCCAAGAAGCAGGGCGCGGTGCTGGCCTGGGGCAACTTCCTTACCTTGACGCTCAACTTCCTGATCGTCGCCTTCGTCCTGTTCATGGTGGTCCGCCTCATGAACCAGCTCAAGCGCGAAGCGCCCGCGACGCCGGCCGAGCCGCCGAAGCCGACCCGGGATCAGGAGCTGCTCACCGAGATGCGCGATCTCCTCAAGTCGCGAGCGTAGCGATCCCTGATCTCTAGCGGAATTCTGCGCACAGCCCCCAGCTCTGGAGCCCAGCCATGCCAGATCAGGTCAAGCTGCCCCGAAAGCTTTCGCAAGAGCCCGGTAGTCCGGAGCCGCTACGGCCGAGCCACCAGCGGGTCATCGAGGAGCTCGACCGCTGGGCCAACAGCCCCGGCCTGCAGCCGCCGAGCGACGACGACAGGCGTGACGATGAAAAGCAGGACGACGACAAGCGCTAGCGCAGGTCAGGCGCGAACGGCTACTGCGATCAAGCCCGCAGCGCGGTCGCGATCAGCGCAGTCGAGGGAATTGCGAAGCAGTCTCCGACTCGCCCCCGCTCGATCTCGCCCCGGAACGCGCGCGCCACTGCGGCGCTCTGGTCTGCATCAAGCCCACTCCAATGCGGCATGAACTCGAACAGCCTGTCGATGTCGCCGGGATTGGCGACATTGAGTTTGAAGTCGTGGGTGATCTCGGCGATGACAGGATCGGAGAAGCCGGCGGCGATGACTTCAGCAGTGAGGCGGCCGGGATCGGCGAGCTCGGCGAGGCCGGTGCAGGGCATCGGCGTGACATTATCAGGATAGAGCCGCCGGATAATCTGCGAGAGCAGCAGATGGACGGCGGCGCCGTCGGCGCTTTTCCAGACCGCAATCGCCGCCGATCCGCCGGGCTGCGTCACCCGCGCCATCTCGCGCAGTCCGGCGCGCCAGTCCGAAAACAGCATTACGCCGAACACCGAAATCGCCGCATTGAAGGCGGCATCCGGCAAATCGAGCGCCTGGCCGTCCATCTGCCGCGCCTCGATGTTCGCCACGTCATGCGCGCGGACCCGCGCCACCATGCCGGCGGAGAAGTCGATCGCGGTGACGTCAGCGCCGGTGCGGGCGGCGGCAAGCGCTGCGGCGCCGGTGCCGGTGGCGACGTCGAGCACCTTCGACGAGGGGCCGATCGGGAGCATCGCGACCGCGGCCTCGGCGAAGTGCGTCGTGAACGGCTGCGACTGCGCCTCGTAGGTGGCGACCATCTTGTCCCAGTGCGCGGGATCGTTGAACGGAAGAGGTTTCGCCTGCTCACTTAATGGCATGAATCTGGTCCTCGAGGCTTTGTTTGTGCTTGGCGAGGCGGCGCTTGAAATCCTTCGCGAGCGCTTCGAGCGTTACCGCGCCGAGCCGCTTCAGGAAGATCGCCTCGACCTCGCGAAAGGTGTCTCCGAGCGCGTCGTTGACGGCCTGTTCGACCAGGCAGCCGGGATTCTCCGAGCGATGGCCCATCGCAACGATCGTGGGCGCACCGACCGCGCGATAGATGTCGGCCAGCGTGATGTCGGCGGGATCGCGCGCCAACGTCCAGCCGCCGCCATGGCCCTTCTCCGAACGCACCAGACCTTGCTCGCGCAGCCCCGCCATCACGCGGCGGACGACCACCGGGTTGGTGGCCATCGCCTGTGCAAGTTGTTCCGACGTGACCGGCTCGCCCGCTCCGATCATATGGAGCAGGCCGTGCAGGACACCGGACAAACGGCTATCGCGCATCATGCAACTTCATATGTTACATGATGGCGTGGCCGTCAAGAGGGGTGATCTTCGCTGCCGGAATTCTCGACGCCGTCCGTTTAATCCCCATCGGGTCTTGAGAGGTGGGGGCGGTATCGTGGGCAGTGTGGCGGTTGATCGGATGTTGCTGGATGCGGTGGCGCATTATGGTGCGGGCCGCACGACGGAGGCCGGCACGCTGTGCGGCAACATCCTCACCGCCGATCCCGATCATGTTCCGGCGCTGCATCTGTCTGCCGTCATCGCCTTCGTGACCGACCGCGCCGCGGAAGGTGCCGTGCTGCTGAACCGGGTGTTCAGCCTCGATCCGGATCATGGCCCGGCCTTCGCCACGCTCGGTGATGCGCTCGCCGTGAAGGGCGAGCGCGAGGGCGCGGCGGCGGCGTTCCAGCGCGGCGTGACGCTGCGGCCGCAGGATGCCGGCCTGCACATCAAGTTCGGCGTTGCGTTGTGCGATCTGTCGCGTTTCGACGAGGCCGAGGCGGCGTTTCGCCGCGCGATCGCACTCGATGGCGGCCTGACGCGGGCGCGGTTCAATCTCGCCGTTGCCCTGGCCGGGCAGCGGCGGCCGGTCGAGGCGGAGCAGGCCTATCGCGAGGTGATCGCGCGTGATCCGGCCTATCGCGGCGTCTGGCTCAATCTCGGCAATGCGTTGACCGATCAGAAAAAGCTCGACGCCGCCGTCACCGCCTATCGCCGCGGGCTTGGCGCGGATCCCGATAATCCGGGGCTGCATTGCGGCCTTGGCGCGGCGCTCTACCGCCTGGGCCGGCTGGAGGACGCAATCCTGCACTATCGCCGCGCGACCGCGCTCGAACCCGACAATTTCGTGCCGCAGCGCCTGCTTGCCATGGTGCTGCACGAACTGGGCGAGCGCGAGGAGGCGGTCCGCATCTATCGGCAGGTCTCGGCCCGCGATCCGTCCGATCACGTCATCCTCAACAATCTCGGTGCCTGCCTGTTCGAGCTTGGACAGGTCGACGACGCCATTGCCTGCGCCGAGCTCGCGTTGGCGCTCAAGCCGGATTACGCCGCCGCGCACACCAATCTCGGGATCATCTTCGAGGCGCAGAATCTGGTCGAGGCGGCGGTCGCGGCGCATCGGCGCGCCGTCGAGCTCGACGCCAATTACGCCAAGGGCTATGCCAACCTTGCGGTCGCGCTGCGCAATGCCGGCGAGATCGATGCGGCGCTGGTGGCCTCGCGTCGGGCCATTGCGCTCGATCCCGATCAGCCGCTGGCGCATTACAACCATGCGCATTTCCTCCTGATGAACGGCGAGTTCGAGGAGGGTTTCGAAGAGTACGAGTGGCGCCGCAAGACCAAGATGCTCAGTGACGGCGATCCCGTGTTCGACGAGCCGGAATGGCAGGGTGAGCCGCTGGCGGGACGCACGCTGCTGCTGTTCGCCGAATACGGGCTCGGCGACGCCATCAATTTCGTCCGCTATGTGCCGATGCTGCTGGCGGGCAAAGGCGGCCGGATCATTCTGCAGGTGCAGCCGGCACTGGTCTCGCTGCTGCGGCCGATGCTGCCCGATGTCGCGGTGTTCGCCCGCGACGAGGTGTTGCCGCCGTTCGACCTGCAACTGCCGCTGCTGAGCCTGCCGCGGATCTTCCACACCACCGTCGATACCATTCCCGCAGCCGTCTCCTACCTGCAGGCGGACGCCGTCAAGCTCGCGCGCTGGCGCGCGGCGCTTGCCCGCGTGACCGCGCTCAAGGTCGGCGTGGTCTGGGCCGGCAATCCCAGGCACAAGGGCGACCGCCAGCGCTCGCTGCCGGCGGACGCCGTGCTGCCGCGGCTGGTCACACCTGGCGTCCAGCTCTACAGCCTGCAGAAGGAGCCGCGGCCCGACGATGCTCCGGTGCTGCGGCGTCTCGGTTCCGATATCGTCGACCTTGCGCCGACGCTCGGCGATTTCGCCGACACCGCGGCGGCCGTCTGCGCGCTCGATCTCGTCATCGCCGTCGACACCTCTGTGGCGCATCTCGCCGGCGCGCTCGGCCGCCCGGTCTGGATGCTGTGCCCCTATGCGCTCGACTGGCGCTGGCTGCGCGATCGCGCCGACACGCCCTGGTATCCGACCATGCGGCTGTTCCGCCAGGACAAGCCGCAGGCCTGGGATCGTGTGCTGGCGCGGATGTCGGACGAGCTTGCCCGCGTCGCGCGAGGGGAGCGCGCGTTGCTGCTGCCGCAGGCATTACGGAAATAGTCAGCCAACAGCGCTGACAGGTGGGCAGATCGTCTGCTGCTTTGGCAGAGTGTTACGCCGCCGAGAGCCGGACCTGGAACTTGCTGCCGGTTGCCTTGGCAAATCGCAGCAGCGTCTTGGTGCTCGGGAGCGTTTGGCCGCTTTCAAGGCGAGCGACAGTCGACTGACTGGTGCCCATCTTGGCTGCCAACTCGGATTGCGATAGTCCCGCGCGTCGACGCGCCTTCACCAGTTCTGCTGCGATCTCGAACTCGGGTGCAAGTGCGTCGTATTCGGCCCGGACTTTGGGGTTAGCCAATAGGCGCGCCTTGAGCTTTTCGAACGGAATGGTCATGCAATTCCCCTTGCTCGGCGCAACGCCAACTCGATCTCCGCCGGTGGCGTCTTCTGAGATTTCTTGACGAACGCCCGAACGACTACGACTCGCCGACCAGAAGCCGTCACGTAGAGTGCTCGTGCGATTCCGTCACGCCCGGTTAGTCGCAACTCCCACAGCTTGCCTGTCAGGTGCTTGACGTGCGGTTCTCCCAAGCCTTCCAACCCAGCGGCAAGAATACGTTCGGAGAGACGGAGGAAACGCGCCTGCATGTCAGTCGGTAATGCCGTTATTTCGGCTGCAACGACCTCATTGAGGATTTCCACACGCCACGACATCGAAAGGATATCTCATTTTTGAGATAGCATCAAGTGGTGTAAGCCTGTGCCCCATCACGTCGCACTCATCCCCTGCGCGCCACCGAGCAGCTTGGCGTTGAGCCGGCCGCCGTCGAACAGCATTTCACTGACCGCGCCGTCGAGGTCGAAGGCGGTGATCTCCCCGCCATCGTCACGGACAATGCTGGCCTGGGCGAGTCGGCGCATCAGCTCCTTGATGAAGGCAGCGCTGACGCCTTCGGTGCGTCGCACGGCGTCGTCGATGACGGGCTGCGCGAGCGGCAGGCCCTTGCCATAGAGCCGGATCAGCTTGCCGCGTCCGGTCTCGTCGGGCAGCGGCATCTCGATCGCCTGGTCGATGCGGCCGGGCCGGCCGGCCAGCGCGCTCTCGAGCTCTTCGGGGCGGTTGGTGGTCAGCAGGAACAGGATGTCGCAATCCTCCTTCAGGCCGTCCATCTCGTTGAGCAGCTTGTTGAGCAGGGATTCCTCGCACGGCCCGCCCATGTCCTCTCGGTCGCGTGCGATCAGGTCGACATCCTCGATCACGACCATGGTCGGCTGCAGCAGCCGGGCGAGGTTCATATAGGCGCCGAGCAGGCCGACCTGTTCGGCGGTGATGATCAGCGTGGTATGGTCAGGCAGGTTGGTGGCGAGATAGCGAATGGTGTGGGTCTTGCCGGTGCCGGGCGGGCCATAGAGCAGGATGCCCTTGCGGGTCGACTGCCCGAGCCCGCGCAGCAGATGGCGGCTTTCGACGAAATCGAGCACATTGCGGTCGAGCAGCCGCAGCGTCCGTTCCGGCAGGATTACGTCATCGCGGGCAACCGTCGGCAGCCGATGCACTGTCACGCCGCGCGAACGTCCGCGATAGTCCGAACCACCCTCGAGCGAGAGTATCTTGCCGCGATAGGATCGCGCGGCGTGTACAGCGGCTTCCAGCGCGGCAAAGGTCGGCTGTACGAAGGCATCGCCAGCCGAGCCCGCCGGCAATGCGATCTCGATCCGAACGGCGGGTTCGCGGTCATATTCGCGATGATAGGTCAGCAGCACGGCGTAGCGTAACGTGCCGGACCGGCACAGCCACAAGCCGTTGACGAGGCATTTCACCGGCTCAGGCTCGCCGATATCGACGTCTTGATACTGCGGAGGCGCGATCGCCGGCGCATTACGGCTGTCCTTCATCAAGGACGCAAATCCAATCGTCTCGTAACGATATTCCTCGTGGATCCCGAAGAAGTGGATCGGGTCGGTGAGCAGTTTGTCGATCGCGACCTGAACGTCGGCGCGCATGTGGCCTGGAAACTGGCGTGCCCGCGTCACGATCAGGTTGCGCGGCACGCCGGCGAAATGCCAATCGAGCGCAACAAAAGCGTATCGAAACTCGTGGCTCGGCAATTCTTCCGAGCTGCGACGCGCGGCGAGCAGGCAGTCCCTGCACAGTGAGGCCGTGGTGCCCGAGAGAATAATCTCCGTCACGGCGTTCGGGGCTTCGCAGAGATCGCAGGGGCGGCTGGCATCGGCGGATTCGCTGGTGATCATCAACGGGTGGCCGTTGGAGCGGATCAACCATTTGGCGCTGTTGAACATTGCCCGTGCGACGGGTGCTGGATAGGGGCCGCACGGAACGGCGCCCCTGGCCTCGATCAGCGCAGCGGTAGCGATGGCTTCCTGTTGGGATTTCCCGAATACCGTGCGCAGTAGGTCCTGCACGAATACCAGCGGCGTCTCGCCGTCGTCGTGAATGAAGAGCTGTACCGGACCGTCATCGGCAAAGACGTCGTGCATGAGGCCTCCGAAACGCAACGAAAAGAACAAAATAAGAACATCATGGCGGCAGCTGCGCGTCAAGCGAAAGATTGTCCGATCTCAGCCCTGGCGTGTGGTGCGGCCGATCGGCGGGCCAGGGTCCGGTACGCCTGCATGCGTAAACGCCACTCAACGCTTGTGACGGTTGTGTTGCCGCAAATGCCAAAAGATGGCCGCCACAGCGGCAAACTTCCGACACATCATCGGGGCGAAAAGGGGCGATCCGACATGGCGCGAGCGCGAGAGCAGCTTCCTCTCAAGGATTTGCCGTCGCGCAATTACTTTTAATAAGAGGCCCTCATGTCGCACAAGTTTCGTTTTGCGATCCTTCTCGTCTTCGCCCTGCTCGTCTCTCCCGCGCTCGCGCAGCCGGCTGCCAGGCCGGCGCCGGCGCAACCCGGTACCAGCGACGCGCTGACATCAGAGCAGGCGAAGCGCGCGCTCGAGACGCTGCAGGACGACACCAAGCGCGGCGAGATCATCAACACGCTGCGCGCCATCGCCAACGCCTCGCCGCAGGAAGCGCAGCCGGCGCCCGAGCAGCATTCGTCGATCCCGCTCAACGCGGACAGCCTCGGTGCGCAGCTCTTGCTGATGGTCTCGGAGCAGGTCGGCGAGACGTCGCGCGAGATCGCCGGCGTCGCACGCACGCTGACCAATTTCCCGTCGTTCTATTACTGGTTCGTGCGCACCGCCAACGATCCGGCCGCTTATGGCCTGCTGATCGATATCGCCTGGAAGCTGGCGCTGGTGTTCGGCTGCGCGCTATCAGCCGAATGGGTGGTGTTCCGCTTGATCAAGCGGCCGGTCGCGTACCTGGAGACGCGGCTGCCGCAGACCGCGCGCGTGCCGGCGCAGGCGCTCGCGAGTGTCGATCCGCCATCGTCGGTTGCCGACGTCACGCCGGAGCCCGAGTCGCAGCGCCGCCGGCTCAGCCTGGCGCGGGCCTGGCAGTCGCTGGTCCGGCTGCCATTCGTGCTCGGGCGTCTCGTGCTCGAACTGTTGCCGGTAGTCGCCTTTGTCGGCGTCGCCACCGCGCTGCTCGGCACCGAGATCGGCGATCAGTCGACCACGCGGCTCGTGATCCTGGCCGTGGTCAACGCCTATGCGTTCTCGCGCGCGCTGATCTGCGCGGTGCGCGCGCTGGCCGGTCCATTCGGCCTGTTCCGGGTGCGCGCCGAGACCGCCGCCTACATCGAGATCTGGGCGCGGCGCATCGTTGCCGTCGGTGTCTCCGGCATCGCCTTCGCCAACGTCGCGCTGCTGCTCGGCCTCAGTCGCGCCGGCTACGCCGCGCTGCTGCGGCTCGTGATGCTGGTCGTGCATCTGTTCGTCGTCGTCATCATCCTGCAGTGCCGCCGGCAGGTCGCCGACGCCATCCGCGCGCCGGCCGATCGCACCGGCATCGCGGCGCGGACGCGCAACCGTCTCGCCGCGCTCTGGCATGTGCTGGCGATCGCGCTCGATCTCGCGCTGTGGGCGGTGTGGGCGCTCAACATCCGCAACGGCTATTCGCTACTGCTGCAATATTTCGTCGGCACCGTCGCGGTGCTGCTGGTCACCCGCCTCGTCACCATGGTGGTGCTGAGCCTGATCGATCGCGGCTTCCGCATCAGCCCGGACCTGATGCAGCGTTTCCCGGGACTGGAGACGCGCGCCAACCGCTATCTGCCGCTGCTGCGCAAGGTGGTGACGGCGGTGATCGCGCTGATCGGTTTCGTCGCGCTGCTCGAGGTCTGGGGCGTCGACGCCGTCGTCTGGTTCTATGGCGGCCAGATCGGCAGCCGTCTGATCTCGGCGCTGGTGACGATCGGCATTGCGGCACTTGCCGCGGCCGCGATCTGGGAAGTTGCCAACGCGGTGATGGACCGGCAGATCGACGCGCTGTCGCGCGAGGGGCATTTCGCCCGCGCCGCGCGCTTGCGCACCTTCCAGCCGATGCTGCGCACCGCGCTGTTCTGCATGATCGTCGCGGTGGTCGGGCTCACCGCGCTCAGCGAGATCGGCGTCAATGTCGCGCCGCTGCTCGCCGGCGCCGGCATCGTCGGCATTGCGATCGGCTTCGGCTCGCAGAAGCTGGTCCAGGACCTCATCACCGGGCTGTTCCTGCTGATCGAGAACACCGTGCAGGTCGGCGACGCCGTCACGGTGTCGGGCCTCTCGGGCGTGGTCGAGAACGTCTCGATCCGCACCATGCGGCTGCGCGCCGGCGACGGCTCCGTGCATATTGTGCCGTTCAGCGCGGTGACGACAATCACCAATGCCAGCCGCGGCGCCGGCAACGCTGCGGTCAGCGTCAACGTGTCCTACAAGGAGGACACCGACCGCGCCGGCGAGATCCTGAAGGATATCGTCGCCGGGATGCGTCAGGAGACGGCATATCGCGCGCTGATCCGCGGCGATCTCGAATTGTGGGGCGTCGACAAGGTCGACGGCTCCGTCGTGACCATCGTCGGACAGATCCGCTGCACCGACGGCGGCCGCTGGTCGGTGCAGCGCGAGTTCAACCGCCGCATGAAGCTTCGCTTCCAGGAGGAGGGCATCGAGATCGCCTCGATGGGCCAGACCATCCTGATGCAGCTTCCCGCGCCGTCCGAGCCGGATTCCAACGCGAAGCCGCGTCGCGCCGCGGGCTGATTTGCTCGCTTCGTTTCACCTCGCCCCGCTTGCGGGGAGAGGTCGAATTCGAGCGAAGCTCGAATTCGGGTGAGGGGGAGTCTCCGCGAGAGTATCTGTCTCCGTATGTGCGGAGGTAGCCCCTCACCCCAACCCTCTAAGAGCGAGCTTCGCTCGTCTCGACCCCGTAAGAACGGGGAGAGGGAGCAAACTAGCTGAATGCCTATCGGCGAGTCTCATCGTTGCGACACCGTCTCGCGACGATGAGACGGCAAGGGCCTTGCCGGGCCCGAGGCACGGCTCACACTTGACCGAAAACGCCGCCTTTCTCCTTCTCTCCTGCGATTTCCTCCGCTGGCACAGCGCTTGCTGATTGTCGTGCGAATGCGCGGCAAGACGCATTGCATGACTGAATCACAAGCGAAGGAAGGAAACGCACATGGAGCTTGGCTACTTCACCATGCCCTCGCACCCGCCGGAGTGCGGATTGAAGGAGGGCCACGACTGGGATCTGCAGACGCTGCGCTGGCTCGACGAACTTGGCTATCAGGAAGCCTGGATCGGCGAGCATCACACCGCGCCGTGGGAGCCGCACCCGTCGCCCGATCTGTTGGTGGCGCAGGCGCTGCTGCAGACCAAGAACATCCGCATCGGGCCCGGCGGCTTCCTGCTGCCGTATCATCACCCGGCCGAACTTGCGAACCGCGTCGCGATGCTCGACCATCTCTCGAACGGGCGGCTCAATTTCGGTGTCGCCGCCTCGGGCCTGCCGAGCGACTGGGCGATGTTCAATGTCGACGGCATGTCGGGCCAGAACCGCGACATGACCCGCGAGGCGCTCGAGATCATCCTGAAGATGTGGTCCGAGCCTGGACCCTGGACGCACAAGGGCAAGTTCTGGACGGTGAGCAAGCCGGACACGATGTTCGACTTCCTCAAGCCGCACATCAAGCCGTTGCAGGGACCGCATCCGCCGATCGGCGTCGCCGGGCTGTCGAAGAACTCGGACACGTTGAAGCTCGCCGGCGAGCGCGGCTTCATTCCGATGAGCCTCAACCTCAATCCGGCCTATGTCGGCAGCCACTGGGATTCGGTGGAAGCTGGTGCGGCCAAGACCGGCCGCAAGCCGAGCCGCAAGGACTGGCGGCTGGTGCGCGAGGTGTTCGTGGCGGACACCGATGAAGAGGCGTGGAAACTGTCGACCGGCGACATGATGGGCCGGATGATGGGCGAGTATTTCCTGCCTCTGCTCGGCCATTTCGGCTTCAAGGACTACCTGAAGCACGCGCCCGACGTGCCCGATAGCGACGTCACCGTCGAATATTGCGCGCGCCGGAATTGGATCGTCGGCTCGCCCGCGACGGTCACCGAGAAGATCGAGAAGATCTACCGGGAGGTCGGCGGCTTCGGCGTCCTCTGCGTGTTCGGCTTCGACTACAAGCACAAGCCGGAAGCCTGGCGGCACTCGCTGGACCTGCTCAAGAACGAGGTAATGCCGCGGCTCAAGCATCTCGGAGCCGAGTTCGAGAAGGCTGCATGACTGGTGCGCAGGGTGCGGGGCTTGCCTCGCACCCCGCGTCGCATATCTTTAACGGAGTGTCTTCATCGAGGTTTGCGGCATGACGGTCGACGCACAGAGTTTCAAGCAGGCCATGCGCCATTGCGCGGGTGCCGTTGCCCTGGTGACGGTCGGCTCCGAGAGCGGGCAGCGCACCGGCCTGACCGTGACCTCGGCCTGCTCGCTGTCGGACAATCCGCCTTCGGTCCTGGTCTGCGTTAACCGTAATGCCAGCGCGCACGAGCGGATCCGCGCGGAGCGCCATTTCGTCATCAACTTCCTGAACGAGGAGCACGCGTTGCTGGCACTGACCTTCTCCGGCCAGAAGGGTGTCAACGGCGACGACCGTTTTGCGTTTGGGCGCTGGACCACCGGCGCGACCGGCGCCCCGGTGCTGGAGGATGCCGTCGCGGCGTTCGACTGCGTGTTGACCCAGGAGCTCGAGACCAAGACCCATTCGATCTTCATCGGCGAAGTCCAGCATGTGCGCGCCGCGACCACGGTCGACCCGCTGATCTACCTGCGCAGCAGCTTCCAGAGCGTCCGCAACATCCACGATCCCGTCGTGCTCGGCGACCTCGACGCGCGCCGCATCAGCTGGAACGAGTTTTCCTGAGGGTTTGATCAAATCCGCGATCGTTTGGATCGCTGCGACACTATTTGCACTCGTCATGCCCGGCCTTGTGGAGGGCATCCACGTCTTTACTTCCCGTACGGCCAAGACGTGGATGGCCGGGACAAGCCCGGCCATGACGGAGATACAATACGAACTCGCTAACCGTTCAGCCCGATCGTCAACGCCTTGGCCTACCCGTGTAGCGTTGGCCGGTAGAGCTGGAGAGCTTTCTTCGGCCGAGCGCAAGCCATTCTCCCCAATAGTCAATCAGCACTGCTGACCGATCGTGATCAATTTGACGAACGCGCGATCGACGCACGCGCATGCTATAAGCGCCGTCGCGCAAGCAGGAGCGACCGATGCGGTGGCAGCGCGCGCCCCAGAATCTCTCGTCATCGACAAGGGAGACCCAATCATGAAGATCGTTGTCATCGGCGGCACCGGACTGATCGGCTCCAGGACAACAGCCATTCTGCGCCAGCGCGGCCACGAGGTCGTCGCGGCTTCGCCCAAGAACGGCATCAATACCATCTCGGGCGAGGGGCTGAAGGAGGCCGTGGCCAGCGCGGCCGTGGTGATCGACTTGGCCAATTCGCCATCGTTCGAGAACAAGGCGGTGATGGAATTCTTCGAGACCTCCGGCCGCAACCTGCTGGCGGCGGAGAAGCCGGCCGGCGTCAAGCATCATGTCGCGCTGTCGATCGTCGGCGCCGACCGCACGCCCGAGAACGGCTACTTCCGCGCCAAGGTGGCGCAGGAGAGATTGATCGAGGCCTCCGGTATTCCCTACACCATCATCCGCGCGACGCAGTTCATGGAATTCGTCGGGGCGATCGCCGACGCGAGTGGAGATGGAAATACGATCAGGCTCTCGCCCGGCCTGTTCCAGCCGATCGCGGCGGAGGACGTCTCGGCGCTCGTCGCCGATGTGGCGCTCGAGCCGCCGCGCAACGGCATCGTCGAGATCGCAGGTCCGGATCGCGCGCCGTTCAACGAAATCGTGGCCCGCTACCTGAAGGCAACCGGCGATCCGCGTCAGGTGGTGAAGGACCCTGATGCACTCTACTGGGGCGGTCGGGTCGAGGAGCACTCACTGGTGCCGCTGGGCGAGGCCCGCATCGGCCGCATCGATCTGAACGAATGGTTGCGCCGCTCGCGGCCGGCAGCCTGACGGCAGCCGCTATTTGAGCCACACCAGCAGCGGGACGGGCGCGCGGCCCGCGCAGGACAGCGTCCCCTCGTAACTGTGCGTCTTGCGGGCGCTGTAGGTGCAGGGTGCGCCGTCCAGCACCATTTCCGCCGTGACCTGCGAATCCGCACCCATGAATTGCAGTCGGATCTCTCCGGCGCGTTCCTCCGGTCCGTCCTGTGTGCAGAGTCCCACATGCTTCATCTTCAGCGATCCGGAGAATTGCCCGCGTGCGTCCGGTCCGCTTTCGGTGAGATGCCCGGTCAGCTCCCATTCGCCAAGGACACCGGCCTGACCGAGGATCTCCATCGCGCCGAGGTCAGGCACGTGGCAGAGACATAGCGCAGCGGCGCCGAGCAGCGCCGTCCCACCGTTGCGCCATGTTATCAGCGGCATCAAAGCTTGCTTCCGGTTGTCTGTCGCAATTCGATCAGCTCCGGCCTCGATAGATCGGCATCCGCGGTGAGCCGGGCAATCTGCACAGCGCATTCCTGGGTCTTCGCCTGATCGCCGGACGCCCTGGCGCTCTTGATCATCCCGACATAGGCCGCCAGCCGGTTCGGCTCCTTCTTGAGCACGGCCTCATAGGCGGCAAGCGCTTCCCTGGCCATGCCGCGATCGAGCAGCATTGCCGCGTAGAGTTCGCGCGCCGGTGCGAGCGGGCCCGGGGTGACGGGATGCTTCTCGGTCCTGTCTTCCGCCTCCACGGCGGAATTCATCGCGCTGAGCGCCTCGTCGTATTTGCCTTCGGCGTACAGCACCCAGGCGCTCGCGATCTGTTGCTGGATGTCGACGATGTTCGACCAGTAGGCGTCCTTCGCGTCCTTCAACTTGTCGCGCAACTCGACCAGCTTCGCGATATCGGCCTTGGCGGCAGCCGGGTCACCGGAGCGCGCGGCGCCGACCGCCCGCGCGAAATAGGTGATGGCATCCGCGTAGGCGTATTTGGTCGGATGCACTTGAAGCGCGGCAGCCGCCTTCCAGTCGCCGCGTTCGAAAACATAGCGGGCCTGGCTCGCCGCCACGGCGTAAGGGCCCGCGAACCGATCGAGCTTGAAGTCAAGCGTGGCGAGTTCGTCGACCACCGCGCGCGCCTCGTTGTCCTGGCCCAGCTGCAGATAGGCATAGACCAGGTAGTCCATCGCGTGCGCCTGGTCCTGTTGCTCGCCATCCTCCTTGGCGATGCGCGCGGATTCCCTGTTCGAGGCGATCGATTCCTTCCAATAGCCGACGCGGGTGAAGATGTGCGACGGCATGTGCTGGGCATGCGGCGCGCGGGCCGCGATTTTGGCATAGCGCCTCGCCGCGTCGAGGCCCTTCTCGGCGAGCGCCGGATAGTCGTAGAGATGGATCAGATAGTGCGCGATGCCCGGGTGCTCGGGCTGGCGCTTGAAGATCGGTTCGAGCAGCGCCGCGCCTTTCAGCTGGTTGGCATAGGTCTTGTCGGCCGGGGACGCCGCGACGTTGAGCGTGATCGCATACGCGATCTGCGCCTCGTCATCGTCGGCATAGCGCGTCGCGACCTGCTCCTCGGCCGCCAGGAATCTCTGCACGCGCGTGCGGTGATCGACCTTGTCGTAGTCGACATACATCGCGGCGATCGCATTGATGTAATCCTGCTCGCGCTGCGTGTTCGCATTCAGCGCCTGGCCTTTCTTCGCGGCTTCGAGACCGCGGGGAAGGTTGTCCGGCGGTGGCGGAGCGTGCGGGTTGTACAGATAACTGAGCGCGATCCCCCAATAGGCGATGGCGCATTGCGGATCGGCCTCGAGCGCCTCCTCGAAGGTGCGCCGCGATGCGCTGTACCAGAACGAATGCTGATACAGCATGGCGCGATCGAACAGTTCCTGCGCCTCCGGTTTGCAGGACGTCGCAAAATGGACTTTGCCCAGGCGTTGTTCAGAATCCGAGGCGGCAGGTTGCGAAATGGTCGCGGCAACCAGGCCAACGACCACAGCGAGGGGAAACCGTTTCATAGGACCCGCTCCGTGGCGTTGAAGGAAAGCGGCATCGTATCACTGTTTTCGCGCGACCGGAACAAGCCAGCCCGCTGTCGGATGTCGTTGGACCGAAATAGCCGGGCTAGCCGTCCAGCCCGACCCTCAACGCCTTAATCTTGCGGTACAGCGTGGCGCGGCTGAGCTTGAGTGCGCTGGCCGCGTCGCTCACGCGGCCGCCATTGGTGCGCAACGCTTCGACGATCGCCGCACGCTCGGCCGCCGCATGATCGGTCTCCACACTGCGCGCGCCGAACGGCGGCAGATCGAGATCGGCTTCGGTGATGACGCTGCCCTCGGCGGTGCAGCCGGCGAGCCGCAGCACATGACGGAGCTGGCGCATGTTGCCGGGGAACGGATAGGCCATCAGCTCCGCCCAGGCTTCGGTTGAGATGCGGCAGTGCGGCGCTTCCTCGTCGGCTATCTGCGCGATGATATCGCGCTTGTCGGCACGCTCGCGCAAGGCGGGCAGCCGGACCTCCATGCCGCGCAGCCGGTAATACAGATCGGAGCGGAACGTGCGGTCCTCGGCCATCCGCGCGAGGTCGCGATGGGTGGCGCTGATCAGGCGGATATCGACCGGTACAGGCTTCAGTGCGCCGAGCGGCCAGACCTCGCGATTTTCCAGTACCCGCAGCAGCCGGGTCTGCAGCGCCAGCGGCATGTCGCCGATCTCGTCGAGGAACAGCGTGCCACCGCTGGCCTGCACGATCAGTCCCTTCGATCCCTCGCGCCGTGCGCCGGTGAAGGCGCCGGCCTCGTAACCGAACAGTTCGGCGTCGATCAGGCTCTCCGGCATCGCCGCGCAGTTCAGCGCGACATAGTTGCGGCCGGCGCGATTGCTGGCGGCGTGGATGGCGCGCGCGAACACGTCCTTGCCGGCGCCGGTCTCGCCATGCAGCAGGATCGGCAGATCGAGATTGCCGACCGTCATCAGCCGCTTCACGCCCTTGATCAGCACGGGGTCGCGGCCGGCCAGCCTGTGCAGGCCGCTGAACTGTCCGACCGGTTTTTCGCGCGGCGATGCGGGCAAGGGGCGGGGAGATCGCGCACGCACCGGCGGCGCGAGATGGCCGCGTCCCCATGGCGTGCCGTCGGCCCGGCGCAGCGTGACCGCCTCGTCCGCAGCGTGCGTCGCGCGATCGTCCAGTTGAATCAGATGCGACAGGTCGATGCCGTCATCGATCATCGCGTCGGTCAGGCCGAACTCGCCGCGCGCGGTGCGGCAGGCCCCGACCACGCGGCGGTCGTCGTCATAGGCGAGCATGCCATGGCCGTCGCCGGGCAGCGTCGCGATCCAGGAGGCGCGGTAGCGCCGGCGGAAGAACGACTGCTCGATCCGCCGCGTCGCCTCCGTGGTGACGGCGAGTGCCAGTTCATGCGCATTGCGGCCGAGATCGCTGCGGCACGAGGAGATGTTGACGGCGCCGGCGAGCCGCCCGGCATGGTCGAACAGCGGCGACACCGCGCAGGTGAACATGTGCCACTGCTCGCGGAAATGCTCGTCGCCATGCACGATGATCGGCCGCTGCTCGGCGAGCGCGGTGCCGAGCCCGTTGGTGCCCTCGAAGGTCTCGGCGAAGTTCGAGCCGGTGTAGATCTTCCACTCCAGGAACATCCGCGCGTAATCGCCCCCGGGCAGCCGGCTCACCAGCATCGTGGCGTTGGGGTCGGCGAGGTTGACGCAGTAGCCGGAGTCGTGGAGCACCCGGGCAAGGTCCTCGAGCTCCGGGACCGCGACCTGGATCAGGTCCTCCATCGGTTCGGCGATGTGCCGGACCTCGGCCTCGGTCAGGGTCTGCGGCGGCCCGCGCCGGGCCGGATCGAGGTTGTGATTGACCAGGCAGCGCCGCCAGGACGTTGCAATCCGCGAGCCAGTGTCGACGCCGGCCACCTGATTGGCCGCCGACAAAACACGGGCGACGTGATTTGAGGCCGAAAGATTGGCCATCCAGAGGTCTCCACCCCTAATTTTCCGCGAAGTCTGGCAGCCCGACGGCGAATGTCAATTGGCCGACGGGGTCGCGGGGAGGGACGTTGGGTGTATGGAGCGGATGGCGCGAGCCGCGGTCCGCGGACTCATTCCACCTCCCCCGCAAGCGGGAGAGGGGGCGCAATCCCTGCGCGGCCGCCTTTCGATCTACATCATCATGCTCTGGGCTCACCGGCGGTGAGCAATACAAGCGAGCGCCCGACGGCCTTGTACGTGCCCTCGAACGCAAACTGCGCGCCCGCCGCCTGCTCCGGCGCGTTGGTATCGAGCAGCAGCGACCAGTGCGGGCCGGCCGACGTCGACGGCAGCTTGAAGTCGACCACCCCCTCATAGCTGTTGAGGATCACAAGCACCGTGTCGTCTTCGCCCTCGCGGGCGATGGCGGTCTTGCGCGCGCGGCCGTCGAGCACGATGCCGAAGCATTTGATCCAGCCGGTAGTCCAGTCGGCCTGCGACATCTCGGCGCCCGAGGCATTGATCCAGACCACGTCGCGGATCTCGAGTTGGGGATCGCGATCGCCGGAGAGGAAGCGGCTGCGGCGCAGGATCGGATAGTCGCGCCGCAGCTTGATCATCCGCCTGGTGAAGGCGAGCAGCCTGTTCGCATCGTCGGAAAAACTCCAATCCAGCCAGGAGATGTCGTTGTCCTGGCAATAGGCGTTGTTGTTGCCGCGCTGGGTGCGGCCGAACTCGTCGCCGCCGAGCAGCATCGGCGTGCCCTGCGAGGCGAGCAGGGTCGCCAGCATGTTGCGCTTCTGGCGCTCGCGCAGGCTGCGGATCTCGGGATTGTCGGTCGGGCCTTCGGCGCCGCAATTCCAGGAGTGGTTGTCGGATGAGCCGTCGTTGTTGTTCTCGCCATTGGCCTCATTGTGCTTGCCGTTGTAGCTCGCCCAGTCGTTCAGCGTGAACCCGTCATGCGCAGTGATGAAGTTGACGCTGGCCCAGGTGCGGCGTCCCTCGCGGTTGAACACGTCGTGCGAGCCGAGCAGCCGCGGCGCGAGGGCGCCGGGCGCGGCCTCGCCGCGCCAGAAATCTCGCACGGTGTTGCGGTACTTGTCGTTCCACTCCGCCCAGCCCGGCGGAAAGCCGCCGACCTGGTAGCCGCCGGGACCGCAGTCCCACGGCTCCGCGATCAGCTTGACTGTCGCGAGCAGCGGGTCCTGGTTCATCGCTTTGAGGAAGCCGGACTGCTCGTCGAAACCATAGACCTCGCGCGCCAGGATGGTGCCGAGATCGAAACGGAAGCCGTCGACATGCATGTGGCCGGCCCAGTAGCGCAGGCTGTCCATCACCAGCTGGATCACCCGCGGATGCGACAGGTTCACGGTGTTGCCGGTGCCGGTGTCGTTGATGTAGTAGCGCCTCTTGTCGGGCAGCAGCCGGTAATAGCTCGCATTGTCGATGCCCTTGAACGACAGTGTCGGGCCGCGCTCATTGCCTTCGGCGGTGTGGTTGTAGACGACGTCGAGGATCACCTCGAGGCCGGCGCCATGCAGCCGCGACACCATCTCCTTGAACTCGCGCAGGCTGTTGGCGACGTCGGCGGCATAGCGCGGGTCCGGCGCGAAGAAGCCGATGGTGTTGTAGCCCCAGTAGTTGGTGAGGTGCTTTTCCAGCAAATTGCTGTCGTTGACGAAGGAATGCACCGGCAGCAGCTCGACCGAGGTGATGCCGAGCGCCTTGAGATGATCGATCGCGGCATCCGAGCCGAAGCCGGCATAAGTGCCGCGCAGGTTTTCAGGGATGCCGGGGTGCTGCTTGGTAAAGCCCTTCACATGGGTCTCGTAGACGACGGTCTCGTCCCAATGCACGTTCTGCCGCTGCGCCTCCTGGACCCAGTCGAAATTGGGATCGACCACCACGCATTTCGGCATGAACGGCGCGCTGTCGCGCTCGTCGAAGGTCAAATCGTCGCCGCTCTCCATCTTGTAGCCGAACACCGCCGGATTCCAGGTGAGGCTGCCGGCATGGGCGCAGGCATAGGGATCGAGCAGCAGCTTGTTCGGGTTGAATCTGTGGCCGCCGTCGGGCTGATACGGGCCGTACACGCGATAGCCGTAGAACGTGCCGGGTTGTATGCCGTTGATGAAGCCGTGAAACACCTGGTCGGTGTATTCGGGAAGCTCGAAGCGATGGGTCTCGCGTTCGCCGTCGAACAGGCAGACCTCGACCTTGGTGGCGTTGGCGGAAAACACCGCGAAGTTGGTGCCGTTGCCGCTCCAGTGGGCACCCAGCGGATAGGGCAGCCCTTCCTCAATGACGAAATCGGACATCGGTCCCCCAAAGCTTGCGACAAACCCATCCTTGAACAAGCCGTCAAAATCAACCTGCAACAAACGCCGGCGCGCGGAAAACGTTGCATTGGTTATTCTAGCGGCAGTTGCACATGGTCGTGTGACGCAAGGCAGTGCGCGTAACTTCCGAACAATGGTGATGTGAGCACACGGCTCGGGCTCCCTCCCCCCTTGCGGGGGAGGGTTGGGGAGAGGGGTGGCCCCAAGCGTGATGCGAGTGATCGCGCGTTGCTGCATCCACTCCGCCGTGGCGGACGAGGCTCCCGCCAATTCGTCGAACAGCGGAGCAAGCGGCACCCCTCTCCCCGCCCTCCCCCGCAAGGGGGGGAGGGAGCCTGACTGATGTGCTCACCTCACGTGCTGCATGCAACGACCAACGGCCAACCTGTCAGTGATGTGTCGGAACAGGTGTCAGCCATGTCTCCGGGCTAAACAATGCGCGGGTGATGACGCCGAACAAGTTGCTTGGCATGTCGCGTCGAAGGCACGTCCTGCGCCGGGACGACGCGGGCTCAAATCAACCGCATGCCCTTGAAGCTCGTGTGCCCGTTCTTGCCGACGATGATGTGATCATGCACGGCGATCCCGAGTGGCTTTGCGATGTCGACGATGGCCTTGGTCATCTGGATGTCGGCCTGCGACGGCGTCGGGTCGCCGGACGGATGATTGTGCACCAGGATCAGTGCGGTCGCGGACAATTCCAGTGCGCGCTTGATCACCTCGCGCGGGTAGACCGGGGTGTGATCGACGGTGCCAGTCTGCTGCACCTCGTCGGCGATCAGCTGGTTGCGCTTGTCGAGGAACAGCAGGCGGAACTGCTCCTTGTCGGCGAACGCCATACTGGTGCGGCAATAGTCGATGACGTCGTTCCACGATGACAGCGCGACGCTGCGCTTGATCTCGCCCTTGGCGATCCGGCCGGCGGCCGCGGCGAGCAGCTTGATCTGGTGGATCGAGGCATCCTTGACGCCGTCGACCTCGCGCAGCCGCGCCACCGGCGCGTGCACGACCTCGGCGAACGAGCCGAACTTCTTCAACAGCGCCTTGGCCAATGGCTTGGTGTCGCGGCGCGGGATGGCGGCGAACAGCGCCATTTCCAGGAGCTCATAGTCGGTCAGCGCGTCAGGCCCGGCCGCGTAGAAGCGCTCGCGCAGCCGTTCGCGATGGCCGTGATAGTGCGGCGTCTCGTCGGTGTCGTCCGTGCTGGCATCGGGTTTGGCGGGCATCGGTCACAACCATGCCGTGCCTGCCGGGTTTTGCAAGGGCCGATGCAACCCACGGTCATCGCCCGGCTCGACCGGCGTCTCTGGAATACTGGATCACCCGCTTTCGCGGGTGATGACACCGCGAATGAGTCCTGGCTTTCGCCAGAATGACGATCGTGTGTGAGGCACCCACTTCCCGGTTTGCCACGATGCGACGGGCGAATTACCGTTGGCTGCAACGAGATCGAAAGGGGAGGGCAGCGTGACGTCGTTCAAGGTGATCCGGGCGCGCGCCGAGAAGCGCAAGGGCGGGCCGAAGGCGCTCGAGAAACTGCTGCGGCCGCCGGCGGGCGCAAAAGCGCTGGCAAAACTCGGTGACGACCGCGTGCTGGCCGAGATGACCAGACGCGTGTTCTGCGCAGGCTTCGCCTGGAGCGTGATCGACGCCAAATGGCCGGGCTTCGAGGAAGCGTTCCTCGGCTTTCAGCCGGCCAAGCTCGCCTTCAAGCCCGATGAGTTCTGGGAGAAGCTCGTCAGCGACACCAGGATCGTGCGCAACGGCGCCAAGATCATGTTGGTGCGCGACAATGGCCGCTTTGTTCAGGAGATCGCGCGCGAGCACGGCAGTTTCGGCAAGTTTCTCGCGGCCTGGCCGGCATCGGACGAGATCGGGCTGCTGGAGCTATTGGCCAAGCGCGGCAGCCGGCTCGGCGGCAACACCGGGCAGATGCTGCTGCGCTTTCTGGGCTGGGACGGCTTCGTCACCTCGCGCGACGTCGTCGCCTGCCTGCGCGATGGCGGCCTCGATATCGCCGAGGAGGTCAAGTCGAAGCGCGATCTCGCCAAGGTGCAGGCGCAGTTCAACGCCTGGGCGGAGGAGACCGGGCTGTCCTATCTGCATCTGTCGCGGATCTGCGCGATGTCGATCGGAGAGAACCACACGCCCGAGGAGATCGTCGAGCGCACGCGAAGCGACTATTGATCGCGCCGCGGCTGATTACACCTGCGCCCAATTACACCTGAACCCAAGGCTTCTCGCCGTGGCGCTCGGACAGCGTGAAGATCTCGACGCCGTCGGCGGTAACGCCGACCGAGTGCTCGAACTGCGCCGACAGCGAACGGTCGCGGGTCACCGCGGTCCAGCCGTCGGACAGGATCTTCACATGCGGCTTGCCGAGATTGATCATCGGCTCGATGGTAAAGAACATGCCGGGCTTCAGCGGCGCGCCTTCGCCGGGGCGGCCGATATGAATGATGTTCGGCTCGTCGTGAAACAGGCGGCCGAGGCCATGGCCGCAGAAGTCGCGCACCACGCTCATGCCCTGCGGTTCGACAAAGCTCTGGATGGCGTGGCCGATATCGCCGGTGGTGGCGCCGGGCTTGACGGCGGCGATGCCGCGCATCATCGCCTCATAGGTCACCTCGATCAGCCGCTCGGCCTTCCGCGCGATGGCGCCGATCGCATACATCCGGCTGGAATCGCCGTACCAGCCGTCGACGATGAACGTGACGTCGACATTGACGATGTCGCCTTCCTTCAGCGGGCGGTCGCCCGGCATGCCGTGGCAGACCACGTGATTGATCGAGGTGCAGGTCGAGTAGCGATAGCCGCGATACATCAGCGTCGCCGGATAGGCGTCGTGGTCGAACGCAAACCTGCGGACGAACTCGTCGATGACGGAGGTCGGGATGCCCGGCTTGACGATGTCGGTGAGCGCATCGAGGCATTTCGACACCAAGGCGCCGGCCTTGCGCATGCCGGCAAAGCCGCTCGGTCCGTGCAGCTTGATCTGGCCGGTCTTGCGAAGGGAAGTGTCGGTGGCGTCGATATAGCTCATGGGCGGATGTTTCTGCGGGCAAGGGGCTGATTTCAGGCTCTAATTTAATGATCGGTGCGCCCAGCGCAAGCCAAGGTTGGGCATGGGGTCAATGTCCAAATGGCCTGATTTTCCGCTCCTATCCGGAACAGCGGCGGCCGCCACTCCGAAAAGACCGCGCCCAAACGCTAGCTGGAGACCTCGACCACGCTCTCGACCGGCAGCGCGCCGCCGCGGATGCGGAGTTCCCGCACCGGGTAGGGCACCCTGATGCCCTGCTGCTTGAAGGCGTCCCACAGCGACAGCATGACGTCGCTCTTCACATTGTCCATGCCGTCGGGATCGGCGATCCAGAAGGTCAGCGAGAACTTCATCCCGGCCTCGGCGAATTCGGTCAGGATGCAGTTCGGCGGCTTGCCCTTGAGCGCGCGGGCATGGGCCGCGGCGGTATCGATCGCGAGCTTGCAGACCAGCCTCGGATCGGCGTCGTAATTGGCGGCGAAAGCGATCTTCACCAGCGTATTCTTGTCGGTGTAGGTCCAGTTGGTGACCTTCTGTGTCACCAAGTCCTCGTTCGGGATCAGGAACTCGCGGCCGTCGCCGGCGGCGACCGAGATGTAGCGGGTTTTCATCGCGCTGATGCGGCCCTGGCTATCGCCGATGGTGACGAGGTCGCCCGGCTTCACCGACTTGTCGACCAGCAGAATGATGCCCGAGATGAAGTTGGCGACGATCTTTTGCAGGCCGAAACCGATGCCGACGCCGACCGCGCCGGAAAGCACTGCCAGCGCCGACAAGTTGATCCCGACGGCGCTCAAGGCAATGGCGATCGCGACCACCATCAGGCCGATGCGAATGATCTTGACCAACAACACCTGGATCGACGGGGTCAGGTCGGTCGAGCGGGTGATCTGGCCGTCGATGAAATTGCTGGCGATATTGCTCAGCCACAGCGCCACGAGCAGCAGCGCGCCGGCCTTGATCAGCAGCAGCGGCGTCAGCCGCAAACCGCCCACGACGACGGCGAACGAATCCAGCGTATCGGCCGCCCAGTCGAGCTGGCCGATGATGCTCAGCGCCGCGACCACCCAGGCCGCGATCGAGACCAGTTTGACGATGAAGGCGTTGTCGATCACCGAGGTCACGAGGCGGATCACGAGCCACGCCAGCGCCAGCTTGGCGGCAACCGCGATCAAATAGCTGCGGCTTGGCCAGGTGGCGTGCCACATCACGATGCGCGAGATCACCATCAACATAGCGAACACGGCGGTGGAGGCGCTCTTCACCATCACGCGGGCGAAGTGCCGCAGCGGCAGCGGCCAGCGCATCGCCAGCGACGACATGTCGACCCGTGCATGAATCGCGGTATCGGCAGCGTAGGCGAGCCCCGCGGCGGCGAGGATGATGCCGAACTGCAGATAGAACCAGGGCGAGGCGATCTCGGCCCCGACCGAGCGCGCTGCCATCTGGATCGATTCCAGGACGTCCTTCCAGCTCATGTCCATCGGCAAAATCTCAACTCGGAGCGCGGGTCAGGCACATGTGATTCGAATGCCGCGCAGAATCCCACAATGGCGCGCGCGCGACCATCGATACACCACAGTGTCGGCGCGAATTAGAGCGTTTTCGAGCGAAGTGGTCACCGGTTCGCGTGAAGAAAACGCGTCCAAACAAGAATCGAGAGCCCCGTTCCGACTTTGTCGGAACGGAAAAAGGCTCTCGGGGCTGACGGGACCGGGCACATTGCCGCTCATCTCAGAAATCGGTTGGCGTCCCAGTGTGGCGACGATAAGGATGCAATTGCAAGTATTTGAGACCTCCGAAGGCGCATGGCATCCCTCGACTCCGTCAGTATAGCGATCCTGCTCGGCGCGGTGCTGGTGATGGCCGGCATCCTGTCGAGCCTGCTGGCGTTGCGGTTCGGCGCCCCGTTGCTGCTGGTGTTCTTGCTGGTCGGCATGCTGGCCGGCGATTCCGGGCCGGGCCGGCTGCAGTTCGACGACGTCCGCACCACCTATCTGGTCGGCTCGGTGGCGCTGGCGCTGATCCTGTTCGACGGCGGATTGAAGACGCGGTTTGCCAGCATCCGCACCGTGCTGGTGCCGTCGATGGTGCTGGCGACCGCCGGCGTGCTGTTGACGGCGCTGATCACGGCGCCGGTCGCCCGCTATGTGCTCGATCTCAACTGGACCGAGTCGCTATTGGTCGGCGCCGTCGTGGCCTCGACCGACGCCGCGGCGGTGTTCCTTCTGGTGCACACCCAGGGCCTGCGCCTGCGCCCGCGTGTCGGCGCGACGCTGGAGGCGGAGTCCGGCACCAACGATCCGTTCGCGATCTTCCTCACCTTGATGCTGGTCGAGTTCATCTCGATCGGCCAGAGCTCGGCGTCGCACATCGCGCTGGAGTTCATCCAGGAGGCCGTGCTCGGCGCCATCATCGGGGTGATCGGCGGCCGGCTGGTGGTGCTGGCGCTGAACTATGTGGCGCTGCCGCAGGGCCTGCATGCGCCGTTCGTCACCACCGCGGCGCTGGTGATCTTCGGCGGCTCGCAGATCGTGCATGCCTCGGGATTTCTCGCGGTCTATCTCGCCGGTATCATCATCGGCAACCGGCCGACCCGCGCGCATAATTCGGTGGTGACGTTCCTCGACGCCGCGACCTGGCTGGCGCAGATCGTGATGTTCGTGCTGCTCGGCCTTCTGGTCTCGCCGCATCGACTGCTCTCCAGCGCCGGCGGCGCGGTGCTGGTGGCGTTCGCGCTGATGCTGGTTGCGCGGCCGCTGGCGGTGCTGATCTGCCTTGCGCCGTTCAAGTTCAACTGGCGGGAAAAGGTCTTCATCGCCTGGACCGGGCTGCGCGGCGCAGTCGCGATCTTCCTGGCCTCGATCCCGATGCTGGTCGGCCTGTCGAAGGCCTATCTCTATTTCGACGTCGCCTTCGTCGTCGTCATCATCTCGCTGTTGCTGCAGGGCTGGACGCTGGCGCCGGCGGCGCGGCGGCTGCATGTCGCGCTGCCGCGCGCCGACCGCGGCCCGCGCCGTGTCGAACTGGATCTGCCTGGCCAGCTCGAGCAGCAGCTGGTCGGTTATCCGGTGCGGCCGAAGAGCCTGTATTTCCGCCGCGGGCTGATCCCGTCCTGGTCGAAGCCGACGCTGGTGATCCGCGACGAGCGGATCCTGACGCCTGTCGAGGCTGATCCGGTCGCGCCCGGCGACTACATCTATCTGCTGGCGCCGCCGGAGCGCGCCGAGGCGCTCGACCGCTTCTTCGTCGACATGGCGCCGTCGAGCGCGCCCGACCCGCATCTGCTCGGCGACTTCATGGTCTCGGCCGAGCATACGCTGGGCGAGCTTGCCGAGATCTACGGGGTCAAGGTCGATGAGAACCAGGCCAGGCTGACGCTGGCGGATTATTTCGACATCAATCTCGACCGCGCGCCGAAGGAAGGCGCGGAGCTCTGGCTCGATTCGATCGTGCTGGTGGCGCGCAGCATCAGCGGCGGCCGCGTCAATGTCGTCGGCCTGCGCCTGCCGGAGGATGAGGAGAAGGTCGTGCCGCAAACGCGGATGCAGACCGTTCGGCGCAAGCTCGCCGATATCTGGGCGTCGGTGGCGGGGATATGAGCCTCAGACCGGCGTCGCTACGTCTTGCGCAAGAAGTTCGAATCCGGGGCGAACTTCTTGATCATGTCGGACAGGCCGTCGTCGGCCGGTGGGCCCTTGGACGCGGCGTCCGGTTTGGGCTCGTCCTTGAACTTCTGGCCGGAAATCTCGGCCAGCGCCGCGAGCAGCGACTCGTCGAGATCATCGGCCGATGCCTTTGCGGCCGGAGTCTTGACGGGCGCCGGCTGAGCGGGGTCCGGCGCGACGGCGCCGGTCTCCGGCTCGGGCTTCGCCACGATCGGCGCCTGCTCCGGCGTCGGCATGGGGGCGTCCGCCCGCCTGGCGGCAGCCTCGCTGACGGCGGCGATCAGCGATGCTTCGAGATCGGCGGGAATCTCAGGCGGCGGCCCGACGGGCTTCGCGTCCCGGGGCGCCCGACCGAACAGCGGTTCCCGCCGGCTCGGCGTCAACGACCGGCCCTCGGCGGCCTTGGCGAGATCGGTGCGCTCGGCGGTGAGCTTGGCGGAAGCCTCCTCGACCGCGGCGAACAGGGACGCTTCGAGTGCACCGGCGGGGGTGGCCGGCGGCACCGGCGGCGGAGCATCCGGCCTTGCGGTGGGAGTGGACACCTGAGGCTCCGGCGGCGGCGGCAGAGGCCGTGATGCTTCCGGCGGGGCAGGCGGCGGGACCGGCTGACCGCCCCGGGCGCGCGCGATGATGCCGTCGACGATTGCCCCCAGGCGGCCCTTGTCGGGGGCGGCGAGATAGCTGGCCGCCAGCTCGTCGACATATTGCGGGCCGTAATCGGCGAGCACGCTGGCGAGCTGGGCGAGATCGGGGTCGCTCTCGACCAGCCGGCGCCACGTCTCCTGGTCGTAGGGCGCATCCGCCGTCTTGTCGGGCCAGGCCACCCGGCGGGCCTGGCGCTTCGGCCCTGTGTCCTGGCCGACGATCTCGTCGAGGGTCGGCGGCTGCAGTCCGGCACTGAGGCGCGGCGGGGTAAATCGCGAAGCGCCCGCCGGCACGGCAGCCGGGCGGCGGCGCCGCTCGGCGACCTGCAGCGAGATCAGGCCGATACCCATCAGCAGGAAGCCCAGTGCGGCCCACGAAATAGTGGCGCACAGCAGCCCGCCGATCGCCAGCAATACCCAGCCAGTCAGTCGCACAATTCACCTTTCCCCATGCCCGATCGGACGTCCCGACGCGGGCCTAGCAGACAAGATGGGCTATCTTATGCCGACTTTCGGAAAAACAGCCAGCTATGCGCCCGCCGTCAACACCTTAACACCGCCGAACGCGGTCACCTGACCGCGGCGCAGCATGACGATCTGGGTGGCGAGCTGGCGCAGCTCGGCCGCGTCGTGGCTGACATAGACCATCGGGACGCCGGCCTCGTCGCGCAGCCGGACCAGGTAGGGCAGGATTTCGAGCTTGCGGCTCTCGTCGAGCGCGCCCAGCGGCTCGTCCAGCAGCAGCAGCCGTGGCTTGGACAACAGCGCCCGGCCGAGCGCGACGCGCTGGCGCTCGCCGCCGGAAAGCTTTCCGGGACGGCGGTCGAGCAGGGCGCCGATGTCGAGCAGGTCGACGACGCGCTTGTGTTGCGCGGGATCCCCGGTGAGGCCGTTCATGCGGCGGCCGTAGTCGAGGTTCTGCCTGATGTCGAGATGCGGAAACAGCCGAGCGTCCTGGAAGACGTAGCCGACGCGGCGGCGCCAGGTCGGGACGTGGATGCCGGCTGCGGTGTCGTCGACCGTCTCGCCGTCGATCACGATGGTGCCGCGGTCAGGCCGCAGCAGTCCCGCGATGGTGTTGATCAGCGAGGTCTTGCCGGAGCCGGACGCGCCGAACAGGCCGGTGACGCGGCCCTCGCTCGTGAACGACGCCGCGAGCGAGAACTCGCCGAGCTGCTTGGTGATGTCGACGCGCAGCATCGCTATTGCCCGTGCAGGCGCGCGGTGGCGCGGCGCGCGAACACTTCGGCGGCGACCAGCGCGCCGACCGCGAGCACGACCGAGATGATCACGAGCCGTGCTGCGGCGGTGTCGCCGTCAGGTGTCTGGATCAGCGAATAGATCGCCGACGAAATGGTCTGGGTTTCGCCGGGAATGTTGGAGACGAAGGTAATGGTGGCGCCGAACTCGCCGATCGCCTTGGCGAAGCCGAGCACCATGCCGGCCAGCACGCCGGGAAGCGCCAGCGGCAGCGTCACCGTTGCGAACACTCGCCAGGGCGCGGCGCCGAGCGTCTCCGCCGCCTGCTCGAGGCGGCGGTCGACCGCCTCGATCGAGAGGCGGATCGGCCGCACCAGCAGCGGAAACGACATCACGCCGCAGGCGAGCGCAGCGCCGGTCCAGCGGAAGGCAAACACGATGCCGAGATGATCGGCGAGCCAGCCACCGACCAGGCCACGCTTGCCGAAGGTCAGCAGCAGCAAATAGCCCGTGACCACGGGCGGCAGCACCAGCGGCAGATGCACGGCGGCATCAAGCAGCGACTTGCCCCAGAAATCGCGCCGCGCCAGCAGCCAGGCGAGTGCTATACCGAACGGGGTCGCCACCAGCGTTGCGATGACGGCGACCCGCAGCGACAGCAGGATCGCCGTCCATTCGGTCGGCGAAATATCCAACACGTGCTTATGTCGTCGGGCTGATCAGGAATTTGAAGCCGTACTTCTCGAGGATCGTCTTCGCCGCCGAGGAGCGCAGGAAGGCCAGATACTCACCGGTCTCCGGCTTCGCGGTCGTGGTCGCCGCAACCGGATAGATGATGGCCGGATGGGTGTCGGCCGGGAAGGTGCCGACGATCTTGACGCCCGGCTCGACCTTGGCGTCGGTCGAATAGACGATGCCGAGCACGGCCTCGCCGCGCGCCACCAGCGTCAATGCCGCGCGCACGCTCTCGGCCATCGCGAATTTCGGCTCCGCCGCCTGCCACGCACCGAGCTTCTCGAGTGCGGCCCTGGCGTACTTGCCGACCGGCACCGCCTTGACGTCGCCGGTTGCGATCCGGCCGTCGCCTGCGAGCTTGGCGAGATCGAAGCCCGGTCCGATGCTGACATTTCCGATCATGGAATCCTTCGGCGCGATCAGCACGATCGAGTTGCCGAGCAGGTTGGCCCGCGTCTGCTCATTGATGGTCTTCTGCTTGATCGCATAGTCCATCCAGTCGGTGTCGGCGGAGACAAACACGTCGGCCGGCGCGCCCTGCTCGATCTGCTTGGCGAGCGCCGAGCTCGCAGCATAGCTGGCGGTGATCTTGACGCCGGTCTTGGCGGTATAGGCCGCGTCGATGTCGTCGAGCGCGTTCTTCGTCGAGGCCGCGGCAAAGACGGTGAGCGTCTTGTCCTCGGCTCTCGCGGGCGAATGCATCGCGCCGAGCAGGATGACGAAGGCGGTGAAGAGTCCGGCAAGTCGTGACATGGAAAGCGCTCCGTGCGGGTTCGCGCGCGAACGGGTACGCGCAAATCAGGCGTTGGGTGAGGTCTGGCCGCGACGGACGGAAGCGCTGTTCCGCTGGTCCCCGAAGGACTTACGGTCCTGAGGGATATCGCACTGCAAACATAGCAGGCTGGGGCTTACGGTAAAGGCGACTGTTTGTCTAACGGATCGCCTCTTCATCCGCCGGCTGGATCGCGATCGACAGCGAGTTCTCCTTTGAGCCGCTGACCTGCAGCACGAAGGAGCTCGCGGTGAGATCGTATTTCATGGTCTTGCGGATACCGTCGCAATCGGTCGCGCCGCTGAATGCCTTCGGCTTCAGGACGTGCCCGTCCTGCACCAGGTCGACCCAGGCGCCGGCCGAGAGGCTGACGGTATAGAGCCCGGCCTTCGGCGCGGCCTTGAAGCTGGTGAAGCCGGCGAAGGTGCCGTCCTTCGGCGCGCGCTCCGGCGGTGTCGGCAATTTGGCGTCGCCGGGCGCCACCAGCGCCAGCGTGATGCCGGTCGACGGCAGTGCGGCCTGTTCGCTCCCCGAGGCGAGCCTGGTGCGATCGGGCGCGGTGAGCGCGGCGCGTGCGCGGTCGATCGACCATTTGAACTTGTCGCAGCCGCTCGGCTCTTCCGCCGCGAAAGCGGGAGCGGAAACAAGCAGGAGTGATGCGGCGAAGAGCGATTTGCGCATGTCTGATCCACTACATTCATGATGGATGAAATAGATCAGTGGCCCCGATCCATCGCTCGAACGCGCTTACGGCGCGACGATGCGAGATCATAACGCAGTTCGAGCCGGCCGGCATAGCCGCCTGACAAAGATGTTATTGCTTGGCCTCGGGCGCGTTCAGCACCGTCTTGCAGGCCGCCGGCATCTGCGCCAGCGTCATCGGCGGGCGCGGTTTCGGCGGCTTCGGCGGCGGCTTCGGATGCAGCACCGAATCCTTGAACCAGAAGGCGAGATCGGAGGGCTTGCAGCCTTCGCCGTCCGTCTGAGGCTTCTGTCCCTCGCATTCGGGGCTGCCGGACGGACATCGCATGCGGATGTGGAAGTGGTAGTCGTGGCCCCACCACGGCCGGATCTTCGACAGCCAGCTGCGGTCGCCTTTGGCCTCGCGGCACAGCGCCTTCTTGATCGCGGGGTTGACGAAGATGCGCTGCACCGCCGGCTCCCGCGCCGCGTCGCGGATGACGAGCACATGACCCGGCGTGAAGACGCTGGGATCGACATCGAGCCGGTCGTCTCGCACCATCATCACCGCCGACATCTCCTCGCGGTCCTCACGCGACAATTTGCGATCGGGCATCGGCGTCAGCCAGATATCGGCGTCGAGCCCGATCTGGTGGCTGGCGTGACCGGAGAGCGCGGGGCCGCCGCGCGGCTGGCCGATATCGCCGACCAGGATGCCCGGCCAGCCGGCGTCCTTGTGCGCGTTGGCCGCAAGCCGCTTCAAGAGCGCGATCATGTTCGGGTGACCCCAGTAGCGGTTGCGCGACAAGCGCATCACCTGCCACGTGTCGCCGTTGAGCGGCATCTGAGCAGCGCCGGCGAGACAGCCCTTCACATAGCCGCCGATCGATCGTGTCGGCATCGCCGCCGGCAGCACCTTGCGCGCGAACAACTCCTTCGCCGCGATCTTCGGATCGTTAGGATTGGCGAGCGGCGGCAGCGGATTCGGATTGAGCGAGCCCTTGTCCTGCGCCCGCGCGGAAATGGTGCAGGCAACGAGGACGGAGATCAGGAGCGGGATCAGACGCAGGCGGGATATCATTCGGATCACTCTGTCAGCGTAAAGGCTAGCATGGATTCGTGCCAGACGGACCGCGCTTTCATCCAATTTGCTTGATCGCCCACAGGGCGGATCATGATTACCCGCGGCTTCCCGGCTCGCATGTGATCCGCACGACTTTACAGGCACGCGTTGCAGGCGACATCATGGGCGCAACAATTTCAGGGCAGGCGTTGTTATGACAAGCGCATGTTGCGTGCGGCTGGCATTCGTCGCCGCGATTGCCGCGTCGACATTGGCGCTCTCTCCGGCGAAAGCCGACATTGTCGTTCACATCGATAAATCATCGCAGCGCATGGCGGCGACGGCGCGATGCTCTATGGACTGGTCGAGCGCAACGGTCGTGGCGGCACGCGGATCGAGATCACCAACTAGCCTCGCAAGGCGCGGTGAATCCAGTCGCGCTTTTACCGCGCGATAACCCTGTCAGACGCTGGCAAACATTGATGCGTTTGAAACGTTTCTGGCGCATTCATTGTGCAGTCGCGCGCTGGTTTACCCTTCCTTCACCACGCTGCGGCGCTTCCGCGCCGCAAATCGGCGCTGTGGGTCGCTTGCGCACCGCCAGCCACTTGCGTTCGGCGTGAATTCGCCTCCAAAGCAGGCACGCCCGGCCTTCCTGGACAGCGCAGTTATTCGCCAAGAGATACCAATTTTTCAGAGACTTATCGCAGAAATATCGCCGAACTGGAATGCGCGTGGGGCGTGCGATACCGATGATGCGGCAAAAAAAGATCAAGAAACCGAAGCAGGCCAAACTGTCCGGTCCTCGGGGCCGCCGAGCCAGGCCGCTGCCGAAGATGTCCGCCAGTTCGCGCCGTACCGCCGTCGAGATCGGCGAACTGGTGCGCCAGCGCGCGCAGGCCGATGCCGCGATCGCCGAGGCCCGCAAGTCCAACGCGCGGCTGCGCGAGGCGGTCGACATCCTGCCGCAGGGCATCGTGTTCCTGGACTCCGAAGGCCGCTATCTCCTCTGGAACAAGAAATACTCGGAAATTTACAAGCGCAGCTCCGATCTGTTCGAACACGGTGCGCGCCTGGAAGACACCATCCGCATCGGCGTCGCGCGCGGCGATTATCCCGAGGCGACCGGCCGCGAGGAAGAGTGGATCGCCGAGCGGCTCAGGAAGATGTACCAGCCGGGCGAGCGGCACGAGCAGGTATTGGCCGACGGTCGCGTGGTGCTGATCGAGGAGCGGCTGACCTCGGATGGCGGGATCGTCGGCCTGCGCGTCGACATCACCGAACTCAAGCAACGCGAAGCATCGTTCCGTCTGCTGTTCGAGGGCAATCCGGTGCCGATGATCCTCTGCGCACTCGACGGCGAACGGATTCTCGCCGTCAACGACGCCGCGATCGTGCATTACGGCTACGTCCGTGCCGAATTCGAGAAGATGACAATCAGGAGCCTGCAGGCGTTCGATGCCGAACTGCCCTGGGCTGCCGGCCGCAGCAGCGACGAGCAGGCGGCGCGGACCTGGAAGCATGTGCGCGCGGACGGCACGCTGATCGACCTTGCGATCTATTCGCGCCAGCTGATGCATGGCGATCAGCCGGCGATGCTGCTCGCGCTGATGGACATCACCGAGCGCAAGCGCGCCGAGGCGCGGCTCGCCTTCATGGCCCAGCACGACAGCCTGACCGGCCTGCCCAACCGCAATCTGCTGCGCCAGCAGATGGAAGACATGCTGCAGCACACTCGTCGCAGCACCGACAAGGTCGCCGTGCTGATGCTGGGTCTCGACAATTTCAAGGCGGTCAACGACACGCTCGGCCACGGCATCGGCGACAAGTTGTTGCGCGGGGTCGCCAAGCGCCTGCGCTCGACGCTGCGCGAGCAAGACGCGCTGGCTCGCCTCAACTCCGATGAATTCACGATCGTGCAGGGCGGCGTGATGCGGCCCGAGGATGCGGTGCTGCTGGCGAGGCGGATCTTGGATGCGATCAGCGAGCCTTATCTGCTCGAGGGACATTCGGTGGTGATCGGCGCCAGCATCGGGATCGCGATGTCGCCAGGCGACGGCGAGGATTCCGAAAAGCTGCTGAAGAGCGCCGACATGGCCTTGTCGCGCGCCAAGAGCGAATTCCGCGGCACCTTCTCCTTCTTCGAGGCCGAGATGGATGCGCGCGCCCAGAGCCGCCGCAAGATCGAGATCGATCTGCGCGATGCGATCCAGGACGAAGGTCTGCGGCCCTATTACCAGCCGCTGGTCGATCTCACGAGCGGACGCATCACCGGCTTCGAGGCGCTGGTGCGTTGGCCGCATCCCGAGCGCGGCATGATCTCGCCGGGCGAGTTCATCCCGGTGGCCGAGGAAACCGGCCTGATCAATCCGCTGGGCCGCCTGATGCTGCATCGCGCCTGCATGGACGCGGCGCAATGGCCGGACGACGTACGTGTCGCGGTCAATCTCTCGCCGCTGCAATTCCGCACCGGCAACCTGCTGGCGCTGGTCACCGACGCGCTGCGGCAATCCGGCTTGCCGGCGCGGCGGCTCGAGCTCGAAATCACCGAGACGCTGCTGCTCGAGAAGAGCAGCCAGGTACTGGCGACGCTGCATGCGCTCCGCGCGCTCGGGGTGCGGATGTCGATGGACGATTTCGGCACCGGCTATTCGAGCCTCAGCTATCTGCGCAGCTTTCCATTCGACAAGATCAAGATCGACCAGTCCTTCGTGCGCGACCTCGGCGCGAACCCGGACGCGCAGGCGATCGTGCGCTCGATCGTCAGCCTCGGCATGGGGCTCGGTGTCACCATCACCGCCGAGGGCGTCGAGACCGAGGCGGAGCTGAGCTGCCTGCGCGCCGAGGGCTGCCACGAGGGCCAGGGTTTTCTGTTCAGCCGCGCCCGGCCGAACGCCGAGATCATCAGCCTGCTGAAGGCGCAGCGCATCGCCACCGCGCTGGTGGCGTAGCGGAGCCGCCTCCACCGCGTCATTGCTGTCGCGCAGCGAAGCGATCCATCCGGGGGCGTGTACTCATAAAGCCGCTACGCGCGTGCGCGGAAATAGCGAGGTCCTGGTTGCCCTCAAAAGCAGACATCGACGATGCCTAAGTGAATGTCCGCAAAGGGCCAACAGGCGACGTGGTTTCCTTCGGCAGGACCAACCTGCTTAGGTAACTTGACTAGCCAGACGTGCGAAACTCGATCATTGTAATTGGCAGCAGGATGCTATCGGCTCAAAACCTACGTCCAGATAGTTTGATTATTGGCTATGCCGCTGACGCCGAAACAAGCATGTATGGAGAGATAAGATGAATCGCCGCAGCATTCTGAGTGTCTCCGCCACAATCGCTTTGGGACTTGCGTTGTTAGGTAACAGTGCCGGGAGTACGGCAAGAGCCGCGGAGATCAAGCTTTTATGCGCCGTGGCTTTGCATCCGGCGATTGACGCACTGATACCGGATTTCGAAAAATCCTCGGGACACAAGGTAACGGTCGCCTACGGAAATGCGGGCGCTATCGCGGACCGTTTTCAAAAGGGTGAGGCCGCCGATCTTGTGATAAACACTGCGCCACTGATGGACCAACTTCGAGCGCAAGGCAAAGTCGTGGCTGGCGACCGCATTATCATCGCGAAGGTCGGTGTTAGTGCCTTTGTGCAGAAGGGTGCCGCGAAGCCCGACATCAGTTCAGCCGACGCCTTCAAACGCTCGGTATTGGCCGCAAGATCGATTACTTATCCTGATCCGGCCGGTGGGGGCGCCAGTGGCATCTACATGGCCAGCTTGCTCGAACGATTGGGCATCGCTGAGGAAATGAAACCCAAGACCAACCTATCTCCGTCTGCGAAAGTGCTGTACGCAAGCGTTGCCAGCGGCGACGTTGAGATCGGATTCAATCAAATCAGCGAAGTCTTGGCTCAACCCACCGTCGAATTCGCTGGCCCGCTGCCGCCAGCGATTCAGAACTATACCCAGTTCGCCCCTGGCATTGTTACCGTCAGCAGTCAGGCTGAGGCCGCAAGAGCGCTGATCACGTTCCTTTCCTCGCCCGCCGCCGAGACCGTTCTGAAAGCAAAGGGTTTCGAATAAGGCGCGTGGGGCTACCGCAAAGCTGGCTTCTGAGGCGACGTGCCATAAATCCGATACCGGAACCGACCTCGATGTCGCCTATGGGTCAAAATGCGAAGAACTCAACGTGAGCAAATCTAGTCCGCCCTGCCTCACTGAGCGAACACGCATGAGCGGTGCCGCCACTTCGCCGATGAGCCACGAACAGACTCCTTTGCTCTTGTCGCGTCCAAGAAAAGCCGCCTCGCAGCGGCCAGACGTCGGAAATTGACTTCGATCACTACGCTGTGCGGACTGCCGCAGAGCCTAGGCTACAATCGGCCAGTGATCCGGTAGACTCGCGCCTCGCCCTCGACGCCGCGCAGCGGCGCCTCGAACTCCTCGACATCGTGGCCCGCCAGCAGTTGGCGAACAGCGGGGGCCGTGTAAAGTGCTTCCGTGAGACAGATTTCGCCGGCGTCGGCGAATGATTGCACCCGCGCGGCAATATTCACGGTCTGGCCGAAATAGTCGAGATTCTCGTTGAGGGTCACGGCGATGGAAGGCCCGCAATGTGCCCCCATTTTGAGAATGACGGCGGGTTGGCCGTGCTTGGAGTTGAACTCTCCGATGTCCCGCAGAATGTGCAGCGCTGCCTCCACGGCATCCACCGGCCGGAAAAACGCAGCCATGACGGCGTCCCCGATGGTCTTCACGATGGCACCGGCATGCCGATGGGCAATTGCGTCGAGGAGAGCGAAATGTTCGCGGACGAGAGCATAGGCATTAAGATCCCCGAGGCGCTCGTAGAGCGCGGTCGAACCTTTCAGGTCCGTGAACAGGAACGTCACCTGCCGAACGCCGAGACCCTCCTCCTCATCCACGCGCTCCGAACGGAAGAGCTTGCGGAACGTCTGACGCGTCAGCAGCATCCCGCCCGAGACGTAGGGATCGAATTCGAGCGTCGGCTTCTCTGGCATTTCCAAGATTTCAGGCGGCCAGTTGATCAGGAGCAGCGAACCGCGCTTAGGGCCAGTGTTGCTGATCTCGAAGACCACAGGCCCCGACGCCACGGCCGAAGCGGCGGGCGTGAACCGCTGCCCGTCATAGGTGATACGAACGATCGTCGGAGTATTCGGCACCTGCACGGCAGTGGGATTCAGTGCGACCGGAAGCGTAAAGCCCGCCTGCGTCTGGACGTTGACGCCTGAGACCGCGCCCGGCCCAATATCGGCCTGCAGCGTCGTTGTCAGGCCGGACGGCAAATAAGTCATTCCGCGAACGAAACCGCGCAAGACATCGACAAATCGAGTCTGTCCACCGGGCAGCCGTCCGCTGTTGGCGAACTTGAGCTTCCAGTGCAGATCTTCGATCGAGAGATTGTCGACGTCATACAAGGCGAGGCGCCGAATTTGCGGCGAGACGGAGAAGGACACTTCGATGAAGTCGTCGAGTTCGGTCTGACCCTCGATATCGCAAAGCCCGCAGACGAAATGACTCCGGAGCGCACGGAGCCTCCCGAAGCTTTCCAGCACCAGACCCGAGTGGGGGCAGAGAATGTCCCAATGCATGTCTACCAGCCCGGCGCGAGCGGCATGGAGAAACAGATCGATCGACTCCGGCTCAGGCACATTGCGATCACGGGCGAACGCCAGCGGATTGGCGCGGTACAGGCTGACCTCATCACCGCTGCGGATCAACATTTCGAACTTGGAGATGACGCGCGGGCTCCAAACGCGGGCCTGCTCGATCTGAGTCATCTTGCTTTCGAGAAGACGCTCGTTAATGGATGTCATCGATCCGCTCCTGACGATGGCAATCTATCAGCTTCGCCCGGTCCTAGCGAGCCATCCGATGCCGCACGGCCTATTGCACTGCAAGGATTTTCAATCCGCCCATGTCGCTTATGGGTCACAAGGCGACAACCCCGCGGTCTAGACCGCGTGTCCGCTTACCCCGAAGCGGACATCCAGGAATGATGAATACGCGCCCCAGCCTCACGCGCGGCTAGATGGATTGCTTCGTCGCTTCGCTCCTCGCAATGACGTGGAGCTAGGCCCTGCTGCCCGTCGTCCGCTTCTTCAGGTGATAGGTCAGCGCCAGCGCAACGCAATGGCGCAGCGCGGGCTCCGGAAGCTTGCCCGTGACGTCGAGCAGGATCGCGCGGTTGCCGCTATAGCGGAGTTCGGGATAGAGCTCGCGGAAGGTCTCGACCAGATTGGTCTGGCAGTGGAAATAGATCGCGACCTGGTCGGCGGCCGGTTTCGCCTGATCGATCCGGACCGTGCTGCCGCTGCCGGTCTCCGGCGTGAGATAGCTCGGCTGCCCCCATTTCAGCGTCTCTTCCAGCGCGCCGACGCCCTTGGTTGCCTTCGCGGTGTCGAAGATCAGGCGCCGCAGCGCCAGCAGCTTGGCTTTGACGGGGGCAGGGTAAGCGTCGAACAGCGCATCTCCCGCTTTCGCTTGCGGTCGTCGTGCCGTCTTGCTGGTCGATGCCGCCGGCTTGCGCATGGAGGGCTCCGCGAGGAGAACGTATCGCGTCTATCTACCACAACGCCTTGAAGGTCACATAGCCCGCCGCTCAGGCCGCGTTGCGCAGTCCGGCAAGGAACGTGTCGACGCTGTGCGACAGCGCGGAGGCGTGATCGCCGAGTTGGCTCGAAGTATCCAGCACATTGCCGGTGAGGGCGCGCGACTGGCCTGCAGCCTCGCTCGCACCCGCGACATTGGCGGAGACTTCGCCGGTCCCGGCGGACGCCTGCTGCACGCTGCGGGCGATCTCCCTCGTCGCCGAATCCTGCTGCTCGACGGCGGCCGCGATTGCGGTTGCTATCCCCGAGATCTCGCGGATGGTGCCGCTGATGTCGCCGATCGCGCTGACGCAATTGCCGGTGGCCGACTGGATCGCGCCGACCTGGCCGGCGATCTCATCGGTCGCCTTCGCGGTCTGGCTCGCCAGTTCCTTCACCTCGGCGGCGACCACGGCAAAGCCGCGGCCAGCCTCGCCGGCGCGCGCGGCCTCGATGGTGGCGTTGAGCGCCAGCAGATTGGTCTGGCTGGCGATCGCGCTGATCAGGCGCAGCACGTCGCCGATCTTCTCCGCGGATGCGGCGAGGCTCGTCACCATCTCGGTGGTCTCCCTGGCCTTGACCACGGCGTTGTCGGCGACGCGGCTGGAATGGGTGACCTGGCGGCCGATCTCGGTGATCGAGGAGGCCAGCTCTTCGGTGGCGGCTGCGACCGCATTGACGCTGGCCGAGGCTTCCTCGGACGCGGCGGCTGCCGCCGAGGTCCGTTCGGAGGCGCCGTTGACGCTGGCCGTGATCTCGTTGGCGACGCGCTGCATGTCGCTCGACGACCGTGCGACGGCGGCGACCATGCCCTTGACGTCGGATTCGAAGCGGTCGGCCATCTGCCGCTGCAGCGCCTGCCGGTCGGCTTCCGCCTTCACCTTGTCGGCCTCCTGCGCGTCGCGCAACGAAGAGGTTTCGATCATGCTGCGGCGGAACACGTCGACCGCCTTGGCCATCGTGCCGAGTTCGTCGCGGCGCTCGCTGCCGGGAATCGTGACGCCGGTGTCACCGCTGGACAGGCGGTTCATGACCGCGGTGATCGCGGTAAGTGGCCGCGACAGGCCGCGGCCGAGCAGGAACGCGAGCAGCACCGCAGTGGTAAGGATCGCGACCACGCCAAGGATCAGATTGCGCTGCGCGCTCGCGGCGGCGGCTTCATAGTCGCGGGTGTCCTTGATGATCTCGAGCACGGCGACCGGTTCGCCGGCATAGTTTTTGATCTGCCCGAGATAGAGCTCCATGGCATGGCCGTCGAGCGTTGCGTCGCGCAGCAGCGCCGCGCCGTTCATCACGCTCTTGAGCTCGTCCTGGGTCGCGACCACGGTGTCGCCGAAGGTCGAGGACAGACGCCTGAAGCTCTGGCCGTCGAAGGAATGCACGGCGAGGTCGATGCCGAAGCGCTTCTTGGCGCGGTCGACGAATTCCTTGCCGAAGGCGGCGCCGACGTCGACATTGGCCAGCGTCTTGCCGTCGTGCACGATCGGGGTCATGCCGAAGATCGAAAGCGCCTCGCGGCCGGGCTCGACGCCGACGATCGGCTTGCCGGTCTTGATCGATTCCACCACCGTCGTGCGCCGCGCGGAGGCGTCGTCGCCGAAAACCTTCGGCGCGTGGACCCGGTAGAAGCCAACGGCCGGCGCCTGCCAGAACGAGATCAGCGGGATGCCCTGCGCCTTCATCGCCGCCCAGGGGGCGCCGAGCAGCTTGCCGAGGCCGTCGCGGTCACCCTTGGCGATGGCGTCCTCGACCGGCGGCAAGGCGGCAATCACCGCCGAGACCGCAAGCGCGGCGCGCCCCTCGTAGTCGATGGCTGCAATCACGCTGTCATATTGCAGCTTGAGCTGCTGATCGAGCGCTAGCCGGGTCAGCGCGCGCTGCTGGCTGATGGAGAAGCCGCCGAGGATGGCGCAGGCGACTGCAACCGTCAGTGAAATCGCCAGGATCAGGCGGGCGGCAATCGATCGAAGCGTGAACATGGGACCAGCGGAACTCCAGGCATTAGCGCCGTCCGCAAGGTCGCAGAAAAAGCTTAACAACCGGATGTCGTTGCTGCCGGTATTCGTACCGCGACCATTGCAGGCGGTGCGACTTTCGTACTGTGCGGCTAAGTCGAGATGAGGTTTGGTTGCATCAGTCGGACCGTGGACTCGCTTCACCTTTCCCGCTTGCGGGCAGGGGAATCGCATATGGCCCTTCGGCAGTATTCTGAAGTTGCCAACCGCAATGTCGTCATGGCCGGGCTTGTCCCGGCCATCCACGTCTTTCGTCATGTTGCACCAAGACGTGGATGCCCGGCACAAGGCCGGGCATGACGAGCTTGTGGAGGGATCGAGCACATATGCGATAGCCCTGCGCTTGCGGCGGGTGGGGGCTCTCTCCACGATGGGATTCGCGGCGATACCCCAACCCCAGCCCGCAAGCGGGAGAGGGAGCGCAGCGTCCTCGCTGTCGTTAGGGCGCGTCCTCATGAACGCCAGCGGTCCGCTTCCGGAGAATAAGCTGACATCGCGAAGCCGCGTTGAAATCGGTCGAGAATGACCCGGAGCGGACTTCCTCACTGCGGCGGGTCCATCTGATCTCTAATGCTGTTGGATAAGGCTCTGTTGCGTCAACGGCACGGTAAATCGATTGATTGGTGCCACACAGTCCATCAGCCTACGCTACCAACGGACTGTTAACACTCGACACACGCTATGCGTGCGCGGTTACTTCGGGCGTGCTAGTCTACAAATGATGCGAATACGTCGGCTGACGATGTTTGTGATGTCCCATATTGTTCGGCGAACATGAAGATTATCCGCTTACTCATGCTTCTGGTCGCAGTGATCGCTGCAACACTGTTCATCGGATTTTTGAAAGTTGGCGTTGGGCGCTTGTTTCATGAATCATTCTGGCTTGGGACAGCCGCAAGCCTAGTCTGTTTGGGTGTGTGTCTTGTCATCATAGTCTTGCGGTCTCGAGCGGCTGCTTTTCGCAGCCGTGATGCGAGCATTGCTCCGCTCAGCCCTCAGGGCGAAGATTTGCTCGGCAAATTTCCTGCCGCCGTTACTCTGAATGGGTCGCGTGCCAAATGGTGGTTAGTGACCGTGCTGGGCGTTGGCATGACCGCCGCCTCTATCTTTGTTGGTGTGCTGGCCGTCCTTGGCGTGAGGGCCGGCCAAACCGGAGCCGGTATAGGCTTAGCAATATCGGCACTCGGCGCATGCTTCTTTGGACTATGCACTGCCAAAGCAGTGCGATTGCTTCGACATCACTCACTACGTCTGGATGCAGACGGCTTTGAGTTCTTTGGCCTCTTTCGACGACGATACCAATGGAGCGAAGTAAGCGACTTCGACATTTTCCAGTATAGGGGCAATGCCAGCGTTGTTTTCAGGACGACGAAGCCGGATCAAAATATTTGGTCCAGAATAAATGCTTACTGTGCGGGCGGGCGTGATGGGCAGTTGTCTGGCACTTACGGCTTGCGACCAGAGGAGTTAGTGCAACTCATGAGGGCTTGGCAGAGCGCGGCAATGATAAAGCAAGGCAGCCATCCTTGGAATGTCCGTTCGCTGGGGTAAAGCAGACTGGGCAGGTGGACGGCCCGACCTCCGAGTCTGACCCGGAGCCGACATTTTGAGCTTCCTAACGCCATAGCTCTTGCTCATACTCGACGAGATTGCCAAGGACCTGAATCCGTTTTTGGTTTCGCCGTTCCGCCGCCCTTATTCGCGTTAAGCCGTGCATCCTGCTCGCTGCTGTTGCAGCGAAATTTATAATGGAGGCATTGATGAAACGTCGCGACTTTCTGGCACGAACTGCAGTTGGTGTTTCCGCCAGCATCCTCTTGGGAAGCGTTCGGTCCGACGGCTATCGTTTGATCGATGCAGCCCGTGCCACCGGCGAGGGAGATCGGCAAAAACCGACCCTTGAGCAGAAGTTCGCCGACTTTGCACTGTCCATCAAATATGAAGGCCTTCCAGCGGAAGTCAGGGCAGCAGCCAAGCGGGTGCTTCTTGACACGCTAGGATGCGCATTCGGTTCGGTAGGGGGTGAGCCCGCAAATATAGCTGAGACGACAATTCGCAAGACTTTCGGAGACGGAAGTACAGCCACCATCATAGGCTATCCGCGGCCCGCCACCGCGGAAGGCGCACTGTTCGTCAACGGTGTTCTTGTTCGCTCTCTCGACCTGAACGATACCTACATCGGTACCGAGCCACTTCACCCGAGCGAAGTGATTCCGACGGCCATTGCGCTTTGCGAGGAGAACGGACGAAGCGGCCGAGACTTCATCGAGGCATTGGTCGTCGGATATGAGGCCAGCATGCGTGTCAATGACGCCATCTCGTTCGTTGAGCGTGGTTTCCACCCATTGTGTGCGGCTGCCTACGGTATCCCCCTGATCGCCGGCAAGATTTGGGGGCTTCCCAGCGAAGCCATCGCAAACGCGGTTGGAATTTCAGGAGCGCGTGGGTTCACGAGCTTTGTCGTCAATAGCGGCGCTATCAGCATGATGAAGGCCATGGGGCTCGCTGCCACCGCAGTGGATGGCGTTTTCGCAGCCCGGCTCGCCGCGCAGGGATTCACCGGCCCATCGGGCACGCTGGAATGGCTTGCGTCGAAAATGAAGCCAGTCAAAGAGGGGATTACGGTCGATCTTGATGCTGAACGATACCGGTTGCCACGGGTGGCATTCAAACGCTTTCCCGTTCAAATCGAGTTGCAAGCCGTGGCAGAAGCCGGTGCCTTGCTCTCCGCAAAGATCAACGACCGCACACGAGAGATCAGGTCCATCACGGTCGAGACCTATCCCGGAACCATCGAGCGCGTCGCGGATCCCGCAAAATTCAAGCCACAGACCAAGGGTACTGCGGATCATAGCCTTCCGGTCTGCCTTGCCATGGCACTCCTCGACGGCGACGTGACAGTTGCTCAATTCGAGAGGGATCGGTGGCGGGCGCAAGACGTGATGGCGCTGGTGGAAAAGACGTCGGTGAAGCCGGGAGAGGCACTTGTCGCCAGGCTCCCCAGGGGGCGTGGCGCGAGTGTCGAGATTGTATTTGCAGATGGCCAGACCTTGCGCGAGACCGTAGACGTTCCCGAAGGCGACCCGGAACGGCCGCTTTCGCGATCGTCGCTCGAACGCAAGTTCTCAAACCTTGCCGTACCCGTGGTTGGTAAGGTCGGAGCCGAACGTGTCATGTCACTCGTTGATGGTCTCGAAGAGCTAAAGGATATCCGAGAATTGACCCAAGCCCTCCGTGGAAGCGGCAAGCAAAATCCACTGTGAACCCTCAATAGCCGAACGCCGGCGCCGAGATTGTGAGAGGTATGAGATGAAGCAGTTCCTGATCCGTTACCGCCGCACGACCGCTACCGCCGAAGCTTGGCACGAGGACATCAAGCGCTTCATCGCGCATATCGAGGCCGATCCGGAATTGCGCGGACGGATCTCCTACCGGTGCATGAAGGTGCGCGACAGCGACGAATATATGCACCTTGCGACGCCAACGGACGACGCCGCAGTCAAGGCGCTGCAAAGCCGCGACTGGTTCAAGCGCTATAACGAGCAGACCCGCGCGGCCGCAGGCGGTTCGGTCGAGGTGCTGCCGCTTGAGATCGTCGCCGAGACCGCCCCCGCGTAACGAAAAATAGCGCCCCTGCGCTCCAGGCTGTCCTTCCTTTTGTACCGGTCATGTTGCGGTGCATGAGTCCGGAGTTGGCCCAAAACCGACATGCCGTGTTTACCCGGCGATGTCCGGTTTTAGGGTGTAGAGCCGACATGGGATTTATGAGTACGCGCCCAGTTCAATCTGACTTCATCGCGCCTTAGCGCGCCGTCGGCGGAGCGCCGAGATTTCCCGCCAGGATCGCCTTGCCGGCATCCTCATACTGGGTGTCGCGGGCCTGGATCTGCTGCGCGATCGCATGCATGTCGCGAAACCGCCGCTCGAACGGATTCTTCGCAAACACCGCCGTTGCGCCCGACATGTGGTAGGCGATGTCGACCACGGCGGCCGACTGGTGGATGGTCCAGGTCGAGGCGATGCGGATCGCGACGCGATGCGCCTCGGTGAGGGGATCGCCGCGCGACAGGTCGCGCCAGACCTCGTCCGCCGTCGTGTAGAGATAGGCGCGCGCGGCGCGCAGGCTCGCCTCGGTGCGGCCGATCTGGCCCTGCACGGCATTATTGTCGCGCATCGCCTTCAACCCTTGCGGGGTCTTGCCGCGGGCAAGCTCGGTCGCCGCATCCAGCATGGCGCGAGCGACGCCGAGCGCGGTGGCGGCAAAGCCCATGCTGAACACCATGTTGGTGGAGAGCTTGTAGAGCGGCCCCGGCTCGCGGCACGCGGCGGGATCGTCGCGCAACGCGGCGAATTTCTCTGATATGAAGAGGTTGTCGACCGAGTAGGAATCGGTGCCGGTGCCTTTCAGGCCGATCACGTCCCAGACGTCGTACATCACAGCCTGCGACGTCGGGAACAGGATGGTGCGGATCTCCGGCGAGCCGTCGGCTTTCTTGCGTTGTGAACCGTCGGCTTCGACGACGCGGACATGGGCGCCGAGCCAGCTCGCCTGCCGCGAGCCCGAGGCAAAGTCCCAACGCGCATTGGCGCGGTAGCCGCCGGGCTCGGCGCGGACCTCATGGGCGATCGCGCCCCAGGCCAGAATGCCAGGCGCGGTGTTGAAAATCGCGTTGGCGGCGTCGGGCTCGAGATAGGCCGCGGTCATGGCGCAGACGCCGCACTGGCCGAGGCACCAGGCGGTCGATGCATCGGCCTTGGCGATCTCCTCCTGCATCTGCATGAACGCGTCCAGCGTCGCCTCGGCGCCGCCGAAGCGCTTCGGCAGCAGCGCGCGATACAGCCCGTTCTCGACGAGGGCCGCGGTGACGGCCGGCGTCAGCCGCCGCGTCCGCTCGATCTCGTCGGCTTCAGCTATGATCAGCGGCGCCAGCGCGCGCGCCCGCTCGACAAGGTCGAATCCCTGCGGCTTGTTCATGCGTTTCCTCGGCCCCTTCTGACGTTGTTGTTGGGCGGGTCAAACGATGGTGGCCCATCCCAAAACGGAGGGCAAGGCGGGATGGCGCGGTCGCAGATCAGCTATCCGTTCCCGGCGCCGATGCGCGAGCGCGAGAGTTTGGCGAATGCAGCCGGCGCTCAGGCCGCGGCGCGGCCGAGATCGAACGATGGCTGGCGCTTGGTCGAAAAACTCAGCGCCACCGCGACGGCGGCAAGGCCGATCGCGAAGGAACCGGCGTGCAGCCACGTATAGCCGTGGAACGTATCGAACACGTAACCGCCGGCCCATGGCCCGAGCGCCATGCCGAGGCTTGCGAAAGCCGACACCGCCCCGAACACCGTGCCCATGATGCGCGCGCCGAAGAACTCGCGCACCAGCACGGCATAGAGCGGCATCACGCCGCCATAGGCGAGCCCGAACACGACCGACAGCGCGTAGAACTCGCCGAGCTGCGCCACCGCAAGATAGGTCGCGATCGACACCGCCTGCACCAGCAGGCCGCCGACCAGGACCGGCTTGGCGCCGAGCCGGTCGGCGAGCACGCCGAGCAGCAGCCGGCCGCCGAGCCCGGAGAAGCCGGCGAGGCTGTAGACCGTGACCGCGGTCAACGGCGCGATGCCGCAGACCATGGCGTACGACACCATGTGGAAGATCGGCCCCGAATGCGCTGCGCAGCAGGCGAAATGGGCCAATGCCAGCGTGATGAATTGCGGCGTGCGCAGCGCCTGCGCCACGGTCCATTCCGCTTGCGGCGCGTTCGCAGCCGTTGGCATCGCGACGGTCGTTCCCTGCGGCGCCGGGCGCACCAGGAACGATGCGGGGATCAACAGCGCCCACGCGGCGATGCCGATGACGAGCATCGCGAAGCGCCAGTCATAGGCTGTGATCAGCCAGCTCGCGGATGGCGCGACCGTCAGCGGCGACACGCCCATGCCGGCCGACACCAATGCGACGGCGAGGCTGCGATGCTTGTCGATCCAGGCGCTCGCAAGCGCCATCATCGGCGCATAGAAGCTGCCGGCGGCGATCCCGATCAGGACACCGAAGCACAGCTGGAATTGCCACAGGCTTTGCGCCTGGCTTGCCGTCACCAGTCCGAGCCCGAGCAGCAAGCTGCCGGCGAGCACCACGATGCGGGTGCCGAACCGGTCGGACAGCGCGCCCCAGGCAAACGCCGCAAAACCCATGCAGAGGAAATCCAGCGTCGCGGCCGCCGACACGCCAGCGCGCGACCAGCCCATCGCATCCGAGATCGGCTGCAGAAACACCGCGAGCGACAGCATCGTGCCGAAGCCGACGCAAGTCATCAGCGCGCCCGCGCCGACGACGACCCAGCCATAGTCGAACCGAGCGTCCTTGCTCATGCGTTTCCTCTGCGCTGTTGTTTGTTGTGGTGCGCGCAGGGAGGATCGTGGCCTATCCGAGGTCCGGGGGCAATATGACGGGCAACATGCCTCTCATTCCGGGATCAGCGGATCGTGCGTTGCATGCGCAAGATGTCGCAGCGACGCGCGGCTACCCGCAATTCCAGGCCCGCCCGATCGGCGTCCAGCTCCAGCACGGGCCGTAGCTGCCACCGTTGTAGCGCCCGCCGCCATGGAATCCGGGCCGGCCGAAATAGTGCCAATCCCCACCATACCAATATTCCGGCGAGTAGTCCGGGTAGCCGCGGGCGGCGCCGCGCGGGCCTAGCACCGGAATGGTCTCGTTGGGCGGCTGGCGGTAGCCGGGCAGGAAGCCATAGCCATGCCAGCGGGTGCTGCCGTGCCGCTTTTTCGAGGAGGCGGCCGCGCTCAGGTCCGGCTGCAGCAGGGCGAGGATGACGATCGAGAAGGACAGGATGCGCAACATGATCGAAGCTTAGTCGGGCCGCCGCGTCGTGGCGATTCAAATCATGGTGCGTTTTGTTGCTGGGACAAGAATGGGCAACAAGTGGGCCAGCGGCAGCGCGTCAGCTATCCACCTCCGGCTACTTTGCATGGGGTTGTTTTCGAGATTTTCGATTGGGACCGGGCTGGCGAGGTTGTCGTCAAGCTGGCGACAATCCGCGTCGGCGCCTCAGCTGTCCACCTTGAGCGCGGCGATGAAGGCTTCCTGCGGAATGTCGACCTTGCCGAACTGCCGCATCTTCTTCTTGCCTTCCTTCTGCTTCTCCAGAAGTTTCCGCTTGCGCGTGATGTCGCCGCCGTAGCACTTCGCGGTGACGTCCTTGCGCAGCGCGCGGACGGTTTCGCGCGCGATCACCTTGCCGCCGATCGCCGCCTGGATCGGGATCTGGAACATGTGCGGCGGGATCAGTTCCTTCATCTTCTCGACCATGGCGCGGCCGCGGCCCTCGGCGCGGGTCCGATGCACCAGCATCGACAGCGCGTCGACCGGCTCGGCGTTGACCAGGATCTGCATCTTGACCAGGTCGGCCGGCTTGTAGTCGGTCAGATGATAGTCGAACGAGGCATAGCCCTTGGAGACCGACTTCAGGCGATCGTAGAAATCGAACACCACCTCGTTGAGCGGCAGGTCGTATTTCACCATCGCGCGGGAGCCGACATAAGTGAGCTCCTTCTGCGCGCCGCGGCGGTCCTGGCACAGCTTCAGCACGCTGCCGAGATATTCGTCGGGCGTCAGGATGGTGGCCTCGATCCACGGCTCCTCGATCTCGGCGATCTTGACCACGTCCGGCATGTCGACCGGGTTGTGGATCTCAAGCTCGGTGCCGTCGGTCAGCTTCATCTTGTAGATCACGCTCGGCGCGGTCGCGATCAAATTGAGGTCGAACTCGCGCGACAGCCGCTCCTGGATGATCTCCAGGTGCAACAGCCCGAGGAAGCCGCAGCGGAAGCCGAAGCCGAGCGCGGCCGAGGTTTCCATCTCGTAGGAGAAGCTGGCATCGTTGAGCCGCAGCTTGCCCATCGCGGCGCGGAGCGTTTCGAAGTCGTTGGCGTCGACCGGGAACAGGCCGCAGAACACGACCGGAATCGCCGGCTTGAAGCCCGGCAGCATTTCGCTGATCGGCTTCTTGTCGTCGGTGATGGTGTCGCCGACGCGGGTGTCGGCGACTTCCTTGATCGCCGCGGTGATGAAGCCGATCTCGCCGGGGCCGAGCTCCTCGACCTGCTGCATCTTCGGGGTGAAGAAACCGACGCGCTCGACGTCGTAGGCCGCACCGGTGCCCATCATGCGGATGCGGCTACCCTTCTTCATCACGCCGTCGACGACGCGGATCAAGACAACCACGCCGAGATAGACGTCGTACCAGCTGTCGACCAAGAGCGCCTTCAAGGTCGCGTTGTGGTCGCCCTTTGGCGGCGGCAGGCGGGTGACAACGGCCTCCAGCACATCGGGGACGCCGAGGCCGGTCTTGGCCGAGATCATCACGGCGTCGGAGGCGTCGATGCCGATCACGTCCTCGATCTGCTGCTTGACCTTCTCGGGCTCGGCCGCGGGCAGGTCGACCTTGTTCAGGACCGGCACGATCTCGTGACCAGCATCGAGCGCATGGTAGACGTTGGCGAGGGTCTGCGCCTCGACGCCCTGGCTGGCGTCGACCACGAGCAGGGAACCCTCGCAGGCCGCCAGCGACCGCGAGACCTCGTAGGCGAAGTCGACATGGCCGGGCGTGTCCATCAGGTTGAAGATGTAATCCTTGCCGTCCTTGGCGTGGTAGTTCAGCCGAACGGTCTGCGCCTTGATGGTGATGCCGCGCTCGCGCTCGATATCCATCGAATCGAGCACCTGCTCCTTGCCCGCCATTTCGCGATCCGTCAGGCCGCCCGTCATCTGGATCAGGCGGTCGGCGAGGGTCGACTTGCCATGGTCGATATGGGCGACGATGGAGAAGTTGCGGATGTTCGAAATCGGGGCAGCTGTCATGGGGCGCGGGATAGCATCCGCACCCCCGCGCGGGCAACCATATTGCGGTATTTTGCAGGGATGTGACGGCGAATCACCGGGGCGTTTCAGCTAGGGCTGCCGTGATCGATTTTCGGGCATGTTTCTGCTAGGTCTGGCGGCTAGAAAATCGTTTTCGCGCTTCCCCAAGGATGCGCCGAACAGCTGGAATCCGAAACTGAACGCGATCGAGGAGGCCAATGTCGCGCTGATCGATCAGGCCGGAAACCGCTGAATGGCCGCGCGCGGGACGGCCTGCATTGTTGCCTTCTTCGCGCTGACACCGCTTGCGCATGCCGAAAGCAGAGGCGAGATGCTCGACCGCCTGGTGCGCGCCTATCCCGATGCGCTGTCCGGGCACGACGACAACACGATCACCTGGCGCGACGGCACGGTGATGCCGGTCGACGACGGCGTCTCCGGCAAGCCGTTCGACCAAATGCTGCGCGATGCGTCGATCCTCGATCAGCTGCGGCAGCCCTATCCGTCCGGAGCATCGGCGGCGCCGGCGCCGAATGTCGATCCCGGCCGCTTCCGCAACGAGGCCTTCTTCAAGAAGATGTATGGTGACTGCCATACGGCCGAGGTCAGGCGGAACCTGGTGACGATCACCTGGCTGCCGCGGTCCTGGGGCAAGCCGGTTCAGGTCACGCGGGTCAACGGCGTGGCCGAGCGGCTCAAGCAAGTCTCGGCCGAGATCGACGCGCTCGATCCGGCGCTGCGTGCCGCGGCCTTTCCGATCGCGGGTGTGCTGTCATGTCGCGCCGTCGCCGATACGGGCCGGATGAGCATGCATGGCTACGCCGCTGCCATCGACCTCAACCTGAAGGTTTCGGATTACTGGCTGTGGGCGGGCAAGGGCAAAACCATCCCCTACAAGAATCGGATGCCGCGGAAGATCGTCGACATCTTCGAGCGCCACGGCTTCATCTGGGGCGGCAAGTGGTATCACTACGATACCATGCATTTCGAGTACCGGCCGGAGCTTCTCGAAAAGTGAATCGGCCGGCTTGAGGCGTTCTCACGCCAAGCTGATTTCACTGGCCACAAAAACGCGCTAAAGCGCGGTGAGATGCTGGTGAGCACTCACTCATCGCCCCTTCCGCTTCCATTCGGCATGATGCTTCCGGGAAACCGCTTTCCACGTTTCCGGGTCATGCCTCAGGCACAGGCCATGTCGACCGCCCCCACTCTTCCCGCCGCCCGGCGCTCCAGCCGCAGGCTGACGATCCGGCGGATCGCCGCCTGGATTGCCTCGCGCGCCACCGAGCCCAAGACCAGCCTGTGGCTGGTGATCGGCTTCGCACTGGTTCATGCGGTGCTGTGGACGCTGATCCTGGTCAAGCTGAAGGCCGCGCAGGACGTCCATATGGATGTCGCGGAGGCCTATGCCTGGGGCCAGCGCTTCCTGCTCGGCTATGGCAAGCATCCGCCGCTGTCGGGCTGGATCGCCGGGGTCTGGTTCAGGATTTTCCCCGTCACCAACTGGTCGACCTATGCGCTCGCGATGGCGACGGTCAGCTTCGCGCTGGTGGTGTGCTGGTTGATCGCGCTGCGCGTCGTCGACCGCCGCCGTGCGTTCTTCATGGTGGTGATGCTCGCGCTCTACCCGATCTTCAATTTCAAGGGCTTCAAATACAACGCCGACCTCGCGCAGCTGGTGCCGCTGCCGCTCTTGGTGCTGGCCTATCTGAACGCGTTCGAGAAGCGCAGCTTCAAATCGGGTCTCTGGCTCGGCTTTGCCGGCATGCTGGCACTGATGACCAAGTACTGGGTGGTGACAATGATCGGCGCCGTCGGGCTTGCCGCGCTGATCCATCCGCAGCGGATGCAATTCCTGCGCTCGCCGGCGCCATGGGTTGCGATTGGCACGATGGTCGTGGCGATGATTCCGCATCTGGTGTGGCTGGAGGAGGTGGACTTCGTGCCGTTCACCTATGCCGGCGACGTCTACGCGCTGTCGAGCCGCGAGCTCAACGTTCAGTTGGTGATCGGCTATATCGTGCACAATATTGGGCTGCTCGCGATTCCGACCGTGCTGGGCCTGGTGGCGCTGCTGTTGGGATCGGTGCCGTGGCGGCCATCGGACGTGCTGGCGCGGATCTGGTCGCGCGGACCCAATCCGGCCGTCAACCTTCCGCAGGCGCTCAACATCTGGATCATCCAGCTGATCGTCGCGATCGGACCGCCGCTCGGCGCCCTGGCGTTCTCCGTCTATATCAAGACCGATTGGGGCATCCCGCTGTTCTTCCTGGTGCCGCTTGCGCTGGTTGCGATCCCCTCGCTTCGCTTCCCGCGCATGGCGCTGTTCTCGATCACGGCGGTCTGGTTCGTGGCCACGATGGTCACGCTGATCGCCGCGCCCAGCATCGCCACGCAGGAGATCGCGTCCAATCATGTCGGCGGCTCGACCTACGCCGCGCGGTCTGAATTGGCGCGCGAGCTCACCCAGACCTGGCAGGCCAAATTCCATTCGCGCTGGGCCGTGGTCGTCGCACGCTCCGACATCGGCGAGCCGATGACGTTCTACAGTCCGGATCATCCGGCGTCGCTCGTGCCGGGCGAAGCGTGGTCGTCGGGGCTGACGTCGCTCGACGAAGCCAAGCGTCTTGGCTTCATCGGCGTCTGCGACACCACCGATCCGGTGTTCCTGCAGCCATGCGAGGCATGGATGGCGGAGCATGCCAAGGATGCCGAGCCGCTGGTGATGACCACCATGCGGTTCTTCAACGGCCATCCCGGTCCGTCGACTGTGTGGAAGGTCTACCTGGTGCCGCCGGCGAAGTAGCTTCCTCTTACCTCGCCCCGCTGCGGGGAGAGGTCGAAATTCGAGCGCGCTCGAATTTCGGGTGAGGGGGTACAGGTCTATCCGTAGACCGCCGTGGCGGTTGGAGCCCCTCACCCCAGCCCTCTAAGAGCGAGCTACGCTCGTCTCGACCCCTTACGTGCCTTCCTCGTTGAACTTGCTGGCGACGAGTTCGGCAATGGCGTCCAGCGCCTGCTGCGCCTCGGCGCCCTTCGCGGAGACCACCACCGTGGTGCCGGGCCCTGCGGCCAGCATCATCAGGCCCATGATCGAGGTGCCGCCGACGGTCTCGCTGCCGCGCGTCACCCAGATCTCGGCGTTGAAGCGTTCGACCAGCTGGACGAATTTGGCCGATGCCCGCGCATGCAGGCCGCGCTTGTTGACGATCAGCAGTTCACGGGACATGGCGCCCGCTGGCACGCCCGGGCCGGCTTGGTTTTCGCCCGGGGCCTCGTCGCTCATTTGCCTGCGAGAACGCGGCTGGCGATGGTGACGTATTTGCGGCCGGCTTCCTGCGCCATCGCGATCGCGTCGGGCAGCGAACGCTCCTCGCGAACCTTGGCAAGCTTGACCAGCATGGGAAGATTGATGCCCGCGAGCACTTCCACCTTCGGGCGGCTCATGCAGGAGATCGCGAGGTTGGACGGCGTGCCGCCAAACATGTCGGTGAGGATCGCGACGCCGTCGCCACTATCGACGCGATTCACCGCTTCGATGATGTCGCTTCGACAGAGATCGGAATCGTCCTCGGCTCCGATCGTAATCGCTTCAATTTGTTTCTGCGGACCCATGACGTGTTCGAGCGCTGCTCGGAACTCGTCGGCAAGGCGCCCATGGGTCACCAGCACTAGACCAATCATCGGAAACTCCTCGCGGGCGCCCTTTGGTGCACCGCACGAACGCGCCACTTTGACCATCCAGAGGCCCTGCGCAAGAGGGCATCTCGGCTAGTCTCCCGGTTCCTGGCGGTAGAGAGGGGAGGCTGCGCCGGCAAAATCCGACGCGATAGTGGAGGTGATATGGTTACCAATTCCCTTCCCACAATTGGCCCCAAGGTTACGGGAACATGAACTTTCAGGTTGTCGTGAGCGCAGCGACAACCAGCGGCAGGGGTTGGAAGCCGGCCGGCACAGGGATTCGCGGTATCGAAACACCATTAAGGTGAGTTTTGAGCGCTTCCGGCGGTGGCAGCCGCCCGGCATCGTCGGCGGCCAGATCGACGATCAAGCCGACCACGGCCTCGTCCGCGAACGGACAATGGCGGATTCCGAGGCCTCGTATCTCGATCAGACCGGCCAATTGCCGTGCGGGGCGTACCCACAATTGTTCGCCGGCTGTGTCGAGATGGACACGGTCATCCCCCACCAAAATGGCCGGCGGGAGCGCTCCGGTGCGCCCTGCGAGAATCAGATCGAAGGCCAGACGCGACTTGCCGGCGCCCGACGGGCCGCGGATCAGCACCGCACGCTCGCCGACCAGAACGGCGGACGCGTGCACGCTTGAATTGTCGTTCATAGCGTCGGCAGCCTGACCACGAAGCGCGCGCCGGCGACCGAGGGCTTGCCGTCTTCGTCCGCAGGGCCGGGACGGTTCTCGGCCCAGATGCGTCCGCCATGTGCTTCGATGATCTGCTTGGAGATCGAAAGCCCAAGGCCGGAATTCTGGCCAAAGCCCTGATGCGGCCGGTCGGTGTAGAAGCGCTCGAAGATCCGCTCCAGCGCATCCTCGCCGACGCCGGGCCCGTCATCGTCGACCACGATCTCGACCTCGCCGCGGCTGCGGCGGCAGACGATGCGCACCTTGTCGCCCGGCCTGGAGAACGATTGCGCGTTCGACAGCAGGTTCGAGATCACCTGGCCGAGACGGGAATCATGGCCGGGCACCGAGAGCGTATCGGTCGGCCCGCGGCCCTCGAAGCGGGCTTCGACGGCGACGTCGTGGCCGAGCCGGGTCTCGTTGGCGACGCTGGTCAGCGTCGTCAGCAGGCGGCGCAGATCGACCGGTGCCATATCCTGCCGCTGCAATTCGGCATCGAGCCGGCTCGCGTCGGAGATGTCGGAGATCAGGCGGTCGAGGCGCTTGACGTCATGCTCGATCACGGCGAGCAGCCGCGCGCGGCTGTTCTCGTTGCGCGCCAATGGCAGCGTCTCGACCGCGGAGCGCAGCGAGGTCAGCGGGTTCTTCAGCTCATGGGCGACATCGGCAGCGAACATCTCGATCGCCTCGATGCGGCTGTAGAGCGCGTTCGTCATGTCGCGCAGCGCGCCGGAGAGATGGCCGATCTCATCGCGGCGCCCGGTGAAGTCGGGAATCTCGACGCGGGTCTGGATGCGGTGCCGGACGCGTTCGGCGCCGTCGGCGAGCCGCCGCACCGGGCCTGCGATCGTGCTCGCCAGCAACAGCGACAGCATGATCATGACCGCGGACGCGACCCCGCCGATCTTGAGGATGGCGAGGCGCTCGGACATCACCAGCTGGTCGATGTCGTCGCCCTGGGTGGTCAGCATCAATGCGCCGCGCACGGCGCGGAAGTGCTGCACCGGGACGGCAACCGACACGATGATCGCGCCGCGCTCGGTGACGCGCACCGCGCTGCCCTTCATGCCCTCGAGCGATTGCGCGACTTCGGAATAGCCCTTGCCGCCTTCGGGGCCGAGTTCTCGGTAGATCGGCAGGTCGCCGCGGTTGAGCCAGGTCTTGATCGTGGCCTTGGTCTTCTCATACAGCGACGGCTTTTCCGACGGCGGCGGCAGCTCCATGCGAAGCACGTCGCCGCGCGCGAACAGGTTGCGGCTGTCGAGGATCAGGCCGCCATCGCGATCGAAGATGCGGGCCCGTGTCTTGGTCGGCGCGATCAGGCGGCGCAGGATCGGCGCGACGCGCTCGGGATTGATCGGGAAATCGGCCGATTCATCCGGCTGGCCGAAACTCTCGCCGGGCTTCAGGTCGAGCAGCCGGTCGGGATCGATGGTGACGGTATTGCCTTCGACGGTCGCGGAGGCGGCGATCGCCTCCGAGATGATCTCGGCATAGACCAGCAGGCTCTGGGTCCGCGCTTCGATCAGGCCGGCGCGGAATTGCGAGAGATAAAGAATGCTTGCGACCAGCGCGACGAGGCCGGCAAGGTTGAGCGAGACGATGCGGCGCGTCAGGCTCGAGAACGACAGCGCGAAGAAGAACTGACCGGCGCGGCGCAGCCAACCGAGCGGACGGCGCCAGCCTTTGTCCTGCGCCAGGTCGTCAGCCACGGCCTCTTGATCGAGGAGCTGTGACGCGTCCTCGGTGTTCAGTCCCTGCTCGAGCTGCGTTCGATCAAGCACTGGCAAAGCTGCCGGTTGGTATGGATGTCGTCCCGCGAAGCAGACCGTCGCCCGAGCTTACCCCAGCCGTGCGGAGCCTGTCAGTTAACAAGCCGCCCGGGAAGCGCAGATCAGGCTTCCTTGAAGCGATAGCCGACGCCGTACAGCGTCTCGATCATCTCGAAGTCGTCGTCGACCACCTTGAACTTCTTGCGCAGCCGCTTGATGTGGCTGTCGATGGTGCGGTCGTCGACATAGACCTGGTCGTCATAGGCGGCGTCCATCAGCGCGTTGCGGCTCTTCACGACGCCGGGGCGGGTGGCGAGCGCCTGCAGGATCAGGAATTCGGTCACGGTGAGCGTCACCGGCTCGTTCTTCCAGGTGCAGGTGTGGCGCTCCGGATCCATCCGCAGCAGGCCGCGGTCGAGCGCACGGGCGTCCGGCTCCTTCGGTGCGGCGGTCGGATCCTTCGGCTGGCCGCGGCGGAGCACGGCCTTGACGCGTTCGACCAGCAGCCGCTGCGAGAAAGGCTTGCGGATGAAATCGTCGGCGCCCATTTTCAGGCCGAACAATTCGTCGATCTCTTCATCCTTCGAGGTGAGGAAGATCACCGGCAGGTCTGATTTCTGGCGCAGCCGGCGCAGCGTTTCCATGCCGTCCATGCGCGGCATCTTGATATCGAGGATCGCAAGATCGGGCGGCGACGTGCGAAACCCATCCAGCGCCGACGCACCATCCGTGTAGGTCATGATGCGGTAGCCTTCGGCTTCGAGCGCGATCGAGACCGAAGTGAGAATGTTGCGGTCGTCGTCGACCAGGGCGATTGTGGGCATGATCTGCTTTCACAATGAGAGTGGCTTAGACGGCGGGCACTCTGGCGACGCGCCGCAGAAATGGGCTTCGAACGCGGTCAACGAGCAATGCAAGCTGGGCTGAAGTGTGACCGAGTTCCGCAAAAAACGCTCTGCGACCCTAGCGTTGGACCCCCATATAGCACCTTGAGATCATGAGAGAAGTCTCTTTTTCATGCGGAACCGGCCCGATTCGCCCTCAAAAATGACCCGATAGGCCCATGCAACCGACCGCCGGCTTCGACCCTGCCCATCTTGCCCGCTCGCTGCTGCGCCGCAGCCGCCAGGGCGCGCTCGCCACGTTGATGGCCGGTACCGGCGATCCCTATTGCTCCCTGGTCAATCTGGCCAGCCACCCCGACGGCTCGCCGATCCTGCTGATTTCCCGGCTGGCGCTGCACACCAGAAACATCCTGGCCGACCGCCGGGTGTCCCTGATGCTGGACGAACGCGCCGAGGGTGATCCGCTGGAGGGCGCCCGGATCATGCTGGCCGGCCGCGCAGAGGAGGTCGCAGAGGCCGAGCGGGAGCTCGTCCGCCGGCGCTATCTTGGCGCCCATCCAGCGTCGGAAGTCTTTGTAGAATTTAAGGATTTTTCGTTCTTCGTGGTCCGGCCGAGCGGCGCCCATCTGGTGGCCGGGTTCGGCCGCATCGTCGACCTCAAGCCCGCGCAGTTTCTGACCGATCTCGGCGGTGCCGAAGCCCTGCTGGAGGCCGAGCCGGGCGCGGTAGCGCATATGAATGAGGATCACCGCGAGGCGATGAATCTCTACGCCACGCGGCTGCTCGGCGCGGAAAGCGCCGACTGGCTCTGCACCGGCTGCGATCCCGACGGCATGGACATGCAGGCCGGCCGCGACACGCTGCGGCTCGATTTCCCCGAGCGCGTCACCAACGGCACCGAGCTGCGGAAGATGCTGGTGCGGCTCGCCGGCGAGGCGCGCGCCAAGAGGTAGGGCAACAGATAGGCAAGCAAGGGATAGGGCAAAGGGTGGAGGACGACCGGCCGTGCCCGAACGGCGGTGCTGCGCCCGACGAGGCATGGTGTCGCATGCTGTGGTCTCGCTGCGCGTTTGTCGAGGCGGCGTAAGCGTCCTCGAATCGCACGCAGCTCGCTGCTTGCCGGGTATCTGACAGCGCGATCATTTCGTGCCGGCGCGTCACGCCATCGCCCGGTGGGCTCGATGTGCGTGCGAGAGTTTCTAGCACTGCTGCATAGGAGATTAGCCTTATCGCGATGCCCGAACCGAGGTGACGCGCGGATGCGGTTGGGCTGATTGCGTTACCATCGATCGTTGCGGTCGGCGATCTCATCGCCGGCGAACGCGAGCGGCATTGCGGAACATTCGCCGTTGTCGCGCATTGGAGTCGTTCAGCTTCGACGAAGGCGTGTTGAACTGTATCGAATTTGCTGACCTGCAGCTCAACGCCGACCATGTGGTGCTATCCGCGTGCAACACGGTTGCGGACGAGATGCTCACTGCAGTGCTGCGTCAACTCGCGGCAGCTTCCCTCAACGACACACCCTCAGCGCGAAATGCATACCCGGCATTCTGGGCTTTGCTTGCCGCGGGCGCGCGCCGATCGCTGGCACTCTTTGTGCATCGCAACGCCCTGTGCGCATCGGGAAAGGCGACGAAACGTCGCCTGACTGCTGTGAAAACAACGGGAAAGCGAAAGCGAAGCGAAAGGGTTTCGCGCTGCGGTATTTGCATCAGATGATGTGCCTGCCTCGGAATAAACCAAAAGCCGTTCGACTGGCTTGGCAAGCCCGGCGATCCCCACTATTAGGTCGCCGGACCGGGGCCGAGAGGCTATATTCTGATGACGGTCACCGCGGCGAGGCGCGATTGGCGACATTCGCGCGAACAAGGATACGCGGGTTCGAGGAGGTTCTTCGTGCAAGAGACGGGCGTGCATAACGGTGCCTTCGGCGCCGACAAATTCGGCTTAAAAAATCTCAAGGGCGTGCATTGGAACTATGGCGCGCCTCAGCTCTACGAGCATTCGCTGCGCAATGGCGAAGCGGTGCTGTCCGCCGACGGCGCGCTTTGCGCGGACACCGGTGTGTTCACCGGCCGCAGCCCGAAGGACAAGTTCACGGTCCGCGACGGCCTGACCGACAAGAGCATGTGGTGGGCCGGCAATCAGTCGATCACCTCGGAGCAGTTCGCGGCACTTCATGCCGACTTCCTCAAGCATGCCGAAGGCATGACGCTGTTCGCGCAGGACCTCTATGGCGGCGCCGATCCGAAGCATCGGATCAAGACGCGGGTCTTCACCGAGCTTGCCTGGCACTCGCTGTTCATCCGCACGCTTCTCATTCGCCCCGAGGCGTCGGAGCTCGCGAGCTTCGTGCCGGAACTCACCATCATCGACCTGCCGAGCTTCCGCGCCGATCCGAAACGTCACGGCTGCAAGTCGGAGAACGTGGTCGCGATCGATTTCGCCCGCAAGATCGTCCTGATCGGCGGCTCGCAATATGCCGGCGAGATGAAGAAGAGCGTGTTTACCACGCTGAACTATTACCTGCCCGAGAAGGGCGTGATGCCGATGCACTGCTCGGCCAATGTCGGCCCCGACGGCGACACCGCGATCTTCTTCGGCCTGTCCGGCACCGGCAAGACCACGCTGTCGGCCGATCCCAAGCGCACGCTGATCGGTGACGACGAGCATGGCTGGAGCGAGGACGGCGTCTTCAATTTCGAGGGCGGCTGCTACGCCAAGTGCATCAAGCTGTCGGGCGAAGCCGAGCCGGAAATCTATGCCGCCAGCAAGCGCTTCGGCGCGGTGCTGGAAAACGTCGTGCTCGGTGAACGCGACCGCGTTCCGGATTTCGACGACGGCTCGAAGACCGAGAACACCCGCTCGGCCTATCCGCTCGACTTCATCCCGAACGCCTCGCGCACCGGCTGCGCGCCGCATCCGAAGAACGTGGTGATGCTCGCCGCCGACGCCTTCGGCGTGATGCCGCCGATCGCCAAGCTGACGCCGGCGCAGGCGATGTATCACTTCCTGTCCGGCTACACCGCGAAGGTCGCCGGCACCGAGCGTGGTCTCGGCAACGAGCCGCAGCCGGAATTCTCGACCTGCTTCGGCTCGCCGTTCCTGCCGCGCGATCCGTCGGTCTACGGCAACATGCTGCGCGAGCTGATCGCCAAGCACAATGTCGATTGCTGGCTGGTCAACACCGGCTGGACCGGCGGCAAGTACGGCACCGGCCGCCGCATGCCGATCAAGGCGACGCGCGCGCTGCTCACAGCGGCGCTGAACGGCAGCCTGCGTAATGCCGATTTCCGCACCGACAGGTATTTCGGCTTCGCGGTGCCGACCTCGCTGCCGGGCGTCGAGCCGCACATCCTCGATCCGATCAAGACCTGGGCCGACAAGGCCGAGTTCGACAAGACCGCGCGCGCGCTGGTCGGCATGTTCCAGAAGAACTTTGCCAAGTTCGAAGCGCAGGTCGACGCCGAAATCCGCGCCGCCGCGCCGGAAGTGAAGCTGGCGGCCGAGTAATTCGCGCAAGCGACACGCGATTTGAAAAGGCGGCCCTCGCGGCCGCCTTTTTTGTTTGCCCACCCAGCTCGGCGACATCTCAATCCGTCAACCTGAGCAGCGAACGGCGCCACATACTCCACTGTCGTCCCGGCTTTCGCCGGGACGACATCGAGCGTGTTGCTCCGCTACTCGCCCATCTCGGGCAGCACCGCATTGCTCGGCGTCTGCCTATCGGTGATCTGCAGGCCGAACAGGCTGCCGATCAGTTCGACGGCGACGCGCGCGGTGCGGCCGCGCTCGTCGAGGAAGGGATTGAGCTCGACGATATCGAGCGAGCGCACCAGCCCGGAATCGTGCAGCAGCTCCATAATGAGATGGGCTTCCCGATAAGTCGCCCCACCGGGCACCGTGGTGCCGACGCCGGGCGCGACCGCCGGATCGAGGAAGTCGACATCGAACGAGACATGCAGCACGCCGTTCTTCGCCCTGACGCGATCGATGACGCGGCGGGTCAGCACGGCGACGCCGAACTCGTCGATCTGGCGCATGTCTGAGATCGAGACGTTGCGTTGCCGCAGCAGCTTGCGCTCCAGCGGATCGACCGAGCGCGTGCCGATCAGGTCGAGCTGATCGGGCGGGATCGAGGCGCGCGGCAGCCCGCCGAGCAGGTCGTCGAGGCCGGGCTCGCCGCACAGGAACGCCGCCGACATGCCGTGCATGTTGCCGGTAATGGTGGTGGCCGGCGTGTTGTAGTCCGCATGTGCGTCGACCCACAGCGCGAACAGCGGCCGGCCCTTTTCCTGCCAGTAGCGTGCGACGCCGTTGATCGACCCCATCGACAACGAATGATCGCCACCCATGAAGATCGGGATCGCGCCGGAATGCGCCAGCCAGTAGGCGCGCTCGGAGAGCGCGCGGGTCCAGGTCTTCACTTCGTCGTAGAATTTGGTGTTGGCCGGCACCGGGCCGTCGGCGACGACCGCCGGGATCGCAAGGTTGCCGTGGTCATCGACCTGGAAGTCGAGCTGCTCGAGCAGGCGCGCGATGCCTGCCGTGCGCAGCGCGTCCGGTCCCATCAGCGGGCCGGGCTGCGACGCGCCGATCTCGATGGGAACGCCAAGCAAGGCGATGCGCGAGGGTTTGGAATTGTCGGCTCCGGACATGCGGCAGGGCTCCCAAAGGCGTGGAACAGAAGCGACGCGCCAATGTTCCCTCAACCCTTGAAATAGGCAACCCGGTCCAATTCGACCATGTGGATAGTTGCGCTCAGCGCCCTGGTTGAATCAGAAACTGACGCCCAGATTCTTGCTTTGAGGCGTTTTCTTCACGCCGACCGGTGCCCATCCCGCATCAAGTGCGGGACAGGCTTCGCTCGAAAGCGCTATGCCTTGAAATAGGCGATCTGCGTCGTGGTGGCGAGCAGGCGGCCGGAGGGCGACCACAATTCGCCGTGCTGGTCGCCGTAGCTCTTGTGGAAGATCTTGGCATCGGCTGTGGCGAGCACGCGGGGCGTATCCTCTGCATTCAGGTCGGCTGCGTCGACGTGGAAATAGGTCGTCAGCGACACCGTGCCGAACGGCACCAGCTCGTGCCGCGCATGGAAGACGCGGCCGAAGAACGCGTCCGACATCGACATCAGCGACAGCGCGTCGACCTTGCGCGGCACGCGGTCGGCGATCCAGAGTTTTGAATAAGGACGCGACAGCTCCTTCGCGGCACCGCCGCCGAGCTTCGGCTCGCCCTCGGCGAAGCGGAAATCGTACTGGTTGGCCCAGGTCATCGCGAGCTTCGGATAGGACCGCAGCTGCTCGAACGGCACAGCACCGGGAAAATCGGCCGGCTGGTGCGACCAGGACGGGCGGCGCTCGGCGAACACGGCAGTCGCCAGCGTCGCGACCTCACCGCCACCTTGCGTCATCTCAACCGACCAATGCTGGCTCGAACGGTTGGCCTTCACCAGGCGGACATCGAGATCGAACCCGCCCTCGGCGACCGGCGCGCAATAATTGACCGTCAGCGCCAGCGGATCGCCCGCGCGCTGCGGATGCTGCATCAGCGCCCGCAGGATGGTCGCGGCGGTACAGCCGCCGAACGGGCCGACGAACGCCCAGTAATCCGGGCTGGTCCGTCCCTGCCAGCGGCTGTCGCCGGCAGTCACGGCAGTGGCTTCATCGAAAAGGTGCGGAGCCTTGGTGAGCATGCAATTCCTTAAGTACCGATCCGTGCCGCCGTCATTCGGCGGTCAGGTCGCTGCGCTCGCAATCACAGCGTGACGTTCGGCTGCAATATCGCGGGCTATCGCGCGAAATTCAATGACGTCGGACGTAATCGATTTCCGCGCGCGGGGATTACGCCTTCGCCTCGCGCTGGTTGCCAAGCTGCGGCGATGTGCCCGGATGCACCGGCACGTGCCAGATGTCCTCGGCATATTCGCGGATGGTGCGGTCGGACGAGAACCACGCCATCCGCGCCACGTTGAGGATCGAGGCCCGGGTCCATGCCGGGATCACCTGCCAGCGGGCATCGATACCGCGCTGCGCGTCATAGTAGGAATCGAAATCGGCCGAGACCATGTAGTGATCGAGGTATCGCAGCGCGTGCCCGATCGAGGCGAAGCGGGCGGCATCGCCGGGCGAGAACTCGCCGCTCTCGACGGCGCGGATCGCGCGCTCGAGCCGCGGCGATTTGCGGATCACATCGCTGGCATCGAGGCCCTGCTTGCGGCGGACCATGACGTCGCCGGCCTCGAGGCCGAAGATCGCGATGTTCTCGGGCCCGACCGCGTCGCGGATCTCGATATTGGCGCCGTCGAGCGTGCCGATCGTCAATGCGCCATTCAGCGCGAGCTTCATGTTGCCGGTGCCGGAGGCCTCCATGCCGGCGGTCGAGATCTGTTCGGAGAGATCGGCGGCCGGGATGATCACCTCAGCGAGGCTGACATTGTAGTCGGCGAGGAAGGCGACCTTCAGCTTGCCGCCGAGGGAGGCGTCATTGTTGACGACCTCGGCGACGTCGTTGATCAGCTTGATGATGAGCTTGGCGTAGCGGTAGCTCGCCGCCGCCTTGCCCGCGAAGATTTTCACGCGCGGCGCCCAGTCGCGCTGCGGCTCGTCCTTCATCGCGTGGTAGAGCGCGATCGTCTCCAGGATGTTGAGCAGCTGCCGCTTGTATTCGTGGATGCGCTTGATCTGCACGTCGAACAGCGCCGACGGGTCGACCTTGATGTGGTTGCGCTCGCTGATCAGCCGCGCCAGCGCCAGCTTGTTGTGATGCTTGACGTCACGGAAGCGCTTCTGGAATTCGAGATCGCTCGAGTGGGTCTCGAGCCGTTCGAGCAGCGAGAAGTCGTCGAGCACAGCCTCGCCGCAGGTCTCGCGCAGCAGCGCGGTCAGCTCGGGATTGGCCAGCATCAGCCAGCGGCGGAAGGTGATGCCGTTGGTCTTGTTGGTGATGCGCGACGGGTAGAGATGATGGAGGTCGTGGAACACGGTCTCCTTCATCAGGTCGGAATGCATCGCCGAGACGCCGTTGATGCGGTGCGAGCCGACGAAGGCGAGCTGGCCCATTCGCACGCGGCGGCCGCTGCGCTCGTCGATCAGCGAGACCGAGGCGCGATACTCGATGTCGCCGGGGAAGCGCTCCTCGGCGAGCGCGAGATGGGCCACGTTGATGCGGTAGATGATCTCGAGATGCCGCGGCAGCAGCCGCTCGAACAATTCGACCGGCCAGGTTTCGAGCGCCTCCGGCAGCAGCGTGTGGTTGGTGTAGGACAGCGTCGCGACCGTGATCTTCCAGGCCTCGTCCCAGCGGAAACTGTGCACGTCGACAAGGATCCGCATCAGCTCGGTGACCGCAAGGCTCGGATGGGTGTCGTTGAGCTGCACGGCGGCCTTCTGCGCGAGGTTGCGCAGTCCGCCGTCGGAGGCGAGATGCCGCTTCACGAGATCCTGCAACGAGGCCGAGACGAAGAAATACTCCTGGCGCAGCCGGAGCTCGCGGCCGGCCGCGCTCTCGTCGTTCGGATAAAGGAATTTGCAGATCGCCTCCGCACGCGCCTGCTCGGCGCTGGCCGAGACGTAGTCGCCGGTGTTGAAGACGTCGAGCTTGAGCGGATCGGGCGCATGCGCCGACCATAGCCGAAGCGCGTTGACGTGCTGGCCGCGCCAGCCGACGATCGGCGTGTCGTAGGCCATCGCCTCGACGGCTTCCGCCGGATGCCAGGTGGCGCGGTCGCGGCCGCGGTCATCGACATGCTCGACATGGCCGCCGAAGTGGACGTTGTAGACCACCTCCGGCCGTTGGAATTCCCAGGGGTTACCGAAGGCGAGCCACTCGTCGGGATATTCCTGCTGCCAGCCCTGGTTCATGATCTGGCGGAACAGGCCGAAATCATAACGAATGCCGTAGCCGGTCGCGGGGATCGCCAGCGTCGCCATGCTTTCCATGAAGCAGGCCGCGAGCCGCCCGAGGCCGCCATTGCCGAGCGCCGCATCCGGCTCGCATTTGCGCAGGTCCGAGAGATCGACGCCGAGGTCGCCGAGCGCGGCCTCGAACAGCGGCAACAATCCCATATTGTTCAGCGCGTCGGTGAACAGGCGGCCGATCAGGAATTCGAGCGAGAGATAATAGACGCGCTTGGCGCCGGCGTCGTAGGTCTGCTTCTCGGCCGTCAGCCAGTGGTGCACGATGCGGTCGCGCAGCGCCAGCGCCGCCGCCTTGTACCAGTCGCGCCTAGTCGCCATGCCGGCGTCCTTGCCGATGGCAAGCCGGAGCTTGGCCAGGATCGCGCTCTTGATCTCGGTCAGCGCCAGCTCGTCGATCGGCTGGTTCAATGCCGGGTAGTCTGTTTGTTCCTGCAACGCACCCAATCCCTGCCGTTCAGACGGGAACATGATGCGACGACAAGCATCACGATCTCGTCTCCTTGTTTGAGCATGATCCCCTCGGAAATTCCGGTGTCAGTGGCTTTCCCGATCGTGCTCCAACACAATGATACGCGCGTTGCATGCCAATCGAAACTGTCCGGGACAAGGCCATACACAGCGCTGCCGCAATTTTATGCAAGGACCGGGCCGATTTAGAGGCCTTCGGAACCGTCATTGCCGGTGCTACGATTGGCCGTGAAAGCCGGGATTTTGCGACAAATTGGCGGAGGATGCGTGATGAGACTCTTGATCGAGATCGCGGCCGCGGCGTTGCTCGTGGTGTGCATCACGGCCACAAGCGCAGCCTATGCGGCGGGCAAACCGGGCCGCAGCGCCGACGGTCTGAGCTGCGGCTTCAGCGTCACGCAGAACGCATCGCCGGCCGCGCGCTGCGCCGCCATCAAGCGGCAATGCGGCGGCAAGTTCTACGCGAATGCCTGCGGTGACAAATTGCTGTCGGCAGCGAATTAAGCGGCGGCAAAACGCGCCTTCACGCGCAATCGGGAACACCGTGGTGATACGGATTTCCAAGACTTAACGAGTTCTTTACAAACACAGCTGTCGCTCGTGGGGCGGGCACAATTTTCAGCTCCGACGCATTTCATTCCGAAGCAATTTTCAACGGGCCGCTGACCTAGTCAGCGGCCCGAATTGCTTTGCGGGGTGGGCGAGCATGCGACCGCTTTTTCATGAGGCAAGGCAGTTACCGCAATTCGTCGCCCCGGCGAAGGCCGGGGCCCATAACCACAGCCGTCAGAGAAGATGGGACAGGTCGCTCCACTCCGGATTGTCTTGTTCGATCAGGCGAATCTTCCAGTCGCGGCGCCATTCCTTCAGCGCTTTTTCCTGTGCGATCGCCTCCTGTGGTGAAGCGTAGACCTCCATGTAAACCAGTCGCATGACGCCGTACTTCTTGACGAACTGTGAGCCGCGTCCAGAGCGATGAAGCGTAAGCCGATTGCAAAGATCGTTGCTGACGCCGATGTAGAGCGTTCCGTGGCGGCGGCTCGCGAGAATGTAAACGTAATAGACGGCGGCATTCATTTCGCGGCACCGATCACGTGAGATGTCCGATAGCGGTGGTTATGGGCCCCGGCCTTCGCCGGGGCGACGCCCATTGATGGCATCAGAACGAATTAAGAACACTTTAGCAAGTCTTTGATATATCGTTGTGATTCGGCGCCTGCGCCGGCACAATATCTATGGTCTCTCAGTCTCCGCGAGGACTACATGTCCACCATCGCCTTTGATCAATTCGCCCTGACCCGGATTGCCGATTTCGCGCGGTCGCTGTCGCGGCTGCACCAGGTCTCGCGGCGCCAGCCGATCGACGACGACCAGCTCGATCGCGAGTTCAACGCGGTCTGCATGTCGGTCTGGGGCTACACCACCGATGACTTCAGCGACGAGCTGTTCTCGGACGAGGATCATGCCTGGCTCGATACACTCGATGAGGCGCATGCGCGCATCTTCGCAGGTGAGCAGGGCTACGACCTGGTCGACGATCACGGCATGCTGACGGACTGGTGGGGCTATTGCTGGATGATCCTGGCCGAGAAGCGCGGCCTCCTCAACCCGGAGAACCGCGCGGCCGCGCGGGCCGCGATCGAGGAGAAATACATGGCCGCGCCGAACGTGATCGGCGTGATCGTGGCGCGCTGACTGGCGCAGCTCGAAGCCGCAGCCGTCGCTCGAAACCGCTAGTCCGCCTCGGCCCGCTTGGCGGGCTTTGCGGCGTTGGCTTTCGGCACCGCCGAGGCTGGCGCTGACGGCGCGACATCGCGGCTGGTTTCCGGCGGCGGCGCATCGCTCGCGATCTCCGCGCTGACGGGAGCGACCTTCATTTCGCCGAGCCGGGCGCGGACCGCCGCGGTCAATCCCGGATAGGAGGCGACCGGCGTGAAGTCGAAGGACTGTTCGTTGCCGACGCGGACGCCGGTGTAGGCGACCAGGCCGTCGGTGGTCGCGATCACGTCGCCGGCACGCAGTGAAGCATCGAGCGCGAGGTCGACCGGCGCGAGCCCTGCCGGGTCGCGGCCGTTGCAGGTGCAGTCGGCACGCAGCGCCTTGCGATAGGCGAAGGCGTTCTCACTGTCGGCGTAGCGCTCACCCGTGGTCGACGCGGAGCTGTCGATATTGCTGCCGTAATAGACCTTGGTCGCGCTCGCGGGACAGAACGCCTGGCAGAGCTGCGCCGGCGTCGCGTTGCCGCGCATCGTCAGCGGGAAATACTTGCCGTCGCAGCTGCGCACACAGTACGCCGGTCCGGAACCCGCCACGCGCGGTGCCGACACCGGCGCGGATGTCTGCCGTTCCGGCTGCTGGTTGAGGCCGAACGGATCGGCAAAGAAATTGGCTTGCGGCGGGGCCTGCCGGCCCTGCTGTTTCTGGGAACCGCCGAAGAAGAAATCGAACAGCCCTTCGGCTGACACGGGAGCGGGCACGACCAGGACGGAACCCGCAAAGGCTGCGGCGGCAAGCATCACGCGGCGCCGCATGCGCCGATCACTCAACTCTGTACGCAACGCCAACTCCACCCGACGCGCCACGCCGCGGCGACAAGCTGCCCCGGCGGATTCACGATAACGCGGGATGGTAAACGAGCGATTGATTAGGTGACGGCGTCACAAGAAGGTCGCGCCAACTCCTCTTCACCTCGCCCCGCCTGCGGGGAGAAGTCGGATCGCATGAAGCAAAGCGAAATGCGATCCGGGTGAGGGGGTACAGGTCCCTCGACAGTTGCAAGCGCGGAGAGACCCCAACCCTCTCCCCGCAAGAGCGGGGCAAGGGAGAAGAGACCGTCAGTCCTTCAGGAACTCGCCGGCCTTGTACAGCGCGCGGAACGGCAAGCCGGCCTCGGCAAACGTCTCGGTGGCGCCTTCCTCGCGGTCGACCATGGTGAAGACCAGCGCGATCTCGCCGCCGGCCTCGCGCACCGCTTCCACCGCCTTCAGCGCGGAGCCGCCGGTGGTGGTGACGTCCTCGACGATCACGATCCGCTTGCCTGCCAGCGTCTCGCCCTTGGCAAGCCCCTCGACGGCAAGCCGCGCACCGTGCTCCTTCGGCTTCTTGCGCACGAAGAACGCGGCGATCGGATGGCCCTTCAGCCAGGACAGCTGCGCGATGGCGCCGGCCAGCGGCACTGCGCCCATCTCGAGCCCGCCGACGAAATCGAGCCGGTCGTCTTTCAACGCCTCATAGGTGAGTTCGGCGAGCAGCGCCGCGCCCTCGGGATCGAGCATCGTCGGCTTCAGGTTGAAATAGAAGTCGCTCTTGCGGCCCGACGCCAACGTGATCTCGCCGCGGCCGAACGAGCGCTTGCGGATGATCTCGGCGAGGCGGGCGCGGGAAGCTGATTTGGACAAGGCGTCTTCTTTCCGGTTTGAGGCGGCGGCAATCTATCGGCGCCGGCGGGCACATTCCAGCGCGGAAATTCAGCCGTCAACAGTGCCCACGCCGCGATTTCAGCTGGCGAGCTTGCGGAAAGCGCGGGTTGTGCGGCCGTTGCATTCCCCGTAAGCAGGCGCCAAACAGTTGCACCGGAAGCGGAAATGACCATCGAGCTGCACACTTGGAACACGCCCAACGGCCGCAAGATTTCCGTCGCCCTGGAGGAAATGGGGCTGCCCTACAAGGTGATCCCGGTGAATATCGGCAAGGGCGAGCAGATGGCGCCCGGCTTCCTCGCGATCAGCCCGAACAACAAGATCCCGGCGATCGTCGATCCCGATGGTCCCGGCGGCAAGCCGGTCAGCATCTTCGAGTCCGGCGCGATCCTGCTTTATCTGGGCGAGAAGACCGGCAAGTTCCTGCCGAAACCGCTGGCGGAGCGGATCCCGGTCTATGAGTGGCTGATGTGGCAGATGGGCGGTTTCGGTCCGATGCCGGGCCAGGTGCACCATTTCATCGCGCTGGAGAATGAGCAGGACCGCGCCTACGGCCTGAAGCGCTACATGGCCGAGACGCGGCGGCTCTACGGCGTGCTGGACCGCAGGCTTGCCGACCGCGATTTCGTCGCCGGCGATCTCTCGGTCGCCGATTTCGCCATCCTCGGCTGGGCCTGGCGTCATCCGCGCCACAAGGTCGATCTGGCCGACTTTCCCAACGTGAAGCGGTGGTATGAGACGCTGATGGCCCGCCCCGCCACCAGGCGCGGCATGGACGCGAAGCTGGACTAATCGAATCTGTCGTTGCCGGGCTTGACCCGGCAATCCATCTTCTTCGTGAATGCATCTCAGCGCCTGCATGCGCAGGCGATGGATGCGCGGGTCCCGTCTACGCCAAGGCTTCGACGAGGCTAACGGTCTGAGGCGCGCCGAAGCTTTAGCGAAGGCGGCAAGCCCGCGCATGACGAGTCGGGCTCACGCCCTGCGCGCCTCGAGCGCCATCTTCATCGCCAGCCCCGCAAGCACGGTGCCCATCAGCCAGCGCTGTACCAACAGCCAGCTCGGGCGGGTGCCGAGGAACACCGCGATCGAGCCCGCGGCGAGCGCGATCATCGCGTTGACGCTGACGCTGATCACGATCTGGATCGAGCCGAGCGCGAGCGACTGCGTCAGCACGCTGCCGCCGGCGGGATCGATGAACTGCGGCAGCAGCGCCAGATAAAGCATCGCGATCTTCGGGTTGAGCAGGTTGGTGACAAAGCCCATCGCGAACAATTTGCGCGGGCCGTCGACCTCGAGCGCCTTGACCTGGAACGGCGAGCGGCCGCCGGGCTTCAGCGCCTGCCACGCCAGCCAGAGCAGATAGGTGGCGCCGGCAAAACGCAGCGCGTCATAGGCGTAGGGAATTGCAAACAGCAGCGCGGTGATGCCGAACGCCGCGCACAGCATGTAGAACACGAAGCCGAGCGCCACGCCGCCGAGCGAGACGATGCCGGCCCCCGGCCCTTGCGTGATCGAGCGCGAGATCAGGTACATCATGTTCGGCCCGGGCGTCAGCACCATGCCGAGGCAGACGAGTGCAAAGCCGAGCAACGCGGATATATGGGGCATGTCAGGTCTCGCGAGGGGATACACACACTTCTAGCGTGTCATCCGCCGCGCGGCCATGCCAGAATTGCTCTCGGAGCAATGTGCCCCGCCGTCATGGCCGGGCTTGTCCCGGCCATCCACGTCTCTCTTGGCCATGACACGGAGACGTGGATGCCCGGGACAAGCCCGGGCATGACGAATCTACCGGGACGTAATCGCGCTGATCCTCAAATGCGATTGCCCTGCCGCAAGCGGGAGAGGCGAAGAAAGCTAATGCGCCTCGTCCCAGTTGTTGGCGGCGCGGGCGTCGACCTGCAGGGGCAGCGACAGGATCACGGCCGGGAACGGTGCGTCCTGCATCACCTTCTGCACGACCGGCAGCGTCGCCGCGACTTCGCCGTCGGGCACCTCGAAGATCAGTTCGTCATGCACCTGCAGCAGCATCTGCGCCGAGAGTTTCTTCTCGGCGAGCGCGTCCTCGACCCGGATCATGGCGCGTCGGATGATGTCGGCGGCGGTGCCCTGCAGCCGCGCATTGATCGCGGCGCGCTCGTTGAAGGCGCGCACCGAGGCGTTGGACGCCTTGATGTCGGGGTAGTAGCACTTGCGCCCGAACAGCGTCGTCACATAGCCGTTGCGGCGGCAGAAATCCTTGGTCTCGTCCATATAGGCGCGGATGCCGGGGAAGCGCTCGAAATACTTCTTGATGTAGGCCGAGGCTTCCTCGCGGGCGATGCCGAGCTGGTTGGCGAGGCCGAATGCCGAGATGCCGTAGATGATGCCGAAGTTGATCGCCTTGGCGCGGCGGCGCACCTCGCTCGGCATGTCCTTGATCGGTACGCCGAACATTTCGGAGGCGGTCATGGCGTGAATGTCGAGGCCGTCGCGGAACGCCTGGCGCAGCACCGGGACGTCGGCGATCTCCGCGAGCAGCCGCAACTCGATCTGGGAGTAGTCGGCCGACACCAGCTTGTGGCCCGGCGTCGCGATGAAGGCGCGGCGGATCTTGCGGCCGTCCTCGGTGCGCACCGGGATGTTCTGCAGGTTCGGCTCGTTCGACGACAGCCGGCCCGTGGTGGTCGCGGCCAGCGCGTAGGTGGTGTGGACGCGATGGGTCTGCGGGTTGACATAGGTCGGCAGCGCGTCGGTGTAGGTCGATTTCAGCTTCGAGACCTGGCGCCATTCCAGGATCTTCTTGGGGAATTCGTGGCCCTGCTCGGCGAGCTCGTCGAGCACCTGCGCGGTGGTCGACCACGCGCCGGTCTTGGTCTTGCTGCCGCCGGGCAATCCCATCTTGCCGAAGATGATGTCGCCGATCTGTTTCGGGCTGCCGACATTGACCGGCTCGCCGGCGATCTCCTGGATATCGGCCTCGACGCGCGCCGCGGTCTGGGCGAACTCGCCCGACAGCCGCGACAGCACCTGGCGGTCGATCGAGATGCCGCGCCGCTCCATCCGCGCCAGCACCGACACCAGCGGCCGCTCCAGCGTCTCGTAGACCGTCATCATCCGCTCGGCGACAAGGCGCGGCTTCAGCACGCGCCACAGCCGCAGGATCAAATCGGCGCTTTCGGCCGCATATTCGGTGGCCTTGTCGATCGTGACCTGATCGAAAGTCAGCTTGCCCTTGCCGCTGCCGACGAGGCTGCCGTAGTTCACCACGGCATGGCCGAACCAGCGCTCGGCGAGCGCCTCCAGCGCATGCGAGCCGCGGCCGGCATCGAGCGCGTAGGACATCAGCTGCGCGTCGTCGATGTTGCGCAGCGTGACGCCGTGCTGCGCCAGCGTCACCGCGGTGAACTTGACGTTGAAGCCGGCCTTCTGGATGCCGGCGGATTCCAGCAGCGGCTTCAGCGCCTTCAGCGCGTCGGCGGTCTTGAGCTGGCCGGGCGCGAGACCGGCATCGAACAGCCCGGCGCCGCCACCGGCCTGCCGATGGCTGAGCGGGATGTAGCAGGCATCGTTCGGCGCCACGGCGAGCGCCAGTCCCGACAGCTCGGCCTGCATCGGGTCGATCGATTCCGACATCGCCTCGATCGCGATGTAGCCGGTGTCGTGCGCGCGCGCGACCAGGGCGTTGAGCTGTTCGAGATTGCCGATCGCCTGGTACGCCTTGCGATCGAAGCCGGTCTTGCGGATCGCCTCGCCGCGGGCCTCGGCCAGCGTCGCCGGCGTGCCCTTGAGGTTCGAGTTCTTGTCGTCGCGCGCGCCGGTCGGCTTGGCTTTCGGCAGTGGTGCTGCGGCCGACGTCGGCGTGCCTCCGGGCGCCGGCGTCACATCCGACGGCGGCAGCGGCGAGAACACGCTCGCGCCGCTCTTGTTGCCGGGATCGGCGTCGACATTGGCCGGGTCGATCTGCGCGTAGTCCGCGACGCGGCGGGTGAGGGTGGAGAACTCCATCGCCTTGAGGAAGGCGATCAGCCGGCGCGAGTCGGGATCGTGCACGGCGAGATCGTCGAGCGGCACGTCGAGCTCGACCTTGTCGTCGAGAAGCACGAGCTGGCGCGAGATCCGCGCCTTCTCGGCGTTCTCGAGCAGTGCCTCGCGCCGCTTCGGCTGCTTGATCTCGGCGGCGCGGAACAGCAGCTGGTCGAGATCGCCATACTCGATGATCAGCTGTGCCGCGGTCTTGACGCCGATGCCGGGCACGCCGGGCACGTTGTCGGTGGAGTCGCCGGCCAGCGCCTGCACCTCGACCACCTTCTCCGGCGGCACGCCGAATTTCTCGATCACCTCGTCGCGGCCGATGCGGCGATCCTTCATCGTGTCGTACATCACGACCTGGTCGTTGACGAGCTGCATCAGGTCCTTGTCGGATGACACGATCGTCGTGGTCGCGCCGCGCTCGGTCGCCAGCCGCGCATAGGTCGCGATCAGATCGTCGGCCTCGAAGCCGACCTGCTCGAGGCAGGGCAGCTCGAAGGCGCGCACCGCTTCGCGGATCAGCGCGAATTGCGGGATCAAATCATCGGGCGCCGGCGGCCGGTGCGCCTTGTAGTCGGGATAGAGCTTGTTGCGGAACGTGATCTCCGACTTGTCGAACACGATCGCCAGATGCGTCGGGCGGTTGTCTTCGGGCATGTCGCGCAAAAGCTTCCACAGCATGTTGCAGAAGCCGAGCACGGCGTTGACCTGCAGCCCGTCGGACTTGCGGTTCAGCGGCGGCAGCGCGTGGTAGGCGCGGAAGATGTAGGACGAACCATCGACCAGGAAGACGTGGTCGCCCTTCGCCGCGGCCTTGGCGGCAACGGGCGTGGGCGCGGTCTTCGGAGCTGGCTTGGCGGAGTCTTTGGAGGCTGTTTTCGGCATGGCCGAAACTTAGGGATTTTTGCGCAAATTGACAGCCTTTGTGTCGCTGAATCCGCGTTTGCCACACAAGCAATTGTCGTCCTGGCGAAGGCCGGGACCCATTACCTCAAAGAGGTGTTGCCGGGATTCTCTGGGGCCCCAGCTTCACCCAACTGAGGCACTCGTGGTTATGGGTCCTGGCTTTCGCCAGGACGACATCGAGAATACTACGCCTTGTCGCCGGTCGGCGAGAACAGATAGCCGCCGCCCCGGATGGTCCGGATCACCGACGGCTTGGTCGGGTCGAATTCGATCTTGCGGCGGATGCGCATGATGCGCAGGTCGACGGCGCGGTCGAAGGCCTCGGCGTCGCGCGCATTGGCCAGTTCCAGCAGCCGCTCGCGCGACAGCACCCGCTTCGGATTGGCCGCGAACACTTTCAGCAGGCCGAATTCGGAGGCCGTCAGCGGATGCTCGTTGCCCTCGTCGTCGCGCAACGCCTGGGCCTCGAGATCGAGCCATTTGGTGCCGAACCGCACCAGCTGCTCCTTCCCGGCCTTCGCGCTAGCCGGATCCGGCGCAGCTGATTTCGCGGGTCCACTCCGCCGCAGCACCGAGCGGATGCGCGCCATCAGCTCGCGCAGTTCGCAGGGCTTTGCCACGTAGTCGTCGGCGCCAAGTTCGAGCCCGACCACCCGATCGATCGGGCTGGCAGTAGCTGTCAGCATGATGACGGGGACGTTGATCTTGCTCTTGAGGTCGCGAATGATCGAAAGCCCGTCTTCCTCGGGCATGTTGAGGTCCAGCACCACGAGATCGGGCGTGCTGCTCTCGATCTCCTTGCGTAGGCTCTTGCCGCCATCGCACAGCGTCACGCCGAAGCCGTGCATCTTGAGGTAATCGCCGACCATTTCGCGGGCCGGCGCCTCGTCGTCGACGATGAAGATATGCGGTGTCTGGCTCATGATGTCTCTGTCGCCGGCAGTGTAACCGTAAAGGTCGACCCCTGTCCGGGGCCCGGGCTCTGTGCGGTCACATGGCCGCCATGCATGTCGATGATGCGCTTGACGATGGAAAGGCCGAGGCCGGTCGAGCTTTCGCCCGCGGTCGGCTTGGCCGACAGCCGCTGGAACCGGCCGAACAGCCGGCTGAGATCCTCGGGGCTGAGGCCCGGGCCCTGGTCGACGATGCGGATCACGGTGTCGTCCGCCTCATGGCTGACCGTGACCGTGATCTTGCCGCCGATCGGCGAATACTTGATGGCGTTGCTGACCAGGTTGTCGATCGCCTCGCGGATCCGGTCGGCGTCGCACATCGTGACGAATTGCTGCGGTCCCGAGACCGAGATGCTCTGCTGCTTGTTGACGGCCGAGGGCAGGTTGGCCTCGGTGACCTCGTTGACGAGGGCCGCGACGTCGACCGGCTCGCGGCGGATGGTGATGTCGAACGCATCGGCCATCGCATCGGAGATCAGATGGTCGACCATCGAGGTCAGCCGCTTGGTGGCGTCCCTGATGTGTTCGACCTGGCCGGTGACGTTTTCCTTCGGCGAGCCGGCGCCGATCAGTTCGGTCAGCATCTCGGTGCGGCCGAGGATCACGCCGAGCGGATTCTTCAAGTCGTGGGCGACGGTGCCGAGGATTTCGTTCTTGAAGCCGTTGGCGCGCTGCAGCCGCAGCCATTGCGCCGACAGCCGCCGGTTGGCCTGCATCAGCGCGCGGGTGCGCTGCACGACGCGGTCCTCGAGCTGGGTGTTGGCCTCGTGCAGCTGCTGGTAGAGGATCACATTGTCGAATGCGATCGACAGCCGGCTCGAGAAGATCTCGACCAGCGCACGGTCGGTGTCGGAGAGCTGGCGCTCGGCCTGCAGCAGCACCACGACCTCGCGGCCGCTGCCGGTGCGCGAATAGAGCACGCTGCGGTGGTCGGCGAACTCGTTCTTGCGGCGCTGGAATGCAGCTTCCACCATCGACCTCAGGTCCGGATCGAGCGCCTTTGATGAGGTGGTGCCGATGAATCGGCTGTAGCAGCCCGAGCAGGCCAGCACCGAGAAATCCGGCACGGCCGCGTTGCCGTCGTCGCGCAACACCAAAATGCCGGCACAGTCGACATTGAGCAGCGACGCGAGCTGGGTCAGCACGCCTTCGGCCAGCCGCTGCATCGACTTGAAGTCGTACAGTGTCGAGGCCGCATCGATGATGATCTCGAGCCCGCGCCTTGTCTGCACCATGCGCTCGAGCTGCTGGTAGCTGCGCAGCGCGGCGGTCAGCGAGGTGAACAGCTTGTCGGCGGTGAGCTCGGTCTTCGCCTTGTAGTCGTTGATGTCGTACTGCACGATGACGCGCCGTTCCGGCGCCTGGCCGGGCTGGCCGGTGCGCAGGATGATGCGGACGGTCTCGTTCTTGATCTCGTTGCGGATGTACTCGACGAGTTCGAGACCGGCGACGTCGGTCTCCATGATGACGTCGAGCAGCACGGCTGCGATGTCGGGATTGTCCCGCATCAGCGTGCGGCCGTCTGCCGCGGAATAGGCGGAGAGAATCTCCAGCGTCGCGCCGTTCAGATTGTAGTCGCTGAGCGCGAAACGGGTGCCTTCATGGACGGCGTGATCGTCGTCGATCACGGCGATCTTCCATTTGCGGGCCGACGAGTCCTCCGGGGGGCTCTCGGTATCGTCGATCAGTTGGAGGACATCGTCCTGTTCGGCCATTGACTGGTTCCGTCGGCTGCTGCGTCAGTGATCGTGGGCTCCCCCTTGGCGATCCTGGGCATGATAATGCGAAAAGTGGTGCCTTGTCCTACCCTTGACTCCAGCATCATGCGTCCGCCGAGCTGCTGGGTGACCAGGTTATAGACGATGTGGAGGCCGAGGCCCGTACCACCTTCGTTGCGGCGCGTCGTAAAGAACGGGTCGAACGCCTGCCGCTGCACGTCCGGCGTCATGCCAGCCCCGTCGTCTACAAAGATGATCTCGACATCATCGGCGCCACGCCCGCGCGCCGAGATCGTGATAGTGCCGGAGCGGCCATCGGCGAAGGCATGATTGACGGCGTTGAGGAAAAGATTGGTTAAGATCTGCCCATAGGCGCCGGGATAGCCGTCGATCAGCAGCCCCTCGGGCACATCGACGGACAGCGCGATCGCAGCCTTTTTCAGGACCGGCCGCAGGCTCGCCACGATCTGGTCGGTCGATTCGCTTAAGGCAAACTGGCGGCGCTCGGCATGCGAGCGGTCGACGGCCACCTGCTTGAACGACTGGATCAGTTCGCCGGCGCGCTGCAGATTCGCGACCAGTTGCTGCGATGCGTCACGCGAGGCGCGCACGAATTCGTCGAGCTTGGAGCGGCGCAGCGGTTCGGTCTTCAGGTCGTTCTCGAACATCTCGCTGCGGCGCGCGAAGCTCGAGGCCACCGTCAGGCTGATGCCGATCGGGTTGTTGACCTCATGGGCGACGCCGGCAACGAGGCCGCCGAGTGCCGCGAGTCGCTCGGCATCGATCAGGTTCTGCTGCGCGGCATTGAGCTCGAGCAGCGCGCTCTCGGCCTTCTCCTTGGCGGTGCGCAGCTCGTCCTCGGTCTTGCGCTTGGCAATCGCATTTTCGCGAAATACTTCGACGGCACGCGCCATGGCGCCGACCTCGTCCTTGGCCGACGTGCCCTGTACCGGCCGGTCGAGGTCCCCCGAGGTGATGGTGCGCATTGCGGCCATGATCTGCGCCAGCGGCAGCCGGATCGACAGTGCGATCATGACGCCGGCGGACATGATGACGCCGAGGAAGATCACGGCAATCGACAGCACCCGGCGCGAGATCGACGTCAGCGTCCTGTCGAACGTCTCCTGCGCCTTCTGCCCGCGCTGGCGCATCTTCACCGAGAGATCGTCGATCGCGCCGATCGCATCGGCCTGGCTGGCGTCGATCGAGTTGCGCAACAGGTCGGTGCGGTTGGAGAGCTGTTCGCTGAGCTTGCCGAGCCCGTCGCGCAGCTCGGCGGTCTTGATCTTGAGCCGCGCCAGCGCCATGCGCTGCAAATCGTTCTCGGCCAGATCGGTCATGACGGGAATCGTCTTCTCGATCGTATCGATGTTGCGGCGGGCTTCCTCGGCCGACGACGAGGCAAGCGAAAGATAATAGGCGTTTGCGGCCACCAGCAGCGAGGTGAACGCTTCACGCGACTTGCCGAGCGCAGGCCAGATCAGTGCGTCGCGATGGCCGGTGGCGCCCTCGATGATCGAATAGAGCCCGGCCATGTCCTTGGTCGGGGACAGCACCTGTTCGTCATAGGTCTTGGAGATCGTGGTCTGCACGGTGCGCAATTCACCGAAGCCGTCGAGGAAACGGCTGGTGACGCGCTCCAGCTGCTCGACCGAGCCCGACAGCATCGGGTCGGTCGAGGCCCGGTTGGTCAGCGTGCCGAGCACGGCCTCGCGCAACAGCAGGATTTCCGCGAACAGGTCCGGGCTCGGCTGGTTGATGTAGCGATGGATCAGGTTCTGCAGACGGCTGGTCTCGCTTTCGAGCCTGGCCAGGATCTTGTCGGATTCCCGCACCTGGCGGACATCCTCCCAGGCCGACCCGAGCACCTTCGCGCCGTTCCAGATCAGCACCGCCAGCACGATCACGACCGCGGAGTTGAGCAGCGCGATCGAAAGGATGCGCCAGCGGATCGGCACCGCGCGCAGCAACTGGACGATGCGGAAGCGGCCCTGCGGCCCAAAGGCCGCCGGCCGTCGCATCGTCCCGTCCTGTTTGGATGCGGCCAAGATCCGGTTACTCCATGTTTCGGATGCGCTTGATCGGATGGAGCGGATGCAGGGCGGCGATATGGTGCCGGCCGCCGGTGCGTTCGGCGATCAGGCCGCCTGCCAGCGCCTGGACGATCGGATAATCGTCGTTCTGCGGGGCGGACCTGCGGAATTCGCGCGCGAATACGCCCGCCGGGACCGCTGTCCATAACAGCGCGACGGCAAGCATCGTTATCCGCGAAAGGCCGGCGCGGCGGTACACAGGCTACAATTCCCCTTGTGATTATGTCCGTGGCGGGAAGAAAAGGTTCAACGCTTTTTTAGCAGAACGGCGCGGGTTCGCCATCGGCCAAACGTTAAATCCGCGCTGCAACCTGCGGTGTCGATTGAATCTGCGGTTGTAGCACCGTATGACGGCATATTGGCATCCGGGAACGGCTGGTCGTGAAGTTCGCTTTGAAGCTGTTGCACCTCGTGGTCGTGGCCGTCCTGCTTGTATCGCCGGCGCGCGCTGCGACCGAGATCATGTGGTGGCACGCGATGTCGGGCGAGCTCGGCAAGCAGCTCGAGAAGCTCGCCGCCGACTTCAACACCTCGCAATCCGACTACCGGATCGTGCCGGCCTACAAGGGCAACTACACCGAGACCGTCACCGCGGCGATCTTCGCCTTCCGCTCGCGCAGCCAGCCGGCGATCGTCCAGGTCAACGAGATTGCCACCGCAACCATGATGGCGGCGCGCGGCGCGATCTATCCGGTGTTCGAGCTGATGCGCGACCAATCGGAGGCGTTTGCACCGTCGGCCTATCTGCCCACGGTGGCCGGCTACTATGCCGATGTCGACGGCAACATGCTGTCATTCCCGTTCAATGCCTCGACGCCGATCCTCTACTACAACAAGGATATGTTCCGTTCGGCCGGGCTGGATCCGAGCCAGCCGCCGAAGACCTGGCCTGAGCTCGGCATCGTCGCGAAGCGGCTGCGTGCCGCCGGCGCGATGTGCGGAGTGACGACGTCATGGCCGTCGTGGATCAATGTCGAGAACTTCTCCGCGTTCCACAACCTGCCGATCGCAACCAAGGCCAACGGCTTTTCCGGGCTCGAGGCCCAGCTGATCTTCAACAACCCGCTGCTGGTGCGCCACATCGCGCAGCTCGCAAAATGGCAAGCCGACAAGACCTTCGACTATAGCGGTCGCGGGCAGGCGGCCGAGCCGCGCTTTCAGAAGGGCGAATGCGGCATCTTCATCGGCTCGTCGGGTACGCGCGCCGACATCAAGGCCAACTCCAAATTCGAGGTCGGTTACGGCATGATGCCGTACGAACCCGACGTGCAGGGCGCGCCGCAAAACTCGATCATCGGCGGTGCGACGCTGTGGGTGCTGCGCGACCGGCCGCGCGCCGAATATGCCGGGGTGGCGAAGTTCTTTGCCTATCTGTCGCGGCCGGAGGTGCAGGCCGCCTGGCATCAGAACACGGGGTACCTGCCGATCACCCGCGCCGCATTCGATCTGACCCGTGCGCAGGGCTTCTACGATCGCAATGCCGGCGCCTCGATCTCGATCGAGGAGGTCACGCTGAAGCCGCCGACCGACAATTCCAGGGGCGTCCGCCTCGGCTCGTTCGTCCTGATCCGCGACGTGATCGAGGAGGAGCTCGAGCAGGTGTTCGCCGGCAAGCGCTCCGCGCAGGCCGCGATGGATAACGCCGTCGAGCGCGGCAACCGCCTGCTGCGTCAGTTCGAGCGCGCCAATCCGGACCGGTGATGGTGGTGTCATGTTGCACAAGCGCTTCCCGTCATCCTGAGAGAATGTGAATGTATCGCTCACAAGCGGCGCCACACACTCAGGGTCGTCCTGGCGAAAGCCAGGACCCATTACCCCGGCCGCTCGTCGTTGCGCGAGGCTAGGGCCGCGATTCCCGCTTACAATCAAATTCGGTGGTTATGGGTCCTGGCTTTCGCCAGGACGACAGCGTTGAGAGGCCGCGCGCGAATGCCACTTCCACTCCTCACCGACTACGACGCCTACCGCGCCTGGCGCGGCGACAGCTCGCGCTGGCTGCCGGTCGCGCGCGATATTGCCGACGGCCACGGGCTGTCGCGCGTTGCGCCGCATGTGTTCTCGACCGGCACCAATCTCGTCATCGGGCTCGACGATGACCTGATCCTGAAGCTGTTCCCGCCGTTTCTGCGCCCGCAATTCGTGTCCGAACGCGGCGCGCTCGCACAGTTGCGCGGGGGGCTCGGCATTCCGATCCCCGACCTTGTCGCGGAGGGCGAGCGTGACGGCTGGCCGTATCTCGTCATCACCCGCCTGTCCGGCACCGTCGGTTCGGAGGTATGGCCATCGCTGTCGGAAGCCGAGCGCGAGCGCGTGCTCGCCGAGATCGGGGCCGCGATTGCCGAGGTGCAGCGCGTGCCGCCCGGCAGCCTGCTTGCGATCGAGCCGCGCTGGGAGGCCTTCATGCGCCGGCAGATCGCGCAGTGCCGGGCGCGGCACGAACGGCTCGGCCTGCCGGCGAAATTCCTCGCCGGGCTCGGCGATCTCCTGCATGAAGCCGCCGAACTGATCCCGATGAACCTGCCGCCGGTGATCCTGACCGGCGAATACATCCCGGAGAATTTCGTGCTGGGGCGCCGGGCCGACGGCTGGCACGTCGCCGGCCTGTTCGACTTCGGCGACGTCCGGACCGGATGGGGCGAGTACGACCTGCTCGGCCCCAGCGCCTTCATGGCCGCCGGGCATCCGCGCCGGGTGCGCAGCCTGTTCGACGGCTACGGCATCCCGCGCACTGAAGTGACGTTCACCCTGAAGCGGCGGTTGATGGCGCTGATGATGCTGCACTCGGCCAGCGATCCGCTGCGCCATATCTGCATCGCGGGCTGGCCGGATCGGGTCGATGACTTGGTGCAATTGCAGGAGCTGATCTGGCCCGGCTAGCAAACTCACCCAGGCGTGTCTGGGAGGTTTCTGCCTGTCTTGCTATGGTTTGCGCCTATGGGACCGTGGACCAGAGACGACGCCGTTACCGTTCTAAAGATCGCTCCGTTCTCCCTTGGGCTCGGAGTGCTCTGGGCGGTCGTCGGTCTTACCTCCTCCGGTGGAGGGTGGCTCTATGCAGCGATCTTTTTTGCCAGCGCGTTGGTGGAGGGCCCGATCCAATATCTAGGGGGACGTTACTACGACAGTCGCCACCCAAAAGAGTGAGCTTGTCTTGAACGGGCTGGTAAGGCGTGAGTTCGCTATCTCATGCCGGTCTTGCGGTGGCATTGATCGTTGGCCAGAAAGCAAGCATCGCTCATATGATGCTTATTTATTGATCAGATGATTCCCCTTTGTATGCAATTCGCTAGGTGCTAGATCGAAAGACCTTTGTCGATTTCTTCCATCCTTACAGTCGTTTAGTGCTTGATAAGGTTTCGTTAAGGGTTGGCACAATCCTTGCGAACTAAGTTCCACGGCCGTTCCCAAGGGCGTTGGAGCATCACATGAAGCGTCGCGAGTTCCTCAAATCGGTGTCTGGGCTGGCAGCGGGTGCGCTGGCGCCGACCGCGCCCGCGATCTGGTCTCCGGCAAAGGCCGACGCGCGCTCCGAGACGCTGCTGATCGTCTCCGAGGGCGGTCCCAACAATCTCGATATCCACGGCGTCGGCACCAACGTGCCCGGCTACGAGGTGTCGTGGAATTGCTACGACCGGCTGATCAGCCACGAGATGAAGAGCGGTCCGGGCGGTGTGCCCTATTACGACCGCGACAAGTTCAAGCCCGAGCTCGCCGAGGACTTCAACATCGGCGACATGTCGGTCACCTTCAAGCTGCGCAAGAACGCCAAATTCCATGACGGCACGCCGGTAACGGCGAAGGACGTCAAATGGTCGCTCGATCGCGCCGTCGGCGTCGGCGGCTTCCCGGCCTTCCAGATGAGCGCGGGCTCGCTGACCAAGCCCGAGCAGTTCGTGATCGTCGATGACTATACGGTGCGCGTCGACTTCCTGAAGAAGGACAGGCTGACGATCCCCGATCTCGCCGTGATCGTGCCCTGCGTCGTCAACTCCGAACTCGTGAAGAAGAACGCCAGCGAGAAGGATCCCTGGGGCCTCGAATTCACCAAGCAGCAGACCGCGGGCTCCGGCGCCTACAAGGTGACCAAATGGACCGCGGGCACCGAAGTGATTATGGAGCGCAACGACGACTGGGTCTGCGGTCCGATGCCGAAGATCAAGCGCGTGATCTGGCGCATGGTGCCGCAGGCCGGCAACCGCCGGGCGCTGCTCGAGCGCGGCGATGCCGACATCTCCTATGAACTGCCGTTCAAGGATTTCCAGGAGATGAAGACGAGCGGCAAGCTCAACGTGGTGTCGCTGCCGTTCTCCAACGGCATCCAGTATATCGGCATGAACGTCACCAAGCCGCCGTTCGACAATCCCAAGGTACGGCAGGCGATGGCCTACGCGATGCCGTATCAGAAGATCATGGATGCGGTGCTGTTCGGTCTCGCCAACCCGATGTTCGGCGCGGCAAAGGACAAGCCGACCGAGGTCGCCTGGCCGCAGCCGACCAAATATTACACCGACATGGAGAAGGCCAAGGCGTTGCTCGCCGAGGCCGGCTACCCCAACGGATTCGAGACCACGATCTCGTTCGATCTGAACTTCGCAGGCGTCAACGAGCCGCTCTGCGTGCTGGTGCAGGAGAGCCTCGCGCAGCTCGGCATCAAGACCACGATCAACAAGGTGCCCGGCGCCAACTGGCGCACCGAGCTGAACAAGAAGGACATGCCGCTGTTCACCAACGTGTTCTCGGGCTGGCTCGATTACCCCGAGTACTTCTTCTACTGGTGCTATCACGGCAACAATTCCGTCTTCAACACCATGAGCTACAAGTCGCCGGAGATGGACAGACTGATCGACGGCGCGCGCACCGCTGCCGCAACCGGCGACACCGCGGCCTACGATACCGACGTCAAGGGCTTCGTCGATCTCGCCTTCGCCGACATCCCGCGCATCCCGCTCTACCAGCCCTTCGTCAACGTCGCGATGCAGAAGAACGTGACGGGTTACGAATACTGGTTCCACCGCCGCCTCGACTATCGCGCGATGGCGAAGGGGTGAGGCGCTCATGCTGATCGTTCGCGATACCGCGGCGCGGGCCGCTCACTTTGGTGAGGTGAGCGCTACTCTCTCATTCCCTCCCCCCTTGCGGGGGAGGGGCAGGGAGAGGGGTACGCCGCATACTCGAAAGAACGACATCGACCGAGATCGTGCCAAGCCGTTGCGTCGCATCACGAACCACTCAGCGGGAGCGCGATTCCATCTCGCGTCGGAGCAAGCGGTACCCCTCTCCCCGACCCTCCCCCGCAAGGGGGGAGGGAGCCCTGCTAGTCCCGTTGCGGCGTTCCGGCGACGAACCGCGAGATCGCCATGCTGACCCTGATCTCCAAGCGGCTGCTGTTTGCGATCCCGTCGCTGATCGGGGTCGTGATCGTGACGTTCCTTTTGACGCGCGCGCTGCCGGGCGATCCCGCGGCGTATTTTGCAGGGCCTGCGGCAACGAAAGAGGCGGTCGACCAGATCAGGAAGAAGCTCGGTCTCGACAGGCCGCTGATCGAGCAGTTCGTCCGCTACAGCAACGATCTCGCCCATGGCGATCTCGGCACCTCGCTCACCACCGGCCAGCCGGTTGCGGCCGAGCTGCGCAACCGCCTGCCGGCATCGGCCGAACTGACCTTGCTCGGCCTTGTGGTCTCGATCGTGATCGCGATCCCGCTCGGCGTGCTGGCGGCGACCCGGCCGGGCTCCTGGATCGACCATCTCTGCCGCATCACCACGACGGCCGGCGTCTCGCTGCCGGTGTTCTTCACCGGGCTCGTGCTGGTCTACGTGTTCTATTTCCGGCTCGGCTGGGCGCCGGCGCCGCTCGGCCGGCTCGACGTGTTCTATAGCGCGCCGCCTACCATCACCGGCTTCTATCTCATCGACACGCTGATCGCGCGGGATTTCGAGGCGTTTCGTTCTGCGCTCAGCCAGCTGATTTTGCCGGCGGTGACGCTCGCGATCTTCTCGCTGGCGCCGATCGCGCGCATGACGCGCGCCTCGATGCTGGCGGTGCTGGCGTCCGATTTCGTCCGCACTGCGCGGGCCAGCGGCCTGTCGCCCGGCAAGGTGATCGTGACCTACGCCTTCCGCAACGCGATGCTGCCGGTCATCACCACGCTCAGCATGGTGTTCTCCTTCCTGCTCGGCGCCAATGTGCTGGTGGAGAAGGTATTCGCCTGGCCCGGCATCGGCTCCTACGCGGTCGAGGCGCTGATTGCGTCCGATTTCGCACCGGTTCAGGGCTTCGTGCTGACCATGGCGGTGATGTATGTCCTGCTCAATCTCCTGATCGACATCCTCTACGGCGTGATCGATCCCCGCGTCAGGCTGGAAGGCTAGAGCATGAGTACCGTTGCGCCGGCTGTCGAACCCGCAGGTCCCGCCCGCACATCCGGCCTTGCCGCGGTGTTCGAGCAGACCCGCTATGTGCTGGGCGAGAACAAGGTCACCGGCTTCGCCTTCGCGCTGCTGATCCTGATCCTGTTTGCCGCGCTGTTCGGACCCTATGTCGTGCCATACGACCCGCTTGCCTCCGACACCGCGGCCGCACTGAAGCCGCCGTCTGCCGCGCACTGGTTCGGCACCGATCAGCTCGGCCGCGACATCTTCAGCCGCGTCATCGTCGCGACCAGGCTGGACACCTTTATTGCGGTTGCCTCCGTGGTGCTGGTGTTCCTGATGGGCGGGCTGGCCGGCATCGCCGCGGGCTATTTCGGCGGCTGGACCGACCGTATCGTCGGCCGCATCGCCGATACCATCATGGCGTTCCCGCTGTTCGTGCTGGCGATGGGCATCGTCGCGGCGCTCGGCAACACCGTGCAGAACATCATCATCGCGACTGCGATCGTGAACTTCCCGCTCTATGCCCGCGTCGCGCGCGCCGAAGCAAATGTCCGCCGCAACGCCGGCTTCGTGCAGGCGGCGCGGCTCTCCGGCAATGGCGAATACCGCATCCTACTCGGGCACATCCTGCCCAACATCATGCCGATCATGATCGTGCAGATGTCCTTGACCATGGGCTATGCGATCCTCAATGCCGCGGGTCTCTCTTTCATCGGCCTCGGCGTTCGGCCGCCGACCGCGGAGTGGGGCATCATGGTTGCCGAGGGCGCCGGCTTCATGGTGTCGGGCGAATGGTGGATCGCACTGTTCCCGGGCCTTGCGCTGATGATCGCGGTGTTCTGCTTCAACCTGCTCGGCGACGGCCTGCGCGATATCGTCGACCCGCAGCGGAGGACGTGAGCGATGATGCGTTCCACTGACTACCTCGTCATGGCCGGGCATAGCCGTCCGAAGGACGGCGTCGCTTCCGCTCGCCTACGCCCGGCCATCCTTCGTGCGAAGCGCGAATTTGATCTTTCGATGGATGCGCGGGTCAAGCCCGCGCATGACGAATTGAGCGAGCGGAGGACCTGATGACTGTCTCGGCACGGTGTCACGTTACCGCTCCGCCACTTTGCATGGGGTTGTTTTCGATATTTTTTGGGAGGCGGGCATGACCGCCCAGCCCCTGCTCGACGTCAGCGACCTCACGGTCGAGTTCACGACGCGTCGCGGCATCGTCAAGGCGGTGCAGCACGTCAACATATCCGTCGGCAAGGGCGAGACCGTCGGCATCGTCGGCGAGTCCGGCTCCGGCAAGTCGGTGACGTCCTATGCCGTGATGCGGATCCTCGATCGCGCCGGCCGGATCGCCGAGGGCTCGGTGATGTTTTCCGGCATCGACGTCAAGGCGGCGACCGAAAGCCAGATGCGCGATCTGCGCGGCCGCGAAGTCTCGATGATCTTCCAGAATCCGCGTGCCGCGCTCAATCCGATCCGCAAGGTCGGGCACCAGATCGAGGACGTGCTGCGCCAGCATGTCCAGCAGGCGCAGGTCACCGATCGCGGCGAGAAGGCGATCGAGGCGCTGGAGCAGGTCAAGATCGCGCGTCCGCGCGAGCGCTACCACGCCTATCCGTTCGAACTCTCCGGCGGCATGTGCCAGCGCGTCGTCATCGCGCTCGCGCTGGCCTGCAATCCGCAGCTTCTGATCGCGGACGAGCCGACCACCGGCCTCGACGTCACCACCCAGAAGGCGGTGATGGATCTGATCGTCGAGCTGACCCGGCGCCGGGCGATGTCGACGATCCTGATCACGCATGATCTCGGCCTTGCGGCCGCATATTGCGACCGCGTCGTGGTGATGGAGAAGGGCCGCGTGGTCGAGACCGCGAAGTCGGCCGACATCTTCGCCGCGCCCCAGCACGACTACACCAGAAAGCTGATGCGCGCGACGCCGCGGCTCGGGGTGTCGCTGCGGGATCTGTTGCCGGAGGAGGAGGTGAACTCCCCGCGACAAACCTCCGTCATGGCCGGGCATAGCCGTCCGAAGGACGGCGTCGCTTCCGCTCGCCTACGCCCGGCCATCCATCGACCTCCGCAAGATGCGTCTTCCTCGATGGACCCCCGGGTCAAGCCCGGGGGTGACGAGAGACAACAACCCCTCCTGCTCGTCGAAAAGCTCGTCAAGGAATATCCGCGCCAGGGCGCGGGCTCGGTGCTGGCAAAACTGTTCGGCCGCAAGCCGCCGGTCGAGGAGGAGATTTTCCGCGCCGTCGACGCCATCAGCTTCTCGATCGACCATGGCGAGAGCGTCGGCCTGGTCGGCGAATCCGGCTGCGGCAAGTCGACGACGTCGATGATGGTGATGCGCCTGCTGGACCAGACCTCCGGCCGCATCGTGTTCGATGGCGAGGACATCGGCGGCGTCATGCCGCAGTCCTTTGCGCGGCTGCCGCGACGCAGTCAGATCCAGATCGTGTTCCAGGATCCGACCGACAGCCTCAACCCGCGGTTTACCGCCGCGCGCGCGATCGTGGACCCGATCATGCAGCTCGGCGACATCAGGGGGCGTAACGCGCTCCGCGACCGTTGCGAGGAGCTCGCGCGGCTGGTCGGCCTTCCGGTCAATCTCCTGGACCGCTTCCCGCATCAACTCTCCGGCGGCCAAAAGGCGCGCGTCGGCATCGCGCGCGCCATCGCGCTGCACCCGAAGCTCGTCGTCCTCGACGAGCCGACCGCCGCGCTCGACGTCTCGGTGCAGGCGGTGGTGCTCAATCTGCTACAGGACCTCAAGCAGTCGATGGGCATGAGCTATCTGTTCGTGTCGCACGACCTCAACGTGGTGCGGCTGCTCTGTGATCGCGTCATCGTGATGCGCGCCGGCCGCATCGTGGAGCAGGGCACATCGGAACACGTCTTGGGCAATCCGCAGGATGCCTATACAAGGGAGCTGCTGACGGCGATCCCGCATCCGCCGTTGCCGGTTGCCTGAGAAACTCACTGGGAGCGAAATGGCCGATCATCTCGACGACTACATCAATGCCGTCGCCCGCGCGATGGCGTTGCCGCTGGAAGACGACTGGCGTCCCGCGGTGCGCGCCAATCTCGACGTCTCGCTGCGGCTGGCGCGGCTGGTCGATGACTTCCCGCTGGCTGATGACGTCGCGTCGGCCGCCGTCTATTCGACCTGAGATCGCGATGTCCGAAAGTCCCGATTTCATGTCGGCCGCCGCAATCGCGCAGGCCGTATCCAGCCGCAAGATCACGGCGCTTGCCGCGACCGAGGCTGCGCTCGCGCGCATCGCTGCGCACGACAAGGTCCTCAACGCCTTCACCGACGTCACTGCCGATCGCGCCCGCGCCAAAGCCAAAGCCATCGATGCCGCGATCGCGGCCGGTCAACCCGTCGGCCCGCTTGCCGGCGTTCCCTTCGCGGTCAAGAACCTGTTCGACGTGCAGGGCCTCTCGACACGCGCGGGCTCGAAGATCAACCGCGACCTGCCGCCGTCGCCGCGCGATGCTGCGCTGATCGAGCGGATGGAGGCGGCCGGCGCCGTGCTGGTCGGCGCGCTCAACATGGGCGAATACGCCTACGACTTCACCGGCGAGAACGTGCATGATGGCCCATCGCGCAATCCGCATGATCCGACGCGGATGACCGGCGGCTCCTCGGGCGGCTCCGGCAGCGCCGTCGGCGGCGCGCTGGTGCCGATCGCGCTCGGCTCCGATACCAACGGCTCGATCCGCGTGCCGTCTTCGTTCTGCGGCACGTTTGGCCTGAAGCCGACCTATGGCCGGCTGTCGCGCGCGCGGTCCTATCCGTTCGTCGCGAGCCTCGACCATCTCGGTCCGCTGGCGCGCAGCGCCAAGGATCTCGCGCTGGCCTATGACGCGATGCAGGGACCTGACGCCGATGATCCGGCCTGCATCGTGCAGTCGGTGGAGCCGACCGTGCCGCTGCTTGCCAATGATATCGGCCGGCTGCGCATTGCGATCGCCGGCGGCTACTTCCAGCAGAACATGTTTCCCGAGGCTGTCGAAGCGATCGCGCGCGTGGCGAAGGCGCTCGGCGCCAAGCAGACCGTGGAGCTGCCGGAAGCGGCCCGCGCCCGCGCCGCCGCCTACATCATCACCACGACCGAGGGCGCCGCGCTGCATCTCGATCGGCTACGCCGGCGTCCCAACGATTTCGATCCAGCGGTGCGCGACCGCTTCATCGCGGGCGCGATGGTCCCGGCGGTCTATGTCGACAAGGCACAGAAATTCCGCCGCTGGTACCGCGCCAAGGTACTGGAGCTGTTCCAGTCGGTCGACGTGATCCTGGCGCCGGCGACGCCGTGCACGGCGCCGAAGCTCGGTCAGGTCAATTTCACGCTCGATGGTGTCGAGCTTCCGGTGCGCGCCAACATCGGTCTCCACACCCAGCCGATCTCCTTCATCGGACTGCCCGTGGTGGCCGTGCCGGTGCCGCTTGAACCGATGCCGATCGGCGTGCAGATCATCGCCGCGCCCTGGCGTGAGGATATCGCGCTGCGGGTCGCCTACGCGCTGGAACAGATGGGCGTTGCTGCGGCTCCCGCGCCGAGAGGGATCGGCGCATGATCCGGAAAAGTGAGAACCGGTTTTCCGACAAGATCGTGCGCGAGTGAGATGAAAGCATGGATATCGATCTTCCAGACGTGCTCGCCGAGGTCACCGCGCAGTTCGAGCGCTACGAGAGGGCGTTGGTGTCGAACGATGTTGCCGTGCTCGACGAGCTGTTCCGCAACGACAGCCGCACGCTGCGCTACGGCATCGGCGAGAACCTCTATGGCTATGCCGAGATCATGGCGTTTCGCGCCGGGCGCTCGTCGGTCGGCCTGATGCGCAGGATCGACCGCACCGTGATCACGACCTATGGCCGCGACACCGCGATCGCCTCGACGCTGTTCTATCGGGACAGCGCACCGGGTAGAGTGGGGCGTCAGATGCAGACGTGGATTCGTTTCCCCGAGGGCTGGAGAATCGTCGCGGCCCATGTCAGCGTCATCGATGAACCCAAAGGTGCTTGAAGGGCGCTCGAGGATGAGCCTGGACGATCTGCCGCAGGGCGCAGAAGCCGAGATGACGGTGCGCCGCATCGATCGGCCGTCGTCGCTGGTCGACAAGATCACCCGCGCCGAGGAACTGAGGCTGCAACTCGCCGACGAGATCGTGCGCGGCACGCTGCCGCCGGGCGCCGGGCTCGATGAGACCGATCTGGCGCGCCGCTTCAACGTCTCGCGTACGCCGGTGCGCGAGGCGCTGCGGCAGCTGGCCGCCAGCGGCCTGATCGACGCCCGTGCGCATCGCGGCGCGGTGGTGGCGCGGCCTTCGCTTGAAAGACTCACCGGCATGTTCGAGGCGATGGCCGAGCTGGAAGCGATGTGCGCCGGCCTTGCCGCCGAGCGGATGACGCCGGCGGAGCGACACGCGCTGGAGGCGGTCCATGAGGAACTGCGGGTGTTGAGCTACACCGGCAATCCCGAGCGCTTCCACGAGGTCAATGAGCGCTTCCACAACGCGATCTACGCTGGCTCGCAGAACGCCTATATCGCCGAGATCACGCTGGCGACGCGAGTGCGGGTGCAGCCGTTCCGCCGCGCCCAGTTCCGCAACCTCGGGCGGCTGGCAAAGTCCCACGCCGAGCACGACCGCGTCGTCGTCGCCATCATGCGCGGCGACAAGATAGGCGCTGCGGCTGCGATGCGCGCCCACATCGAGCAGGTGCGCGGGGAATACGAGACCTACGCGGTGTCGGTTTAGTTCCTCTTACCTCGCCCCGCTTGCGGGGAGAGGGAGCGCAGCGCGGCTAGGGCCTAGACCGTGGCCTTCTCCGCCATGAACGCCCGCCAGCCGCCATAGGCAGAAATATCCTTTGCGCCATTGATCGCGGCAGGCTCGACGATAAAGCCCTTGGCCTGTCGCCTATCAGCGAGCCTGATCGTGCCGATCGACAGCGGCGGCGGAATCGCGGCGACGAATTTTCCGAATGCGGCCGGCGACATCGCCCACAGCTCGAGCTTGATCGCATGACCTGCGCCCGCCTCGATGCGCAGCATGCCGGGTTTCGGTGGCGTGGTGTGGAGTGCGTAGAGCTTGTAGTCCGGTGCGGTCACCGCCTCTTCGAGCAGGCGCGCATTGAGCGTCGTCAATTCGTGGTTCAGCGCCATGCCGGAGAGATGCGCGCCGACCACCGCGACCGTGATCTCGTTGGATGCGGCCGGCGCCGGCACGGCAGCAAGCGGTGGCTGCGGCAGCGCCTTGGCGCCGAGCGCCAGTCCGGTGTCGGCGTGGAACACACGGCCGATGCCGGCAAGGTCGGCGTCGCGGCCGGCGGGGGCGAGCAGGGTGATCCCGAACGGCGCGCCGTCAGGCCGCATCGCCGCCGGCAGCGCCAGGCCGCAGAGATCAAGCAGGTTGACGAAATTGGTGTAGGTGCCGAGCCGCGAGTTGAGCTCGATCGGGTTGGCCAGCACATCGGCGGTAGAGTAGACCGTCGGCGCGGTCGGCAGCACGATGGCGTCACATTGCGTGAAGGTGCGCGCGGCGACGCGGCGCAGCGCTTGCAGGCGGTACAGCGCGGAGAAAGTATCGGCGGCGGTCGGCCGCGATCCGCCGATCGTGATCTCGCGCGTCACCGGATGGATCGCCTCGGGTGACGATGCCAGCAGGTCGCGGATCACGAGATAGCGCTCGGCGATCCACGGGCCCTCATAGAGCAGCCGCGCGGTCTCGTAGAACGGCTCGAGATCGAATTCGACGAGATCGGCGCCGAGCGCCTGCCAGCGCTTGCAGGCTTCGCCATAGGCTTTCTCGGCCTCGCGGTCGCCGAAGAAGATCAATTGGCCGCTTTTGGGAATGCCGAGCCTCAGCTTTGCCGGAAACGCCGCAAGCGGTGCCAGCGGCCGGTCGCGCGAGAACGGATCGGCGTCATCCGGCCCGGCCATCACGGCAAGTGCGGCCAATGCATCGTCGACGGTGAGCGAGAACACCGAGATGCAGTCGAGCGTGCGGCAGGCCGGCACCAGCCCCGCGTTCGAGATCAGCCCGAGGCTTGGCTTGAGACCGACGATGTTGTTGAGCATCGCCGGCACGCGGCCGCTGCCCGCGGTGTCGGTACCGAGTGAGAGCGGCACGAGGCCCGCCGATACCGCGACCGCGGAGCCCGAACTCGATCCGCCCGGCACGAGATCATCGCGCACCGGATTTCTGGGGATGCCGTAGGGCGAGCGCACGCCGACCAGGCCGGTGGCGAACTGGTCGAGATTGGTCTTGCCGATGATGATGGCGCCGGCGGCGCGCAGTCTGGCGACAACAGTGGAATCCTGCGCCGGCAAGTACGAGAACGCCGGGCAGGCGGCGGTGGTTGGCAGGCCCTCGACGTCGATATTGTCCTTCACCGCGACCGGCACGCCATAGAGCGGCAGCGCCGGATCCGCGAGCCGCTCGGCCTCGGCGAGCGCGTCCTGCTCGTCGCGCAGGCTGATGAAGACGGCGGGATCATTGTGCTCGCGGATGCGCTGGTAGCTGCGCGCCACGGTTTGTGCCGGCGTCAGGGTCCCGGCGCGGTGCGCGGCAACGATCGCGGCGACAGTTTCAGTCACGTGGTTGGCCCGTCTGTTGGGCGGCGAGGCATCGGATGCCCTCCGCGAGGGAATTGTAGCCTGATCGAAGCAAGCAGTGTGCCATTGTGTACAATTCGCCAGCGCAGCGACACGACAGATTATTACACAATATCAGTTGCTTGAAATGGTCGCTGGAAACTGATGCGGGCTGGCTTGCGAGTGGGTCTGCTCAATTTAGAGGCAAGTCTGATCAAGCCGAAATCTGATCGGCCGGTCAGGTGAAGCTGGCAAGGATCTGCAGCAGTCGCTCGCGGTTTTGCTTGCCGATCTTCTCGGCCACGTGCCGCTCATGTTCGGCGGCGAGGCGCTTGAAATGGGCCAGCGCGGTCTTGCCGCGCGCGGTCAAATGCAGCGCATGTGAGCGGCGGTCGGTGGCGGAGGGGATGCGGCTGACGAAGTCGCGTTCTTCCAGGCTGTCGAGCAGATGCACCAGGCGCGCGCGCTCGATCCCCAGCCGCTTTGCGACCGCCATCTGGCTCAAGCCCGGATTGGCCCCGATCACGGTCATGACCGAATATTGGGTCGGACGGATATCGACCGTCGCCAGCGTCTTGATGAAGTCCTGAAAGATCCAGAGCTGGAAGCGCCGCACCGCATACCCGGCGTGGCCGACCAGTGCGTCGAGGCCAATGTCATCGCTGGCGTCGCCGCCGTGCGCCCCGCCATTCGTCGCCCGCGCCTGGGGGCGGCGGATTGCCGCTGCCGTTCCTGCCGCCTTGCGCGACGTCTTTTGCTGGCTTGCCATGACGACGATGCTAGCGCGCCCGACGTGCGAGGGAAAGATTGTTGTTGACGACAACAATTGATGTCCGCAACATTATCACCAAAAGGCCCTGCCGGGATCGCGGCGCTGCGCACTGTTGCAGCGCGTCCCGACAAGACATGGGCGAGGAGGAAACCATGACGATGGCCGCCGCCAGCGGAGACAGTCCGCACCGCCTGTTCGCGACACCCGCAATCGTTGCCGAGCGCCGCGATGACGGCAGCATCCTGGTTCGATCCACCAGGCCGCTGAAGCCAGGCGCGCGCTGTGTCGGCGACTGGCTGGAACATTGGGCGCGGCAGGTGCCGGAGCGCATCTTCCTCGGCGAGCGCGCCAATGCCGAAGCGTCCTGGAGCACGGTCACCTATCGCGATGCCCTCGCCATCGTGCGCCGCACGGCATCGTGGGTTCTGGCGCAAGGGCTGAGCACTGAGCGGCCACTCGTCATCCTCTCCGACAACGGCATCGACCACGCGTTGCTCGCGCTCGCCGCCCAGCACGTCGGTGTGCCGTCGGCCGCGATCTCGCCGGCCTATTCGCTGATGTCGCGGGATTTCGACAAGCTAATGAGCATGATTGAGCTGCTCGATCCCGGCACTATCTATGTCACGAGCACAAAACCGTTCGCTGCGGCCCTTGCCGCGATCGCGCCGCTGCATCGCGCAACCATCGTCAGCGGCAATTCCGATGATGCCGACGCATTGCCGTTCCGTACCGTGGCAGCGACGCCGGAATCATCAGAGGTCGCCACGGCCTTTGCCGCAGTGACGCCCGACACGATCGCAAAATTCCTGTTCACCTCGGGCTCGACAGGCACGCCGAAAGCCGTGATCAACACCCAGCGTATGCTGACCTCGAGCCAGCAGGCCAAGGCGCAGACCTGGACGTTCCTCGAGAAGTCCCGCGACGAGTTGGTGATCCTGGACTGGCTGCCCTGGAGCCATACCTTCGGCGCCAATCACAATTTCAACCTGGTGCTGCGCAACGGCGGCACGCTCTATATCGACGGCGGCAAGCCGGCGCCCGGCCTGTTCGCGACCTCACTCGCCAATCTGCGCAGCGTGGTGCCGACGGTCTATTTCAACGTGCCGCGCGGCTTCGACATGCTGATCGCGGCGCTCCGCACCGACGAGGAACTGCGCCGCAAGTTCTTCGAAGGCACCAGATTCGCCTTCTATGCCGGCGCCGCGCTGCCGCAGAATCTGTGGGACGCGCTGGAGGAATTGTCGCTGCAAACGGTCGGCCGCAGGCTGCCGATGGTGTCGGCCTGGGGCTCGACCGAGACCTCGCCGCTGGCGACCGACTGTCACTTCCTTGCAAAGCGCTCCGGCAATATCGGCGTGCCGATCCCCGGCACCGAGCTGAAGCTCGTGCCGTCGGGCGACAAGCTCGAGGTCCGCGTGCGCGGGCCCAACGTCACGCCGGGCTACTGGAAGGCGCCCGAACTCACCGCCGAGGCCTTCGATGACGAGGGTTTTTACAAGATCGGCGACGCGGTGACCTTCGCCGATCCTGACAGGCCCGATCTCGGCCTGTTCTTCGACGGCCGCGTGGCCGAGGACTTCAAGCTCAATTCCGGCACCTGGGTCAGCGTCGGCACCCTGCGCGTCGCCGGCATCGCGGCGCTGGCGCCGCTCGCACAGGATATCGTCGTCGCGGGCCACGGCCGCGACGAGGTGCGCTTCCTGGTGTTTCCGAACCTCGCCGCCTGCCGTTCGCTGGCGGGACTGCCCGAGAGCGTCGGCGCGCAGGAGGTGATCGGCCATCCGGCGGTCCGTTCCGCGATCGGGCAGGGGCTGGCGCGGCTGAAGGCGCAGGGCGGCCATTCCTCCGGCCACGCCGCCCGAGCGCTGTTGCTCGCCGAGGCTGCCTCGGTCGACGGTGGAGAGATCACCGACAAGGGCTACATCAACCAGCGCGCCGTGCTGACGCGCCGCGCCGCAGCACTGGCGGTCCTGGAGGACGACGGGTCGTCCGAGCCGATCGCCTGCGCGGGGTCGTGACGTGATTTGTACCGGCGCGGTGTTGGGAGGACGCCACGCACACCGCCGTCGTCCCTGCGAAAGCAGGGACCCACACTCCGTGGCCGACGTTGTGTACAAAAGTCGTCGTTCCGCTGGTGTGCAATAATCGGCATTGGCGGTTATGGGTCCCGGCTCGGAGGCCGGGACGACACCGAGTTTGTGGCACGTTTGGCGGGCCCATTCATTTGAGCCGTCTGCACCGGTTCCTTGGGGCCTTGCTCAGCACGGGGTCGTATTTTTAGTTGCCAGAGCAACTAAGCTGTGCGAGTTTCCGTCCCAAGCGGGACAGGGCCGGTCAACGGCCATGCATTTGGGAGGACAATGTTGCGCAGCCAGGCGCGAACGGCACGCATCGGCAACCGGGCATCTACCGCGATGGCACAGGGTGCCGCCCGTGGCGCTGCCGTGCGGTCAGGTCGTGCTTTGCCCGGTCACGGCGCCGAGATTCTCGTGCAGCCGGCGCAGCAGGTCGATCAGTACCTCGCGCTCGTCCTTCTTCAGGCACGACAGCAGCCGCCGCTCGCGTTCCAGCGCGGCGACGATGACCTTGTCGTGGATGGCGCGGCCGCGCGCGGTCAGCGTGATCGAATGGGTGCGGCCGTCATCGGGCGCGGTGCGGATCGTCAGCAGGCCGCGCTTCTGCAGCGCCGCGAGGTTGCGGCTGACCGGCCCCTTGTCGAAGCCGATCACCTGGCAGATCCGGGAGGCGGGAATGCCCGGCTCGATCGCCAGCTGCGAGATGATTCGCCACTCGGTGACGTTGACGCCGAAATTCTTCTGGTAAAACGCGGTGGCACTGTTCGACAGCTTGTTGCCGATGAAGGTGATGAATGCCGGCACATAGCGATCGAGGTCCAGCAGCGGGCCATCGGTGGCATCTGCGGGATCGGCCGGTCTTGGCCGGCGGGGCTTTCGGGGGAGGGGCTGGCTGCTCATCTCTCAAATCATCGCTGCGAAACTGTTCGGGAGCAATAGACATGCGGCCCGTGTTGACAAGTTCAAACCTCGGGAGGTCCCGATGACTGCAACAGAAGGTGCGTCCGTCCCGCACCTCGACGTCGACCCGTTCGCGCTCGAGTTCTTCGCCGACCCGTTCCCGACCCATGAGCGGCTGCGCGAGGCCGGGCCGGTGGTCTATCTCGACAAGTGGAATGTCTACGGCGTGGCGCGCTACGCCGAGGTCCATGCGGTCCTGAACGATCCCGCGACGTACTGCTCCAGCCGCGGCGTCGGCTTGAGCGACTTCTCCAGGGAGAAGCCGTGGCGGCCGCCCAGCCTGATCCTGGAGGCCGACCCGCCGGCGCATACCCGCACCCGCACTGTGCTGAGCACCGTGCTGTCGGCGACCGTGATGAAGCAGCTTCGCGGGCGATTTGCCGCCGCCGCGGAGGCCCGCGTCGATGCGCTGCTGGAGAAGCGCCGTTTCGACGCGATCGAGGACTTGGCGGAAGCCTATCCGCTGTCGATCTTCCCGGATGCGCTGGGGCTGCGGCCGGAGGGCCGCGAGCATCTGCTGCCTTACGCAAGCCTGGTGTTCAACGCGTTCGGGCCGCCGAACGAACTGCGCAAGCAGGCAATCGAGCGCTCCGCGCCGCACCAGGCCTATATCGCCGAGCAGTGCCAGCGCGACAATCTCACCCCGGGCGGTATCGGCGCCTGTATCCACGCCCATGTCGATAGCGGTGCCATCACCGCGACCGAGGCGCCGCTCCTGGTGCGCTCGCTGCTGTCGGCCGGTCTCGACACGACCGTCAACGGCATCGGCGCCGCCGTCTACTGCCTCGCCCGCTTCCCCGACCAGTTCCAGAGGCTGCGCGGCGATCCGACGCTGGCGCGCAACGCTTTCGAGGAGGCCGTGCGGTTCGAAAGTCCGGTCCAGACTTTCTTCCGCACCACGACCCGCGACGTCGAGCTCAGCGGGGCCAGCATCCCCGAAGGCGAGAAGGTGCTGATGTTCCTGGCTGCGGCCAATCGTGATCCGCGCCGCTGGGATGAGCCCGATAGCTACGACATCACGCGTCGTACCTCGGGTCATGTTGGCTACGGTTCGGGCATCCATATGTGTGTCGGCCAACTCGTCGCCCGCCTCGAAGGCGAAGTGATGATGGCGGCGCTGGCGCGTCGTGTCGCGAAGATCGAAATCACCGGCGAGCCAAAGCGCCTTTTCAACAACACGCTGCGCGGGCTCACCAGCCTGCCGGTCGAGATCACGCCGGTCTGACGAGAGGCTCGATACCGGCAAAAGGTCGGTCGAGGAAACATGGGGGTGGAGACGATGAGGGGCTTTGGGGTTGGACGATTTAGGATTGGACTTGCGCTGGCATTGGCCTGCGCCGCGGGCAGCGCACGCGCGGAGATGTCCGGCGACGTGGTGCGCGTCGGCGTGCTCAACGATATTTCCGGCATCTTCCAGGACACCAACGGCATGGGCTCGGTGGAAGCCGTGCGCATGGCCGCGGAAGATTTCAACGGCGGCGGCAAGGGCATCAAGGTCGAGATCGTCTATGCCGATCACCAGAACAAGGCCGACGTGGGATCTGCGATCGCACGCAAATGGCTCGATGTCGAGGGTGTCGATGCCATTGTCGACGTGCCGAACTCGGCCGTCGGCCTCGCGATCAACACCGTGCTGCGCGACTCCAGGATGACGTTCCTGGCGTCGTCGACCGCGAGCTCCGATCTCACCGGCAAGGCCTGCTCGCCGAACACCATTCAATGGGTCAACGACGCCTGGGCGACCGGCAACACCACGGCCGCCGCGATGATGCAGCGCGGCGGCAAGGACTGGTATTTTGTGACCGTCGACTACGCACTCGGCAAGGGCATCGAAGCCGAAGCGACGAACTACATCGAGAAGCACGGCGGCAAGGTGCTTGGCTCGAGCAAGCATCCGCTCGGCACGTCGGACTTCGCGTCCTTCCTGCTGCAGGCGCAGAACTCAAAAGCAAAAGTGATCGGCCTCGCCAATGCCGGCGGCGACACCATCAACGCGGTGAAGCAGGCGGCCGAGTTCGGCATCCAGCAGGGTGGCCAGACCTTGGTGGCGTTCCTGCTGTTCGTGAACGACGTCCACGGCATGGGCCTGAAGGTCGCCCAGGGCCTGCAACTGCTCGAAGCCTTCTACTGGGACATGAACGACGACACCCGCGCGTTCGCAAAACGCTTCGCCGCGCGTCCCGGCATGAACGGCAAGATGCCGAGCGGCAACCAGGCCGGCGTCTACGCATCGACGCTCGCCTATCTCAACGCCGTCGCCGCCACCGGCAGCGACGACGCCAAGGTCGTGGTGCCGCAGATGAAGACCTTCAAGGGCAAGGACAAACTGTTCGGCGAGACCACGATTCGCCAGGACGGCCGCGTCATCCACCCGATGTATCTGTTCGAGGTGAAGAAGCCGGAGGAGTCGAAATACCCCTACGACTATTACAAGCTGATCGCGACCATTCCGGCCGAGCAGGCATTCCGGCCGATCGCCGATGGCGGCTGCTCGCTGGTGAAGTGAGCCGCGCTCCGTTTGCCTCGCCCCGCTTGCGGGGAGAGGCCGACGCGCTCGAAGAGCGCGGCGGGTGAGGGGGACTCTCCGCGAGTTGTGCTCGTGGATGAAGCCCCTCACCCTAACCCTCTAAGAGCGAGCTTCGCTCGTCTCGACCCCGTAAGAACGGGGAGAGGGAGAAGACCTAGAGCATGATCCGGAAAAGTGTGAAGCGGTTTTCCGAAAAGATCATGCTCAAACAATGAGCTAAAGCGCGATGGCGATTCAACCCAATCTCATCGCGCTTTAGGCCGCCTTCGGGCTCGCTGCCCCGTCAGCCACCTTCACCCGCCCCAGCATCTCGGCCGCCGTCATGACATGCGCCGTTGAGAACGCGAGGATCGTCAGCGTGGCGCGGTGCACCTCTTCGGCCGACAGGGCGCCCTGGCCGACATCCGGATAGTCGAACGTGCCCGTCGCATCCGACAGGAAGACGACCTTGTAATTGTGGAACATGGCGTCTCGCGCGGTGGCGTGGCAGCAGTTCTCGGTCGTCGTTCCCGAGATGATCACCGTCGTGATGCCCCATTCGCGCAGGATGAGGTCGAGGTCGGTGGCGAAGAACGCGCTATAGCGGTGCTTCTTGATGACATGCTCGCCTCGTGCGGGTGCGAGGTCGTTGAAGATCTCGACGCCCTCGGTGCCGTCGACCAGTGACGACCGGTCGGCGATCGGTGAATAGAGATCGTCGTATAGCCCCATGTCACTGCCGTCGCGGCGATGCACATGCGCGGTGTAAATGACGCGGATGCCCTTGTCGCGGCAGGCCTTCAGGGTCTGCGCCAGCCGCGGCACCATGGCGGCGGCCTGCGCCGAACGCAGCTTGGCGCCCTCGGCCACGAAATCGTTCTGCATGTCGACCACGATCATGACGGTGCTGGCGGGATCGATGACGTCGCATTGGTAGCCCATCCGGTGTCTCCTCTCCTGGTGGGAGACATTTTCTACATCCGCCGCGGCAGCCGTTCTTGGCTGCGCTGGCCAGTCATTGGACTCTGCTTGCCAGAATGCAGGGGTGGACGCAGAATATCCCGCTGCCGGGTTGGGCAGGAGCAAGGTCCGATGCAGACCCCAGATCACACAGTCGTCGCGCAAACGCTGGTCGCGCCGGGTGACGGTTTCGACCGCTGGCATCACGTCACCTGCCGCGAATTCTCGCTGACCGAATGCCGCCGCGTCGCCGACGAGGCGTTTGTCGCGTCGATCTCGATCCGCAATTTCGGACCGCTTGCGATCAACGACATCTGGTCGTCGACGCCGGCTGCCGACCGCATCCGGGTGATGCGCAGCGCGAGCGACGTCCGCAAGGACCCGCGCGACTATTTCATGCTGTGGCTCACATTGCGCGGCGAGGTCAGCTTCGCGCAGGGCGGCCGCGAGGTGCACATGCGCCGCGGCGATCTCATGCTGCATGACCAGGCGCAGCCCTTCACGCTCGAATTCGCCCCCAGCGCGCGTTCGATCATGGTGTCGATCCCGCGGCCGCTGCTGCTTGCGCGCCTGCCGGATGCGCAGCGGCTGACGGCCCGGCGGGTCGGCCACACGTCAAAAGTCGGAGCGCTGGCGGGATCGTTGATGCGCCGGCTCACGCGGCTTGATAACGAGGCCGGGCCCGCTGTGAACCGGCTTGGCGCCTCAGTGCTCGATATTTTCGCGACCACGCTCCAGACCGAGCTGACGGACGATGCGCCCCAGCGCGGCGATGAACGGCTGGCGCGGGTCAAGGCCTACATCGTGGTCAATCTCGACGACCCCGAGCTCGATCTCGATGCGATCGCCACGGCGCAGAACATGGCGCCGCGGACGCTCAATCGCCTGTTTGCGCGCGAGGGCACGACGCCGATCCGCTGGCTCTGGCAGCAGCGCCTTGCCGGCGCCTACCAAGCGCTGGCCGAACGGCGCTTCACTCACGTGACCGATGTCGCGCTGAGCTTCGGCTTCAGCGACGTCTCGCATTTCAGCCGCGCCTTCAAGGCTGCGTTCGGCCGGTCGCCGCACCAGGTGATGGGGTGATGGGGCGCGGATCGTCGCGCGATGGTGGCGTCGCGGCACCGGTCGCGATTCCGTCATCCCCGCGCAAGGGCGAAGCCTTTGCGCGGGGATCACGGAGATAGAGTGAGCGCGCGTAACCTCGCGATAGCTTACTGCGCGACCTTGCTGCTGCCTTGCGTGATCAGCCGCGCGGCGCGCTGGTCGCGGGTGTGGATCCAGAGCCAGTTCATCGCCACCGCAATCCGATGGCGCACGCCGATCAGGAAGTAGATGTGGGCGAGACCCCAAATCCACCATGCCAGAGAGCCGCGCAGCTTGAGCCAACCGAAATCGATGACCGCCTTCTTCTTGCCGATCTGGGCGAGGCTGCCGGCATGCTTGTAACGGAACGGCGGCAGCGTCTTGCCGTCGAGCCGGGCCTTGATCAGTGCGGCGACATAGCGCCCCTCCTGCTTGGCGGCCGGCGCGATGCCGGGCACCGGATTGCCGTCGGGGCCCTTGATGGTGACGGTATCGCCGACGGCGAAGATATCGGGATGGCCCGGCACGGTGAGATCGGGCTCGACCTGCAGCCGATGGGCGCGATCGGCCGGCGCGTTCAGCCATTCGGCGGCGCGCGAGGCGCGCACGCCGGCGGCCCAGACGATGGTGCGCGCCGCGAGCTTCTTGCCGCCGAACACCACGCCGTCGGCCGAGCATTCGGTGACAGGCTCGCCCAGCATCACCTCGACGCCGAGTTTTTCCAGCGACGTTTGTGCATAGGCCGAGAGATCGTCGGGAAATCCCGCCAGCACGCGTGAGCCGGCCTCGATCAACACCACGCGCGCCTTGCGCGTGTCGATGTGACGGAAGTCTTGCGGCAGCGTGTCCTTGGCGAGGTCGGCGATGGTGCCGGCCATCTCGACGCCGGTCGGCCCGGCGCCGATGATGACGAAGGTCAGCAGCGCGGCGCGCGCGTCCGGATCGGTCTCGCGTTCGGCACGCTCGAAGGCGACCAGGATGCGCCGCCGCAACGTGGTGGCGTCCTCCAGCGTCTTCAGGCCGGGCGCGAACGGTTCCCATTCGTCATGGCCGAAATAGGCGTGGCGCGCGCCGGTGGCGAGGATCAGGGTGTCGTAGGGAATGCTGCCGCCGTCGTCGAGCTGCACGCATTTCGCTGCCGCGTCGACACCGCAGACATTGGCGAACAGCGTCGTCACCTCGGGCCGGTCGCGCAGAAGATAGCGGATCGGCCAGGCGATCTCGCTGGTTGCAAGCGATGCGGTCGCGACCTGATAGAGCAGCGGCTGGAACAGATGGTGATTGCGGCGGTCGATCAGCGTGATCTCGACCGGCGCGCCTACGAGACCGAAGGCGGCTTCCAGCCCGCCGAAGCCGGCGCCGACGATCACCACGCGATGAGGTTTGGCCGGCGCTTGCGTCATCGGATGTCGCCCTCGGTTTCGAACGGCTTCGTCGTCTGATTATGTAGTCATTCGCAGCCTCATTCCAACACGAAATGCCCGATCGCCCGATAGCAAAACCCGATCGCCGCAAGCCTCACGCATCCTGCGGCGCGGCTGCGGCAACGACCCGCCGCCGCATCGGCAGAAACAGTCCCGCGACCGCGCCGGCGAACGACAGCGTCGCCGCAAGGCTCATCGCCGAAGCGAATCCGCTGCTGAAATGTCCGGATGAATCGGCCGCGCCATTGGCGGAAAAGCTCGCGACCAGCGCCGCGATGCCGAACATCCCGCCGAGGAAGCGGCCCATGTTGAAGACGCCTGACGCCTTGCCCATCTCGCTGACGGCGACCGCGCTCAGCACCGCGTTCTGTGCGGCCGGCATCGCCATCGAGACGCCGACGCCGGCGAGCATCAGCGGCGTGACCAGGGCGGAATAGGGCACTGTGGGGCTCACGATCTCGCTGATCCAGCCGAGCCCGATCGCCTGCATCAGGAGACCGGTGACCACAAGCGTGCGCTCGCCGAACCGGTTGACCACGGCGCCGGCGATCGGTGCCGTGACGAACAGCGTCGCCGTCCACGGCAGCAAACGCAGTCCGGCGCCGAAGGCGTCGAAGCCGAGCGCGATCTGCAGGAACTGCGGCAGCAGGAACAGCACGCCGTACATCGCGGCATAGAACAGCACGCTCGCAGCCATGCCCGAGGCGAACGGTCGTGTCGCGAACAGCCGCATCGGCACCATCGGGCTTGTCGTCCGCAGCTCCGACAGCGCGAACGTCACGGCCAGCGCGGCGCCGGCGATCAGCGCGCCCGTCACTTCCGCGCTGGCCCATCCGACGCTGTTGCCGCGCAGCAGGCCCCAGACCAGCGTCAGTGCCGCGAGCGCGACCAGCGCCAATCCGGGGATGTCGAGCGGGGCGCTCGGCCCGAAGCTCTCGCGCAGGCGCGCCAGCACGAGCGCAATCGCGACCAGGCCGATCGGCAAGTTGATCCAGAAAATCCAGCGCCAGCCGAGATGCTCGGTGATGAAGCCGCCGATCGCGGGGCCGATGATCAGCGCGCATCCGGTGATGCCGCTGAAAATGCCGAGCGCGCGGGCCCGCTCCTCGCGACCGAATGCGCCGCTCAGGATCGCCATCGCCAGCGGCATCACCAGCGCCGCACCTGCGCCTTGCAGGGCGCGGGCGGCGATCAATGAAGCGGCATCGCCGGCCAGCGCGCAGGCCGCGGATGCCACGACGAACAGGCCAATCCCGGCCGCGAACATCCTGCGCCGCCCAAAACGGTCGCCGAGTGCCGCGCCGGTCAAGAGCAGCACCGCGAAAGTCAAATTGAACGCGTTGACGGTCCATTGCAGCGTTTCCACCCGGCTGCCGAAATCGGCGCGGATGGTCGCGAAAGCCGTGGTCATGATCATGGCGTCCAGCGCCATCATGAAGGATGCCAGCGCGGTGAGGCCGAGCACCCAGCGCTGCTCGTTGCGCTGCTGAGGGGTCTGCATGGTCGTTCTCCGTTGGCGTGCCGCAAGGTCGTGGCGCGCTCGTCGACAAGACGATCCGGGATGGGCAAAGGATGCGGCAAAGAACTATTTTTGAATTATTTTTGCCGGACCGCATCCTTTCGCCGCCGGCAAACGTCCTTGGATGTGACGCGGCCGGTTCAGGCCGCCGAACCAGGCCAAGGAGGCTGCGATGAGACGGACCCTGATCAGGTACAAGGCAAAGCCGGAGATGGCGGACAAGAATGCCGCGCTGGTTTCGGCTGTGTTCGCCGAGCTGAAGGCGGCAAACCCGGATGGCGTGCGCTATCTGACCTTGCGGCTCGAGGACGATACCTTCATCCATATGGTCGAAGCCGCAGCCGAAGACGGCTCGAGCCCGATCCCGAAGCTCGTCGCGTTCCAGGCCTTCCAGGACGGCATCCGCGATCGTTGCGCCGAGCCGCCGCTGGTTCGCAGTGCTGTGATTGTCGGCAATTATCGTATGCTGGATGAGCCGTGAACCGACGGGCCTTGAACCGATCTGGCGGAGCCATCATGACGTCACAACCCCAAGCGCCGGCTGCGACCGAGGTCGACACGCTTTTGGCGGCGATGCGGCCAAGGCTGCATCGCTACTGCGCCCGCATGGTCGGATCTGTCATCGACGGCGAGGATGTGCTGCAGGACGCGCTGATCAAGGCGATGGAAGGCTTCGCCTCCGCAGCCCCGATCCAGAACCCGGAAGCCTGGCTGTTCCGGATCGCGCACAACACCGCGCTCGATTTCCTCAGGCGGCGCAACCGCCAGGAAGCGCTTCACGCGCCGGAGGAGGTGGACATGATGGCCGAAGAGCTCGATGACGTCGGCCGCCGCGAGATCGCTGCAAGCAGCCTGCGCACCTTCATGCGCCTGCCGGTGGCGCAGCGCGCCAGCGTGATTCTGATGGATGTGCTCGGCTGCTCCTTGCAGGAGGTCTGCGGCATCATGGACTTCAGCCTGCCCGCGGTGAAGGCCGCGCTGCACCGTGGACGCACGCAGCTGCGTGAATTCGCCAGCGAGCCGGATGATGCGCCGCGACCCGGTCTGTCGCACGCGGATCGCAACAGGCTGAATGCCTATGTCAGCCGCTTCAACGCCCACGACTTCGACGCCATCCGCGCCATGATCGCCGATGACATCAGGCTCGAGCTCGTGAACCGCACACTGCTGAACGGCAAGGCCGAGGTGTCGCACTACTTCGGCAATTATTCGAAGATCAACGACTGGCACCTGGTGACCGGACAGGTCGAGGGACGTCCCGCGATCCTGGTGTTCGATCCGAACGCTCTGGATGCGCCGCCGCGATCCTTCATGCTGCTCGACTGGACCGCCGACAAGGTCGCGACGATCAGGGACTTCCGCCACGCGCCCTATGCGATCGATGGCGCCGAATGGGCGGTGGATGGGGGTTAGCGGTTCGCCGACGAGCTGCTGTGGGGCAGTGATCGCGCCACAAACTCCGCGTCGTCCCGGACAAGCGAAGCGCGATCCGGGACCCATAACCACCAATGGAAATTGGTGTGCGATGCTGGGGCTACAGCTCGCTTCGACAACGCAAAGCCGTGGTTATGGGCCCCTGCTTTCCAGGGACGACGGTGGAGAGAGCGCTGCTAGCGCGTCTTTCCGCCGAACTCGCCGTTGGCAATGCGCGCGACGCGGCTGCCTGCGGCTGCCGGGGTACCGCTTCTGTGAAGGAAGCCGTCGCCGCTGCCATCGCTCGGCAGCGGCGGCGGTTCTTCGACATGACCGCCGCCCGGCCAGAACATCAGGACGATGTTCAACGCGGCATTGGCGAGCGCACCGACCACGGTTCCGGTGTGCTGGTAGGTCAGCGCATATTCGGGAAATCGTCCGGCAATGGCCTTGTCGAGCACGATGAGGGCGATCCATGCCGCCATCACACAGACCGGATCCCATCCGATGTCACGCACCCGCATCGATTGCAGCATGAAGCAGATGACGAGCATGCCATAGAAGGAAATCATCAACGCGGGGCTGTTCGACGCCTGCGCCAGCAGCACATCCATCCGGCCGCTCGATGGCACGTTGCCCGTGATCCCGTAGACCAGCATCGCAAAACCGAGGCCCACCACGAAGGTGCAGAAGAAGAAGGCCAGCCGGCCGATCCGGGCGTTCAGGCCGAAGATGTAGTTCAACATGTGACCCGTCCCTTCGGGTTCAGCGTCGCCCGGCGATGCTTTCCAGACCGTGAAATGCGCAAAGCCGCGCCGCCGAGTGGTTTCCGGGTGCTTTACGGGATCGTTAAAGCCTGCTGCAGTGCGGGCGCGGTTCTTTCGAACGGGGGGCAGGCCTGCGACAATGGTTGCCTACGCAACCGGCATTATATTTCTTGCCTTGCTCGGTTTAGACGAATTATGATGCAAGGTGCTGGGGTATGCGCCGAAGGTTCTAACTGAGTGCCGTCGGTTCATGCTTGCTGCAGACTTGTGATATCGCGCACAAAATACGTCACAGAACGACGCGCGCAAAGCGTGACCCCCGGCCTTCGTGATCGGGCCTGGCGGGATCTTTGGTTGAGGAGGGGAGTGAATATGAAAAAGGCATTTTGGCTGGCAGGCGCCATGAGTTCAGGGCTGGCTCTGGCGCTGGCGCAGCCCGTGATAGCGGCTGACAGCGTCAAGATCGGCTTTGTCTCGACCTTCAGCGGTCCGACCGCCGTGATCGGCAATGACATGCGCAATTCCTTCGAGCTCGCGCTCGACCATCTCGGCCGCAAGATCGACGGCAAGCCGGTCGAGGTGATCTACGAGGACGACCAGCAGAAGCCCGACGTCGGCAAGCAGAAGACCGAGAAGCTGGTGCAGTCCGACAAGGTCGACTTCATCGTCGGCTACATCTGGTCGAACGTGCTGCTGGCGTCGCTGAAGACCGCGGTCGATTCGAAGACCTTCCTGATCTCGGCCAATGCCGGTCCGTCGCAGCTCGCCGGCGAACTGTGCTCGCCTTACGTGTTCTCGACCTCCTGGCAGAACGACCAGACCCCGCAGGCGGTCGGCACCTACATGAACCAGAAGGGCGTCAAGTCGGTGTTCCTGATCGGCCCGAATTACGCCGCCGGCAAGGACATGCTCGCGGGCGTCAAGAGCACCTTCAAGGGCGAGGTGGTCGGCGAGGAATACACGGTGTGGCCGAGCCAGCTCGACTTTTCCGCCGAGCTGACCAAGGCGCGCAACTCCAAGGCCGAGTCGATCTTCGTGTTCTATCCGGGTGCTGCCGGCGTCCAGTTCCTGAACCAGTATGCCCAGGCCGGCATCAAGCAGCAGATCCCGCTCTACACCGCCTTCACCATCGACGAGTTGTCGCTGCCGTTGCAGAAGGACAATGCGCTCGGCGTTCCCGGCGCGCAGCAGTGGGTCAACGATCTGCCCAACGAGGAGAACAAGAAGTTCGTCGCCGACTACCGGAAGAAGTATCCGGGCCTGCGACCGACCTTCTACGGCGCGCAGTCCTACGACGCTGCCAACCTCATCAACAGCGCCGTGGTCGCGGTGAAGGGTGACCTGACGAAGAAAGACGCGATGAAGGCCGAGATGGAGAAGGTGAACTTTAAATCGGTGCGCGGCTCGTTCAAGTATGGCAACAACCACATCCCGATCCAGAACTTCTATCTGCAGGACGTGGTCAAGGACGGCGACGGCCAGCTTTCGCTGAAGACGGTCGCGACCATCGTCAAGGACGACCAGGACCGCTTCCACGACAAGTGCGCGATGAAATAACTCTTAGGGCAATCCTGGCCCGTGCCTTGCTTCTTTTTCGCCTCGCCCCGCCCTTGCGGGGAGAGCGTAGGCCGCCTCCGGCGGCCGTTCTTGAGGAAGAACGCCGAAGCGAGGCTTCGGCTATGTGCGAAGCGATCGGGTGAGGGGACTCTCCACGAATCCGGTCTGCGGAGCAGCCCCTCACCCCGACCCTCTCTCCGCAAGAGCGGGGCGAGGGAGAACACGCAAAGTGCAATGCGGCGGCGCATCCGCGCTGCCGCTGTTTCATTTGAAGGTGACGTAGCCTCACGATGTATCTCGTCGTCGAACAACTGCTGAACGGCCTGCAATTCGGCCTGCTGCTGTTCCTGCTGGCGGCTGGACTGACGCTGGTGTTCGGCATCATGGATTTCGTCAATCTGGCGCACGGCTCGCTCTACATGATGGGCGCCTATTTCGCGGCGACCTTCGTGGCCTGGACCGGCAGTTTTGTTCTTGGCGCGCTGCTGGCGCTGGGGGCGACGCTCTTGCTCGGCATCGTGCTGGAATATGTCGCGCTCCGGCATCTCTATGGCCGCGACCATCTCGATCAGGTGCTGGCGACGTTCGGCCTGATCCTGTTCTTCAACGACGCCGTCCGACTGATCTGGGGCCCGGCCGGCCTCGCGCTGCCGCTGCCGGCCTGGCTCACCGTGCCGGTGCAGATCATTCCCGGCGTGTACTATCCGGCCTACCGGCTGATGATCATCGTGGTCGCGCTGGCGGTCGCCGCGCTGCTCTATCTCGTGGTGATGCGCACCCGAATCGGCATGCTGATCCGCGCCGGCGCCTCGAACCGCGAGATGATCGGGGCGCTGGGCATCAACATCAAGCTGCTGTTCACCCTGGTGTTCGGCCTTGGCGCCGCGCTCGCCGGCCTCGCCGGGTTGATGCAGGCGCCGATCCTCACCGTGCAGATCGGCATGGGCGAGAACATCCTGATCCTGGCCTTCGTGATCATCGTGATCGGCGGCATCGGCTCGATCCGCGGCGCCTTCATGGCGGCGATCTTCGTCGGCATCATCGACACGATGGGCCGCGCCTTCCTGCCCGACCTGCTGCGCAAGGTCTTGAGCGGGGCGGCGGCCTCGACCGCGGCGCCGGCGCTGTCCTCGATGCTGATCTATCTCTTGATGGCCATCATTCTTGTGCTGCGGCCCGAGGGGCTGTTCCCGGCGGCCAAACGATGATGCCCAAGCTCAACGCCTCCAATGCGGTCGCGGCGCTGGTTTGCGCCGCCTTACTCCTGTTGCCGGTCTATTCGGCGGTGACCGGCAACATCTTCATCCTCACGCTGTTCACCCGCATCGCGATCTTTGCGCTGGCCGCCGCGAGCCTCAATCTGATCATGGGCTATGGCGGCATGATGAGCTTTGGCCATGCCGCCTATCTCGGCATCGGCGGCTATGCCGTCGGCATCCTGGCCGCCGAGGGTATCGGTTCCGGCTTCATCCAGTGGCCGGTGGCGCTCGCGGTCTCGTCGCTGTTTGCGCTGTTGATCGGCGCGCTCTCGCTGCGGACCCGCGGCGTCTATTTCATCATGATCACGCTGGCCTTTGCGCAGATGGCCTATTACGTCGTCTCCGCGCTGTCGCGCTACGGCGGCGACGATGGGCTCACCGTCTACAAGCGCAGCGATTTTGCCGGCCTGATCAATCTGTCGGACCGCAACCAGTTCTACTACCTCTGCCTTGCCTGCCTGTTCGGCGGCCTTTATCTGATCTGGCGCATCGTCAATTCGCGCTTTGGCCTCGTGGTGCAGGGCGTCCGCTCCAACGAGCAGCGCATGCAGGCGATCGGCTTCCATGCCAACCGCTACCGCCTGGTCTGTTTCGTGATATCCGGCACGATCTGCGGCCTGGCCGGCGCGCTGCTCGCCAACAACACCGACTTCGTCAGCCCGGCGGTGATGTACTGGACCCGCTCCGGCGATCTCATGGTGATGGTGATCCTGGGCGGCATGGGTTCGCTGTTCGGCCCCGTGATCGGCGCGATCGTCTATCTCCTGCTCGAGGAGCTGCTGTCGCAGTTCACCGAATATTCGGGGCTGATTCTGGGCCCGGTGCTGCTCCTGATCGTGCTGTTCGCGCGCGGCGGCATCATGGGCCTGCTCGGGAGGATGCGCCGTGTCTGATTCCTTGGCCGAACCCTTGCTCCGTGTCGACAATCTGGTCCGTCGCTTCGGCGGCATCACCGCGACCGACAACCTGTCGATGGAGGTGGTGCCGGGGGAGCTGCACGCCATCATCGGCCCCAACGGCGCCGGCAAGACCACGCTGATCAGCCAGCTCACCGGGCAGGTGATGCCGAATTCCGGCACAATCCGGTTTGCGGGTCGCGACGTCACGAGCTTGCCGTCCTACAAGCGCAGCCGGCTCGGGCTGGCGCGCTCGTTCCAGATCACCTCGCTGCTGAAGGATTTTTCGGCGATCGACAACGTCGCGCTCGCGGCGCAGGCGCATGACGGCCACTCCTTCCGCTTCTGGGGCAATGCGCGCAAGGAGAAGCATCTGCGCGACACCGCGCGCGCGGCGCTGGAGCGCGTCGGCCTCGGCAAGCGTGCCGATGTCGTGGTGTCACAATTGAGCCATGGCGAGCAGCGCGAGCTCGAGCTCGCGGTCGCGCTCGCCACCAAGCCGCAGCTCCTGTTGCTGGACGAGCCGATGGCCGGGCTCGGCGTCACCGAATCCGCGCGGATGGTCGCGCTGCTGAAGGAGCTGCGCAAGGAAGTGACCATCGTGCTGGTCGAGCACGACATGGAGGCGGTGTTCGCGCTCGCCGACCGCATCACGGTCTTGGTCTATGGCCGCGTCATCGCCTGCGACGTGCCGGATGCGATCCGCAGGCACGACGAGGTCAAGCGCGCCTATCTCGGCGAGCAGCACGCGGTGACACACCATGGCTGAATCAATATCCGCTGATACCCTGCTTGAAGTCGACGCGATCGAGACCTGCTATGGGCTGAGCCAGGTGCTGTTCGGCCTGTCTTTGCAGATCAAGTCGGGCGAGATGGTCGCGCTGATGGGCCGCAACGGCATGGGCAAGACCACGACCATCCGCTCGATCATGGGCCTGACGCCGGCCCGCGCCGGCGCGATCCGCTTCGCCGGCGAGGCGGTACGCGGCCTGCCGTCCTACAAGATCGCAAAGCTCGGCATCGGCCTCGTGCCGGAAGGACGCCAGATCTTTCCGAATCTGACGGTGCGCGAAAATCTCGTCGCCGCATCAGGCAATCGCCTCGGCGCATCGGATCCGTGGACGATCGACAAGATCCATGCGCTGTTTCCGCGGCTCGCCGAGCGCACGAGTAACATGGGCGTCACTCTGTCCGGCGGTGAGCAGCAGATGCTTGCGATCGGCCGCGCGCTGATGACCAACCCGAAGCTCCTCATCCTCGACGAGGCGACCGAAGGCCTCGCGCCGTTGATCCGCGACGAGATCTGGAGCTGCCTGTCGATGTTGAAGGGGCGCGGGCAGTCGGTGCTGGTCATCGACAAGAATGTCGGAAACCTCGCCCGCATTGCCGACTGCCACTACATCATCGAACGCGGCCGCACGGTATGGAGCGGCACCAGCGAGCAGTTGATCGCCGAACCGGATCTGCAGCACAAGTATCTCGGGATTTGAGATCGGATCGCCGCGCCAATTCCAGCTCCGTCACCCTGAGGAGCCTGCGCAGCAGGCGTCTCGAAGGGTCGTCGGCCACCAGCCGGGCCGTGCATCCTTCGAGGCTCGCAAGTGCTCGCACCTCAGGATGACGGGTCGGGCGGTTGGGCCGCTGCGACCGAAGTCAAAACATCTCGAAATATTCGCGGTGCTCCCAGTCCGACACTTCGGCCTGGAAACGTTCGATCTCGGCGTTCTTGATGAACACGTAGTAGTCGACGAACTCAGGCCCCAGCGCCTGACGGAAGAACGGATCGTCGTTGAGCGCGAACACCGCTTCGCGCAGTGACTTTGGCAACAGCGCAGCCTTGGTCTCGTAGGGCGTGTCGGCGGAAGGGCCGGGATCGAGCTTGCGGTCGACGCCGTCGAGGCCGGAAAGGATCTGCGAAGCCATATAGAGATAGGGATTGGCGGCCGGCTCGCCGATCCGGTTCTCCAGCCGTGTCGCGGGATCGCCTGCGCCGCCGAGCACGCGGATCATCACGCCGCGGTTGTCGCGGCCCCAGATCGCGCGGTCCGGCGCCAGCGAATAGGAACGGTAGCGCTTGTAGCCGTTGATGGTCGGCGTCGTGAACACGGTCGAGGCACGTGCGTGCTCGATCAGGCCGGCGAGCCAGGCGCGGCCGAGCGGGCTCAGCGGCTCACCGGTCTCCTTGGCCATGAAGACGTTCTCGCCATTGGCGCGCGACACCAGCGATTGATGCAGGTGCCAGCCGCTTGCAAAAATGTTCGGCAGTTTCGGCCGGCACATGAAGGTGGCGTGATAGCCGTGGCGGCGCGCGATCTGCTTCACGGCGGAGCGGAACAGCACCATGGTGTCGGCCGGCGCAAGCCCGGTGGTCGGCGCGAAGGTGAATTCGCACTGGCTCGGGCCGAACTCGACCTCGACCGTGCGCAAGGGCAGGTCGAGCGCGATGATGTCGCGGCGGATGATCTCGAGCGCCGGCTCCATCAGATCGTAGCGCTGCTCGGTGAGATACTGATAGCCGTGCGACAGCAGGCTGACCGACGGCGGCCGGCTGGGCTGGCCGGCGTCCTCGGGCGCCATGTGGGCATCGTCGAGCTTGAACAGGTGGAATTCGACCTCGAGGCCGGCGACAAAATCGTAGCCGCGGCCTGCGAGCTGATCGAGCGCCTTGCGATAGAGGTTGCGGGTCGCGAACGGCACCGGCCGTCCGTCGCTGAAATAGAGGTCGCAGAGCAGCCAGCCGGTGTTCTGCGCCCAGGGCAGCACGCGGAAAGTGGTGGGGTCGGCGACCATCACGGCGTCGGCCGCGCCCTCCATCTCCTTCATTCCGAAGCCGCCGCCTGCGGTGAACACCGGAAACACCGAGCGGTGCGCGGTATCCTTGGCAAGCAGGCTCGTTGTCATCGAGCAGCCGCTTTCGAGCGAAGCAACCGCTTCGCTCGCGATCAGCGTCTTGCCGCGCAGGATGCCGTGCTGGTCTGGAAACGCCAGCCTGACGACCTCGAGCTTGCGCTCCTCGACGATGCGGGAGAGGCGGCCTGCCGCGTCCTTCTGCTCAGCCGACCACAGGCCGTGGCGTTCGACAAAGCTCACCGCGTCACTCCTTTGTCTCATGAGCCGTCATTGCGAGCCGCCCGGTCGGCGCGAAGCGCCGCCGGATGACAGGCTCCGCGAAGCTCCTCGCAATGACGGCGAATTCACGCGTGTTGAACACATCACTCGGCCGCCGTCAGATGAGGCACCTTGCCGGCGATTTCCGACGGCACCGGTGCCGCCCAGGGCGCGCCGCGACGCCGCTTCACGTCGACTTCCATCCAGTAGATTTCCCAGCCTTGCGTCGGCCCGATGCCGTCCATGGTCGCCGGACCCTGGATCGCGCGCGCATGCGCCTCGTCCAGGAACAGCATCGGCTTCTCGCCGCCGGTGACCTTCTCGATCTCCTGCCGCAGTAGCCGGCGATACTGCACGATCGCCTTGTCGCTCTGCCCGAGATGTTCCCGGGTGCGGTCCTGGATCGCTCCCATGGATTCCACCGCCCACTGGTCGTGCACATTGATGTCGACGCCCATGCCGGTATAGGTCGAAGTCGCCTGCTCGTGCGGATCGAAGCCGTAGTCGTTGGTCTTGTTCTTGCGCGACTTGTAGTCGGGCAGCTCGTAGAGCTCGAGCCGTTGCTCGCGCATCTTCTTCTTGTCCACCGGCGTCGTGTAGCTGGTGAAGATTGCGTACCAGTAGCAGTTCTCGTTATCGACCGGTACATGCCACTGAGTGATCGTCATCTCCGTCGACATCGGGAGGACGAAGCCGTGCGGGAAGAGCTGGTTGGTCACCCGCACATGGGTGCGCTCCGCGTCGATCTGGCGCAACGTGATCAGGCGGAGACCGTATTCGGTGTGCTCCACATTGATGATGGGACGATCGAATTCGCGCATGATCCTGGTCATCGGCATGTCGGTGCCGGCGGAGGCGCCACGGAACTGTTTGCCGTAGGCGGTCGAGGTATCCTCGTCCTCGAAGAAGCGATGCAGGAAGGAGGCGTGCGACGGGTCGATGCCGACCTCGAGCGCCTGCAGCCAGTTGCAGCCCCAATGGCCCTTGAATGCAAAAGTATGGCTGTCGGGCGCAACGAACGCGTCGAGCTCCGGAAACGCCGGCGGCTCGCCTTCGCCGAGCCAGGCCCAGAGGATGCCGGCCTTCTCCACCACCGGATAGGCGCGCTGCCTGATGCCCTTGCAGAGCTGCGATCCAGCAGGCTCAGCCGGTGTCTCGATGCATTGGCCGCTCGTGTCGAACAGCCAGCCGTGGAAGGCGCAGCGCAGCCCGCCATTCTCGAGCCGGCCGAAGGCGAGGTCGGCGCCGCGATGGGCGCAGTGGCGATCGATCAGGCCGTAGCGACCGTCCTCGCCGCGGAACAGCACCAGGTTTTCGCCGAGCAGTTTTACCGGCCGCACCGGGCGCGGCCCTTCCAACTCGTCGACCAGCGCCGCCGGCTGCCAGTACATCCGCATCAGCTTTCCGCAGGGGTCGTTGCGCCCGGTGCGGGTGATCAGATCGTTCGCTTCCTGGCTCATCATGGCGGCGTCTCCTGAATTTGGATTTGTTCGCCTATTGAACGGATGTGCGAATTATGCCATGTCTCGTTCGGACAGCAAGCGCAATTTTTGACCCGTTCAAAGCCCAGCCCATGCCCAAGCTGAAGCGGACCGACCAGGACGAGCGCGCGACGGATTTCGTCGAGGCGCTCGATCGCGGTCTGCGCCTGCTGCAGGTGTTCGGCACTGTCACCGGCCCGGCGACCTTGAGCGATCTGGCGCGTGCCGCCGACCTGCCGCGCGCCACCGCGCGCCGCATCCTGTTCACGCTCGCGCATGGCGGTTTTGTCAGCACCGACGGCAAGCTGTTTACATTGACCCCGCATGTGCTGACGCTGGCGGGCTCCTTCCTGCAATCCAACCAGGTCGTGACGGTGCTGCAACCGGTGCTCGATCGCATCGCGACCGCAGCCCAGGAGATCGCGTCGCTGGCGCTGCTCGACGGCGACGACGTCGTGTTCGTCGCGCGCTCGAGCCCGACGCGGGTGTTCTCCGCCGGTCTCGATATCGGCTACCGGCTGCCGGCGTTCTGCACGTCAGTTGGTCGCGCCATGCTCGGCCGGCTCGGCGATGCCGAACTCGCGGCGCGGCTGAAGGCGATGCGTCGCGATCCGGTGACGCCGCAGACCACGACCGATCCGAAGCGGCTGCTCGCCACCATCATCGCCGATCGCGCGCAGGGCTACTCACTGGTCGATCGCGAGGCCGAACCACATTTCCGCTCGATCTCGGTGCCGGTGCGCCGCTATGACGGCACCATCGTCGCCGCGATCAACATGGGCGCGCATGTCGATCGCGTGCCGGCCAAGGAACTGATCGACCGTTTCCTGCCGCTGCTGCGCGACGGCGCTGATGATGTGAAGAGCCGGTTGTTGTAGGGCGGCTACAGCGCCACGCTGCGCAGCCCGAAGCTGCGCGCCTCGTTCTGCAATACCGGCCGCACTGAATCGATCAGCCGCGCGGCGGCGGCATCGACTGAAAGCCCGGCGGTGTCGACCACCGCAGATGCCCGCGCATAGAGCGGCTCGCGGCTGACCAAAATGTTGCGCAGTTCCGCCATCGCCGAGCGGTCGTCGGCCATCGGACGCAGATCGCCCTGGCGGCGGACGCGGGCCATGTGCTCTTCCGGCTCGGCCTTCAGCCAGATCGTGTAGAACGACGACAGGATCAGGTCGAAGGTCAGCGCCTCGGAGACGATGCCGCCGCCGGTCGCCAGCACCATCAATTCCTTCCGCGCCAGCAGCTGCGTCAGCGCGGCCTGCTCCAGGCGGCGAAAGCCTTCCTGGCCGTATAGCGCGATGATCTCGGCGACCGACAGGCCGTTCTGCGCCTCGATCTCCTTGTTGAGCTCGACGAAGCTCCAGCCGATCTTCTTCGCCAGCATCCGGCCGAGCGTGGTCTTGCCGGCGCCGCGCAGGCCGATCAGGGCGATACCGGAGAACGAGGCGCGGCGCGGTGCCAACGGGCTGCTGCCGGCGAGGATGTCCTTGGCCTGCGCGATTTGGTTCGGCGACGCCTTGCGCAAGAGATCGCGGATCACGGCCCAGTCGGGAACCGGCTCGCTCGACGGGATCAGGTCTTCGAGATGGGCGCCGATCGCGCCTGCGACACGGCGCAGCAGCACGATCGACACATTGCCTTTGCCGCTTTCGAGCTGGGCGATGTAGCGTTCGGAAATGCCGGAAACCTTGGCGAGCACCTTGCGCGACATGCCGGCCAGACCGCGTGTCGTGCGCACACGCCGGCCGAGCTGTTCGAGGAAGTCGGTTTCCGGATCGTTGGCTGAGGTCATGATCCCTGTGCGACGCGCGGGTGCTGTTCTGACTGGAATCAGACCCAAAGGTCTAGGAAACATAATGCCGAGAAGGATTGACAGCAAGCCAATGCGGTGGCTTTGTATGAATTATACTTCTTAAATCTTGACGGGAGAGGGCAGGCGCGAAGCGCCTCGTCCTGAGGAGCCAGGGCATGACCACCAACGCAGTGTCTTACAATGCGGTGTCCTGGCTGCTCGACCGCAATGTCGATGAGGGCCGCGGCAACAAGGTGGTGTTCGACGACACGGTGTCGCAAATCACCTATGGCCAGTTGCAGCAGCAGACCCGTCGGGTTGGCAACATGCTGCGCCGGCTCGGCGTTCGACGCGAAGAGCGGGTCGCCATGATCATGCTGGATACGGTTGATTTCCCGGTCGTGTTCCTGGGCGCGATCCGTGCCGGCGTGGTACCGGTGCCGCTGAACACGCTGCTCACCGCGGAGCAGTACGCCTACATCCTCTGCGACTGCCGCGCGCGCGTGCTGTTCGTGTCCGAGGCGCTGCTGCCGGTCGTGAAGGACATCATCGCGCGCATGCCCGACCTCGAGCATGTCGTGGTCTCCGGCAAGGACGCGCCCGGCCACATGAAGCTGTCGGACGAGATCGCGCGCGAGAGCGACGTGTTCGCAACCGCGCCGACGCATGCCGACGAGCCGGCGTTCTGGCTCTATTCGTCGGGCTCGACCGGCATGCCGAAGGGCGTGCGCCACCTGCACTCCAATCTCGCGGCGACGGCGGAGACCTATGCCAGGCAAGTGCTCGGGATCCGCGAGGATGATGTCGGCCTGTCGGCTGCAAAACTGTTCTTCGCCTATGGGCTCGGCAATGCGCTGACCTTCCCGATGTCGGTCGGCGCCACCACGGTGCTCAATTCGGAGCGTCCGACCCCGGCGGTGATGTTCGCGCTGATGAACAAGTATCATCCGAGCATCTTCTTCGGTGTGCCGACCTTGTTCGCGGCGATGCTGAACGACGAGGCGATGAAGGCGCAGCGGTGCGGTGACCGGCTGCGGGTCTGCACCTCCGCCGGCGAGGCGCTGCCGGAATCGGTCGGCAATGCCTGGAAGGCGCGGTTCGGCGTCGACATTCTCGACGGCGTCGGCTCAACCGAGCTGCTGCACATCTTTCTGTCCAATGCGCCGGGCGACATCAAATACGGCTCGTCCGGCCGCCCGGTGCCCGGCTACAAGGTGCGGCTGGTTAACGAGCTAGGGGTCGAGGTCGCTGACGGAGAGGTCGGCGAGCTTTTGGTCGATGCGCCTTCGGCCGGCGAGAGCTACTGGAATCAGCGCGCCAAGAGCCGCGCCACCTTCGAGGGTGCCTGGACCCGGACCGGCGACAAATACATTCGCGACAGCGACGGGCGCTATACTTTCTGCGGCCGTGCCGACGACATGTTCAAGGTCTCCGGCATCTGGGTCTCGCCGTTCGAGGTCGAGAGCGCGTTGATCACCCATCCCGCGGTGCTGGAAGCGGCGGTCGTGCCGGAGGCCGATCCGGAAGGGCTGTTGAAGCCGAAGGCCTATGTGGTGCTGCGGCCCGAAAGCTCGATCGCCGGCCTGCACGAGGCGCTGAAGGAGCACGTCAAGCAGAAGATCGGCCCATGGAAATATCCGCGCTGGATCGATGTGGTCGACAATCTGCCGAAGACGGCGACCGGGAAGATCCAGCGCTTCAAGCTGCGCGAACACTAGCCGTCATGGCCGGGCTTGACCCGGCCATCCACGTCTTGCTTTGCGGACTCAAAGACGTGGATGCCCGGCACAAGGCCGGACATGACGAGAGCGGAAGAGCTTCACATGACCCTCGCACCAACAGGCTTTCTCACCATCGACGGCGCCGATCTCGAATACCGGATGATCGGTCCGTCACCCGAGACGGCACCTACTATCGTGATGCTGCATGAAGGCCTTGGCTGCGTCGGGCTGTGGGGCGATTTCCCCGAGAAGCTGCAGGCGGCGACCGGCGCCGGCGTGTTCGCCTATTCGCGCGCGGGCTATGGCGCGTCGTCGCCGGTGAAGCTGCCGCGCCCGGTCGACTACATGCATCGCGAAGCGTTTGAGGTGCTGCCGAAGCTGCTCGATCGAATCGGCCTCCGCCGCGGCCTCCTGGCCGGCCATTCCGACGGCGCGTCGATCGCGGCGATCTATGCCGGCTCGCATCAGGATCATCGCCTGCACGGCCTTGCGCTGATCGCGCCGCACTTCATCGTCGAGGACATCTCAGTCAAGTCGATCGCCGAGATCAAGACCGCGTATGAGACCACCAATCTGAAGGAGAAGCTCGCGCGCTGGCACAAGGATGTCGACAACGCCTTTCATGGCTGGAACGACGCCTGGCTCGATCCAAAATTCCGCGACTGGGATATCTCCGAATATCTCGCCTATATCCGCGTGCCCGTGCTGATCGTGCAGGGCGCGGACGATCAATACGGCACGATGCGCCAGGTCGAGATCGCCCAGGACGAGTGCTACTGCCCGGTCGATGTCGCTGATATCGCAGGCGCCGGACACTCGCCGCATCGCGAGGCGCCCGCGGTGACACTCGAGGCGGTCACCGAATTCGCCAGGGCGGCCCTGCGCGACGACTCGGCACTGGCGGCCTGACGGCACTGACGGCCTGACATTTGGTGCCGGTGCTAGGTCATTGGCCGTACGAACGAATTCTTCGAACATGTAACAAAATGCATGTTTTTGCGTTTTGAACTAGACCAGATCGAAAACATGCATTATTGTGCATGAAGACCTCGACAACGAACCTTCAAACGAACAACAGGTAAGGGTGGCCCATGGCTGGTGACGATCGCGTCCTTGCAGGCGGGGCGAAGTACATCGACTTCCAGACCGACCCGTCGCGCTACCGGCACTGGAAGCTCGACGTTGCGGGCGATGTCGCGACGCTGACCATGGATGTCGACGAGAACGCCGGTCTGTTCGAGGGCTACCAGCTCAAGCTCAATTCCTACGACCTCGGCGTCGACATCGAGCTCGCCGATGCCGTGCAGCGGCTCCGCTTCGAACATCCGCAAGTGAAGGTCGTGGTGATGCGCTCGGGCAAGAACCGCGTGTTCTGCGCCGGCGCCAACATCCGCATGCTGGCGGGCTCGACCCACGCCCACAAGGTCAACTTCTGCAAGTTCACCAACGAGACCCGCAACGGCCTGGAGGATTCCAGCGAGAATTCCGGCCAGAGCTTCATCACCGTCGTCAACGGCACCGCGGCCGGCGGCGGCTACGAGCTGGCGCTGGCGACCGACCACATCATGATGGCCGATGACGGCGCCGCCGCCGTCGCGCTGCCGGAGGTGCCGCTGCTCGCGGTGCTGCCCGGCACCGGCGGCCTGACCCGCGTCGTCGACAAGCGCAAGGTGCGCCGCGACCATGCCGATTTCTTCTGCACCATCGAGGAGGGCATCAAGGGCAAGCGCGCCGTGCAGTGGCGGCTGGTCGACGAGATCGCACCGAACTCCAAACTCGAAGGCAAGCTTGCCGAGCGCGTCAAGGAATTCGCCGCCAGGTCGAAGCGCAACGGTGAGGGCCGCGGCATCGCGCTGGCGCCGCTGACGCGCACCATCGACGACAGCGCCATCCGCTACGGCTTTGTCAGCGTCGACATCGATCGCGCGGCGCGCATCGCCACCATCTCGATCAAGGCGCCGGAGGCCACCGCGCCTGCCGACATCGACAGCATGATCGCGCAGGGCGCCGCGTTCTGGCCGCTGCAGGTCGCCCGTGAGCTCGACGATGCGATCCTGCATCTGCGCATCAACGAGCTCGAGATCGCGATGCTGGTGTTCAAGAGCCATGGCGACCGCGCCAACGTGGTGTCCTACGACGCGTTCATGGAGGCCGACAAGGCGCACTGGCTGGTCAACGAGGTCAGGCATTACTGGAAGCGCGTGCTCAAGCGCATCGACGTCACCTCGCGCACGCTGGTGACGCTGGTCGAGCCCGGCTCCTGCTTCGTCGGCACCCTGGCCGAGCTCGTGTTCGCTGCCGACCGCTCCTACATGCTGATCGGCCAGAAGCAGGGCGACAACCGCCCGCCGCCGGCGATCGAGCTGACGGCGATGAATTTCGGGCCGTATCCGATGAGCCACGGCCTGACCCGGCTGCAATCGCGCTTCCAGGCCGACCCGTCTGATCTCGAGCGCGCGCAAGGCTCGATCGGCAAGGCGCTCGATGCGGAGGAGGCCGAGGAGCTCGGCCTCGTCACCTTCGCGCTCGACGACATCGACTGGGACGACGAGGTCCGCGTGTTCTTCGAGGAGCGCACCTCGTTCTCGCCCGACGGTCTCACCGGCATGGAAGCCAATCTGCGCTTCGCCGGCCCCGAGACCATGGAATCGAAGATCTTCTCGCGCCTCACCGCGTGGCAGAACTGGATCTTCCAGCGGCCCAACGCGGTCGGTGAAGACGGCGCGCTGCGCCGCTACGGCACCGGCCAGAAGGCGCAATTCGACATGACGCGAGTTTAAGGGAGCACGGCCATGAACATCATGAACGTCGATTACTCGACCAAGATTCCGAACAACGTGAATCTCGCCGAAGACCGCCAGGTGCTGAAAGCACTGGAGGGCTGGCACCCCGGCTACATGGATTGGTGGGGCGACATGGGTCCGGAAGGGTTCCAGGAATCGTTGGTCTATCTACGCACCGCCTATTCGGTCGATCCGCGCGGCTGGGCCAAGTTCGATTACGTGCGCATGCCCGAATATCGTTGGGGCATTCTCCTTGCTCCACAGGAGGAAAACCGCGTCATTCCGTTCGGCGAGGACTTTGGCAAGCCGGCCTGGCAGGAAGTCCCGGGCGAGCATCGCGCGATGCTGCGCCGCCTGATCGTGATCCAGGGCGATACCGAGCCGGCTTCCGTCGAGCAGCAGCGCCATCTCGGCAAGACCGCGCCCTCGCTCTACGACATGCGCAATCTGTTCCAGGTCAATGTCGAGGAAGGCCGCCATCTCTGGGCGATGGTCTACCTCTTGCAGAAGTATTTCGGCCGCGACGGCCGCGAGGAAGCGGATGATTTGCTTCGCCGCCGCTCGGGCGACGCGGACTCACCGCGCATGCTCGGGGCCTTCAACGAGGCGACGCCGGACTGGCTGTCGTTCTTCATGTTCACCTACTTCACCGACCGCGACGGCAAGATGCAGCTGCACTCGCTGGCGCAGTCGGGCTTCGATCCGCTGTCGCGCACCTGCCGCTTCATGCTGACCGAGGAAGCCCACCACATGTTCGTCGGCGAGACCGGCATCACCCGCGTCGTGCAGCGCACCTGCGATGCGATGACGGAAGCCGGCATCACCGATCCGAACGACATCGCCAGGGTCCGCGCGCTCGGCGTCATCGACCTGCCGACCATCCAGAAGAAGCTCAACCTGCACTATTCGCTGTCGCTCGACCTGTTCGGCTCCGAAGTGTCGACCAATGCGGCCAATGCCTTCAACGCCGGCATCAAGGGCCGCTACAAGGAAACCACGATCGAGGACGATCACCAACTCAAGAGCTCGACCTATCCGGTCATGAAGATGGTGGACGGCCAGATCAAGATGGTCGACGAGCCGGCGCTGACCGCGCTCAATATGCGGCTGCGCGACGACTACACGCAGGATTGCGTCAAAGGCATGCTGCGCTGGAACAAGGTGATCTCGACATCAGGCATCGACTACAAGCTCGCGGTGCCGAGCACGGCCTTCCATCGCCAGATCGGCGAGTTCAAGGACGTCCATGCGACGCCCGATGGCCTGCTGATCGACGACGCTACCTGGGCCAAGCGCAAGAACGACTGGCTGCCGTCGACCGCGGATGGCGACTTCATCGCCTCGCTGATGAAGCCGGTGACCGAGCCCGGCGAGTTCGCCTCCTGGATCTCGCCGCCCAAGGTCGGCATCGACAACAAGCCCGGCGATTTCGAATATGTGAGGATCGAATCGTAAGGTCGTGCAGGGCATGACGGTAAGCCAGCGTCTGCTGGCTTGACAAGCGCGATGGGGTGGCGCGGAGATTCACGCCAATCCAACACACGTGCCGCGATGACGGCTTGGGCCAGTCATCGCGGTTTGGAAACGCGGGCGATACCATCATGGGTGAAGAGATTTTTCCGGGGCCGGCGCTACGTCCGCTCGAACTCCGGCTCGGCGCGCAGACGATCACAGGCTTCGAGAGCGAGGGCACCGGCCGCGACATCCTGCTCGTCCACGGCAATTCGTCGTCATCCCGGATCTGGCAGAAGCAGCTCCAAGGGCCGCTTGGCGCCAAATACCGGCTGATCGCGATCGACCTTCCCGGTCATGGCGGCTCATCGCCTGCGCCCGATCCGGAGCATGGTTATTCCGGCGCAGGCTATGCCGGCTGCATTGCCGCCGCCGCACATGAACTCGGCCTGAAGGACGCGGTGGTGGTGGGCTGGAGCCTCGGCGGACACGCCGTGCTCAACGCAGCCCCGTCATTGCCGATGGCCGCCGGGCTGATGATTTTCGGTACGCCGCCGATCGGCAAGACGCCGGACGGATTTTCCGGCTTCAAGGGACTGTCGGCCACCACCTTCACGCCGGCGCCTGGTGATGCCGAGATCGCGGAGTGGCTGAAAACAGCCTTCGCGCCCGGCTATGCGCCGCTGCCAGCGTTCGTCGACACCGATTTTCGCCGCACCGACGGCAATGCGCGCGGGTATCTCGGCGCCAGCGTACAGGCCGGCCGCTTTGCGGACGAGGTCGAGATCGTGCGCGACCTGAGGATTCCGCTTGCGATCGTGCACGGCAGCGAGGAGCAGATGGTCGATCTCGGCTATCTGCAACGGCTGTCGGCGCCGACATTATGGCGCGGCCAGGTTCATGTGATCGACGGCGCCGGCCACGCCACGCAATGGGAACGAGCCGAAGCGTTCGACCGTTTCGTCGACGCGTTCGCGTCGAGCCTATGAAGCGGGCGAACAAGGCACGGCCGCTCGCTGTTCGCCACTCACTACCGGCTTTGGCGAGCCGTCGCCGATCTGCTGAGGGTTTCTCTCCTTTGGGAGAGACCGGAGAGGGGTGAGCCGAAAAGGTCCCAGGCTCACCCCTTCTCTTTTTGTCGGCTGGCGGCCGCCTACCCCGCGATCTCCAGCCCCGCCGTCGCGTAGACCACGCCGCCATCGACCGCGATGGTGTTGCCCACGACATAGTCGCCGGCGCGCGAGGCGAGATAGATCGCAACACCCGCCATATCTTCGTCGGTGCCGACGCGCTTCGCCGGAACACGCTTGGCGACGTCATCAGCGTGGTCGCGCGCGGCCTTGTTCATGTCCGACTTGAAGGCGCCTGGCGCGATCGCGGTGACGTTGATGTTGTCTTTGATCAGGCGCGTCGCCATCCGCCGCGTCAGGTGGATCACCGCGGCCTTGCTCGCGGCATAGGAATAGGTCTCCATCGGGTTGACGAAGATGCCGTCAATCGAGGCGATGTTGATCACCTTGCCCGGTCTGTCATGTGTCGCCGCGGCGCGCAGCGGCTTGGCCAGCGCCTTGGTCAGGAAGAAGATCGACTTGACGTTCAGGTTCATGACCTTGTCCCAGCCGCTCTCGGGGAATTCGTCGAAATCCGCGCCCCATGCCGCGCCGGCATTGTTGACGAGGATGTCGAGCTTCGGTTCGCGCTTGATGACCTCACTGGCGAGCTTTTCGCAGCCCTCGACGGTCGAGATGTCGATCGGAAGCGCGATGCATTCGCCGCCATATTCGGCGGTGAGCTCCTGGGCGGTGGCCTCGCACGGCCCGGCCTTGCGCGCCGTGATGTAAACTTTCGCGGCACCCTGCGCGAGGAAGCCGGCCGCGATCATCTTGCCGATGCCGCGCGATCCCCCGGTCACCAGTGCGACGCGGCCTTTCAGTGAGAACAGATCCTTGAACATGTTGCCTCCGTAGCTATGGCAAGCGTTCTGGCCGTGTTGACGGAGCTAGTCAAGGAACCGCCGCGGCAGATTGTGTCGCCGGATTAATCCCAGACACTGTCCAGACAGTTGACCTGCAGGGCGCGCGTCGGTCCGATCAAGCTTTCTTGAGATGTGATGCATTGCACAAACGGGTCAGCCGCTTTGACACATCATGCGCGTGGGGTGGAATTCCAGGACAAGGAGTTCCAATAATGAAGCACATTTCATTGCCGGTGACGGGTGTGATGCCTGTCACCCCTGTTCAATTTAGGCGAAGGCGGAAGGGTCTGTTTGCGGCAATCCTTGGCGCAATTCATTTTTCGCGGCGGGCCCAGGCGCGCCGGGTTCTGAAGCAGTACCAGCATCTGATCGACCGTGCCGACCGGCGCCGCACCAGTCCGGAGGGCGGCAATGTCCATCTCTGAGCGGTCGACGACGCGCAAATCGATCATCCGGCTTCCGGAGATCAGCGAGACCAAGTTGCTCATTGCAATCGCGATTGGGTTTCTTGTGCTGCATATCCTCACCGCGACATTGTTGATGCCGGCGGCCACGGCTGATGCGGCCGCGCCGCAAGACGTGAGGGCGGCTCACACCGACTAGCGCTTCACCGGATTCATGCACCATCCCTGTCATCAACGGAGGTCCACTCGTGGCCGACGTCACGTCATTTCTTGTGCTCAGCGCAGCGGTCTTTTGCGGCGCCTTCGTGTCGGGTCTCGCCGGCTTTGCCTTCTCCGCAATCGCCGGCGCCATCCTGCTGCATGCGATGCCGCCGACCGAGGCGGTGCCGCTGATGATGGCGTGCAGCGTCGGCGTGCAGGCGGCCAACCTGTGGGCGCTTCGGCACAACATTCAGTGGAAGCAGAGCCTGTCGCTGATTGTCGGCGGACTGCTGGGTGTGCCGCTCGCGCTCTGGCTGCTGCACAACGCCGACAGCCGGACGTTTCGCGAAGGCTTCGGCATCATGGTCGCGCTCTATGCCGGCTATATGCTGTTCAGGCCCGCGATCGGCTACGGGCGGTTGCCCGAGGGGCGCAACGCGCTCGTCGGGTTCGGCGGCGGCCTGATCGGCGGGTTGACCGCGATGCCCGGCGCACTGCCGACCATCTGGTGCGATATCCATGGCGTGCCGAAACAGCAGCAGCGCGGCCTCGTGCAACCCTTCATCGCCGCGATGCAGATTTCAGCGCTCGCGATGATGCTGCTTCATCGCGACCTGTCGATGAAGGTCGCCTATGACGTCGTCCTGAGCGCGCCGGCGCTGCTTGCCGGTTCGTGGCTCGGCATCTTTGCCTTCCGCAACATCAATGAAGCAAACTTCAGGCGGGTGATCCTCGGCCTGCTGCTGGTGTCGGGGCTGTTGCTGGTGATCTGAGACGCGTTGCTCGATCACGCCGCGTCGATGCGGCGAAAGCCGTTCCACACCGCGGTGGCGGCGCCGGAGGTCAAGACCGGCAAGAGCCGCGCGTCCTGATAATTGCCGTTCAGCGAGACCCGCTGCAACGCGGTCAGATGATCGGCGCTTTCGGGAAACAGCATACCCGGACGCGTCGTCACCGCGGTCCGAAAGCCGATCGACCTGGCGAGCGCGAATTCGCGCTGTCCGGCGGCGATCCGGTCGCCATAGGGATAGGCGAGATGCAGCGCCGGCCGCTGCAGCGCATCCTCGATCCGAGCCCGGCTGGTCGCGAGCTCGAACGATGCGATGGTCTCGCTCTGCTTGGCGAGATTGCAATGGCTGATGCTGTGCGCGCCGATCGTGACCAGCGGATCGTCGGCAAAGCCGCGCAACTCGTCCCATGACATGCAGAGCTCGCGCGCGATGCCGCTCTCGTCGACGCCATGGCGGGCGCACAGCGCTGATATCTCGGCCTGCATCTCCTTGTCGCCCGGCAGCGAACGGAGCCAGTCGTGAACGCGGCCGAATGCGGCCCGTTTGGCTTGCGGCGTCGCGGTGTCGATCCGCGTCATTGCGCCGTCGATCGGCACCTCGATCGCTGACGCTGCCGCGATCGCCCGCTCCAGCGCGATCCACCACAGCCTGCCGCAACCCTCGGCGAAATCGCTCGCGACATAGACGGTAAACGGCGCGCCGAACTCGCGCATCACGGGCAGCGCGAAATCGCGGTTGTCGCGATAGCCGTCGTCGCAGGTGAAGCAGGCGAAGCGCCGCGCGAAATTCCGTTCGGTGAGACGGCGATGCGCCTCGTCCATGCTGACGACGTCGACGTCGAGCGCGCGCAGATGCGTCAGCATCGCGCGCAGGAAATCCGGCGTGACCTCAAGATGATGATTCGGCTGGAACGCGTCGTCGCGACGCGGACGAACGTGGTGCAGCATGAAGATGGCGCCGACGCCGGCGAAGATCGGTCGCAGCAGAACGTGCGCACCCGAGAAATACAGCGCCTCCAGCCCGGCGCGGATCACGGTGTTGCGGAGTTGTTTCATGAGGGCGCGGGCCGGCCGATTTGCATTCCGCCGCAAACTTAGCGAAAGACCACTGAAGAAACTGTTATCCCGATCCGACGCGGCGCCCCCGTCATGGCGCTTGATTTGGGGTTTGACAGTCAGCCAAGGGTTTGTTTTCTCTCTGGTTCCCGACCCGCAGGACGCTGAATGCACGGACTTTTCAAGTGGAGTAGCAAGTGGTGGCCGGGGGTGATTCCACTGGTCGTCCTGTGGGGTATCGCGGCCTGGACCAGCACGGCAACGGTCGAAGCGGATCTTGCCGCGCGCTCTAATGCCGCACTCAAGGACACCGTGCTCGACAAGCGTCGCATCAGCGTCGACGGCCGCGACGTGACGTTTGCGGCCAACGCCTTCTCCGAAGACGGCCGGCTCAGTGCCGTGGCGTCGGTCGATGCCGTGCCGGGCGTGCGGCTGGTCAACGACGAGACCCGCCTCGTTCCCGAAGCCAAGCCCTTTGTCTGGTCGGCGGAACGCGACGTCGTGCGGGTCACGCTTGGCGGCAATGCGCCGCTGCCGTCGAGCAAGAGCAAGCTGGCCGAGGCCGCGAAGGCCGGTCTCGGCGGCGTCGAGGTGGTGGATCAGATGGCGCTCGCCCGCGGCGCGCCGTCGCGATTCGACGCGGCAGCGCTGTTGCTGCTCGACCAGATCGGCAAGCTGAAGGAAGGCAAGATCACGCTGACCGACAGCAAGGTTGCTCTCGCAGGCATGGCGCGCGAACTCGGCGGGCGCGAAGCGGTCGCAGCGGCGCTGAAGAACCTGCCGGAAGGCTATTCGATCGCTGCCAACGACATCAAGGCGCCGCCTTATGTGTTCCAGGCCTACAAGGACCCGGTCGCGGTGACGCTGACGCTGACCGGCTACGTGCCCGACAACAACGTGCACGCCGCGCTGGTCGCGGCTGCCGGCCGCAAGTTCTTCAGTGAGAAGGTGGTCGATAATCTCAAGGCCAGCCTCGGCGCGCCGTCAGGTTTTGCGGCAGCCGTGGTGCCCGCGCTCGGCGCGCTGTCGCGGCTGTCGACCGGTACGCTCGTGGTGTCGGACCGCGAGGTGAAGCTGTCAGGCGATGCACTCTACGATGCCGCGGCCGGCCAGATCCGCGACGGGCTCGGCAAGGACTTTCCGCAGGGCTGGCAGTACAAGGCCGAGGTCACGGTCAAGCCGGCGGCGGCGCCGGTCGATCCCACGGTCTGCCAGCAGCTGTTTTCCGAGATCCTCTCAAAGGGCAAGATCCGCTTCGAGTCCGGCAAGGCCGACATCGTTCCTGATTCCGCCGGCCTGCTCGACCGACTGATCGAGACCGCGATGCGCTGCCCTAACGCGACGATCGAAGTCGCCGGCCATACCGACAGCGACGGCGAGGAAGCCGCCAACCAGGCATTGTCGGAGCGGCGGGCGCAGGCCGTGGTGGATTATCTCGTGCGCGCCGGACTGCCTGCCAACCGCTTCACGCCGATCGGCTATGGCAGCACGCAGCCGCTCGCCGGCAACGAGAGTGAAGACGGCAAGGCGCAGAACCGCCGCATCGAATTCGTGGTGAAGTAGCGATGACTGTGCTCGCGACATTCTTCTGGGGTTGGCTGCTCGGCGCCGCGCTGCTCGGCTTTTGCATGGGCTGGATCGCGGTGGTGCATCGGGCGCAGGGCGTCTCGAAGGTCTGGATGCGCTGGTTGGCACTGCTTGCCGCCGCGCTGGTGGCGGCGTCGTTCGCGCGGATCGTGCCCGGCCGCTTCGGCTACTGGCTCGATCTCTTCCTGATCATGTTCGCACTCTACCTCGTCGGCTGCGCGATCGGCTCCTGGTTGCGCGACTGGGTGGTCTCCCGCAGCAAGCCCGCGTGCTGATCCCAAACCCCTGATCCAGCGGACCTGAGCGGCACCACCACATGCCGCGCGCGCCGCATGCATTTTAGTGCTTGACATTAATACGTACGTACGTATTAAATCGCAGCCATGCCAAAACCCTCTCTCCGCGATGCCATCCTCGACGCCGGTCTCAAGGCCATGTTCCGGACCGGCTATCACGGCACCAGCGTGCGCGACGTCACGGCCGCTGCCGGCGCGCCGCAGGGCTCGTTCACCAACCATTTCCGCTCGAAGGAGCTGTTCGCGTCCGAAGTGCTCGACCGCTACTTCCTCTATGTGCGCGGCCTCGTCGCGGAAGCGTTGAGCGACACGACGCTGCCTCCGCGCGAACGGCTCAGGCGCTATCTCGATCTCATCACCGGCAAGCTTGCGCATGACGGCTTCACCCGCGGCTGCCTGATCGGCGATTTCAGCCTCGAGGCGTCAGGCTCGAGCGAGATGCTGCGCGAGCAGCTCGACGAAATCTTCCGGGAATGGCGCGCGCCGTTTGCGGCCTGCATCGCCGAAGCTCAGGCCAAAGGCGAGATCGCGTCCGACTTCGATCCCGATGAACTTGCCGATTTCCTGCTCGCATCCTGGCAGGGCGCGATGCTGCGCATGAAGGTTGAGCGCAGCGCGGCTGCGCTTGAGCGTTTCAAGACGATCGCATTCCAAACCGTGTTCAAGGAGTTGCCATGACCATATCCGCCGATATCAGCCTGCATCATCGCTCCGTGTTCGGGACCACGATGGCCTATCGCGAGACCGGACGCAGCGCCGCGCCGCACGTGCTGTTCCTGCACGGCAACCCGACGTCGTCCTACATCTGGCGCAACATCATGCCGCTGGTCGCGCCGGTCGGCCACTGCATCGCGCCCGACCTGATCGGCTACGGCCAGTCCGGCAAGCCCGACATCGCATACCGCTTCTTCGACCATGCGGATTATCTAGACGCGCTGATCGACGAACTCGGCATCAACTCGGCGTATCTCGTCGCCCAGGATTGGGGTACGGCGCTCGCGTTCCATCTCGCGGCGCGTCGTCCGGAATTGGTGCGTGGGCTCGCCTTCATGGAGTTCATCCGCCCGATGCGGGATTGGTCCGACTTCCACCAGCACGAGGCGGCACGGGAGACGTTCCGGAAGTTCCGCACGCCGGGCGAGGGCGAAGCCATGATCCTCGACAACAACGCCTTCGTCGAACGCGTGCTGCCCGGCTCGATCCTGCGCGCGCTCAGCGAGGAGGAGATGGCCGCCTACCGCGCGCCGTTTGCGACGCGCGAGAGCCGCAAGCCGACATTGATGCTGCCGCGCGAGCTGCCGGTCGCAGGCGAGCCGGCCGATGTCGATCATGCGCTCACCGTGGCGCATGCGGCGCTTGCGGCATCGACGTATCCGAAGCTGCTGTTTGCCGGGTGTCCCGGCGCACTGGTGTCGCCGGCCTTCGCCGCCGATTTTGCGGCGAAGCTGCAGCATTGCGCGGTCATCCAGCTCGGCGCGGGTGCGCACTATCTGCAGGAAGATCATCCGGAGGCGATCGGTCGCTCGGTCGCCGGGTGGATCGCCGGTATCGAGGCCGCCAACGCGCAGCGCCGCGCGGCATGAGTTGATGGGAGAGCATGCCATGACCGATCTCTCGATCACCTATTGCCGTCCCTGCGGCTACGAGAAGCGCGCCAGGGAGGCCGCCGCGCTGCTGCGCGAACGCCTCGCGCTCGATGCGGAGCTGGTGCCCGGCAAGGGCGGCATCTTCGAGGTCACGCTTGACGGCAAAGTGATCGCCAAGCGCGCCAAGGGGCATTTCCCCGATGCCGCGGAGATCGTCGCCGCGGTGGCGGCTGCGCGGGCCTGAGGCGATGCGCCGGCTTGCCTCGTTGCCGCCACGTGATTATTGCGACGGCAACCTTTGCTGATCAGGCGCCGCGGACTGCGCCTGTCCCCGTAGTTTCCCGGATGGCCTTGCGCATCGATCTGCGGGCCAACTGCCGTCCGCCCACGCCAAGCCTTGTCGAAGGTGGCGAGAAACGCGCATATTTGTGCACCCGCTGTCATGAATCATCCCTAATATCTTGAAGATGCGCGTTTTATTGTCGTTTGACGAATTCCACTCCGGCTTGAAACGCGCTACACGGAGCAGGGAACAGCGAAGCGCCGGCGGGGTTCGCCCGGGAGCCGTCGTCGTGGGATCGCAATTCGAGGTCTAGATGCTGGAAGCAATCCGCAGGGCGATGGCGTTTCTGCGTCAGAAGCAAATCCTGCATCGGCTGGGTGTTGTCATCAGCATCGCCGTTATCGGCATCGCCTGTTACGTCCTCTATCACATGCTCCGCGGCATCGACACCCACGAGGTGCTCGAAGCCATCAAGAGCACCGAGCCGCGTCAAATCGCGCTGGCGGGACTTTTCGTCGCAGCCGGCTATTTCACGCTGACCTTCTACGATCTGTTCGCGGTGCGCGCGATCGGCCACGCCCACGTGCCCTATCGCATCAATGCACTCGCCGCGTTCGCCTCCTATTCGATCGGCCACAATGTCGGCGCCAGCGTCTTCACCGGCGGCGCGGTGCGCTACCGGATCTATTCGGCGTGGGGATTGAATGCGATCGACGTCGCCAAGATCTGCTTCCTCGCCGGCCTCACCTTCTGGCTCGGCAATGCCGCGGTGCTCGGGCTCGGCATCGCCTATCATCCGGAGGCCGCCGCCAACATCGACCAGCTGCCGCCATGGCTCAACCGCGCGCTGGCGCTCGCGATCATCGTCGCGCTGGTCGCCTATGTGGTCTGGGTCTGGACCCAGCCGCGGGCGGTCGGCCGCGGCCCCTGGACGGTGACCCTGCCGGGCGGTCCGCTGACGCTGCTGCAGATCGCGATCGGCATCGTCGACCTCGGCTTCTGCGCGCTGGCGATGTACGTGCTGGTTCCGGACGAGCCCAATCTGGGTTTCGTGGTGGTCGCGGTCATCTTCGTGTCGGCGACCCTGCTCGGCTTCGCCAGCCATTCCCCGGGCGGGCTCGGGGTGTTCGACGCCGCCATGCTGGTCGGCCTCTGGCAGATGGACCGCGAGGACCTGCTCGGCGGTATGCTGTTGTTCCGGCTGCTCTACTATATTGCGCCGTTCGTCATATCTGTAATCTTGCTGACGTTTCGGGAGGTTATCGTCGGCGCCCGACTCAAACGGCTGCCGCAGGCTGATTCGGGTCCCCGCACTGAGCCGCATCATGAGGCGGTTCTGGTTCGCAAGCGCGGAGACTCCGGGGTCTGATGAAGCGGCCCGATGCCTCCCGAGGGAAGGTCGGTGTGACCGTGCCTGGGCGAGACATGAACCGACGGGATGAAAGCCGCCGCGATGGCAATTGACGATTCAGCTTCCTCGATCTTCTCGCCCTGGCCCGACCGGTTGCGCCATTCCGCGCTGATCCTGCTTGCCGCAGCGCTGGCGTTGAGCGTGGTGGTCGCGCTTGGCGAATTGTCGCTGGTGCGCGCCTGCGCGGTGTTCGTTTGCATCGCGGCCGCCGCGCTGGTGCCTTGGCGGCTGCATGATGCCGGAACCTCGCGCGAGGATGTCCGCGGCGTCAATCCGGTCGAGGCCGCCGCGGTCAGCGCCGTCGTTGCCGGCATGCCGGATCCGGCTGTGCTGCTCGATCGCGCCGGCCGCGTCATCCATCTCAACACCGCCGCGGCCGAGCTCGCGCCGGCGCTGCGCAGGAACGAGCTGGCGCAATTTGCCCTGCGTTCGCCGGAGATCATCACCGCGTTGCGCGAGGCGATCGCGACCACCGAGCCGCGCCGCGCCACCTACACCGACCACGTCCCGGTCGATCGCTGGATGGAATTGGTCATCACGCCGGTGCCGGTGCCGACCCAGTTCGGCGGCACCGAGAAGTGCATGCTGATGACCTTCCACGACCTGACGCCGCTGCGCCGGGTCGAGGAGATGCGCGCCGACTTCGTCGCCAATGCCAGCCATGAGCTGCGTACGCCGCTCGCCGCCTTGTCCGGCTTCATCGACACGCTGCAGGGGCCGGCGCGCGACGACGCGCGGGCGCGCGAGCGCTTCCTCGGCATCATGCACACCCAGGCCACCCGCATGGCGCGGCTGATCGACGATCTGCTGTCGCTGTCGCGGGTCGAGCTGTCGGCCCATGTGCGGCCCGAGGCCTCGATCGACATCGTACCGATCATCCGCCAGGTGGCCGACGGGCTCGAGGCGCTGGCCAGCGAGCGCCAGGTCGAGATCGATGTCGACCTGCCGCTGACCCCGGTCACCATCGCCGGCGACCGCGAGGAACTGCTGCGGCTGTTCGAGAACCTGATCGAGAACGCCCTCAAATACGGCGCCTCGGGGGGCCGCGTCATAGTGTCGCTGAATCAGGCCGCTTCGGCCGCATCGGGCGAGGGCAGCCCCGAAATCCGTGTCATGGTACGGGATTTCGGCCCCGGCATCGCCCCGGAGCACCTGCCGCGGCTGACCGAGCGCTTCTACCGGGTGGATGTCGGCGATAGCCGTAATCAGGGCGGAACGGGCCTCGGATTATCGTTGGTGAAACATATTCTTAACCGTCACCGCGGGCGCCTTTTGATCGAGAGCGTGCCGAAGAATGGCGCGACTTTTACCGCCTGTTTTCCCCGGCCGAAGACCCCATTGCCGACCCAAAGCTAAGCATTTTCAGCTGCTTGGCTCTGTCATCCAACTGTCATCCAACCTTCGTAAAAGCAGCACCGACCGCTCCTAGATGGACCGGCGTGAGCGCAATCGGGCGCATTCGGCGCTTCGCTCACAAGGATGGAGACCACCCATGAATTTCATCAAAGCAATCGTCGCTGCCGGCATGGTCGCCGCTTCGACGTCGGCCTTCGCTGCCGATATTACCGGCGCGGGCGCGACGTTTCCGTTCCCGATTTATTCGAAGTGGGCTGACGCCTACAAAAAGGACACCGGCAACGGTCTGAACTACCAGTCGATCGGCTCCGGCGCCGGCATCAAGCAGATCCAGGCCAAGACCGTGACCTTCGGCGCCACCGACGCGCCGCTCAAGGCCGAGCAGCTCGAGAAGGACGGCCTCGTCCAGTGGCCGATGGTGATGGGCGCGATCGTTCCGGTCGTGAACGTCGAAGGCGTCAAGTCGGGCGATCTCGTGCTCTCCGGCGAAGTGCTCGGCGACATCTATCTCGGCAAGATCACCAAGTGGAATGACGCGGCGATCGCCAAGCTCAATCCGAAGCTGACCCTGCCGGCCGACGCGATCACCGTCGTGCGTCGTTCGGACGGTTCGGGCACCACCTTCAACTTCACCGACTACCTCGCCAAGTCGAACGCCGACTGGAAGTCCAAGGTCGGTTCCGGCACCGCGGTCGAGTGGCCGGTCGGCGTCGGCGCCAAGGGCAACGAAGGCGTCGCCGGCAACATCAGCCAGACCAAGAACGCGATCGGCTATGTCGAATACGCTTATGCCAAGCAGAACAAGCTGACCTACACCGCGCTGGTCAACAAGGCCGGCAAGACCGTGCAGCCGACCATCGCCGCCTTCCAGGCAGCTGCGTCGAATGCCGACTGGTCCAAGGCCCCCGGCTACTACGTGATCCTGACCGACCAGCCGGGCGATGCCTCCTGGCCGATCACCGCGGCGACCTTCATCCTGATGCACAAGGATTCGACCGACAAGGCGGCCTCGCAGGAAGCCCTCAAGTTCTTCAAGTACGCCTTCGAGAAGGGTGGCAAGGCGGCCGAAGAGCTCGACTACATCCCGATGCCGGAGTCGGTCGTCAAGCTGATCGAGAAGACCTGGTCCTCGGACATCAAGAGCTAAGCCTGACGCTTCGAACAAAGCCTGTGCCGCCTCTCAAGGGCGGCACAGGCAGAGCGATCGAGACCCGGGTTCCGCCACCGCGGCAAGAAACGCGGGCGTGGCCCGGGGTTCGCGCCCCGGGGGCGCAAGCCGGAACGACGCCCGGCCAAATGCGTCAGTAAGGATCGCTTCGGGGGCGTGGCGGTTTGCGTGGCTTTCACATAGTAAAGAGGGAATTGGCGTGGCAGACATGGCTGTTCAGAGCGATGTAATGGAAGCCGCGGGACCTTACGATCGCGCCAAGGCCCTCAGCGCCTTCAAGCTGGGTGATCTCACCTTCTATTGGATCACACGCATCTCGGCGATTTCGGTTCTGTTGATCCTCGGCGGCATCATTCTGTCGCTGATTGTCGGCGCTTGGCCGGCGATGAAGGAATACGGCTTTGCCTTCCTCTGGACGCAGCGCTGGGCGCCCTCGGCTGATCCGCCGGTGCTCGGCGCGCTCGGCCCGATCTACGGCACCCTGATCACGTCGATCATCGCGATGATGATCGCGATTCCGGTTGGCCTCGGCATTGCCATCTTCCTCACCGAGCTATGCCCGCAAATGCTGCGGCGCCCGATCGGCATCGCGATCGAGCTGCTCGCCGGCATCCCGTCAATCATCTATGGCATGTGGGGTTTCTTCGTCCTCGGCCCGTTCCTTGCGAACACCTTCCAGCCCTTCATGATCAGGATCTTCGAGGGCGTGCCGGTGCTCGGCGCGGTGTTCGGAGGCCCGCCGTCCTATCTCAGCCTTTTCAACGCGGCGCTGATCCTCGCCATCATGGTGCTGCCCTTCATCACCGCGATCTCGGTCGACGTGTTCAAGACCGTCCCGCCAGTGCTGAAGGAGGCCGCCTACGGCATGGGCTGCACCACCTGGGAAGTGGTCCGCAGCGTGGTGATCCCCTACACCCGGGTCGGCGTGATCGGCGGCATCATGCTGGCGCTCGGCCGCGCACTCGGCGAGACCATGGCGGTCACCTTCATCATCGGCAACTCGTTCCGCATTTCGTCGTCGATATTTGCGCCGGGAACCACGATCTCGGCGGCGATCGCCTCCGAATTTGCCGAGAGCGACGGCCTGCACCAGTCCGGCCTGATCCTGCTCGGCCTGCTGCTGTTCGTGCTGACCTTCTTCGTGCTCGCCGCGGCGCGCTTGATGTTGATGCGGTTGGAAACGAAGGCGGGGAAGTGACGTCATGAATCCGATCTACAAATCGCGTCGCCGCTACGACATCATCATCCGCGCGCTCTGCTTCGCGGCGGCGGCGTTCGGCGTCACCTGGCTGGCGCTGATCCTGATCACGCTGGTCTATAACGGCCTTGCCGGGCTGAGCGTGCAGCTGTTCACCCAGAACACCCCGCCGCCCGGATCGACCGACGGCGGCCTTCTCAACGCCATCGTCGGCTCGATCATCATGACGGTGATCGGCGTCGGCATCGGCGCGCCGCTCGGCCTGTTCGCCGGCACCTACCTCGCCGAGTACGGCAAGCACGACAAGCTCACCTCGGTGATCCGCTTCATCAACGACATCCTGCTCAGCGCGCCTTCGATCATCATCGGCCTGTTCATCTATGGTGCGGTCGTGGTGCCGATGCGCGGCTTCTCGGCGATCGCCGGTGCGCTGGCGCTCGCCGTGATCGTGATCCCGGTCGTGCTGCGCACCACCGAGGACATGCTGCTGCTGGTGCCCAATCCGCTGCGCGAGGCGGCCTCGGCGCTCGGCCTGCCGCGTTCGCTGGTCATCAAGCGGATCGCTTATCGTGCGGCCCGATCGGGTCTGATCACCGGCGTGCTGCTGGCGACCGCCCGTGTCGCCGGCGAAACCGCGCCGCTGCTGTTCACCGCGCTGTCGAACCAGTTCTTCAGCTGGGATTTGACCAAGACGATGGCCAACCTGCCGGTGACCATCAACAACTTCGTGCAGAGCCCCTACGCCTATTGGAAAGAGCTGGCGTGGAGCGGCGCGCTGCTCATCACATTCACCGTGCTCGCGCTGAATATCGGCGCGCGTATCCTTGGTGCCGAAAGGGCCGCAAAATGACCGAGCTTTCTGTCTCCATGACTGCCGCGGGCCACGTTCCCCAGGTTCCGCTTCCGGACGCGCCCCCGAAAGTCACGGTGCGCAACCTCAACTTCTATTATGGCGAGCACCACGCGCTGAAGAACATCAACCTGACGCTCGGCACCAACCGCGTCACGGCGTTCATCGGCCCGTCCGGTTGCGGCAAGTCGACCCTGCTGCGCATCTTCAACCGGATGTATGACCTCTATCCGGGCCAGCGCGCGGTCGGCCAGCTGATGCTGGACCAGACCAACATTCTCGATCCCAAGCTCGACCTCAATTTGCTGCGTGCGCGGGTCGGCATGGTGTTCCAGAAGCCGACGCCGTTCCCGATGACGATCTACGAGAATATCGCCTTCGGCATCCGCCTCTACGAGAAGATCTCGAAGTCCGAGATGGACGACAGGGTCGAGAAGGCGCTGCGCGGCGGCGCGCTGTGGAACGAGGTCAAGGACAAGCTGAACGCCTCCGGCCTCTCGCTCTCCGGCGGCCAGCAGCAGCGCCTGTGCATCGCGCGCACCGTCGCGGTGCGTCCCGAGGTGATCCTGTTCGACGAGCCGTGCTCGGCGCTCGACCCGATCTCGACCGCCAAGGTCGAGGAGCTGATCCAGGAACTGTCCGAGGACTACACGATCGCGATCGTCACCCACAACATGCAACAGGCGGCGCGCGTCTCCGACAAGACGGCCTTCATGTATCTCGGCGAGCTGATCGAATTCGACGACACCAACAAGATATTCACCTCACCGAGCGATCGGCGCACCCAGGACTACATCACCGGCCGGTTCGGCTGACCGGCGCATGATCCGGAAAAGTGGAAACCGGTTTTCCGATCAGATCATGCTAAATTGAGGACAACGAAATCATGATCCCCGGGATCATGATTGAGGGGAGACAAGCGATGGCTTCTGAACATACCGCCAAGGCATTCGATAGCGATCTGCAGGAGTTGACCCGCCTGGTCGCCGAGATGGGCGGCCTCGTCGAGCGGATGATCACCGAGTCGGTCGACGCGCTGATCCGTCGCGACGTCGCGCTGGGCAAGCGCGTGGTCGCCGCCGACATCGAGATCGACAATTTGCAGCGCCTCATCGAAGAGCGCGCGGTGCTGACGATCGCGCGCCGCCAGCCGATGGCGATCGACCTGCGCGAGATCGTCAGTGCGATGCGCGTGGCCACCGACCTCGAGCGGATCGGCGACCTCGCCAAGAACATGGGCAAGCGCGTCGCAGCACTGGAGAGCGACTTCCAGCCGCTGAAGCTGATCCGCGGCCTCGAGCACATGACCGACCTCGTGCTGTCGCAGGTCAAGTCGGTGCTCGACGCCTATGCCGCGCACGATCTGCCGGCTGCGATGAACGTCTGGAAGGGCGACGAGGAAGTCGATGCGATCTGCACCTCGCTGTTCCGCGAACTGCTCACCTACATGATGGAGGATCCGCGCAACATCTCGTTCTGCATCCATCTGATGTTCTGCGCCAAGAACATTGAGCGGATCGGCGATCACGCCACCAACATCGCCGAGACCGTGTTCTACATGATCGAGGGCCAGCAGATCACCGACAAGCGCCCGAAGGGCGACATGACCACTTTTGCCACCACGGTGCCGGGCAACTAGGGCATGATCCGCACGTGCGGAACCGGATTGTCCTCGCGACAAAAGGCTTTCGCGGGGACCTTGCTGAAGGAAGTAAGCGTTTCGGTTTGCGTCTGGGCAACGGATCACCACACAGAAAGAACTTAAACCGATGAGCGCACGCATTCTGGTAGTCGAAGACGAGGAAGCGCTGACGACGCTGTTGCGCTACAACCTCGATGCGGAAGGCTACGATGTCGAGACCGTGGGGCGCGGCGACGATGCCGACACAAGGCTGAAGGAGCGCATTCCCGACCTCGTGGTGCTCGACTGGATGCTGCCGGGCCTGTCCGGCATCGAGCTGTGCCGCCGCCTGCGGGCGCGGCCCGAGACCAAGCAGCTTCCGATCATCATGCTGACCGCGCGCGGCGAGGAGAGCGAGCGCGTGCGCGGGCTTGCCACCGGCGCCGACGACTACATCGTCAAGCCGTTCTCGGTACCAGAGCTGCTGGCGCGGGTGAAGGGCCTGTTGCGCCGCGCGAGCCCGGAGCGGCTTGCGACCGTGCTGACCTATGGCGACATCGAGCTGGACCGCGAGAAGCGCCGCGTGGCGCGCTCGGGCCGCCCGATCGATCTCGGGCCGACCGAGTATCGCCTGCTCGAATTCTTCCTCGAGCATCCCGGCCGCGTGTTCAGCCGCGAGCAACTGCTCGACAGCGTCTGGGGCCGCGACATCTATATCGATGAGCGCACCGTCGACGTGCATATCGGCCGCCTGCGCAAGCTGCTCAATCCGGGCCGCGAGCAGGATCCGATCCGCACCGTGCGCGGCGCCGGCTACGCGCTCGACGACCGGTTTGCAAAGGCCGAGCCGCAGCCGTAACGGCCCCAAACAATCGCAGTCTCCTGGCCCGGTATGCAATCGCACTCTGGGTCTGGACCCTTGGTTCCGTCATTGCTTCGTCGCTTCAGCGCAAATTGCTCTGCAATTTTGTCGCGAGCTCCCCGCAGTGACGGCATCAACAAAAAATCCCCGCTTTCGCGGGGATTTCTTTCGTGCAGTCCAGGCTTGTTTCCCGAGTGCTACTTGATTTGTGGCTTCGCCGACGGCCGGCGGCGGTCGGCGGCGGGCTGGTAGGCAACGCGCGAGTGATGCGCGCAATAGGGCAGGCCGGCGAGCGCCTTGCCGCCGCAGAAGAAGAATTCCGGGCTCGATGGATCGCCGACCGGCCAGTGGCAGGTGGCTTCGTTGAGCTCGAGCAGTGACAGCCGTTGGCTCATCGGCACCACATTATCGTAGGAGATCGGATCGGACTCCATCTCGACCTCGAAGGCGTGCGCGAGCGCCGTGTTGCCGCGCGAAACAGGGCGCGCCACCCGCATCATGTGCTGGGCGGGGCGGGCCTTGCGCTGCCGTGGCGCGGCCGTGGAGGGAGCCTTGGCGCGGCCGGAGAGGCCAAGCCGATGTACTTTGCCGATCACGGCGTTTCGCGTCACATTGCCAAGTTCCGCGGCGATCTGGCTGGCCGAGAGGCCGGATTCCCAGAGCTTCTTCAGCTGTTCGACGCGATCGTCGGACCAGGTCAATACAGTCATCGCATTCTTCCTTTCGCGGAGCGCCGGCCAGTCATTGGAGCGGGCGCTGCGAGCCAATCTGGATAAAAATCCCAGCGGCCAGAATCCCTTAGCCCTCGCCGGGCGCGGTCTTGCGCCCGAACGTTTACGTGAGACACGAAGGCTACTTAGAGGGTCCAGTACTGCCGCACGAGATGTCGTACCCGACAGGCCAAACGCTACAATATGGCGTGACTCTGGCGCAAGAGTCCGCGGCCGTGCGTCCACATGTTCCCACAAAGTTAAGCATTGCGGTGAGGCTTTTCCACCGCACCGGAATGCTCCGGATTGCGCTCGTTTCGCATTGCAGGAAGACCGGCAAAGGCCGGCTTCTGGCGATTGACAGTTACTGGCCGCAGCATAGAATGTTTGGCACGTGCCGCCCGCAAAGGCGGCACGTTTTGTTTTCCGAAGCTGGCTGTTGCTGCGCTGGCGTCAAGGCGCGCGGCAATTTGTTGGCTTCAAACCGTCAGTGAACGCCATGACCAACAGTGCCTCGTCGCATCTGCTCCCCGTCTTCGCCAGGGTCGATCTGGGCTTCGAGCGCGGTGAGGGCGCCTGGCTGATCGCAACCAACGGCGATCGCTATCTCGATTTCACCTCGGGCGTCGCGGTGAACGCGCTCGGGCATGCGCATCCGCATCTGGTCAAGGCGCTGCAGGAGCAGGCGACCAAGCTCTGGCACATGTCGAACCTGTTCAAGAGCCCGGACGGCGAGGTGCTCGCCGCGCGGCTGTGCGAGCAGAGCTTTGCCGACTTCGTGTTCTTCTGCAATTCCGGCGCGGAAGCGATGGAGGGCGTGATCAAGCTGGTCCGCCACTATCACTTCTCCAAGGGCCATCCCGAGCGCTACCGCATCATCACCTTCGAAGGCGCCTTCCACGGCCGCACGCTGGGTACGCTCGCTGCGACCGGTGCGGCGAAATATCTCGAAGGCTTCGGTCCGCCGATGGACGGCTTCGACCAGGTGCCGCATGGCGATATCGAGGCGGTGAAGAAGGCGATCGGCCCGCACACCGCCGGCATCCTGATCGAGCCGGTGCAGGGCGAGGGCGGCGTGCGTTCGGCGCCGCAGGCCTTCTTCAAGGCATTGCGCGCGCTTTGCGACGAGCATGGCCTGCTGCTCGCATTCGACGAGGTGCAGACCGGCATGGGCCGCACCGGCGAATTGTTTGCCTACAAGCGCACGGGTGTCACGCCGGACGTGATGTCGCTGGCGAAGGCGCTCGGCGGCGGCTTCCCGATCGGGGCGGTGCTGGCGACCGCGCAGGCAGCGGCCGGCATGGCGCCGGGCTCGCACGGCTCGACCTTCGGCGGCAATCCGCTCGCGGTCGCGGCCGCCAATGCCGTGCTCGACGTCATGCTCAAGCCCGGTTTCTTCGACCACGTGCAGAAGATGTCGCTGCTGCTCAAGCAGAAGCTCGCTTCCGTCGTCGACCGCTATCCCGGCGTGCTATCGGAGGTGCGCGGCGAGGGCCTGTTGATCGGCGTCAAGGCCGTGGTGCCGTCGGGCGACCTGGTCGCCGCGCTGCGCAACGAGAAGCTGCTCACTGTCGGCGCCGGCGACAATGTGGTGCGGTTCCTCGCGCCCCTGATTGTCACCGAGGCCGAGATCGACCAGTCGATCGTCTCGCTCGAGCGCGCCTGCTCCGTGCTATCGGCGGCGCTGCCGAAGAAGGCGGCAGGGTGATGAGCAAGCAGGTCCGTCACTTCCTCGATATCAACGAGCTGCCGCTCGCCGAACTGCGCAACATGCTCTCCGCCGGAGCCGCCATGAAGGCGAAGCTGAAGGCACATGAGAAGGGCAGGAAGCCGCTCGAAGGCAAGACGCTGGCGATGATCTTCGAGCGCCCGTCGACCCGTACCCGGGTGTCATTCGACGTCGGCATGCGCCAGCTCGGCGGTGAATCCATCATGCTGACCGGCGCCGAGATGCAGCTCGGCCGCGGCGAGACCATCGCCGACACCGCGCGCGTGCTGTCGCGCTATGTCGATGCGATCATGATCCGCATCCTCAATCATGACGCGCTGCTCGAGCTCGCAGCCCACGCCACCGTGCCCGTCATCAATGGCCTGACCCGGCGTTCGCATCCCTGCCAGGTGATGGCCGACCTCATGACCTATGAGGAGAATCGCGGCTCGATCGAGGGTAAGACGGTGGCCTGGACCGGCGACGACAACAACGTGCTGGCTTCCTGGGCCCACGCCGCCGAGCGCTTCAAGTTCAACCTCAACATCGCGACGCCTCCCGAGCTCTCGCCGAAGAAGCCGATACGCGACTGGATCAAGGCGACCGGCGCTTCGATCATGCTCGGCACCGACCCGGAAGCGGCCGTGCGCGGCGCCGATTGCGTCGTCACCGACACCTGGGTGTCGATGGGTGACAAGGAGGGCGAGCACCGCCACAATGTGCTGCGGCCCTATCAGGTCAATGCCAAGCTGATGTCGCTTGCCAAGCCGGACGCACTCTTCATGCACTGCCTGCCCGCGCATCGCGGCGAGGAGGTCACCGACGAGGTGATCGACGGGCCGCAATCCGTGGTGTTCGACGAGGCGGAAAATCGCCTGCATGCGCAGAAGGGCATTCTGGCGTGGTGTTTCGACGCGGTCGCGTAAGCACCAACGCTGTCGTCCCGGGCAAGCGTAGCGCGACCCGGGACCCAAAACCACCGCCGTCAATTGTTGTGAGGGCTGCGGCCACAGCCGGCTACATCGACTGACAGTGGTGGTTATGGGTCTCTGCTCCAGTGCGCAATTGCGCACAAGGCAGGGACGACGAATTCGCGTTTGAGTGAACCCCTTTATTTCATGGTCCGAGACCCCAGATAGAGCGCCATGGTTTCACAATCCCCCGACATCAAAATCCAGGCCGAGACGCCCATTCGCGCGCCGTCGGCGGTTCCTGTCGACGATGCCGTGCTGGCCTTCGAGGTCGGCGCGCTGGACTTGCGCGGCCGGCTGACCCGGCTCGGCCCCGCGCTCGACGAGATCCTGCACAAGCACGATTATCCGCCGGCGGTCGGCAAGCTGCTCGGTGAGGCCATCGTGCTCACCACGCTGCTCGGCTCGTCTGTCAAGTTCGAGGGCCGTTTCATCCTGCAGACCCGGACCGAAGGTCCGGTCTCGCTGCTGATCGTTGATTTTCAGGCGCCCGACCGGCTGCGTGCCTATGCGCGCTATGACGTGGCGCGTCTCAACGAGGGGCAGACCTCGGGTGAGCTGCTCGGCAAGGGCCACCTTGCGATGACGATCGATCAGGGCTCGAACACCAGCCGCTACCAGGGGCTGGTCGCGCTCGACGGCGGCGGCCTGGAAGAGGCGGCCCACGAATATTTCCTGCGCTCGGAGCAGATTCCGACGCGGGTGCGGCTTGCGGTCGGCGAGGAGATGCGCGGCGGCGAAGGCGGCAAGCTGCATTGGCGCGCCGGCGGCATCCTGCTGCAATTCCTGCCCAAGGCCCCCGAGCGCGCCAAGCAGGCCGATCTGCATCCCGGCGACGCGCCGGAAGGCACCATCACGCACTCCGTGCCGGATGACGATGCCTGGGTCGAGGGACAGTCGCTGATCTCGACCGTCGAGGATGTCGAGCTGATCGATCCCGACCTCTCCAGCGAGCGGCTGTTATATCGCCTGTTCCACGAACGCGGCGTGCGCGTCTTCAACCCGCAAACACTGCGCGCGCAGTGTTCCTGCTCGCGCGATGCGGTGTCGTCGATGCTGAAGAGCTTTGCGCCGAACGACCGCGCCGAGATGGTCAAGGACGGCAAGGTCGTCGTGACCTGCGAGTTCTGCTCGTCGGTGTATGAGTTCACGCCGCAGGAGGCGGGCGTCGAGTAGGCGCTTCTCGCCACGGGCAATACTCGTCTTCACCCGCGAACGCGGGTGATCCAGTATTCCAGAGACGTTTGTGGATACGGACAGGCCGCGGTGTACTGGATGCCCCGCATGCGCGGGGCATGACACCGCTAATTCAACACTCTTTTCCCGTCCGGGCTCGGGCTATCCAGCGAGAATGTCGGCACGTCGATGTCGAAGCGCTCGCCTGCTTCGGTGACCATCTGGTAGCTGCCGGTCATGAAGCCGGAGGCGGTCGGCAGCGGCACGCCGCTGGTGTATTCGAAGCGCTCGCCGGGCGCGAGCACCGGTTGCTCGCCGACCACGCCCTCGCCACGCACCTCCTGGCGGCGGCCGGTGGCGTCGGTGATGATCCAGTGCCGCGTGCGCAGCTGCACCGTTTCCGGGCCCGAATTGACGATCACGATCTTGTAGGACCAGAAATATTCGCGCCGGTCGATCGACGAACGCTCCGGCATGAAGTTCGGCTCGACGGTGACTTCGATCTGGCGGGTGACGGCGCGGTACATACGGCTCAATCCGATGGTCTTGGCGCGTGATCCGTTTCGACCGGATCATGCTCAAACATGCGCCATCATAGCCAATTGAACCGCCGGAACCAATCGCCTGCCAGGCCGTGAAAAGCCGCCCCCCGGGGCGGTCTGTTCATCGCGCTTTCAACATAGTTCCGCTCTAAAGCGCGGCCGCATGTCGCCGCACTCTGCGCTTTGTCGGCAAGTCGTGGACAGATATTATCTTTTCAGCACGGCACGCGGGGCGTCCGCGGCCGACACGGTGTTTGATGAGCTCGATTGCCGATCCCATAGCCGGTTCACCGGTGGCTGACGCCAAAACCGAGGCCAAAACCGAGGCCAAGAGCGAGGCCCAGGCGAAGCTTGCGGCGGCTGCGCCCGCGATCACGCTGCCGGCGACCGGTGAGCGCGAGCTCAGGCTCGACCTGTTCCGCGGGCTCGCGCTGTGGCTGATCTTCATCGATCATCTGCCGACCAATCTTCTGACCTGGCTGACGATCCGCAACTACGGATTCTCCGACGCCACCGAGATCTTCATCTTCATCTCCGGCTACACGGCAGCCTTCGTCTATGGCCGCGCGATGCTGGAGGGCGGCTTCGTGATCGCGACCGCGCGCATCCTGCGCCGGGTCTGGCAGATCTATGTCGCGCACGTTTTCCTGTTCACGATCTTCCTCGCCGAGATCTCCTATGTCGCGACCTCGTTCGAGAACCCGCTCTACTCCGAAGAGATGGGGATCATGGACTTCCTCAAGCAGCCCGACGTCACCATCGTCCAGGCGCTGCTGCTGCGCTTCCGTCCCGTCAACATGGACGTACTGCCGCTCTATATTGTCTTGATGCTGTTCCTGCCGCTGATCCTGTGGCTGATGAAATGGAAGCCCGACGTCACGCTCGGCCTGTCGGTCTTGCTCTACGCGCTGACCTGGCAGTTCGATCTCTACCTCACAGCCTATCCGAACGGCTTCTGGGCGTTCAATCCGTTTGCCTGGCAATTGCTGTTCGTGTTCGGCGCCTGGTGCGCGCTCGGCGGCGCGCGGCGGATGTCGCGCATCCTGTCGTCCAACATCACGATGTGGATCTGCATCGTCTATCTCGTCGCCGCGTTCTTCGTGACGCTGACCTGGTACGTGCCGCAGCTCGGCCATATCATGCCGAAGGTCGTCGAGCAGTGGATGTATCCGATCAACAAGACCGACCTTGACGTGTTGCGGTTCGCGCATTTCCTGGCGCTTGCCGCGCTCACCGTGCGCTTCCTGCCGAAGGATTGGCCGGGGCTGAAATCGCCCTGGCTGCGACCTTTGATCCTGTGTGGCCAGCATTCGCTTGAGATATTCTGCCTCGGGGTCTTCCTCGCCTTTGCCGGTCACTTCGTGCTTGCCGAAGTATCGGGCGGTGCCGCACTGCACGCCTTGATCAGCGTCTGCGGTATCCTCATCATGTGCGGCATGGCGTGGATAATTTCGTGGTACAAACACTCCGCCGACAAAGGCGCCTCGCGTAAGGGCGCCGGCGGCAACGCCGATCTGGCAGGAGGGGGAGCATGAAGTCCGCGCGGACGATGCTGAGCCTGACGCTGCTGGCCGCCTGCCTGGCGGCTGTTTTGACGGCGGCGCCCGCGCGCGCCGGCGACACCGCCGATCCGGCACCGGCGCCGCCCTGCGACGTGCCCGCCTATCTGCTGGCAACCGAGAGCTCGCTGCCGAAGGTTACGGATGCGGTGAAGGGCAACCACCCGCTCAACGTGCTGGTGGTGGGCAGCCGCTCCTCGACCATCACCGGCAACGAGGCGAGCGCCTATCCGGCCACGCTGCAAGCGGCGCTGAAGGAGGCGTTTCCATCGGCGACAATCGATCTATCCGTAGAATTACAGGGAAAGTACACCGCCGAGGAAACCGCGGGAACTCTTGTTAAGCTTGTTGAAGCAAAAAAGCCTACTTTGGTTATCTGGCAGACCGGAACGGTCGATGCTATGCGAGCAGTTGATCCTGACGATTTCCGTACCGCCATCAACGACGGCGTTGTTGCGTTGCGGGGCGCCGGGGCCGACGTGGTGCTGGTCAATCTGCAATACAGCCCGCGTACGGAGACGATGATCTCTGCACCGCCATATCTCGACAATATGAAGGTGGTGGCGCAGCAGCACGACGTTCCGCTGTTCGACCGGTTCGCGATCATGAAGCAATGGAGCGACGCCGGATATTTTGACCTGTTCAGCACCTCGCATGGTGTCGATCTGGCCAAGAAGGTTCATGCCTGTCTCGGCCGCGCACTGGCGAAATTCGTGATCGATGCGGCCCATCTGGGCCCGGTGCAGCAGAATTAGAGGAAGCAGAGTTGATGCGTTTTGCCGTCCCTTTTCGCCTCGCAGCAGGGCGGAGCCTGTGCGCCATTGCGGCGCTCGCGCTGCTGGCGCCGCTCTCGGTCGCGCCGTTGCGCGCGCAGACCGGGCAGGCCGACCAGCATGCGGCGCTCTCGCCTGGTGCCAAGGCTGAGGCCAAGTCCGAGGTCAAGTCCGAGGCCGCCAAGCCTGATGCTGGCAAGCCCGCCGCGATCGAAGCCGATGCGGCCAATCAGCAGCAGCCGGGCGTCGCCGCGAAGGCGCTCGACACGGTAAAGCAGGTCGCGCGCTCGGCGAGCGACATCTTCCACCGCGTGCCCTGTCATCAGCCCAAGGGCGTGCCGAACTCGACCGGCTCGCTGCCGCATGTCGCGGCCAAGCTCGCCGCCGGCAAGCCGGTCGTCATCATCGCGTTCGGCTCGTCCTCGACCCAGGGCTATGGTTCGTCGGCGCCGGAATTCACCTATCCCAACCGGCTCGCCGGACAGTTGCGGCGGCAGTATCCCTCCGCCGACATCACCGTGCTCAACCGCGGCAAGGGCGGCGAGGATGCGCCCGAGATGATGAAGCGGCTGCAGTCGGAAGTGATCGACGTGCATCCCGACATGGTGATCTGGCAGGTCGGCACCAATGCGCTGCTGCGCAACCTCGATCCCGCCGAGACCGCGAAGCAGGTCGAGGACGGCGTGGCGCGCCTTCAGGCCTCCGGCGCCGACATCGTGCTGGTCGATCCGCAATATTCGCCGCGCGTCACCGAGCGTCCCGAAAGCGCGCGCGGCATGGTGAAGCTGCTCGGCCGCATCGCCGCGCTGCGCCATGTCGGCATCTTCCCGCGCTTCGAGGTGATGCGCGACTGGCACGAGAAACAGGCGATTCCGATCGACGATTTCGTCACTGCCGACGGCCTGCACATGAACGACTGGGGCTATGCCTGCTTCGCCCAGCTGCTCGGCGACGACATCATCCGCTCGGTCGGGGCAATCAAGATCGGCGTCAACGTCCCCTCGGACGTGCGGACCTACCGGCCGATGTGATTGGCCTTCTGCCGGCACCACATGCGCCGACAATCTTGACCTCGCCGCGGTAATCCGCTCCCTTGGCGCCGAACCGATCCCCCTCGGGATGAAGCCTTAAGGGAAACGCTCATGTCTTTTGTGCTGGCCATCGATCAGGGCACCACATCGTCGCGCGCCATGGTGTTTCGCGGCGACATCTCCATCGCCGCGGTCGCGCAGCAGGAATTTCCGCAACATTTCCCGGCCTCCGGCTGGGTCGAGCACGAGCCGGAGGACATCTGGACCTCGACCGTGATGGTGTGCCGCGAGGCGCTGGAGAAGGCCGGCCTCAAGGCGCGGGACATCGCCGCGATCGGCATCACCAACCAGCGCGAGACCACCGTGGTGTGGGACCGCGCCACCGGACAGGCCGTGCACCGCGCCATCGTCTGGCAGGACCGGCGCACCGCCGACATCTGCGCCCGATTGAAGGGCGAGGGCCATGAGCCGGCGATCTCGGCCAAGACCGGCCTGATCATCGATCCCTATTTCTCCGGCACCAAGGTTGCCTGGATCCTCGATCACGTGCCGGGCGCGCGCGAACGCGCCGAGCGCGGCGAGCTGCTGTTCGGTACCGTCGACTGCTATTTGCTGTGGCGGCTCACCGGCGGCCGGGTGCACGCCACGGACGCCACCAACGCCTCGCGCACCCTGCTGTTCAACATCCACACCGGCGCCTGGGACGACGACCTCATCAAGCTGCTGGGCGTGCCGCGCTCGATGCTTCCCGAGGTGAAGGATTCCTCCGCCCGGTTCGGTGAGAGCACGGCGGACCTGTTCGGCGGCCCGATCGCGATCTCAGGGATAGCCGGCGACCAGCAAGCCGCGACCATCGGCCAGGCCTGCTTCGAGCCCGGCATGATGAAGTCGACCTACGGTACCGGCTGCTTCGCACTGCTCAACACCGGCACCACGCCGGTCGTGTCGAAGAACAAGCTGCTCACGACGATCGCCTATCAGCTCAATGGCCAGCGCACCTACGCGCTCGAAGGCTCGATCTTCGTCGCCGGCAGCGCGGTGCAGTGGCTGCGCGACGGGCTCGGCATCATCAAGCACGCTGCCGAAACCGGACCTCTTGCCGACAAATCCGACTCGATGCAGAGCGTCTACCTGGTGCCGGCCTTCGTCGGCTTGGGCGCGCCCTACTGGAATCCGCGCGTGCGCGGCGCGCTGTTCGGCCTGACCCGCAACACCGGTCCGGCCGAGCTCGCGCATGCGACCTTGGAGAGCGTCTGCTACCAGACCTTCGATCTGTGGGCCGCGATGCGCACCGACTGGCCGGAGGCAAACGCCGCCAACACCGTGCTGCGTGTCGACGGCGGCATGACCGCGTCGGACTGGACCATGCAGCGGCTCGCCGACCTGCTCAACGCGCCGGTCGACCGTCCCATGATCCAGGAGACCACGGCGCTCGGCGCCGCCTATCTCGCCGGCCTCGACGCCGGCGTCTATCCGGAGCCCGCCAAGTTCGCCGACAATTGGCGGCTCGAGCACCGCTTCAGGCCGGCGATGAGCGAGGCGACGCGCGAGCGCAAGCTCGCCGGCTGGTCGCGCGCGGTGAAGGGCGTGCTGGCGAGCGACGAGGGGGAGTAGCGCCCCGGGCGAAGAATTCCGGCTCAAGTCTCGCACCAAAAATAACAACCATCGGAGAACAATATGAACACGGATCTCAACCGCGTCGCGAAACTACTCACTGCCGCGCTCTGCGCCATGATGCTCGCCGTTCCCGCCACCGCGCGCGACAAGGCGAGCGCGCTCGTCGCGGCGCGTGAGGTCAAGACCGACGTCGCGGGGCTGAAGGCGCCGGGCCAGATCCTGGTCGACGTCTGGGGCATCCCGCATATCTATGCCGGCAACGAGCATGACCTGTTCTTCCTGCAGGGCTTCAACGCCGCGCGCGACCGGCTCTGGCAGATCGATCTCTGGCGCAAGCGCGGGCTCGGCCTGCTGGCGAAGGACTTTGGCCCGGCCTATGCCGAGCAGGACAAGGCGCTGCGTCTGTTCCTCTATCGCGGCGACATGAATGCGGAATGGGCCGCCTATGGTCCGAAAGCGAAGTCCTATGCGGACGCGTTCGTGGCCGGCGTCAACGCCTATGTCGCCGACGTCAGAGCGGGCAAGCGGGCGCTGCCGATCGAGTTCAGGATCGCGGGCACGATGCCGGATTTGTGGTCGGCGGAGGATGTCGTGCGCGTCCGCAGCCACGGCCTGACGCGCAACGTTGCCTCCGAGGTGAAGCGCGCGATGGTCGCCTGCGCCGCCGGCCTCGATGCCGATCGCTTCCGCGTCAAGCTGGAGCCGGCGTGGACCACGAAGATTCCCGATGGGCTCGATCCGTGCAGCGTGCCGAAGGGCGTGCTCGCGGCCTACGACCTTGCCACGCGTCCGGTCAAGTTCGCAGCCCCGAAGCATCAGAAGGCGGCGCTGGCGCATGATCCCGACACGTTCCTGGCCGAGGCCGATCAGCAGCGCGACACCATCGGCTCGAACAACTGGGTGATCGCGGCATCGCGCACCGCGACCGGACGGCCGATCCTCGCCAACGATCCGCATCGCGAGCACTCGGTGCCATCGCTGCGCTACATCGTCGGCCTCAACGCACCCGGCATCTCCGTGATCGGCGCCGGCGAGCCGGCGCTGCCGGGCATCTCGATCGGCCACAACGACACCATCGCGTTCGGGCTGACCATCTTCAACGTCGACCAGGAAGACCTCTACGTCTACGAGCTCAACCCGGACAATCCGAACCAGTATCGCTACGGCGCGGGCTGGGAGGACATGCGCATCGTGCACGAAAAGGAAGCCGTGAAGGGCGAGGCCGACCGCGACCTCGAGCTGAAGTTCACCCGCCATGGCCCGGTGATCTTCGTCGACGCCGACAAGAAGCATGCGTTCGCCGTGCGCTCGATCTGGTTCGAGCCGGGCACCTCGGCCTATTTCGGCTCCTCCGACTACATGACCGCGAAGAGCTGGAACGGCTTCCTCGGCGCGATGCGGCGCTGGGGCGCGCCGTCGGAGAACCAGGTCTATGCCGACACGTCAGGCAATATCGGCTGGGTCGCTGCCGGCAAGACGCCGCGCCGGACCAGCTTCGATGGGCTGATGCCGGTGCCCGGCGACGGCCGCTACGAGTGGCAGGGTTTCCTGTCGCTCGACGAGCTGCCGAAACTGTATCAGCCGAAGCAGGGATTCATCGCGACCGCCAACCAGATGAACCTGCCGGCGGACTATCCGGTCAACGAGCGCAGGGTCGGCTTCGAATGGGCCGACAGCGCGCGCTGGCAACGCATCGTTGAGGTGCTGCAGGCCAACGGCAGGGTAACGCTGGCGGACGCGATGGCGCTGCAGAACGACGACACCGGCATGCTGGCGCGCCGCCTCGTCGCGCTGCTGAAACCGCTCACGTCCGACGATGCCAATGTCAAGAAGGGCCTCGATCTGCTTAAGGCGTGGGACGCACGCGACGCGGCGGACAGCGCGGCCGCGGCGGTCTACGAGGTCTGGATAGCAAACCATCTCGGCCCGGTGCTGCTCAAGACCACGGCGCCGAAGGCGGCAGACATGATCGCGCCGGAGGCTTCCAGCATTTCCGCCATCGTCGGCTATCTCGAAAAGCCCGACGCGGCGCTGGGCAGCGATCCCGCCGGCGAACGCGACCGCGTGCTGCGCGACAGCCTCGGCGACGCCGTCACCGACGTCATCGGCAAGCTCGGGAGCGATGCGTCGACCTGGCGCTGGGGCCGCCTGCATGTCGCGCAGTTCGAGCACGCGCTGATGCCGCTCGCCGACAAGGCGACCGCGGCGCAGATGCAGGTCGGCCCGCTCGCCTTCGGCGGCGCCGCCAACGTGCCGCGCGCCGCCACCTATCGCCGCTCCGACTATCACCTGATCTCCGGCGCCTCGTTCCGCATGGTGCTCGATGTCGGCAATTGGGATGCGAGCCGCACCATCAACACGCCCGGCCAATCCGGCGATCCCTTCAGCGGCCACTACCGCGACCTCGCGCCGCTCTGGGCCACCGGTCAGTATGTGCCGCTGCTCTACAGCCGTGGCGCGGTGGAAGCCGCAACCGCCGAGGCGATCACGCTGACGCCGCGGTGAGGGGAGTATGCTTCAAGGCTGCGCCACAAACTCTCCTGTCGTCCCGGGCAAGCGAAGCGCGACCCGGGACCCATAACCACAAATGCGAGTTGTGTAACAACGCTGGGGCCACAGCCTCTGCAACAACAGACGAGGGTGGTTATGGGTCCCTGCTTTCGCAGGGACGACATCGAGTGTGTGGCAAGCGCGCACGTGCTATTTCGTCTGCTTCTCCTGCACCTCCAACATCGCGCGCAGCGTGTCGTCGCTGAGCCTGCCGTTCGGCGACGGCGTGCGCCGCTCGACGGTCTCGACAGGACGTGCGTGTTGCGGAAGCACCGGAGCGCTGCGCACCGCTGCACCATCCTCGATGTCGGCGGCCTCGTCAGCCGCACCCGCACCATGCGCGTAGCCGATGCCGCGCCGGCGCCGCACAGGCTTCGGCTTCGGTGGTGGCGGCGTGTAGATGATCGGCGGCAGCGTGTGATGGCGCGACACGGTCTCTGCTCCGGTGGCCTCTCCACATGGAGCCGCTGATTCGGCAAAACACCCGCTGACAAATCGGTAACATTGTTACGCGGCGTTGCATTGCATCTGCCGCGACATGCGGATATCTCCCGCCGGCAACGCAGAAAAAAGGTCGCGCGATGCTGCTGCCCGACGGTTACTCCGACATCCCCCGCGGCAAGATCGCCGCTGTCGTCACCCATCTGGAAATGACCGCGCGTCCGCCGCGGCGCGACGATCCGCCCGGCGCGTGGCGCCTGCGCAAGGTCGATCCGCCCGCGCTCGACTGGTACCGCGGTCTCTACTGCCGCGTCGGCGAGGAGTGGCTGTGGTTCACCCGCACCGGGCTCGATGACGCCGATCTCGCCGGGCGGATTCACGCGCCCGGCGTCGAGCTCTACGGGCTGGTCGTCGACGGCCGGGATGAAGGCCTGCTCGAACTCGATTTCAGCGTGCCCGGCGAATGCCAGCTGCTTTATTTCGGCGTCACCGCAAAATTCATCGGCACCGGCGCCGCGCGCTTCCTGATGAACCGCGCGCTCGAGATCGCGTGGTCGCGCGACGTCGTCCGGGTCTGGGTGCACACCTGCACCTTCGATCATCCCTCGGCGATCGCGTTCTACCAGCGCTCGGGGTTTCGTCCGTTCAAGCGGCAGATCGAGGTGGCCGACGATCCAAGGCTCGACGGTAAATTGCCGCGCGATGCGGCGAGGCATGTGCCTGTGATTGCATAGCTCGCTACGCAGACCGGATCATGATCCGGTTGCAACGCAGCGCAAGCCATCTAGGATGGTCCAAAGCGCAACCCGCTTGTTCCGTCGTCATTTGCTTCGAAGAAGTTCTTGGAGCGATGGATTGCCGGGTTGTTCAGATGAGAGACGCGCTACGCGCTTCCGCTCGGCAATGACGAGTATGCAATCATGTTCCTGATCGGCCAGTACGACTCGCCCTTCGTCCGCCGCACCGCGATCGCGCTGCGGCTCTATGGGCTGCCCTATGAGCACAAACCCTGGTCGACCTTCGGCGATGCGGAGAGGGTTGCGGCCTACAATCCAGTGCGGCGGGTGCCGACGCTGGTGCTCGATGACGGCGAGGCGCTGATCGAGAGCGGCACCATCCTGGATTATCTCGACGAACTGGTCGGGCCGGACCAGGCAATGATTGCGCGCTCCGGGCCAGAGCGACGCAGGCATCTGCGCATCACGGCGCTGGCGACCGGGCTTGCCGACAAGGCGGTGAGCCTTGTCTACGAGCGGGTGCTGCGCAAGGAGCAGTTGAAACTCTGGGTCGAGCGTTGTGAGGCGCAGATTTCGGGCGTGCTTGCGGTGCTGGAGCAGGAGCGGGCGGCGGTGTCGTCGCCGTATTGGTTGGGCGATCGCATCGGCCATGCCGACATCGCGGTGGCCTGCGCGCTGCGCTTCACCGGCGAAGCGCATCCGCATCTGTTCGATGCGCGCTATCCGGCGCTGCAGGCCCACGCCGCGCGCTGCGAGGCGCTGCCGCCGTTTTTGGAGATCGTGCAGCCGCTGGCGCCGCCGAGCGGTTAGCGACGGGTGCCGCGTTGAGGCGACGGCGAAGAAGCGTCTGCGGATTTGAGCGTGAGCGAGGCGGCCCGGCTCGCCGGTACGCAGGGGATGGCGGACGCGAGTCTTGCACCATGGCTCTTGCGCCATGGCGCTGAACATTGCGTTCGCGATGCCGCGCATTGTGAACAGGCACATACCGGCGCATCCGGCTGGCAGTGCGCTTTGTGCTGACAGTTCTGTCCGCTGAAGCCGGGCACTGCCATGTCCGGGGGGTCAGCACTGACCCCCCGGGGTTCCGTCGTTGAGCTCTCTGATGAGGCGGTTTAGCCGCTTGTTGCGATACCCGGTCTTGTCATTGAGAATTGCGGTAAGCCTGTCCTGCGATGTTTGCGAGAGCGCCCAGCCAAGCGGAATATCTTCTGCGTCGGTCATGCCAAGGTGATAGTACGACCCATGCAGTCGGCAGGTCAAATCGCGTAGCTCTTTTGCGACATCGATGCCGGTTGCGGCCCGCGCCTGTAAGGCGATATCCACAACGCCTGGACCGTTTCCGCCGAATGCTGCATTCTGCATCAGGAACGAGAAGGTGGAGATAATCTGCTCGACGGTTGCCGACGGTTGCATGGGCTTGGTGTCACCGGATTTGCTTTGAAACAGATTTGCGGGTCCATCAACGAACCCGCTCCACCAGGTTGGCTTCGTTGGCCCTGGTTTGCAGAAGTCATCCGCAGAATCCGTTCCGTCCTCGTCAAGTTTTCTAAACAGACAACCCATCTCACGCAGCGGGTCGCTCGTGATCTGGACTACGACAAGGTGAACTTTGTCAAAGTCCGCGTGCCCCTTTGTCTGCAGGCCCAATATGAGGTCCTTGAGCGTTGCAGCGCCGTAATTGTCGTAGAACCCTCCATCGGCGACGGCCTCCCGCTCCTTACAGCCGGGTGAGTTCGAGACGTTGACCCACCCCAGATCCGATACAAACGGAAAGCGCGCGCTTGCGCCGATGGATGCGCTGAGGAAGGGGTTCATCTCCTCCGTGATATTAACATGGCATGTCGTTCGCAGGTTGATCCAGTCCTTCGTTTTGACGTCCGCCGAAACAGCCCGGTCGCCGCTACTCGCTGTTGTGGCATTCAGCACAAGGAGGGGGTGCGCTTCGTCGCGCCCCCAAAGAGCACCGATCGGCTTGGCAAGGGCATGCGCGGATGCGGAGCTTGAGCCCACGGTCGACTCCCAGCGGTTCTCCCAACTGGTTTCAAGTGCATCGTCACGCCGTGGGAAGCTGGGAAACAGTGGAGAGCGGGGGAACAAAGCGTTTGCAGGAAGACCCGCAACCGTCGCACCGACAACGCCGGACAAAAAATCCCCATCATGAAATATCCGTACGCACGACTCCTTCTTGCCGTCGGCCGCGCAGGTTGCATCTTGCGCCGCAAGCAGGCCGTAGCTGACGCCGAGGCCGAGTGACCCCCCTGAAACTCCGCTCGACGCAAACAGCTCCTGCCTGAACTTCGGTACATTGTCGGCAAGGCGCATCATGATGAGTGAGGTCCAGAAACTTGCGCGAATTCCTCCTCCCGCCGCACCGACTAATACCAGGATTGGCTTGGTCTTGCCGGCTGCCACGGGGTTTGTGCTGGATGCCTGCGGGCCAGTGCTGCGAACTGCCTGCCGGCTGACACCATCCGCTGCTTTCGAGTCTGTGCTGCCGGATGCTTGCTGGTCATCAATGCCGGCTGCCTTCCTCCAGTTCGCGTAAGCGGCCTCCAGCGACGGCACCTCAGCCTTCGGTCCATTTTCCTCATGCCGGACGTAGTCGAGGATCGGATAACCTCGAGCGGTAATAACGGCCAGTACAACCAGGCTCTTCACAGCCCACATGCTGCTGGCGACAAGAACGAGGAGCCACGTTCCGCGGCCTGATCTTCCGCTCATATAGCCGGCTGCGGCGAGTGCAAAAATGACGAACACCCAGGCGAGAATCGCAAGAGTAAGCGCAAGCGCGGAGCCTATCGTGTCGCCGATCGTATTGGGGGCAAGTGCGAGAAGGAACAGAATGACCGCAGCAATGGCGCCGACGCCGTTCGCAGCAAAGCGACTGGAATAGTTCAGAAAACCGCTGAACATGGCCGGAATGAAGACGCCGACAACCCAGCCGAGTCCGAACACCAGAATCCCGACGCCGATGTTGTTGTGAAGCGTGGCAACAATACCCATGACCAGCGCTGAGAGTCCTCCGATGCTGACAAGCGTCTCGATATCGAAGGGCTCGCCGTCTTTTCTGATGAGCAGAATGATAAGACCTTCAAGTGTGACCAGCGAGACCGTCAGCCCCGAAAACAGCGCGAGACCGCGATACCAGACGTCGGCGGCCTGAAGCAGGTCCTTCCCCTGGTCAGTCCAGATGAGGCCTGCCACGACGACGAAAGCCAAGGCGATCATCAGCCCGGCTGTGCCGAGAGCCTCCAGTTTATGCGAACGAATCCACGTCCAGAATGCCCAAATCCGCGCCGACAGGTTCATCCCGACGGGCTGTGCCGGAGGATCACTGGCGATTTTTGCTTCGCCGTTGGTTGGGATAACTTTTGGATCAGCCGTGTCTTGGGACATGTCTTGGTCTCCCGCGTCAAACGCGCCTAGCCGATTGCCAAGGCGAGCTTTGTATCACCCGTTGGAGAAGACCTAAGTGAACTGCTTCACTGTAGGTAGAATAGGCGGGTGTTTGATCGCAGCTCTAGGCAAGATCGACTTACGTTGTTCAGGGGGTCGGCTGACGCGCGCCAGCGAAGTGGTGGCGGTGCGACAAAACAACCCGACGGGCAACTCAGCAAAACGGGTCAAGCCCCCGCAGCAAAAATATTTCGCTTTATCAGAAGTGCAACTCGGTGTATGGTCTGCCCGTCTCACCCGATCGAGGGGCGCTTCGCGATCGTCACGAACGCGGTGTGAGATGCGGTGGACGCTGAGTGTGCGACTGACGAGAGCACGCGAAGCGGACGGTGAAGTCGTGTGGTCCTGACGCCCTAGTGGCAGGTGTCCTCACGTGAAACGCGCAAGCGTTTTGCGAAGGCGGTGACAAACAAGCCCAGTCTCGCCGGGGAGAGCACGAAGTAAGCCGTAACCCATCGCGCAGGGAAAGCCGGATTGCTCCGGTTACACCTGTGGTCCTACCCCCGAGCTTTCTACCTTTTGCTCGGGGCCCATGGGTGCGATCGGCACCCGGCTTTCCCTGCGCCCTCTGCGAGAGAGAGGGCGGAACGAAGAGCAAAGCTCGGACAATTCATGTCGCGAGAATACAGAGCTGCGTCCTCACTCACACCTGTCATCGCCCGCGCATGCGGGCGATCCAGTAAGCTGCGGCCTCTCGGCTCAAGCACCGCTGCCTCTGGAATACTGGATCACCCGCATGCGCGGGTGACGACACCCAGAGCTTGGTCTCGCTTCGCGCGCAATGACGGCGATGGGTGTTGGGCCACACGCCACTCCACACGCCCCAAGGCGCGCGCTTCGGGCTACCCATTGCCGGTCCGATCTTCTATGGTGAATTGTTCGGGTCGCATGCAACGAACTAGATAATTCCATGATATCAAAGGCTTAAGGCTCGGATCGAGGCCTTTGGAGGGCGGTTTGACGCGGTATATTTCGACCCGGGGTGAGGCCCCGGCGCTTGGCTTCTGCGATGTGATGCTGACCGGGCTTGCCCGTGACGGCGGGCTCTACGTGCCCGAGATCTGGCCGCAGCTTTCGCCGGAGACCATCGCCGCCTTTTTCGGCCGCCCCTATTGGGAGGTCGCGGTCGAGATCATCCGGCCGTTTGCCGCCGGCGAGATTTCCGACGCCGAACTCGGCCGCATGGCGAACGAGGCCTATGCCACGTTCCGCCATCCTGCGGTGGTGCCGCTCGACCAGGCCGGGCCGAACCAGTTCCTGCTCGAGTTGTTCCATGGGCCGACGCTGGCGTTCAAGGACGTCGCGATGCAGCTGATCTCGCGGCTGATGGATCATGTGCTGGCCAAGCGCGCGCAGCGCACCACCATCGTGGTCGCAACGTCGGGCGATACCGGCGGCGCCGCGGTCGAAGCGTTTGCCAATCTCGACAATGTCGACCTCGTCGTGCTGTTCCCGAACGGGCGCATCTCCGAGGTGCAGCGCCGTATGATGACGACGACGGGCGCCGCCAACGTCCACGCGCTTGCGATCGAAGGCACGTTCGACGATTGCCAGGCGCTGGTGAAGGAGATGTTCAACAACCATCGCTTCCGCGACCAGGTGGCGCTGTCCGGGGTCAATTCGATCAACTGGGCGCGCATCGTCGCGCAGGTGGTCTACTACTTCACTTCGGCAGTCGCGCTCGGCTCGCCCCAGCGGACCGTTGATTTCACGGTCCCGACCGGAAACTTCGGCGATATCTTCGCCGGCTATGTCGCCAAGCGCATGGGGCTGCCGATCCGGTGGCTGCGCATCGCCGCCAACGTCAACGACATCCTGCCGCGCACGCTGAAGACCGGCATCTACGAAGTGCGCGAAGTGCACGCCACGGCGTCGCCGTCGATGGATATCCAGGTGTCTTCCAACTTCGAGCGGCTGTTGTTCGAGGCCAGCGGCCGCGACGCCGCGCAGGTTCGCCGCTTGATGGCCTCGTTGAAGCAGTCCGGCCGCTTCGTGCTGCCCGATGCGACGCTGGCCGCCGTGCGCCGCGATTTCGAGGCCGGCCGCGCCGACGAAACCGAGACCGCAGCCGCGATCCGCGCCGCCTGGCGCGAGGCCGGCGATCTGGTCGATCCCCACACCGCGGTGGCGCTCGCGGTCGCCGACCGCGACACCTCGGACTCGAAGATCCCGAACATCGTGCTGTCGACCGCGCATGCGGCCAAATTCCCCGACGCGGTCGAGGCTGCCTGCGGGGTGCGTCCGCAGCTGCCCGCCTGGCTCGGCGGGCTGATGACGAAATCCGAACACATGACGGTCATGAAGAATGATTCTGCCGAGGTCGAGCGCTTCGTGCTGTCGGTCAGCCGTGCCGCCAAGCAGGGAGTTGCCTGATGAGCGTTGAAATCACCAAGCTGCCAAGCGGCCTGACTGTCGTCACCGACACCATGGCGCATTTGGAGACCGCGGCGCTTGGGGTCTGGGCCGGCGTCGGCGGGCGCGACGAGAAGCCGAACGAGCACGGCATCTCGCATCTGCTCGAACACATGGCGTTCAAGGGCACCGCGCGGCGTTCCTCGCGCGAGATCGTCGAGGAGATCGAGGCGGTCGGCGGCGACCTCAATGCCGGGACCTCGACCGAGACCACGGCCTATTATGCGCGGGTGATGAAGGCGGACGTGCCGCTGGCGCTCGATGTGCTGTCCGACATCCTCGCCAACCCGTCCTTCGTGCCGGACGAGCTCGAGCGCGAGAAGAGCGTCATCGTTCAGGAGATCGGCGCGGCGCAGGATACGCCTGACGACGTCGTGTTCGAGCATCTCAACGAGCTCTGCTATCCGGAGCAGCCGATGGGCCGCTCGCTGCTCGGCACCGCGAAGACGCTAAAGGCCTTCAATCGCGACATGCTGCGCAGCTATCTCTCGACGCATTACCGCGCGCCGGACATGGTTGTTGCGGCTGCCGGCGCAGTCGATCACAAGCGCGTCGTCGAGGACGTCGCGCGGAAATTTTCGAGTTTCGACGCCACGCCGGCGCCGAAGCCGCAAGCGGCGATGTTCGGCAAAGGCGGCTCGCGCGTGGTGCATCGCGATCTCGAGCAGGCGCATCTGACGCTGGCGCTGGAAGGCGTGCCGCAGACCGACCTGTCGCTGTTCTCGCTGCAGGTCTTCACCAACACGCTCGGCGGCGGAATGTCGTCGCGGCTGTTCCAGGAGGTGCGCGAGAAGCGCGGGCTGTGCTACTCGATCTACACTTTCCACGCGCCCTACACCGACACCGGCTTCTTCGGCCTCTACACTGGGACCGATCCCGCCGACGCGCCGGAAATGATGGAAGTCATCGTCGACGTCATCAATGACGCGGTCGAAACCCTGACCGAGGCCGAGGTCGCCCGCGCCAAGGCGCAGATGAAGGCCGGCCTGTTGATGGCGCTGGAAAGCTGTTCATCCCGGGCCGAACAGCTGGCGCGCCATGTGCTAGCCTATGGCCGGCCGCAGACCGTGGACGAGCTGGTGGCGCGGATCGACGCAGTCAGCGTCGAATCGAGCCGCGACGCGGCCCGCGCCCTGCTGTCGCGCAGCCGGCCCGCTGTTGTTGCCCTCGGCAGCGGAAGGGGTCTGGACACGGCGGTGTCTTTTGCGGAAGGATTGACGAAGTCGAAGGCAAAGACGCTGCTGCATTAGGAGTTCAGTTTACCTCTCCCCGCCTGCGGGGAGAGGTCGGATTGCGCAGCAATCCGGGTGAGGGGTACGGGTCCCGACAATAGGCTCGCTCGCGGACGGAGCCCCTCACCCCAACCCTCTCCCCGCAAGAGCGGGGCGAGGGGGCAACAGGCGGGGAGTGTTGGGCCATGGCCCTGTTTCGTTTGCCATCCAGTGGACCGGCTGCATTGATGCCGCGCGGTCACGGGCTGTTGTTGCGGGCGCCGCAAATGTCGGATTTCCCGCAATGGGCGCAACTGCGCGAATTCAGCCGCGCCTATCTCACGCCATGGGAGCCGATCTGGCCCTCCGACGACCTGACCCGCGCGGGCTTCCGCCGCAGGTTGCGCCGCTACACCGAGGATATCGCCGCCGACCGCTCCTATCCGTTCATTATCTTCCGCGAGTCGGACGGAGTGATGATCGGTGGAATCACGCTCGCCAACGTCCGCCGCGGCATCGTGCAGGCCGGCACGATCGGCTATTGGGTCGGCCTGCCGCACGCCCATCGCGGCTACATGACCACGGCACTGCGGGTGCTGCTGCCCTCGTTGTTCGGCGAGCTCAACCTGCACCGCATCGAGGCCGCCTGCATTCCCTCCAATACCTCGTCGATCCGGGTGCTGGAGAAATGCGGCTTCACCCGCGAGGGGCTGGCGCGGCGCTATCTCTGCATCAACGGGATCTGGCAGGACCACCTGCTGTTCGGCCTGCTGCACGAGGATTTCCGCGGCTGAATCTTGAGCCTTTTGGCTGATGGCGGGCCGCATTCCATGCCTTTTGAAGATGCCTTGGGTTCGCCGCCATTGCCTTGCTATAACGCCCGCGAAACTGGGAACCGGATTTGGAGATTTGAGGACATCGATGGGTGACAGGGTGATCAGGTTCGCGCTCGCGGCGGCGGTATCGATCGGTCTCGGTGCCACCTTGCTGCCGTCAATCAGCTCGGCGCAGTCGCTCAGCGACCGCTTCAAGAGCCTGTTCGGCGGCGGTTCGTCCGATTCGGCCAAACCGGCGACGCCGGCAGCGCCGCAGCAGCTCAACGACGCCGATGCCGAGCTGACCTGCCCGCCGGTGCAGATCCGCGCCGGGGCCTCGACCTATTCGGTGGCGACGACCGGCAAGGAGGCGGTCGGGAACGACGTCAAGTTCCTGGCCTCGATCACGCGCACGGCGCGGCAATGCAATCTGAATGGCGGCGAGATCACGGCCAAGATCGGGATCCAGGGGCGGATCATCGTCGGTCCCTCGGGCGCGCCCCCGACCATTCAGGTGCCGCTGCGCGTTGCGGTGGTGAAGGGCGGCGTCGGCGAGAGGACGATTATGACCAAGGCTTACACGACCACGGTGCAGATGGACGAGAGCGGCAGCGTGCCGTTCAGCCTGGTCGCCGAGGATGTCGTCTATCCGACGCCGACGCCCGCGGATAACGACGACTACGTCTTCTATATCGGCTTCGACCCGCAGGCCCTGAAGCCGGAGCCCAAGCCCCGGGCGCCGCACAAGAAGAAGTAGCGCGGCCGCCGTCGACGGGTCGCCGGAATAAGCCAGTAGCTGGAAAAAGAAGAAGGCCGGCGCGATCATCTCGCGCCGGCCTTTTCTGGAAGGAAGTGAGAACGCGTCAGTTCAGCTTGGAGCGGACTTCGGCGATGCCCTTGCCGACGAGGTCGTCGGCAATCGAACCCTTGACCGACTGCGACAGGATGGTCGAGGCGGCGGTCACGGCGGCGTTGGCCGCGGCGGCGCGGACATCGGCCACGGCCTGGGCCTCGGCCTGGGCGATCTTGCTCTCGGCGGTCTTGGTCCGCCGGGCGACAAAATCTTCCATTTTGGTCTTGGCCTCGGCCGCGATCCGCTCGGCTTCGGCCTTGGCGCTCGAGATGATGTCCTCGGCCTCGCGCTCCGCGCTGGCACGGCGCGCCTTGTACTCGCCGAGCAGCTTATTGGCCTCGTCCTTCAGACGGCGGGCGTCATCGAGCTCGGCCTTGATGCGCTCCGCACGATGGTCGAGCGCCGTCAGCAGGGTGCGATGGACGCCGAGATAGCCGAACACGACCAGCAGAATGACGAAGGCGATCGCAACCCAGGTTTCCGGTTCGTAAAACATCGTCTATCCCTTCAGCGACGCGTCGACGGCGCTGTTGACCGCATTGGCGTCCGGCGTGACGCCGGCGAGTTGCTGGACGATGGCGCCGGCCGCATCCGCCGCAATACCGCGGACGTTGCTCATGGCGTTGGTCCGGGTCGTTGCGATCTGCTTCTCGGCGTCGGCGAGCTTGGCCGCCAGCTTTTCTTCCAGCGCCTTGCGCTCGGCTTCCGAGGCCGCGTTCAGCTTCTCGCGGGTCTCGTTGCCGATCGCCTGCGCGTTGGTGCGCGCATTCGCGAGTTCGGTTTCATAGGCCTTGAGCGCCGCGTCGGACTCGTCCTTCAGCTTCTGCGCCTCGGCCAGATCGCCCTCGATCTTGTTCTGGCGTGCATCGATCGTCCCGCCGACGCGCGGCAGGGCAATACGCGACACGATCAGATAGAGCGCGACAAATGCAATCGCCAGGGACACCAACTGCGAGGCGAAATTGGAGGAATCGAACGGCGGAAAGGTTCCGCCGTGATGTCCGCCATCGGCCTCGGTGTGGGCGCCGGCTGTCTGGCCTTTTGCCGCGCCATGACTCTCAGCCATGGTGTTCTCCTGTTGCTGTCATGCGCGCCGCCCTTGGGACGACCTTTGGGCGGCGCGAAGGGTTGCCGCCAAAGCGGAACCGGGTTGCCGCTCAGAGCGGAACGAACAGCAGGAGCAGCGCGATCAGCAGCGAGAAGATGCCGAGCGCTTCGGTCACGGCGAAGCCGAAGATCAGGTTGCCGAACTGGCCCTGCGCGGCCGAGGGGTTGCGCACCGCAGCAGCGAGGTAGTTGCCGAAGATGATGCCCACGCCGACGCCCGCACCGCCCATGCCGATGCACGCGATGCCCGCGCCGATAAGTTTTGCTGCTGCCGGTTCCATTTGTAGCTCCTTGAGAAAGATAGACAGATTGGTGGGTGGAGATTCCCCGGACCGCTTAGTGTCCCGGATGAATGGCGTCGTTGAGGTAGATGCAGGTCAGGATCGCGAACACGTAGGCCTGCAGGAATGCGACCAGCAGTTCGAGCGCGTAAAGCGCAATCGTGAGCGCAAGCGGCAGCACGCCGCCGACCCAGCCGAGCGCGCCCAGCGAGAAGCCGAGCATTGCGACGAAGCCCGCGAACACCTTGAGCGCGATGTGGCCGGCCAGCATGTTGGCAAACAGACGAACGCTGTGCGAGACCGGCCGCAGGAAGAACGACAGGACCTCGATGAACATGACCAGCGGCAGGATGTAGATCGGAACGCCGGATGGGACGAAGATCTTGAAGAATTTCAGACCGTTCTTGTAGAGGCCGTAGATCAGGACGGTGAAGAACACCAGCAGCGCAAGGGCTGCGGTGACGATCAGATGGCTCGAGATCGTGAAGGTGTAGGGGACGACACCCACGAGGTTCGAGACGCAGAGGAACATGAAGATCGAGAAGATCAGCGGGAAGAACTTCATGCCTTCCGAGCCGGCCGTGCTGCGAATCGTGGTGGCGACGAATTCGTAGGAGATTTCGGCGACCGACTGCAGACGCCCCGGAACCAGCTCACGGCCGCTCGCCAGCATCAGCAGCGCGATCAGCAGCACCGCGATGAACATGTAGAGCGATGAATTGGTGAAGGCGATCGTATGATTGCCGATGTGGCCGAGCGTGAACAGGGGCTCGATATTGAACTGGTGGATCGGGTCGATTTTCATCCGCGCGGCTCTTGGTCCACCGGCCATCGTGCCGGTAATCGAATTTCAAATGTCGTGACTTCCCGCCAGCGCTCAGCGCTTGCCCGAGGCCACGCCCGCGGACCTCACCACGTTGACCACGCCGGCGACAAAGCCGAGCAGCGTTAACACGATGAAGCCGAATGGCGACGTCGACAGCAAACGGTCGAACCCCCAGCCAATCGCCGCTCCGACGGCAACGCCCGCGATCAGCTCCGAGGAAAGACGAAAACCGAGCGCCATCGCCGAAGCTCTGGCCGCACTGTCCTCTCCTTCGGTACCGGATTGATCAGTCTTGCTCCTGCGGCTGTCGCGAATTTCTGACAACCGATGATCAAGACTTCCGAGCCTTGCGGAAAGCGCAGCTTCGTCGGGAGGCGATTGATCGCGACTTCCATTTGCGCCGTCGTTGGTGTTTTCAGCCATGCTGCAAACACTAACCGATGCCGCGGATGATGGAAATTGCGCCCGTCCCCGTCAAAAGCCGCGCGGACCATACTTACCGCGTCTAATCAAGTCAAGATTGCGTCGTAACCAGTTATTGCTTTGATTCTGCTGGTTTTATTTGGAGATGTTCAAGGTCAGAGTGACGCAGTGATCGCAGTGCAACAGCTTGCATGCTGTGAAGCGATGTTGCGTGGCGTCTCCCGCTCTGCTGGGATCACCGAAAGCCCCATCCTCTCACGCAGTCAAGGTTCCGCATGCCGCGCCAGATCGACTACTACTTCTCGCTGCAATCACCCTGGGCCTACATCGGCCACAAGCCCTTCGTTCGACTCATAAGCACTTACGATCTCGAGGTAAATTACCGGCCCGTGCTGCTCGTCGATCTGTTCTCGGAAACCGGCGGACTGCCGCTTGCCAAGCGCCATCCGGTGCGGCAGCGCTACCGGCTGATCGAGTTGCAGCGTTGGCGCGACAAGCGTGGGCTGAATTTTCATCTGCAGCCGGCCAATTGGCCGTTCAATGGGCGCCTCGCCGACGGCGTCGTAATCGCTGCGCTCGAGACGGGTCTCGACCCCGAGCCCTTCCTGCAACGGGCCTATCCCGCGGTGTGGGAGCAGCAGCTCAACCTTGCCGATCCCGCGACGCTGGTGAAGCTCGCCGACGATGCCGGATTGCCCGGTCGGCAGCTGGTGGAGCGCTCGGGCTCTGATGCGATCAGCGCGGCCTATGAACAGAACCGCCAGGACGCGTTGGACGCCGACGTGTTCGGTTCGCCCGGATACGTGCTGGATGGCGAGGTCTTCTGGGGTCAGGACCGGATCGAATTGCTCGACGATGCGTTGAAGTCAGGCCGCAAGCCCTATAGCTCTGAGGTCTAGGGCAGGAATCAGGTTGAGGCGGAGCAAGCCATGCCCATCGCGATGTCATCCTCGAAATTGTCGATCGCAATTGCTGCCGTCCTGATCTCAGGCGGCGCGGCGATGGCGCAAGCAGCGCCCGACACCGAGAATGGCCGCTACGCATTGTCTCCGGCCGGCGACGGCTTCCTGCGGCTCGACACCCGCACCGGCGCGGTGTCGACCTGCACCAATTCCAGCGCCGGCTGGGCCTGTTACATGGTGCCCGACGAGCGCGCGGCGCTGGATGCCGAGATCGGGCGCCTGCAGGCCGACAATGACAGACTGAAGGGCGAACTCGCCGCGCATGCACCGTCAGCCAAGACCGACGAGGCACTGCCGAAATCGGATCAGCTGAAGAAGCCGGAGCCCAAGACACCGGATCCCAAGACCGCCGAGGGCGGGCGCAAGATCGAGATTCCGCTGCCGAGCGACCGCGACATGGATCGCATGATGTCGTTTCTGGAGCGGGCCTGGCGGCGGCTGATCGAGATGGCCAACCGCGTGCAGCGCGACGTCAATGGCGGCAAGATTTGAGGCCAAGAATTTGAGCCAATGGCGGCGCGGCTCAGTTTGCATCGAGGCGGCGTGTTGAGAGGCTCCAGATGAATTCGGCGAGAACAATGTCGCGCTCGGCGCCATCATCCATCGCGGCAGCCAGCGTCGTGTCGTCGAGATTGATGGTCGAAACGTCCGGCGCCGGTTTTACCGACATCACGCGCGAAGTCGCAAAATTCCTGCGCGAGGTGCGTGCCGGCGAGGGCGCGGTGACGCTGTTCATCCGTCACACCTCGGCCTCGCTGACGATCCAGGAGAATGCCGATCCGACGGTGCTGGTCGACCTGATGACGGCACTTGATCGCGCCGCGCCGGAAGACGGCGGCTGGCGTCACGACACCGAAGGTCCCGACGACATGCCGGCGCATATTAAAACCATGCTGACGGCGACCTCGCTGCAGATCCCTCTGCTCGACGGCGAGATGGCGCTCGGCACCTGGCAGGCCATCTATCTGATCGAGCATCGCGCCCGTCCACACCGGCGCGAGATCGTGTTGCAATTCATCGGTACCACCAAATGACATCGGCCGCGGATCGCTCCGCGGCCGATGCATTTTGATCGCGATGTCGACCGGTCAGGTCTTGGTGATGTCGACGTCCTTGGTTTCCGGCAGGAACAGGAAGCCGACCACGAGACTCATGAGGGCGATGCCGACCGGGTACCACAGGCCGGAATAGATATCTCCGGTCGCGGCCGCGATTGCGAACGCGGTCGCCGGCAGGAAGCCGCCGAACCAGCCGTTACCGATGTGGTAGGGCAGCGACATGCTGCTGTAGCGGATGCGGCTCGGGAACAGTTCAACCAGCCATGCCGCAATCGGGGCATAGACCAGGGTGACGTAGATCACCAGGATCCACAGCAGCACCGTCGTCATGACCGTGTTGATCTCGTTCGGATCGGCGGAAGCCGGATAGCCGTGCTCCTTGATCGCCGCCGGCAACGCCTTGGCGAAATCGGGGCTGTCGGCCGACAGCGTCTGGTTGCCGATCTTGACTTTGGCCTTGGTGCCGGCCGGCGCAGCTTCGTTGGTGTAGTTCACCGACAGGTTGACGAGCGCCGACTTGGCGACGTCGCAGCTGGTGGTGAATTTCTCGGTGCCGGTCGCCTTGAACTGGAACGAGCACTCGGCCGGGTCGGCGAGGACAGTCACTGGTGACGACGCCAACGCCGTCTCGAGCTTCGGATTGGCGAAGTGGGTGATGCCCTTGAAGATTGGGAAGTAGGTCAGGGCCGCCAGCAGGAAGCCGGCCAGGATGATCGGCTTGCGGCCGATCCTGTCAGAAAGCCAGCCGAACAGGACGAAGCCCGGTGTGCCCAATGCCAGCGCGACCACGATCATGATCTGCGCCGTGACAGCGGGCACCTTGATGGTCTGGGTCAGGAAGAACAGCGCGTAGAACTGTCCGCCGTACCAGACCACGGCCTCACCGGCGGTTGCGCCGAACAAGGCGAAGATCGCGATCTTGGCGTTGGACCACTCTGCAAACGATTCGCTCAACGGCCGCTTCGAGGTCTTGCCCTCTTCCTTCATGCGCTGGAAGACCGGCGACTCGTTCAAGCTCAAGCGAATCCAGATCGAGACGATCAGCAGAATGCCTGACAGCAGGAACGGAATGCGCCAGCCCCAGTCGCCGAACGCGGCTTCGCCCATCCAGGTCCGGATGCCCAGAATGAGCAGCAGCGCCATGAAAAGGCCGAGCGTCGCAGTGGTCTGGATCCACGACGTGTAGTAGCCGCGCTTGTTCTGGGGCGCGTGCTCCGCGACGTAAGTAGCCGCGCCGCCATACTCGCCGCCGAGGGCAAGACCCTGGATCAGGCGCAACCCGATCAGCACGATCGGAGCAGCGATACCCCAGGTGGCATAGCCCGGAAGCAAACCAATGAAGAAAGTCCCGATGCCCATCAGGGTCATCGTGACCAGGAAGGTGTATTTGCGGCCGATCATGTCACCAAGGCGGCCGAAAATCAGCGCGCCGAATGGACGTACCGCGAAGCCCGCCGCAAAGGCGAGCAACGCGAAGACGAAGCCGACATTCGGCGGCACGTTGGAGAAAAAGTACTTTGCCAGGAACGCGCCGAGTGTTCCGTAGATGTAGAAGTCGTACCACTCGAACACGGTACCGAGCGAGGAAGCGAAAATGACCTTTCGCTCTTCCCCCGTCATCCCGCCGGTGCGGGCTCCGCCGCCAGCTGTCGCAGCCATTGTCATCGTTTGCTCCCCAAAAGCGTTCATGCTTCCCAGCGTCCCATGCGCCGGATTTTCGCCGGATCAATCCATGGGGACCTAATCGAAAGGTAACATCGCAGTGAAACCGCTCCCAATAAGACTTTTGGCTTTTGCACGACGTCAGCCTAACGTCAGGCGCATGAACGGACGGAGCTGCTCTGCGCCGTCTGTTGCAGCGCACAAACTTGGCGGGTTAACTGCGTTGGCATCTGGTATTTTCGAGCCCTTGCGTGATACTGCCGCGCGGGCCACAACCGAACGGCGCGGATTTGCCGAGATCCGCTAGTGGGACTGAGATGACTGCTGCTGCCAATACTCACCTTGTCATCGCCGACGACCATCCGCTGTTCCGCGATGCGTTGCGCCAGGCGGTGTCGAGCGTCGTGAGTTCGGCCACGATCAGCGAAGCCGGATCGTTCGAGGATCTGACCGCGCTGTTGGAACGGGACTCCGAGGTCGACCTGATCCTGCTTGACCTGAGCATGCCGGGGATCAGCGGTTTCTCCGGCCTGATCTATCTGCGGGCGCAATACCCGGCGATCCCGGTGGTCATCGTCTCCGCCAGTGACGATGTCGGAACCATCCGCCGCTCGCTCGACTTCGGCGCGTCCGGTTTCATCCCCAAGCGTTTCGGCGTCGAGACGCTGCGGGATGCCATCATGAAGGTGATGGAGGGCGACGTCTGGGTTCCGCCTGATACCGATCTGTCGGTTGCCAGCGATCCGGACACGACCCGGCTGCGCGACCGTCTGGTGACGCTGACCCCGCAGCAGGTGCGGGTGCTGATGATGCTGTCCGAGGGGTTGCTCAACAAGCAGATCGCCTACGAACTTGGCGTCTCCGAAGCGACCATTAAGGCCCATGTCTCGGCCATCCTGCAGAAGCTCGGTGTCGAAAGCCGTACCCAGGCCGTGATCGCCGCCGCCAAGATCGCCGGCGGCCAGTGGCGCCAGGGCACGCCGTCGACGTAGTCCCGAGCAACTCCGGCTGTGAATGCCGGGCTCGAGGCAGGGCATTGCCAGCCAACGGCTGGCGCGAATGCGCGTCTGATGGCAGGCTTCCGCGAAGCCATCCAGTTCTCCACTCAAAGTGCGCATCGGTCGAAAACCGAGTATCCTGACCGGCATGGGCTCGTGAGAGGCCGTGTGCTTTTGGGGAGAACGCCATGATCTCTGCAACTCGCGTCGCCGGATTGTCTCTGGCTGCGGCAATCCTTCTCGGTGCCGGCTCTTTCAATTGTGCTCAGGCCAAGCCGCTGATGATCGTCGGCCTCGACGAGAAGCTGTTGTGGGATGACGACGGCAAGCCGGTGCTGTCAGCCCCCGGCAAGGATCAAGTGCTGATCGTCGATCTCGCCGATCCCGAGAACCCGAAGATTGCGGCTTCTCTCCCATTGAAGAACTCGGTGGTCGGCCCCCCGGTCAACGTCGCTATCGATCCGACCGGGACAGTGGCGCTGGTCGCGGATTCGGTCGACGTTGTGAAGGAAGGCGACGCCCTCAAGCAGGTGCCGGATAACAAAGTCTATGTAATCGATCTCAAGGCCACCCCGCCCAAGCTGGCAGCGACCATCACCGGCGGAAAGCAGCCATCAGGCTTGAGCTTCAGTCCCGATGGCAAGATGGCGTTGGTTGCCAATCGCGGGGACAATTCGATCAGCGTACTTTCGGTCAACGGCACTGACGTCAAGATCACCGACACGATATCGATGCCTGACAGTGTCGCGCATGTCGCGTTCGCGCCAGACGGCAAGCATGCGCTGGTCGCGCGTTTTCCCGCGCACAAGATATCGGTGCTCGATATCGCCGGCGACAAAGTCACCTACACCAAGATAGACCTGCTGGCCGGCCAATGGCCTTACAACGTCGCAGTGACCCCGAACAGCAAGATCGCGTTGACGTCGGACAATGGCAACGCAGGCGCGTCGGACGGCAGCGTCGACACGACCAGCGTCATCGATCTCGAAGCGAAGCCGCCGCGCATCATCGATCGCGTGGTGGTCGGCGATGGGCCGGAGGGGCTTGCCGTCAGCCCGAAGGGGGATCTCGCAGTCTCAGTGATCCTGCGTGGCTCGAACATGAAGAATGCGTTCTTTCATGAGAAGAACGGCAGCATCTCGGTCCTGAAGATCGACGGCAAGAAAGTGACCAAGACCGGAGATATCGAAGTCGGTGGACTGCCTGAGGCTGCGGTCTTCACGCCTGACGGAAAATATATCCTGGTCGGGAACTACCTCAGCCAAGACTTCTCGATCCTCAAGGTCGACGGAACCAGCGTGACCGACACAGGCAAGCGCTTTCAGGTGCCAGGGCACCCGGCGTCGGCCAGAATGGGACCGAACTGAACCGACGCTTGATGAATCTTGCGCTGGAGCACGTGATTTTTGGTTGAGTCGGCCCGTCCGCAGGCTCGCTTCACCTCTCCTGCTTGGTTGCGGGAGGGAGCGCAGCGTCTTCGCCAATTCGCCTTAGAGCGAGATGCTCCCCCGGATTGCGCCGCTGCGCTTACTCCGCCGCCACCATCTGCTGGGTGCGCCATTGTCCGAGCAGCGCACGCAGCGAGGCGGGTTTGACCGGCTTGTTCAGGACCGCGATATTTTCCTCGCGCGCCGCGGCGCGCACCGCCGGGCTGCGGTCGGCGGTGATCAGGATCGCCGGAATACCGTCACCGAAGCGGCGGCGAATCTCGCGGATCGCGGCGACGCCGTTGCCGCGGTCGAGATGATAGTCGACCAGCACGCCGGTGACGCGGCCGCCGGCGGTCTCGATCGCGCTGATCGCGCCGTCGGCGTCGAGCACCGCGATCACCTCGGCGTCCCACGCGGTCAGCAGCGTCTTCATGCCGTCGAGAATGGCCGGATCGTTCTCGATGCAGACGATCAGTGAGCCGCTCATCGGCGTCTTCGACAGCGGCGTGGCGCTGGTGACCGCCGCAGTATGGTTGACGGCGGTTGCGACCGGCACGGTGACCGAGAATGCCGAGCCGCCGCTCACATTGGCCGAGATCGCGATACGGTGGTTGAGCACGCGCGCCAGCCGCTCGACGATCGAGAGGCCGAGACCGAGGCCGCGGGCGATCCGGGCGCCCTGCTCGAGGCGATGGAACTCCTTGAAGATCTCGCCGCGCTTCTGCACGGGAATGCCGACGCCGGTATCGAAGATGCTGATCTGGAGGGTGTCGCCGCGGCGGCGGCAGCCGATCAACACGCGGCCGCGCGGCGTATACTTGATCGCGTTGGAGATGAAGTTCTGCAGCAGCCGGCGCAGCAATGAGCGGTCGGATTCGACCGGCAGCGAGCAGGCCACGAAGCGCAGATCGAGGCCCTTGTCGCGGGCGATCGGCATGAACTCGATCTCCAGCGAGCGCATCAGGTCGGCCATCCGGAAGCTCGTGATCGCCGGCGTCATGGCGCCGGCATCGAGCCTGGAGATGTCGAGCAGCGCGCCCAGGATGTCCTCGATCGCCTCGAGCGAATCGTCGATGTTCTCGACCAGGCGGGAATCCTCGCCGCCGTTCTGGCGCTCGACCAGGCTCGTGACATAGAGGCGCGCGGCATTGAGCGGCTGCAGGATGTCGTGGCTGGCAGCTGCCAGGAAACGCGTCTTGGAGGCGTTGGCGTCTTCCGCGATGCCCTTGGCGAGTGCGAGCTCCGAATTCAGCTGCGTCAGTTCCTCGGTGCGGTCGCGCACCCGCTTTTCCAGCGTCGCATTGGCGCGCTCCAACGCCTCCGCAGCCTCGAAGCTCGGCGTGACGTCGGAGAACGTGATGACAAGCCCGCCGCCCGGCATGCGGTTGGCGCGGACCTCGATCACCAGGTGGCGGTCGGTGAAGCGTTCCAGATAGGGCTCGCCCTCGGTGGTGTAGGCGCGCAGGCGCGCCTGCAGCAGGTTGTCGCCGTCGCCGGACGCCGGCGGACTGATCGCGCCCATGAATTCGAGGATCTCGGGCAAGGGGATGCCGAGTTGCACCAGATGCGGCGGCAGCCCCAGCAGTTCGGAGAATTGGCGGTTGGAGCAGATCAGCTGCAAATCGGCGTCGAACACCGCGATGCCCTGGCGGACGTGATTGAGCGCGGTCTGCAGGATCTCGCGGTTGAAATGCAGGGCGGCGTGGGAGTCGTCGAGCAGCTTCAGCGCGGCCTTGGCCGACACCGTCCGCCGCTGCAACAGCAGCGACATCACGAGGCGCGAGGACGCCGCCCCGATCGACGAAGCGATCAACCGCTCGGCGTGCTGCAGCAGCTCGAAATCGGCCGGCGCCGACGCCAGCAGCACGATGTTGCGGTCGACGGCGAACGAGGCGAAGGCCTCGCGGGTGCGGTTGGGGCCGAGATACTGCGTCACCGTGCTCTCGATATCCTGCACCGTCACCGTGGTGCGCCAGCGCCGGAAGCTCGGCGCGATCGGCGCCAGCGCGTTGGGCACGAACACGTCGGCCTGCAGCAACTCGATCGCGGACGGCGCGCGCGCGAGCGAGAATAGGACATAGCTGAGGATGTTGAGCGCAAGGCTCCACAGCACGCCGTGCAGCAGCGGCGGCAGGTCGGCGCCGAACAGCGCCTGCGGCCGCAGCGCCTCGATCCCGAACGGCCCGTGCTGCAGCAGCACCAGGCCGGCGGTCGAGGTTTCGAGGAAGCTCGGGATGAACAGCGTGTAGAGCCACATCGCGAAGCCGACCAGCATGCCCGCCATGGCGCCGCGCGCGGTGGCACGGCGCCAGAACAGGCCGCCGAAGAAGGCCGGCGCGAGCTGGGTGATCGCCGCAAAGGACAACAGGCCGATCGCGACAAGCTGGGTGTTGCCGAGCGCGCGATAATAGAAATACGCCAGCACCATGATAGCGAAGATCGAGAAGCGGCGCGCCTTCAAGAGGAAGTCGCCAAAGTCCTTCTGGCCGGCGCTGATGTCGTCGCTGCGCGGCAGCACCAGCGGCAGCACGATGTCGTTGGAGACCATGATCGAGAGCGCGACGCATTCGACGATCACCATCGCGGTCGCCGCCGACAGCCCGCCGACGAAGACGGCGAGGCTGAGCAATTGCGAATTGCCCTCGATCGGCAGCGCCAGCACGAACATGTCGGCGTCGACAGCGCCGAACGGGAAGACGACGAGGCCCGCGATCGCGATCGGAATCACGAACACGTTGATCAGGACAAGGTAGAGCGGGAACAGCCAGCGCGCCCGGCTGACCTCGGCGCCGGTCGAATTCTCCACCACGCTGACATGGAACTGGCGCGGCAGCAGCATGATCGCGCAGAACGACAGCAGCGTCATGATCAGAAAATTGCCGATCGACGGCACATATTCGATCGCGCGCACCGCTTCCGGCGTCTTCAGGGCGCGCTCATAGAGTTCGACCGGGGAGAACATCCAGAAGGTGACGAAGGCGCCGGCGGCGATGAAGGCGACCAGCTTGACGATGGATTCGGCGGCGATCGCCAGGATCAGGCCGTGCTGGTGCTCGGTCGCGTCCGTATGGCGGGTGCCGAACAGCACCGCGAATACTGCCATCGCCAGCGTCACCATCAGTGCGATGTCGCCGATAACAGGGATTTTCGAGAACGCCGGGTCCTCGCTCAGGATGGTCTCCAGCGATGAGGCCATCGCCTTCAGCTGCAGCGCGATGTACGGCACCGAGCCGATGATCGCGATCAGCGCCACCGTGGCTGCAACCGCCTGGCTCTTGCCGTAGCGGGCGGCGATGAAGTCGGCGATCGAGGTGATGTTCTGCGACTTGGCGAGCGCGATCACCCGGCGGAGCAGCGGCGTGCACAGCCCGATCATCACGATCGGGCCGACATAGATCGCCAGGAAGTCGATGCTGGTGCGGGTGGCGAAGCCGACCGAGCCGAAGAAGGTCCAGGAGGTGCAGTAGATCGCTAGCGACAGCGGATAGATCCACTGGCTCGCACGACCGCGCTCGCCCGGCGACATCCGGTCGCCGCGGCTGGCAATGAAGAACAACAATCCGATGTAGGCGAACGCCGTGGCGATCACGCCCCAATCGTGCAGCATCGCTGCTCATCTCCTGTCCCGGCCGCCGAGAGGGCCGGGTGTCAGGATTATAACGCAAAGGGCCGGCCGCGCGATGCACGGCCGGCCCAAATTCGAGGTCGGGACGGGATAGGGTTACTCGGCGGCCAGTGGCTTCCGGCGCAGGGGCAGGCCGAGCCGGTCCCAGACCTGGAGCAGGGCCTCGGCCAGCGCGTCGATCAGGCCGTCGTCGTGGTAGGGCGAGGGCGTGATGCGCAGCCGCTCGCTGCCCTTGGCGACGGTCGGATAGTTGATCGGCTGGATGTAGATGCCGTGGTCCTCGAGCAGCAGGTCGGAGGCGCGCTTGCACTTCTCGGGGTCGCCGACGAACAGCGGCACGATATGGGTGTCGCTCGACATCACCGGCAGGCCGGCGGCGGTCAGGATCGCCTTGGTGCGGGCGGCGCGGTCCTGGTGGCGCTCGCGCTCCCAGTTCGAGGTCTTGAGATGGCGGATCGCAGCCGTCGCGGCCGAGCAGATCGCCGGCGGCAGCGCGGTGGTGAAGATGAAGCCCGGCGCATAGGAGCGCACGGCGTCGACGACTTCGGCGCGGCCGGCGATGTAGCCGCCGAGGCAGCCGAACGCCTTGGCCAGCGTGCCCTCGACGATATCGATGCGGTGCATCACGCCATCGCGCTCGGCAATGCCGCCGCCGCGTGGGCCGTACATGCCGACCGCGTGCACCTCGTCGACATAGGTCATGGCGCCGTATTTCTCGGCGAGATCGCAGATCCTGGCGAGCGGCGCGACGTCGCCGTCCATCGAATAGAGGCTCTCGCAGACGATCAGCTTCGGCCGGTCCGGACCGGCGGCGATCAAGAGCTCCTCGAGATGCGCGACGTCGTTGTGGCGGAAGATCTGGCGGTCGCAGCCGGCCTGGCGCACGCCTTCGATCATCGAATTGTGGTTCAGCGCGTCCGACAGGATCAGGCAGTTCGGAACGAGCTTGGCGAGCGTCGAGATGCCGGTCTGGTTCGAGACATAGCCCGAGGTGAACAGCAACGAGGCTTCCTTGCCGTGGAGGTCGGCGAGTTCAGCCTCGAGCTGCACCAGCGGATGATGGGTGCCCGCGATGTTGCGGGTGCCGCCGGCGCCGGTGCCGACCCGGGTCGCGGTCTCGACCATGGCGCCAACCACCTTGGGGTGCTGGCCCATGCCGAGGTAGTCGTTGGAGCACCAGATCACGACGTTGCGGCTGCCTTTCGGCGAGTGCCAGGTCGCGTGCGGAAAGCGTCCCGCGATCCGCTCGAGGTCGGCGAACACCCGGTAGCGCCGCTCGTCATGCAGGCGGTTGAGGGCGGTTTGGAAAAACTGGCTGTAATTCATCGGCGAACCCAGAAAGCGGAACCTGACCGGAAAACCTGCCTCTTCTTAGAGCTTTTCCAGCTCTAATGTCCATGCATTGGCCCACATCCGGGCATGCGCCGCAGTTGGGCAAATTGCCCTAGGTCCGCGCCTTCCGGCGGGATTTCGGTCAAACCGGCGGGCGATGCCTTGCCGCCCGGCCCGGCGCTCAGGTCGTCTTGAAGCGCAGCATGCCGTCGTCGTGCATCTCGGCCGTCAGGCGGCCCTCGACCAGCATGTAGTTGACATGGGCGACCAGCTCGCCGGCGGCGAAACCCATCTGGTGCTCATCCAGCACGTGCTTGTGGAACACCACCGGCACCAGTTCCTTGGAGGTCTGCGGCACCTCACGGCAGGCCTCGGCGATCAGCCGGCAGCGCTCCTCATGGTGATCGGCGAGCTGCTTGATCCGGGTCTTCAGCCCGTAGAACGGCACGCCATGGCCGGGCAGCACCATCACGTCATAGGGCAGGGTGGTGGTCAGGCTCGCCAGCGACGCGAGATACTCGCCGAGCGAATTCTGCTCGGGTTCGACCGCCCAGACGCTGACATTGGGCGAGATCTTGCTCAGCACCTGGTCGGCGGACAGGAACAGCTTGTCGGCCGCGCAATACAGCATCACCTGGTCGAGCGCGTGTCCGCCGCCGGTGATCACCTTGAAGCGCCGCGTGCCGATCACGACCTCGTCGCCATGGGTGAGGCGATGATAGGACGGCGGCAGCACCGACACGCGCTTCAGATAGTCCTGGCCGCGGCCGAGCAGCTTCTCGGTCAGGTCCTCGTCCATGCCGTGGCGGCGAAAGAACAGCCGCTGCGCGTTGCGCCGCTCCTCGGTGCCGCGGTTCTGGTGATAGACCGACTGCAGATATTCCACCTGCGACATGAACAGCGGGCAGTCGAAGCGCTCGGTGACCCAGCCGGCGAGACCGACATGGTCGGGATGCGAATGCGTCACGATCAGCCGCGTGACCTTGACGTGCTTCAGCGGTCCGTCGAACAGCGTGGTCCAGGCCGCGATCGATTCCTCATTGCCGAAGCCGGCATCCACCATGGTCCAGCCGTCGCCATCGGCGAGCAGATAGACGTTCACATGGTTGAGGCGGAACGGCAGCTTCAGCCGCGCCCACAGCACACCGGGGGCCACCTCCACAATTTGGTCGTGGCCGGGATGGTTCTCCCAGGGGTATCGCAATGCCTCCGCCGAGGAGGGAAGGCTGTCGGTTTTCGTATGCATGCTACCGGATTAGCGGGACCCGGGCCGCCGCGCCAGCCGAAAAATCAGATAGTCGTCCGGAGAAAGGGACGGAATGGCACCCGAATTCCGTAGCCCGGATCAAGCCAGGCTACGGAGAGCACAGAGGCGTTGTTACGCCGCGCGGATGTTCGACAGGAAGCCGTCGATCTCCGAGCGCAGCACGTCGGCCTCGCGGCGCAGCGCATCGGAGGCACTGAGCACCTCGCCGGCGGCGGCGCCGGCCTCGGCCGAGGCGGTGGAGACGCCGACGATGTTGCTCGACACCTCGCCGGTGCCGCCTGCCGCATGCTGGATGTTGCGGGCGATCTCGCGGGTCGCCGCGCCCTGCTCCTCGACCGCGGCGGCGATCGCGGTGGTGACGTCGTTGATCTCGCCGATCGTGCTCGAGATGTTGCGGATCGCGGAGACAGCCGTTGTCGTCACCTCCTGCATGCTGACGATCTGCTGGCGGATTTCCTCGGTCGCCTTGGCGGTCTGGCTCGCCAGGTTCTTCACCTCGGAGGCGACGACGGCAAAGCCGCGGCCGGCCTCGCCGGCGCGCGCGGCCTCGATGGTGGCGTTGAGCGCCAGCAGATTGGTCTGCGAGGCGATGGTCTGGATCAGGTCGACCACGACGCTGATCCGCGCGGCCTTGTCGGCAAGCCCCTGCATGGTGGTGTCGGTGGCGCTGGCTTCCTCGACCGCCTTGCGGGCGATCTCCGCCGAGGTGACGACCTGGCGGCCGATCTCCTGGATCGACGACGACAGCTCCTCGGTGCCGGCCGACACCGTCTGCACGTTCGCCGAAGTCTCCTCGGCCGCCGAGGCGACGGCACTGACCAGCGCGCTGGACTGGTCGGCGGTCGCCGACATGCTCTGCGCGGTCGACTGCATCGAGTTCGCCGCGGTCTGCAGGCTGCCGAGCGCGGTGCGCACCGTCGATTCGAACGTTGCGATCTGCGTCTCCATGCGCGAGGCGCGCTCCGCCTTGGCGGTGCGGTCCTTGTTCTGGTTTTCGGTGAGCTCGCGGCTCTCGATCATGCTCTCGCGGAATACCTGCAGCGCATCGGCCATCACCGCGATCTCGTCGCGCTGGCGGCTCTGCGGGATCTCGGTGTCGAGGTCGCCATCGGACAACAGCTGCATCGAGCGCTGCAGGCCGCGGATGCGACGCAGGATGTTGCGGCCGACGTAGAGCCAGACGAACAGGAACGAGCCGACCAGCGTCAGCGCACCGAGGCCGATCATCACCGTGGTCGCGAGCGAAATCTGCTGCCGCGCCTGGAAGGTCGAGGTGTCGGTCTCCTTCTGCACGGCGTCGACCAGCTGCTGGACGCTGATGCCGAGCCCGACATTGAGCTTGCGGGTCTCTTCCAGAATGGTCTGGCCGTAGTCGATCGAGTCGAGCTCCTTCTGGCGGACCTTGAACACGCCGGTCTTGCCTTCGCCGAGCACGAGCAGCGTCTGCGCGGTGTCGCGCACGGCAACGATCGCCGGATTGTTCGGCAGGTCGTCGAGGTTGGACTTGACGCGGTCGCGGCCTTTCTTGAACTCCGCCTCGATCGCATCGAGCGTCTCGCTGGAATTGGCCGACAGCGCCGCGGTCATGTCGGCCGCCATCAGATTGCCGGCGGCGAGCACGTTGCTGATCTGGCCGACCGTGCGGGCCGCCTCGGTGGCGTCGTCCGCGGAGACTTCGGCGGCGGCGAGGATGGCGTTGAGCCGGGTTTGCGCGTCGAGCATCGCGGGACTCGCGGCGGAGACGAAGGCCGCCTGTGCCTTGCGCAGCGCATTGTACTGCTTGTCGCGCAATGCGCCGACGTCGAGCCGCTCGTGCGCTGCCGAGATCAGGCTCTTGGTGGCCTCGTCGGTGTTCTTGACGTTCTCCTGCAGCGCGCTGACGACGGATTTGTCGGCGCCGAGCTCGATGATCTCGCCAAGCTTGGCGTTGGTCGCCTGCGCGACCTCCTGCACCTTCTTGGTGCGGTCGTTCAGCGCGTCCTCGCTCTGCACGGCGAGCAGGCCCGGACCCTGGGCGGCGAGCGAGGCGCTCTGCGCGGCGAGCTGCAGGCTCGCGGCAAGCCGCGGAATGTCGCGGCCGCTGAGATCGCTCATGGTGCCGCCGAGCTGATGCAGCACGATGCCGGCGCCTGCGCTGATCACGAGCGCCATGCCAGCGATCACGGCGAATGCCGCGAACAGGCTGCCCCTGACCCCCATCTGCGGCAGGCGGATACGCTTGAGATTTGGTTTGCCGAGCTTGAACCGAAACGCCATTGCCCCTGTGCCCCCTGGCCCACTACCCTTGGCCACTACTCTTGGATGTTTCCCCGGCGTGGGAGTATCGGTGCGGCGGGTTAACAAAATCGGGAAAATTGCCGCGATCTGCGGGATTTTTCAGGGCTGCCGCGCCCTTCACTGCCGCGGTATCCAGCGCCACGTCCGGTTTTCCGAAATGCGACTGGCGGTCGTAGGCGTGTTCGCGCCCGCGCCGGTATGGTGGACATCAGGCGAACCGCGCCGCCGGCCAGCAGGACGGCAGCGGGTCGCGAGGTGGGCGAAGCGAGGTAGAGAGCAACGGAAGCCTCGCCAGCGAGGCGAGCAGCATGCGGCGATTGATCAGGGGAAATCGTGCGATCGGTTTCGTGACCTTTCCCTTCCGTTGCCCAGCGGGCGCGCAGGAACGCGGCACGCCCGCCATGACCCTCAAGCGTACCTACTTGGCGATGGCTGCCTGGGCTGCTGCGATTTTCGCTTTCACGGCATCGAGATTGAAGCTCGCGCCCCTTTGCATCGGCGGAAACTCGATCGCCGTCATGGCCAGTTTTTCCACCTGCTGCTGGACAAACACAAAGCGCCAGAATTCGTATTTGAACCAGTCGAAGTATTGCTGGGCACCCTCCTTGGTCCCGCTATTTGGCCAGCCGGTGCGCTCGAAGGGATCCAGGCGAAGGTTGATCAGATAGGGCACGTCAGGCTTGGTTTTCTCACCAAGCCAGCCTCCCGGCTGATCGATGAAGCGATACTTGAAGTCGTCGATGCGCACGGCACCGAGCTCGCTTTCGCCGAAGTAAAAGATTTCGTGTCGGTTCGACGGGCCCTTGCCGGTGATCATGTCCATCTGGTTATAGCCGTCCAGGTGGCACTTATAGGTGGTGTCGCCGATCTGTTTGCCCTTCTTCAGCTCCTCAGCGATGTTCGGGTTACCGGCCGCCGCGAGGAAGGTCGGGAACCAGTCCAGCCCGGAGATGATACCGTTCTCGACCTTGCCCGCCGGCACCTTGCCGGGCCAACGGATCATGCAGGGCACACGGAAACCGCCTTCCAGGACCGTGCCCTTGCTCTGCGCGAACGGCGTCTGTCCACCGTCCGGCCAGGTGAAGACCTCGGTGCCGTTATCAGTCGTGAACACCACGATGGTGTTGTCGTCGACGCCCATGTCCTTGAGTTTCTGCATCACCATGCCGACATCGTCATCGAGTTGCGCCATGCCGGCCTCGTGGATGGTCCAGCCGTTCTTGGAGTTGCGCAGCCCTTCGTACTTCGGCGACAGATGCGTGACGATGTGCATGCGTGTCGGATTGAGCCACAGAAAGAACGGCTTGTTGTCCGCCTTGGCCTTCTCGACGAACTTCAAGGCGAGGTCGCGGATTTCGTCGTCGACGGTTTCCATCCGCTTGGGATAAAGCGTTCCGGCGTCCTCGATCCTCTGCTTGCCAACCTTGCCCCAGCGTGGATCCACGGTAGGATCGTCGACATCGGTCGCATAACAATGGAGCATGTTGCGCGGACCGACGGTGTTCAGCAACTCCTGCGGATAGCCGGGATGTGCTGGATCCTCCATCGCGTCGAGGTGATAGAGATAGCCGAAGAATTCGTCGAAGCCGTGCACCGTCGGCAAAAATTCGTTCTTGTCACCAAGGTGGTTCTTTCCGAACTGGCCGGTGGCGTAGCCCATTCCTTTGAGTGCGGTAGCAATCGTTGCTGCCTGTGCCGGTATGCCTGTGGGTGCACCAGCCTGACCGACCGTGGTCATGCCGGTTCGAATCGGCAACTCGCCGGTGATGAAGTTGGCGCGCCCCGCCGTGCAACTCGCTTCGGCGTAGTAGTCGGTGAACATCATGCCTTCAGCGGCGAGCTTATCGAGATTCGGAGTCCGGCCGGCCATCAAGCCGCGGTGATAGGCGCCGATATTCCACATGCCGATGTCGTCACCCATGATGACAACGATATTGGGCCGTTGCCCCGTGGGCGCAGGCGCTGCCGTTTGCTGCGCTTGCGCGGGGCTTGTTAGCCCGGCAGCAGAGAGTGCTGAAGCCGCGACGAGGGAACTGGCACTCAACAAGAGTTCGCGGCGCTTCAATCCTTCGCCGACTGGCTCTGTGCTGGTTTCGGACGTTCCTGGAAACTTATCCTTGGTCATGACGTGATCCTCTTGTTACGCATCTGAAGCCGAGATGACTGGTCGAGGTATCCACCGCCTCGGCATGGCGCGCGGCCGGGCGGTAGCGCCGGCAGTAATTCGGCGCGCACAAATGCGAGCCGCCTTTGATGACCTTGCGGGGAATCCTGATTCGCGGCTGGCAGGGGTCGTAGCTCTCCTCCTCGCGCCCGCCGCGTGGATTTTCCGGAATGCAGCACGCCTTTGGCGCGTCGGCTTCGTGCTTGGGCGCGTACCAATCGGATGTCCATTCCCAGACGTTGCCGATCATGTCGTAGACGCCGTAATTGTTAGGAGGGAAGGCGGTCACCGGCGAGGTCCGCTCGTAGCCGTCGAGCGCGAGGTTCTCGTGCGGGAAGATACCTTGCCAGGTGTTGGCCATCTGCCGGCCCTCAGGCGTGAATTCCGAACCCCACGCGAACTCGGCGCCGTCCAATCCGCCACGGGCGGCCCGCTCCCACTCCGCTTCACTCGGCAGTTCTTTCCCTGCCCATTTGGCGTAGGCCTGCGCGTCACGATAACTGACATGCACCACCGGGTGGTCGCCTAGGCCGCTGATTGACGAGCGCGGTCCGTAAGGCCGGCGCCAGTCGGCGCCAAACTTGAACATCCACCACTGGCTCCAGTCACTGGTGTCGACCGCATGCCTGGGCGGCGTGAACACCAGCGAGCCGGCCTTAAGCATATGCGGCAGCGCGCCCGGGTAATCCTTGGGGTCGGGCGCGATCTCGGCAAACGTGACGTAACCGGTGGCATTGACGAACTTCCGAAATTCGTAATTGCTGACCGGCGTTCGATCGATCCAGAAGCCCTCGATTGCGACGCGATGAGCGGGACCCTCCTCCGGATAATGCTTGTCGGACCCCATGCGAAACGTCCCGCCGGGAATCCAGATCATGTCCGGATGAGGTGCGGGCTCTCCTGGCCGCGCCAGTGCAGCGTCCACCTCACTCATAGAGCTGCTCCTTCCTGAGATCAGGTAAGACGCTTTCGCCGGCGGATCGACATCGCGACGTTGCGCGAGAGCCGGCGGTACGGTCTCGAATCCTTCGGAGGCATAGGTGGGCTGATCCGGCGCCTGTCGCGCCGTTGACGGTCGTCGGTGCGCAGCCCCCTCGACAAACGAGGATCGTCATTGCCGATTGCATTGCCAGACCCCTGCATCTTGCACGCCGCGTCATTGATCCGCGCGACGAAGGTATCGGCCAGCACCTCTTATCGACTATCGTTCAGGTAGCTTCGTCGGTTCCGCTTGGACCGTCAACCAGAAATTGTTCAGAAGCCGAAGCGGTTTGTGAAACGCCCGGTGCGCTAACGGCTGAGATCGCCTTCACGAGAATGACAAAAATGTCTTTGAGCTAATAATTCTGCTTGTGGCCAAACTGTCACGGATTTTCAGCACCGTCTATGGCCTGCTATCTGCGATTGCACATAGAATTTGTGACGCCGTTTTCGGCAATTCGAAGCTTCGAAATCCGCTGGCTAGGTTTTCACCGATTGCAAGCCCACGTTGGCTCAGCCTGACGTCAGCAGTGCGTTTGATCGGATGGCGATCGGCAGCTCGCCGGCGTTGTCTTAGACTGCTCTGTTGAATCGATGCGCGCTATCGGGACAAAAAGGCCGGCGTGAGCCGGCCTTTCCACAATTGGTTGTGGTGCGTAATCTCAGTAGCGGCCGTAAGCGGGGCCGCCGAGGTTGCCGAGATTGAAGCGGTAGTTGAGGCCGGCCTTCACCGTGTGCTCGTCATTGTGGAAGCTGCCGACCGGCACCAGCGCGCTAGGTGCGGTGAAGCGGCTGTCGCCGAAGTCGTAGTATTGGTACTCGACCTTGGCCGACCAGTTCGGCGCGAACATGTATTCGGCGCCGCCGCCGATGGTCCAGCCGTTGCTGTGGTTGTCGCTGAGCGTGAAGCCGACCGGCGCGCCGCCCAATGTCACCGTTTCGTTGTTGTCGGAATAGGCATAACCGCCCTTCACATAGATCAGGCCCGGGCCCCAGGTGTAGCCGACGCGGCCGGTGATCGACGCGATGCCGCGCTGGTTGTTGTTGTAGACATAGCCGCCCGGGAAGATCGCGTTGAGCTGGTGGTTGCCGACCCAGGAATACTGACCTTCGAGGCCGATCACCCACATCGGCGACAACTGCCAGTCATAGCCGCCCTGCACGCCGCCCATGAAGCGGGCGCTGGAATCGGTCAGCGCCAGGCCGTTGAAGGTGTTGTTGCCGGAGAACACGCCGCCGAGATGGCCGCCGAGATAGAAGCCGGTCCAGTTGTAGAGCGGAGCGGCGTAAACGGGCGCGGGGGCCTTCTGGTAATAGCCACGGGAGCCGAGGTCGGCGGCATCGGCGGTCGCGCCAAAGGCAGCGACGGCAGCCGCGATGGCTGCGGTTGCGAGCAGGAACTTCTTCATAGGGCAGTCTCCGGACAAAGTCATGAGGCGCAGCGTGCGCCATCCACGGCGATGCGTTAGACCGCATTTGAATAAAATGCTGTCACCGAAAGACGACTTGGAGCGTTAAGTCGCAGCCTTTGCGGCGAAACGTTTTGTTGTGCCTAACGAACGCTTAAGCCGGAATGACGGAAGGCTTAACGCGGCCCGCGCGCGGCGCGCTTCCCCCGTTAACCAAGCCGTCTGCTAACCAAGTCGCCTGCGCACGTCGTCGCGCATCTGCTCGCGGAACGCCTGGCGGCGCGCGGCGCGATCCTTGACCGGCACGTCGTGGCGATCGAACACGTCGAACTTCTCCAGGATCGGATAGTGCTCGCTCGCCATCGCCAGCACGCGCAGCAGGCCTGCGACCTTCGGGCTCGGGCCGGTAACTTCCCACCTGCGCAGCTTCTCGGCGCCGCCGGCCCCCGGCAGCCCGCACAGCTTCGCCATGTCTGCCGCCGTCAGCTTGCGGCCGAGCGTCTCGCCGAGATGTTCGCGCAATTTCTTCAGTTCTGGGCCGGTCACTCTGGATCCGCTCCGGGAATGGGAAGTGTGAAGTGAGTCACATGACGTGCTCGGGGCTGGGTTTATACACAATACATCCGAGCCCAGAAGGGAGACGATCATGCAAGACCTCATTGAGAGTCTCAGCCCCGACAACGGGCAGATCGATTGGAAATGGGTCGCCAGCGTGTTCGCGTTCTACGTCGTGCTGACGGTCGGCGGAGCGGGCGTGTTGCTGGCGCATTGATCCAGCGTACGCGGACGCACCGCGTGCTTACGACTGCCTTGTTTGCGAAGATCCTGGTGCTGCCAGACAGGATTGAACTGTCGACCTCTCCATTACCAATGGAGTGCTCTACCACTGAGCTACGGCAGCATGCCCGGGAAAAATTGAATCGGCCCCGAGGGCCCGTCCAAGCGGGCGGTTCTTGCCACAGGCCTCCCTCTGGCGCAAGCGAAACAGCGCCCCTCTTGCCGGCGAAATCGGCGGAATTGACGTTCCGCGTCGACGATTCCACCCAATCCGGCCGATTTCGGCCCGATTGAGTTCCCGATCGCGCCGGAAAGCTGCCTATCTGCAGTTAGCGCCGAATCACGCCATCGAGTGCAACTGGCCGACCGGGCAGGGTGCACCAGCGTCAGTCATTGTTTATGCTTGCCTCGAGCAGGGCGGTTCGAGAGTTTTGAAATGACAGGCGATCGGGACAAGGGCGGCGGGCAGGCCGGAGCCCGCGTGAAGGATTCACGACAGGATCGTCTCAAGCTGGCGCTGCGCGAAAACCTGAAGCGGCGGAAATCGCAGGCGCGCGGCCGTGAGGATGGGGCGACTTCCGAAGGTGCCCATGGTTCGCTAAATGGCGGCTCGCTGGATGACGCCGGCGGAAACGACCCGGGCCGTTAACCCCGGTTGATGTGTGTTGCAAAGGGAAGCGGGTCGCCGAGATGGCTGTAGATGAGACGACGATCGATCGGCTGAACGCCACCGCCTACGCGTTCCCGCGCCATGAGCAGACCTTTCCGACCCTGACGGGGCACGAGATCGAGCGGATGCGCCGCTTCGGCGAGCCGCGCTCGTACAAGGACGGCGAGGCGCTGTTCGAGACCGGTACGCCCGGTCCTGGCATGTTCGTGGTGCTGTCCGGCAATGTGTCGATGACCCAGCGCGACGGTCTCGGCCGTGTCACACCAATCATCGACCAGGGACCGGGGCAGTTCCTCGCCGAGATCGGCCAGCTCTCAGGCCGCGCCGCGCTGGTCGACGGCCATGCCGACGGTGCCGTCGAGACGTTGCTGCTGCCGCCCGACCGGCTGCGCGCGCTGCTGGTCGCCGAGGCCGATCTCGGCGAGCGCATCATGCGCGCACTGATCCTGCGCCGCGTCAGCCTGATCCAGGGCGGTGCCGGCGGACCGGTGCTGATCGGCTCGGCATCCGTCGGCAACATGGCGCCGCTGCAAAATTTCCTGGCGCGCAACGGCCAGCCGCATCACGTCCTTGATCCCGAGGCCGACAAGGATGCGGCCGACCTGGTGGCGCGCTATTCGCCGACGCGCGCCGAGCTGCCGCTGGTGGTCTGTCCGAACGGCACGGTGCTGCGCAATCCGTCCGAGACCGCGCTTGCGATGGCGCTCGGCATGATCGGCAACAGTGCGCATGAAAAGCTCTACGATGTCGCCGTGGTCGGCAGCGGCCCGGCCGGGCTCGCCACCGCGGTCTATGCGGCGTCCGAGGGACTGTCGGTCGCGGTGTTCGATTCCCGCGCCTTCGGCGGTCAGGCCGGCGCCAGCGCGCGGATCGAAAACTATCTGGGTTTTCCGACCGGCATCTCCGGCCAGGCGCTGGCCGGGCGCGCCTTCAACCAGGCGCAGAAATTCGGCGCCGAGATGCTGATTCCGGTCTCCATCAAATCGCTCGACTGCTCGAACGCCTCGGGCGCGTTCACGCTCGCCACCGGATGCGGGCACAACCTGCGCGCCAAGTCGGTCGTGGTCGCGAGTGGCGCGCGCTATCGCCGGCCCGCGATCGACAATCTCGAGAGTTATGAGGGCCGCGGCGTCTGGTACTGGGCCTCGCCGATCGAGGCGAGACTTTGTGCCCAGCAGGATGTCGTGCTGGTCGGCGGCGGCAACTCCGCGGGGCAGGCGGCGGTGTTCCTGTCGGCGCACGCCCGCAAGGTCAACATGATGATCCGCGGCGGCGGGCTCGGGGCCAGCATGTCGCGCTATCTGATCGAGCGCATCGAGGCGACGCCGAACATCGAATTGATGTTCAACACCGAGGTGATCGGGCTCGAGGGCGCGGAGACGCTGGAGCGGGTGCGCTGGCGCAGCCGGCTCGCGCCCGACGAGTTCACCATGGATATTCGCAATCTCTTCCTGTTCGTCGGCGCCGATCCGGCGACCGGCTGGCTCGAGGGCTGCGGCGTGCAGGTCGACCGTGGCGGCTTCGTGATGACCGGCGTGCAGAACGGCGAGGGCGCGCGTACGGTGCCGCTGCTCGAGACCACGGTGCCGGGCGTGTTCGCGGTCGGCGATGTCCGCTCCGGATCGGTCAAGCGCGTCGGCGGCGCGATCGGCGAGGGCGCGCAGGTCGTCGCCGCGCTGCACGGCTATCTCGCAGACGCAAGCAGTCCGACGCTGTAGGAGGTTCGATGACAAAAGGCTGCGCGCACATCGCTGGCATCCAGGACGTCACGCCGAGCGCGCTCGGCTGCGAGGAGTGCCTGAAGAGCGGCAGCCGCTGGCTGCATCTGCGGATCTGCCGGACCTGCGGCCATGTCGGCTGCTGCGACGACTCGCCGAACCGGCATGCGACCGCACATTTCCACGCCACCGGCCACCCCGTGATCGAAGGCTACGATCCGCCGGAAGGCTGGGGTTGGTGCTATGTCGACGAGGTGCTGTTCGACCTGTCGAAGCGCAAGACGCCGCATGACGGGCCGATCCCGCGCTATTATTGATTCAGCTTCTCACGAGGCGCACGTGCCACGGCGTGTGACATCGGTGCGAAATTCTTCGGCAAGCGTCGGCATCGGTGAATTTTCATGAGATGTCGGCCATCCTGCCATCGAACCGTGTAGCAATTTTCAGAGATGCATCGTAACGTGCTGCGGGTTCTCAACGGGGAGTGCGCCACATGACGACATTGGTGCTTGTGCACGTCATCATCAGCCTGATTGCAATCGTCGCTGGCGTGATCGTGATGTTCGGCCTGCTCGGCTCGCGCGCGATGCCTGGGCTGACCGCGATCTTCCTCCTGTTCACGATCCTGACCAGCGCCACCGGCTTCGTGATCCCGCCGCTGCTGACCGAGAAGCTGCTGCCTTCGCAAATCATCGGCGGCCTCTCGCTGGTGCTGCTCGCGATCGCCTGCATCGCGCTGTATGCGATGCAGTTGAAGGGCGCCTGGCGCCCGGTCTACGTGGTGACCGCGATGGTCTCGCTTTATCTCAACGTCTTCGTGCTCGTCATCCAGAGCTTCCTCAAGGTGCCGGCGCTGCAGGCGCTGGCGCCGGCCGTGCCGCCGAACCCGCCATCCGGCCCCGTGTTTGCGGTGGTGCAGGGCATCGTGCTGGTGTTCTTCGCACTGGTGATCATCGGTGCCTGGCGCCGGTTCAGGCCGATCAATTTCGCCTGATGCGGGACGGATGACCTCAATTCGAGGCGACGCGCAACATAGAAGATGATGTGCGGCGGCGCGTTGGGGATGCGCCGTCGCGCAAGGGCCGTTCACGCCTGGCGTGCCCGGATCAAAAAATCGGCAACAAAAGGAGCAATCAAATGCCCACCATCACCACCAAAGACGGCGTCGAGATCTTCTACAAGGATTGGGGTTCGGGCCAGCCGATCGTGTTCAGCCATGGCTGGCCGCTGTCGTCGGACGACTGGGACGCGCAGATGATGTTCTTTCTCAATCACGGCTTTCGCGTCGTTGCCCATGACCGCCGCGGCCACGGCCGCTCCGCGCAGGTCGCCGCCGGCCATGACATGGACCACTATGCCGACGACCTCGCGGTCGTCACCGCGCATCTCGACCTGAAGAACGCCGTCCATGTCGGCCATTCCACCGGCGGCGGCGAGGTCGTGCATTATATCGCCCGCCATGGCGAGAGCCGGGTGGCGAAGGCCGCGATCCTCAGCGCGGTGCCGCCCTTGATGGTGCAGACGGCGAATAATCCGGGCGGCCTGCCCAAGTCGGTGTTCGACGGCCTGCAGGCCCAGCTTGCGGCCAACCGTTCGCAGTTCTACCGCGATCTGCCGGCGGGGCCGTTCTACGGCTACAACCGGCCCGGCGCAAAACCGTCGGAAGCCGTGATCCAGAACTGGTGGCGGCAGGGCATGATGGGCGGCGCCAAGGCGCATTACGACGGCATCGTCGCGTTCTCGCAGACCGACTTCACCGAGGATCTGAAGAAGATCAACGTGCCGGTGCTGGTGATGCATGGCGACGACGACCAGATCGTGCCCTATGCCGATTCCGGCCCGCTCTCGGCCAAGCTTTTGAAGAACGGCACGCTGAAGACCTACAAGGGTTTTCCGCACGGCATGCCGACGACCGAAGCCGAGACCATCAACGCCGATCTGTTGGCGTTCATCAAGGGCTGACGGGTGGCGTGTGATCTGCGCGGTATCTTTGGTTCAGCGCTGCTCAGGGAAGCGCCAGTGGAAGGGTTCCCTCCCAAGGACCCCAATGGGACGGAGTCGGCGGGGATTTTCCTTGGGTACCTCCCGCCCTCCAAGGCGTTATAACTACCGCCATGTCCCCACCCGCACCGCTGAAACTGATCGCCCTCGACGCCGATGACCTCGCGGTCATCTCCGCCCATGTGCAGGACGCCCGCGTCCAGCCCTCCGACATCGTCTGGCGCCAGGACGAGAAACGCCTCGTGGTCGGCCTGAACCGGCTCGACTGGGAGCAGACCCTGTCCGGCGGCACCTGCTCGCGCCGCCTGATCGCCGCGCTCAGGTTCGACCGGGTGCTGGCGTGCAAGTCGCGCAATATCGACCTGGAGGCCTCGGAAGCCACCCTGGAACTGCTCGGGATCGAATTCCATGTCTCTGACCCACCGGGCGGCAGCGCGCTGCTGATGTTCGGCGAGGGTGCGGCGTTGCGGCTCGATGTCGAGTGCCTGGAGTGCGAATTGACCGATCTTGGGGCTGACGACTTCGGGATGGCGCCGGGGTAGTTTTGCTTGCGCCACGGCGAATTGTCCTTTTTGCAAGGGTTGACGGCCATTATCCGCCGCGCCATTGAGCAGGGACCCAAATTCCTCCTAAGAAAGCCGCCATGCCCGTTCGCCTGGACCGACAGAGCGCCGATTTCGACCAGCGTTTCCGCGAATTCCTGGCGGCCAAGCGCGAGGTCTCGGCTGACGTCGAGCGCGCTACCCGCGCCATCGTCGATGATGTGGCAGCCCGCGGCGACGCGGCGCTGCTCGAGGCGACCAGGAAGTTCGACCGGCTCGATATCGACGCCGGCGGCCTGCGCATCACCGCTGCCGAGATCGACGCCGCGGTTGCCGCCTGCGACCCCAAGACCGTCGAAGCGCTGAAATTCGCGCGCGACCGGATCGAGACCTTTCACCGCCGCCAGCTGCCGAAGGACGAGCGCTTCACCGATGCCGCAGGCGTCGAGCTCGGCTGGCGCTGGAGCGCGGTCGATGCGGTCGGGCTCTACGTGCCCGGCGGCACCGCGGCCTATCCATCTTCGGTGCTGATGAACGCGGTGCCGGCCAAGGTCGCCGGCGTACCGCGGGTCGTGATGGTGGTGCCGGCGCCCGACGGCAAGCTCAACCCGTTGGTGCTCGCGGCAGCAGCTCTCGGCGGCGTCTCGGAAATCTACCGCGTCGGCGGCGCCCAGGCGGTGGCGGCGCTGGCCTATGGCACCGCGACGATCGCCCCGGTCGCCAAGATCGTCGGCCCCGGCAACGCCTATGTCGCCGCGGCCAAGCGGCTGGTGTTCGGCAAGGTCGGCATCGACATGATCGCCGGCCCCTCCGAGGTACTTGTGATCGCCGACGACGCCGGCAATGCCGACTGGATCGCGGCCGATCTCTTGGCGCAGGCCGAGCACGACGTCAGCGCGCAGTCGATCCTGATCACCGACAGTGCGCGGCTCGCCGCCGATGTCGAGCGCGCGGTCGAGGCGCAGCTGGCGACGCTGCCGCGCGCCGAGATCGCCCGCACCTCGTGGAACGATTTTGGTGCCGTGATCAAGGTGACAAAACTCGACGATGCGGTCGAGCTCGCCAATGCGATCGCGGCCGAGCATCTGGAGATCATGACCGCCGACGCCGAGGGCCTGTCGAAAAAGATCCGCAACGCCGGGGCGATCTTCCTCGGGGCCCATACCCCGGAGGCGATCGGCGATTATGTCGGCGGCTCCAACCACGTGCTGCCGACCGCGCGCTCGGCGCGGTTCTCCTCCGGCCTTGGGGTGCTTGACTTCATGAAGCGAACCTCGATCCTGCGGTGCGGGCCGGATCAGCTGCGTGCGCTCGGGCCCGCCGCGATGACGCTCGGCCAGGCCGAGGGTCTCGATGCCCATTCACGTTCCGTCGGATTGCGCCTCAATCTCTCATGACCAAGCCACCAGACGACGAGGATTCCAACAATCGCATCGTCGCGGTGACGCTCGACGAGGAATCGATCGGCCGTTCCGGGCCCGACATCGAGCATGAGCGGGCGATCGCAATCTATGATTTGGTCGAGCAGAATCTGTTCGCGCCCGAGGGCGCCGCGAGCGGGCCCTATACCCTGCATATCGCGATCACCGGCAACCGCCTGATGTTCGATATCCGGAAAGAGGACGGCGCGCCCGTGGTCGCGCATCTGCTGTCGCTGACGCCGTTCCGCCGCGTCGTGAAGGACTACTTCATGATCTGCGACAGCTATTATCAGGCGATCCGGACCGCGACACCGGACAAGATCGAGGCGATCGACATGGGCCGCCGCGGCATCCATGACGAAGGCTCGCGCACGCTGCAGGAGCGGCTCAAGGGCAAGGTGCGCGTCGATTTCGAGACCGCGCGGCGGCTGTTCACGCTGATCACTGTGCTGCACTGGAAGGGTGAAGGCGCATGATCCCGAAAAGTGGGTACCGGTTTTCGCTCGCGACGAACGCAAGCGCTTGCGCGGAGATCATCCGCAATAGCAAGATGCGCATGATCCCGATCCTCGCCTCGCCAGACGACGGGGGCGTACCCCGGTCGAAAAAAGCCTGATCGCATGGAAGCGCCGCGCGCGCGCAACCCGCAGGCCGTGCTGTTCGCATGCGGCTTGAACAGCGTGCGATCGCCGATGGCCGAAAGCCTGCTGCAGCAGATGTTTCCGCAAGGCGTCTATGTCCGCTCGGCCGGCGTGAAGAAGGGCGAGCTCGATTCGTTCGCGGTCGCCGTGATGGCCGAGTTCGGCCAGGACATCTCCGGACACAAGCCGCAGACCTTCGAGGAGCTCGAGGACTGGGAGGGGCTGAACTTCGACCTCATCATCACGCTGTCGCCGGAGGCCCACCACAAGGCACTCGACCTCACCCGCACGGTCGCGGCCGATGTCGAATACTGGCCCACCGTCGATCCCACCGGTACCGAGGGTTCGCGCGAGCAGAAGCTCGCCGCCTATCGCGAGGTCTGCGACGGGCTGTTGCTGCGCATCCGCCGCCGCTTCGCGAGGGCCGGCGCCACGAGCGAGTGACGCGCTCGCTGATGTGAAGAGTCCGCGTGTTCCGAAATCGCAGCGCCGGGACTTGTCGCCAGACTGACAAACAGCTGTGCTTATCGGGCCTTGTCACCACGAGGGAGCGCGATTCGCGACCGGTTCCAAGGTTGTGCATCCATGCCCCATCCGATAGGTTCCGCCCGCGTCCGTCCCTCCGATTCAGCTCAAAAGCCCGCATGCTTGGCCGTCCCAAATTCGTTCTTGCTTCCGGTTCGCCGCGGCGGCTGGCCCTGCTCAACCAGGCCGGCATCGAGCCCGATGCGCTGCGCCCGGCCGATGTCGACGAGACCCCACGGCGGGGCGAACTGCCGCGCGCCTGCGCCAACCGGCTGGCGCGTGCGAAAGCGGACGCGGCACTGAAATCGGTGCAGCTTGACGACGATCTGCGCGGCTCCTTCATCATTGCCGCCGATACCGTGGTCGCGGTCGGCCGCCGCATCCTGCCCCAGGCCAATCTGGTCGATGAGGCGGCGCAGTGCCTGCGGCTGCTGTCGGGCCGCAACCACCGCGTCTACACCGCGATCTGCGTGGTGACACCGCGCGAGGCGTTCCGCCAGCGCCTGGTCGAGACCCGCGTGCGCTTCAAGCGGCTCAGCGACGACGATATCCAGGCCTATATCGGCTCCGGCGAATGGCGCGGCAAAGCCGGCGGCTACGCCGTGCAGGGCATCGCCGGATCCTTCGTGGTCAAGATGGTCGGCTCCTACACCAATGTGGTCGGCCTGCCGCTCTACGAGACCGTGACCTTGCTCGGCGGCGAGGGCTTTCCGATCCGCCACGGCTGGCTCAACGCCGTCGCGGTGTGATCCACGTTCGCGCGGCATCGGAACTCCACATTTCTTCCGCAAGCGGGAGAGGGGGCGCGGCGGAACATGCGGCCACCTTCTCAATTGCCAATCGGTGTAAACTCCGCTCCAGCCATGACTGACCAACTTCGAACACCCCCAGCCACTCCGCGCGCCTGCCCGATCTGCGGCAAGCCCGCCCAGCCGGCTTTCCTCCCGTTCTGTTCCTCGCGCTGCCGCGACGTTGACCTCAACCGCTGGCTGAGCGGCCGCTATGTCGTCCCCGGCCGCGAGGACGACGCAGAGGACCCGGAATAGCCAAGATTTCCCAACAAGTTGGGGAAAGACTGCCGGGCGGGCTGCGCCCGGTGAAGCCTTTGGCGAAGCCGGGTGGACACAGCGCTCCGACCTCTCTATAAACCGCCCGCTCGCTTAGGCCTTTTTGGCCCCGCGAGTTTGCCCAGGTAGCTCAGTTGGTAGAGCATGCGACTGAAAATCGCAGTGTCGGTGGTTCGATCCCGCCCCTGGGCACCAAACTAACCTTTTCCACGCTGGCGCGCGATCTTGTACGATGCGTTGCCAGATGACGCGAAGAGCGCTCAAGTTGCAAAACCTGCGCTTCCTGGCCGCAGCTCCAACATCTCAAGCCAGCGACTACGCGCAAAGACCGGGCGCGGTCCTAAGCCTGAGGAAGCGCGACGCCCGTTAGCTCCTCCAATCTGGCGATGAGCTGCTCCTGGAATTGGAGATCGAGGGCCTCGCTGGCCGGCTGCTCCTGCCGGAGATGGTGCCAGTAGCGTCCGCTGACCATTGCAGCCGGTTCGTCGCTGACGGCGAGCCAGGCCTGGGTCCTTTGGCCGGTCTCGAGGTCGACTGGCGCACCCGGGCCGCCCATTCTCGTGCGCGCCCAGCCGGGATCGACGGCATTGCTGAAGACCTGCGGCCAGCGTCGCGCCAGAGCGAGAGCGAGCGCGACGACCTGCAGCTTGCTTTCGGCGTAGGCCTTTGCCGGATCCCAGGTCCGCTTCGTCCAGTCAAGGTCGCGCAGCGAACCCTCTCCGCCGCGGTGCAGGCCGCTGCTGAGGTAGACCAGCCGACCGGGACGCTCGATCAGCGCGGTCAGGATGTACGGCGCCAGAATGTTCACCGCCAACGTGGAGGCATGGCCCTCGGGCGTCGCGCCGCGACTGCGCTCCGTGTAGACGCCGGCGTTGTGGATGATCGCTTCCATTCGCCCGATCGCGTTGACCTGACCCGCGACACTGCTGGTCTCGGCGGCGCTGCGGAGATCGCCGATGACGATACCTGCGGCTCGCGAGGAGAGCTTGCCGATGGTCGCGACGCGATCCACCGATCGGGCGTGCAGGACCACTCGATGTCCGTCATCGAGAAGCGACTCCGCCGCCGCCCGCCCGAGTCCGTCCGTGCTGCCGGTAACAAAAACAATCGCCATTCGCTCCTCCTCTCGATGTCCAGAAGCTTCCAGGATCGTCGTCCTCACGCCAGATCGACGCAAGGCAATGCCTTCGAATTCAGCCGGCCTTGGCTTTGCGCCCGCGGCCGCTCGGCTTTACCGGAACGCTCCTTCCGTACTCCTTCCACCAAGCGGTCAGTGCCTGCATCGTGGGACCGAGCCCCCGCGCTTTGGACGTGATCTCATATTCGACGCGGGGCGGCACCTCCGCGAACACGGTGCGTGACACCAGACCGTCCGCTTCGAGCTCGCGGAGCTGTGCCGTCAGCATGTGCTGGGTGACGCCCGGGATCGCCTTTCGCAGCTCCCCGAAGCGGTAGACCCGCTGATTGAGCAGCCACATGATCTCCAGCTTCCATTTGCCTGAGAGCAGCGCGAACGCGCGCCGCATCTCTTCATGCATGTTGATCTGTTTATCGGCCATAGTCTGCTTTTCCATACTAGCAACAGGTTATTCATCCTACTTGCGAATATAGATCTTAGCCGACATTTTCGACGTGCACTGCGGATGCACAGACGCAATCACGCATTCCGAGCAGTCGCGAAGTCGAATGAGCTGTTGCTGCCGCAACGGCGCTCAGGAAGGGATCATGGCATCGGTCTACATATATTGGGTCAGCACCACGCTTTTGTGCCTGCTGTATCTGACCTCGGCCTACATGTACGCGACAAAATGGGACTGGGTCCGGAAGGCACTCGCCGACCTCGGTTACCCGGCCTACCTCGTGCCGTTCATGATCGTGGTGAAGATCGTCGGCCCAGTCGCCATCGTGTCGCGTTTCAACGTGGCGCTCAGCGATCTCGCCTATGCCGGCGTCTTCTATCACCTCCTGCTGTCGGGAATGGCGCACATCGGTGCGCGCAGCCTCAAGGGCGCTGTGCCGGCGGCCATTGGCCTGGTCTTGCTGGCCGTTTCCTTCGCAACGCAGAACGTCGCTCGTGAAGTCCCGTCACCCTACGTGCAAGCGGCGATGCTCTGACGCGCTGCGCAACCAATCAACTCACCAACGACTGGAGATGAATATGGGTCGCCTTAACGGTAAGGTCGCCATCGTCACGGGCGCCGGTCGCGGCATCGGTCGCGCCACCGCGAAGCTGTTCGCGGCTGAAGGCGCGAAGGTGGCTGTCGTGTCATTTACTCCCGCAAACGTGGATACAGTTGTCACAGACATCGAGGCTGCCGGCGGGACCGCGATCGGCTTCGTCGCAGACATCAGCAATGCGGATCAGATCAAGGCCGCAACGGAGAAGACCGTCGCGGCCTTCGGCGGAATCGACATCCTCGTGAACAATGCGTTCGATCCGTCCGCGCCGTTCTCGTCCATCATCGATCTCCCGGTGGAGCAGTTGCAGCGCAATTTCGAAATGGGCCCGATCGCCTATCTGCGGACGATGCAGGCCTGCTACCCCTACCTCAAAGCCAGCGGAGAGGGCCGGATCATCAACTTCGGCTCTATGGCCGGAGTGATCGGCCTGGCGGGCTACGGTCCTTACAACATGGCGAAGGAAGCGGTGCGCGCCCTGACCCGGACTGCCGCGCGGGAATGGGGCGTCGATAAGATCACCGTGAACAACGTTCTGCCGGTAGCGGAAACATGGGGCAAGGAGGTGAACGTGCCCGCGCCGACCAACCCGCTCGCTCGCTTTGGATCGCCGGAAGAGGACATCGCACCAGTGGTCCTGTTTCTCGCGAGCAAGGACGCTCAATTTCTTACGGGCTACAGCCTCACTCCGGATGGAGGCTCGATCATCGACAGCGCGCGCTGACTGGTGAGCGGGGGAAGCATGACAAGGCGCGCCTGTAATCTTCAAAACGTACGACGGAGCATTCTGCAAAGTTCGCAACGTCAGCGAGTTCGCCCAAAAATGCGAGAACCGCACGACGCCGTATCCGCCGAAAATGATGAACGGGACCTTGAAGCCGCAGGCGGAGAAGGGCTGAGGAATCTAACAACTTGTTCCTACCGAAAGAGGATCACTCATGAATGAGCGACGGGTGTCTGGTGGCAATTATGTGTTTTTCGGCGGTTCCACCGGCATTGGTCATGCTGCGGCCGTGGAGCTGGGGCGCCGGGGCGCGAACGTGCTGATCGTCGGTAGGGGACGAACGGCCGGCGAGGTCGCGGTCGAGGCCGTTCGCGCGGCGGGCGGCGAGGCCGCATTCCTGAGTGCCGACCTATCGACCCTCAGGGGCGTCAAAGCGGCGGCCGAGGGGGTCATCGCCTGGCGACCGGTCCTGCACGGCGTGATGCACACCGCCATGGCCGCGTTCAAGGGCAAGACCTTGACGGCTGACGGTCTGGAGTTCGCCTTCGCCCTGCAATACATGGCGCGCGCGGCGCTCAATCGCACGCTGGTCGAACCGCTCGCCGCCTCGGGCGATGGACGCATCATTAGCATCTCGGGCAATGTCCCGTTGTCTTTCATGCCCGATCTCGATGACCTGCAACTCGAGCGCCGCAAGTGGAGCTTCTACAAGTCGATCCTGGGTACCCACCTCCTTGGTCATCTGCATGTCCAGGAAGCTGCGCGGTTGTGGCGCGACCGTCCTGTGACTATCGCGGCGGCCTGTGTCGGTTCCACCAAGACCAAGGTTATGGCCGATCCGCTCATGCCCTTGAGCATGAAATTGCTGGGGCTGTTCGGTACAACGCCCGAGGTTTCCGCAGTCAACGCAGTCCGCATTTTGACCCAGGCTTCGCCGGCCGACCTGGATGGAGTCGTCCTGCGTAACCCCAAGCGTTTCGAGCCGGAGCCACTTGCAATGAACTCTGATGCCGCCAGGAAGCTATGGGCCCTGACGGGCGACATTGCGGCCAAACACGGCTTATCGTTGGAATAGCGGGCCATGAAAACGAATGTCATCGTAGGGGCCAGTGCTGTCGGAAGCGCTGTCGCGTCCCTGCTCGCTGAACGCGGCGAGAATGTCCGGCTCGTGACACGCAGAGGCGGCGGCACGGCTCCCTGAACGCAAAAGATAACTTTGCGGTGGAGGAGCGGCCACGGAACTATCGGTGGCGCCGGACGCCTTTCCACCCGGAGGGGTGGGTGGGAGGGGGATGGAGTGGCGGATGACGATCTTGTCGTCGCCAACGAGGACTTCCTTCACGAGAAGGCGCAGCACGCGTCGGCGTTCGATTATATCGAGCGCGCCGACGGACGAGCGCAGCCGGTCGAGGAAGCTCGTCACGGATTCGGCGAGACGTAGACAAACTTCCTGCTCCTTCGATTGGTCTTCGATCGCTTGCAGCTCCAACAGGCAAGCCTGTTCGCGGCTGCGCAAATCGGGCATGCGACTGCGCAGCTCTTCAAGTGAGAGAAGGCTCTCCTGATAGGCCGTGAGGAGGCGCTCGATGCTTTTCCGGGAGCGCGCAAGATCGCGGCGAAGCGTTTCCTCCCGGCGCTGTGTGGGATCGGCGTTGCGCGCCGCCTTGAGCCGGCGCTCAAGTTCGTCTTCGATGAGGCGTCGGTCTTCAAGTAAACGCGTGATCTCTTTCCATACCACCTCGTCCAGCAAATCCTGGCGCATCGGGCGACTGTCGCAGACCGGCCCGCCGAGCCGGCGCCAGCCATCCGAGCCCAAGCAGCGGTAGTAATGGATGGTTCGAGCGCTCGACCTGGTGGAGGTGCGATAGAGCCCATAGCCGCATTTGGCGCAGCTCAACAATCCTTGCAGGGCGCTCGGGGTGATCGTGCGTCGCGGGGCATGCTTCTTGTTGGCTTCCAAAAGCTCGTTCGCCAATGCAAAGGTCTCTTCGCTGATGATGGTCGGCACAGGGATTTCGATCCACTCTGTGCGAGGAAGCTCATGATTGGCGCTGTTGCGAGGCGCGACGCCGCCGCGCAATCGCAACGGCCGCGTCACACGCATGCGCGGCGCGATCCGCGTCTTGCCAAAGCAGGCCGTTCCTTTATACGCGGGATTGCGCAGCATCGCCCAGACCGTCGAGCGCTCCCAGCGGCCTGTTTCTTT